>CAKUYE010000007.1 GCA_934702375.1 uncultured Bacillota bacterium | reverse complement strand
AATTTCGGGAAGCATCCATGATAAAGAGCTAATTATTCAATTTAAATCTCGGTATCCAGAATACTGGGTACATATCACGTTTTGCCTTGGTGCATTTTGTCTTGGGATGAATTTTCGATTTGACTTTAAGCTTCTACGGTAGCGGCTTCGTCAAACTTCATTCCCTTTTTATAGCATAACAGAGAGAGGATCAGGGAGACAACGCCAAAGCCGATGATAACGGCGGCATTGGCGGCAATGATGCTCAGTTCGGAACCGAACATGATTTCCTTCAGCGCCTTTACGCTGTAGGTGAAAGGCATAAAGGGGCTGATCTTGCGGAAGAAACCACCGATGAGTTCCACCGGGAAGGTACCGCCGCAGGCGCAAAGCTGGAAGATGAGGATAATGATGGAGAAGCCTCTCCCCGGCAGCCCAAAGGCCACATTGAGGAACTGAATAAACAGTGCAAAGGAAAAAGACATCAGCATCGTCATCAAAAACAGCAAGGGTACGTTGTTGACATTGACGCCGACAACGAGGGTACCGACGGCAATAAAGATCCCCTGCAAGAGGGAGATCGCGGCAAAAGCCGGCATCGGCCCGAAGATCATTTCGGTGCGGGTAGCTCTTTTGGCATGGGGCGGACGAACCGGCACTACAAAGAAGAGGAGTACTGCGCCGAGCCATGCAGACAGGGAGATGAAGAAGGGCGAGAAGCCCATGCCGTAGGTATCGGCATCGCCGTAGGATGCTTCATCGGTATTGGTCGGATTGCTGACGAAATCGGCCATATCTTCGGTGGAAGCTTTGGTGCTGCCGCTGAGTTCGTCATAGCCTTCGTTCATTGCCGTTGTCAGAGTATCGGTACCTTCGGCAAGGGTGAACATCCCGGTTTCCAAAGTACCCAAACCGGCAGCCAACTGATTGGCGCCGCTTTGCAATTTGGAAGCACCGGAGGCCATCTGAGAGCTGCCGCTGCTCAAGGTGGAGATTGCACCCTGAAGTCGAGGCATCCCGGAGCTCATAGCGGAAAGACCGCTTTCCACCTGACCGGAAACACCGGAAAGACCGGAAACACCGGAGGATACCTTTGCTAAGCCGCCGCTAAGGATTGCAGCGCCGCTGGCCATTTTATCCACGTTGGCAGAAAAGCCGTCAACTTCTTCGGCCACACCGCTGACCTGATCCGACATGGCACTGAGCTTCGAGGAAATACCGCCCATAGTGGAAGCCGCACCGGCAGCCGCCGAGGTGTAACTTTTGGCACCGCTCAAAGCGCTGATAGCGGTATCATATTCACCGGCTTCAATGGCGGAGATGGCCTGATCGATCAGGGCGTCGGCAGAACCGGCAGCGGATGCCGCCGAAGCCGCACCGGAGGCCGCATCGGCCAAGCTGTCAAGACCGCCGGAAAGAGCGGAAATATTGCCGCTGAGTTCCGGGATCATTCCCGAAGCACTGCTGAGGCCGGCATTGATATCTTCGGCAACCCCTGCCAGAGTTGAAACGGAGCCGCCCAGGGAATCCAAACCATTGCTGATGACCGAGGAGCCGGTGTGAGCAGAGGAGATCCCCGAAGAGATGGTACCCACATTACTTTCCAATTCCGGCAGCTTGCTGTTGACGGAATTCAGATTGTCGGAAAGAGTACCAAGGCCGCCGGCTAAAGTGTCGGCACCGCTTTTCAGTTTTCCGACACCGTCGGCGGCGGTATTGGCACCGGAATCCAGCTGGCTGGAGCCATCGGCCGCTTCGCTGAGGCTATCGGCCATTTTTTGCAGACCGCCGTAGATCGTTTCGGTGTATTCTTTGGAAATCGCCTGGGAAACTTCGGTCTGGAAAGTGCTGCGAATCATATTCCCATACTGAGAGAGAATAAAGTTTTTCCGCTTATCGACCACGTAGGTAATTTCCCCTTGGATCGGATCACCGTCGGCAGCCGCCATGACGTCTTTGGAGAAGTCTTTGTCGATGACAAAGGCCATATTATAATCGGTATTTTCGATCCCATTGGCAAAGGTGGAGGGTTCTTCCCTCGTCCATTGCACCGTATCGTCATCGGTGATCCGATCCATAATCGTATCACCGTAATTGACTTCTTCCCCGTCGTATTCCGTGCCTTCATCCATGTTAATCACGGCAATACGCATATTTTCCAGTTTATTTACGGGGTCCCAAAAAGCATTGACATAGAGGATCGCGTACAAAAAAGGGATCAGGATAATACCAAGAACCATAAACTTGTTCTTTTTCACGACTTCAAAACAGCCAAGGATTTTGTCCTTCATTTTATCACCATTCCTTCGATTTTCGCTTTATCATTTATTATAGCTGCTTTGGAAAAAACAATAAATAAACAAATCACTTTGTCTATCAAAATAATTTAGGACAGTTTTTTTCTTTTGTCCTATTCCCCCTTTCATGCCGGGAAATCATGAAGGATATTGATACATTTTTACGGTGTCACCCCTTTTCACGAAAAAATCAAAAGCCTATGTTTCTTTTTACGCAAAAATATGATAAACTACATCCATGACAAAAAGAAACTTCTACGACCAACTTTATCAAGAATTTGCAGAAATTGCAGATTTTCCTCGGGAAAAAGCAAACGCTCTTTTCGCTGCCCTGCCGCCTTACAGTCGGGATATGGCCGCGGCCATCGACGGAATCCCCACCGAAGAAGGGGAAGATCATTCCGCCACCAAAGCCTGGATGGCGCTGACCCTTTCCGTATTCATCCAGGACGACTTGGAACGAAACCGCAGCTTTTCCCCGGGAGAAGCGGTGCTCTACGGCGACTACCTCTTTGCTCTCACCTTTTCTCTGCTGCCAAAGGAGCTTACCGCCGAGGAAACTCAAAAGCTCACCGACAGGCTCATCGGCTTCAACGAAAACCGGCAACGCCGCATCGGCAAGGCAAAAGAGATTTCCACCGCAAAAGAAGATTACGGCAATTTTTTAGCGGAGATTGCCAAAACCGCCGCAGAGAACGCCGGCTGGAGTGAGCCAAGACTAACTTCCTATGCCAAAGCCACTGAAAATCTGGGCATCCTCTGGGGGTGCCGCTGTGAGGATATCAACATCCCCGGAGAAACCGCAGCGGCTCTTTGCGAAGAGATTGAAGCAGCATTAGCATTGCTGCCGCCCAAGGCCGCAGAGGACTTCATGGAAATTTATACCCCCTACCGGAAGCTAAGGAGCAACAATTGAAAACGGCAGAAAACATCATTACGGAACAATTAAAGATACCGCCCTTTTTTCGGCTCATTGCCGCCGAGATCCAAGAGGCAGAGGCCTTTCTTGGGGAGCAGCTTCAAGGGGAAAACGAGATCATTGCCGAAGCGGCTCTTTCCCTGCTGAACAGCGGCGGCAAACGGCTCCGCCCGGGGCTGCTGCTTTTGGCGGGACACTGCGGTTCTTACCAAAAAGAAACGTTGATCCCCATGGCGGCGGCGGTGGAAATGATCCATATGGCCAGCCTGATCCACGATGATATCGTAGACGATACCCCACTGCGCCGGGGGAAGCCGACGGCGGCAAAGGCCTACGGCAAAGCCACCGCCCTCTATACCGGCAACGTAATGCTGGCAAAGGCCCTTCGGGCGGTATTGGCTCAGGATGACCCCGCCATACGGAAAATAGCCCTGACCACGGCAACGGAAATGTGCCGGGGAGAATTTGACCAGCAGCAAGCTATTCAAAACAACGATCTGACCAAAAGCGGCTATTTAAAGCGCATCCGCAGAAAAACGGCGAATCTCATGGCTGCCGCCTGTGAGATTGGGGCCAGAGCCGGCGGCGCAACGGAAAAGGACATTGCCGCCATGACCGCCTTTGGTGAAAATCTGGGGATGGCCTTTCAAATCACCGATGATATTTTGGACTACATTGCCGATGAAAGCGCCTTTGGCAAAGCCACCGGCAGTGATATCCGGGAAGGCCTGGCAACGATTCCCCTGATCTGCGCCGCGGAAAACACCGGGGAAAAGGAAACCTTAAGCCGCCTGCTAAAACAGAGCCGCAAATCCAAAGCCGCGGCGGCAGAGCTGCTGCGCCGGGTAAATGCCGAGGAGGGCACAACAAAAGCCGCAGCCCTGGCCGGGAAATATCTGGAAAAGGCAAAAGCCGCACTGAAGGATCTCTCCCGGGAGGAAGTGAAAAATGCCTGTCTGGAACTGGCCGACTTCATTGAGAAACGCCGGCGGTAAAGGCTGTCTTTATCGCTTTCCGGGCATCCCTCAACCGGAATACTTTTCCCAGCCGTTGTTCATAAACCGATACGGCACCTTCACCGCTTCCAGCACATCACAGCCTAAAAAGGCATTTTCCCCCAGAAACATCACCTCATCCAAAGGGCCGATATGCCGCAAGGACACACAATCCCGAAAAGCATTATTGCCGATGCCCTTGATGCGTTTGGGAATCACCACTTCCTTTAAAGAAGTGCAACCGGAAAAGGTGCATTTGCCAATGGAAGGCACATGGATGGGAATATGAATTTCAGCCAAAGCAGAGCAATGGTAAAAGGCATAGTTACCAAGAAAGGTAATGCTGTCCGGCAGCTCTATGGTCTTTAGCGCCGTGCAGTTTGCAAAAGCGCGGTAGCCGATAAAGCCCAGCCCTTCCCGGGGCAGTACCACTTCTTTCAAATGGCTACAGCCGGAAAAGGCCTCTTCCCCAATGGAGCGCACTCCGACAGGTACGGTGATCTTTTCCAAAGCGGTATTTTCGGCAAAAGCTTTTTCCCCGATCTCCCGAACACCACCGGGGATCGTAAGCTCCGGGTCGCTGCCGGAATATTTCACCAAAATACCCCGTTCGATGCGAAATTCCTTTTCCATTTTCACCAGAGAATCCAAAAAGGCGCCGGCCTTTTCATCCTCGGGGTCAATCTCCAAAATACGCTGGGCAACATCTTCGGCATCCTTCAGATTTTCATTACCGATATGCTTTTCCAGTTCCAAATACCATTTTTCCAATTCTCCGGGGTCCCCCACCGTTGCGGTACGAAACCGAGGCCCCCGGGACAACATTTTGCGAACCTTGGTTCTCGTATATTTCATGCCGCAGTTTTCACAGGTATACAACGTGCTGTAACGGGATGAAACGAGACTGGCACCGCAGATCTCACAATAAACCTTTGCCATAAATCAACCTCCGAAATTTCTACCTCTAAAAATTCATATGGTTCTAAAAAGAATACGGCTTACTCTGCTTTTTTGTAGGCCATCATCACCGCCTGGGCGATCTGATCCGGGCAGGAAGTCGCCTTGGACTGGCAGCGAATCCCTGCCAGCTTATCGTAAATTTCCTGAACGGTGAGACCGTCGATAAGGCTGCAGATCCCTTTCAGGTTGCCGTTGCAGCCGCCGATCACTTCCACGTTGGAAACGATATCATCGTCAAGGTCAAAAATTACTTTTTGGGAACAGGTCCCTTTGGTTTTAAATTCGTATCTCATATTTGATATCCTCCTATGATGTGGCTTCATTATACCATTTTAGCGCAGCCTTTTCAATGAGGCTGCCAATAAAAAAACACCGCCCTACTGCGGAAGCCGAAAACGGCTTCCCCTTCTCACAGGCAGTGATGTTCTGTCTTATATCCCCATTGCAACGGCAGTTTACCGCTGCATTTTTTTGTTGCTCCGATAAAAACGGCCTGTTCTTTAAAAGATCATTCCCAACAAATAAGCGAGAAGCCCGCCGATCACCATCGTAACCGGCAGTGTGATAAACCAGGTCAAAACGATGTTCGCCGCAGCGCTCCATTTCACCGCGGAAAGGCGCTTGGCAGACCCAACCCCCATTACCGCCGAGGTGATAACCTGAGTGGTGCTGACCGGAATCCCAAACAATGTGGAAGCTTCGATCACAATGGCCGATGCCGTTTGGGCGGCAAAACCGCCTACCGGCTCCAACCGGGTCACACCGCTGCCCATGGTTTTCATGATGCGCCGACCGCCGCTGGCAGTACCCAGAGCCATCATAATGGCGCAAATGATCTTAACCCACATCGGCACACCGTTGGCAGGACTTGCCATATCCGAGGCAATCAGTGCCAGGGTGATGATCCCCATGGTTTTCTGGGCGTCGTTGTTCCCATGGGAATAGGCTACCAACGCCGCAGATAAAACCTGTAATTTGGAAAAGGATTGATTCACCCAACGATGGGTTTCGTTTTGCAGCAGGAAGAAAAGAAGCTTCATAAAGATATAGCCGATGACCAGGCCGATCAAAGGCGAGGTAAACAGAGGAATGATCACCTTATTGGTCACACCGCCCCAAAGCACCGCCTGAAAGCCGCCGGCAGAGACAATCACCGCACCCAAAAGGGAGCCGATGAGAGCATGGGAGGAGCTGCAGGGAATCCCATAGTACCAGGTGAGTAAATTCCAGAAAACGGCACCGAGGAGAGCCGCCAAAATCACAAATTGTGCCGGCTCTGTAACAACAAGCCCTTTACAGATCGTCATGGCGACCCGTTCGCTGACGAGGGCGCCGATAAAATTCATTACCGAAGCCAAAGCGATGGCTTTTCCCGGGGTCAGCGCTCTGGTATATACCGAAGTCGCAATGGCATTGGCGGTATCGTGAAACCCGGTCACAAAAGCAAAGACCAGCGCGATAACGATCACCATGATCAACAGCGGACTTATCATTTTTCCATCACATTCCCTTCTCTATTACATTACCAGTCCCAAGCACCAGGCAATGGCGGCTCCAAGAGCCATTGTAATGGGCAGCGTAATAAACCAGGCCAAAACGATATTCCCGGCAACGCTCCATTTTACCGCAGAGATTCTTCGGGCAGAGCCAACGCCCATCACCGCCGAGGTGATAACCTGGGTGGTACTGACCGGAGCGCCTAAAAAGGTCATGGCTTCAATCACCACCGCCGAGGAGGTTTGAGCCACAAAGCCCCCCACCGGCTCCAACCGGGTCACCTTGTTGCCCATGGTCTTCATAATACGGCGGCCGCCGCAGGAAGTACCGAGAGCCATCACAACGGCGCAAACGACCTTAACCCAAAGAGGTACGCCGCTGCCGCTGTCAATAAGGTTGGCACCGATCAAGGCCAGAGTGATCATCCCCATAGTTTTCTGGGCGTCGTTGTTCCCGTGGGAATAAGCCACAAAGGCTGCGGACAATATTTGAAACTTTGAAAAGTAACGGTTAACGATATGAGGTGTTCTATTTTGCAGCAGATAAAAAATCAGCTTCATAAAACCAAAACCGATAAAAAGACCGATGATGGGAGAGGTAAAGAGGGGGATCACAACCTTTTTCAATACACCGCCCCAAAGCACTGCCTCCACACCGCCATAGGCAACAACCGTCGCTCCAACCAAAGCGCCAATCAGAGCATGGGAGGAGCTACAGGGAATCCCGAAAAACCAGGTTAAAAGGTTCCAGATAATAGCACCGATCAAAGCTGCCAAAATCACATACTGGGCAGGCTCCACACCAACAAGTCCCTGAGAGATGGTCATAGCCACCCTTTCACTGACCAGTGCGCCGAAAAAGTTCATCACCGCCGCCAAGGCAATGGCCTTGCCCGGCGTAATGGCTCGGGTATAAACCGAAGTCGCAATGGCATTGGCGGTATCGTGAAAGCCGTTTATAAACTCAAAGGCCAGCGCAACAACGATAACAACAATAAGCAACGGACTAAGCATGCTTCATCACGATCCCTTCGGTGAGCTGCGCGATATGGTCACAGACATCGATGGTATCCTCCATCGTTTTATAAAGATGATTCCACTTGATGATTTCAAGGGTGGATTCCTCATTATGGAAAAGACGATAGATGCATTTGCGATAAAGATCATCGTTTACGCTTTCAATGGAATGAACATCAATGCACATCTGCTTGATACCGGGGCCGTTCTTTTTGAAATTCGGCAGTGCATCAAAGAGATCTACCAGCTTTTTAACGGCATGATCCAGATTGCCGGCCATTTCCACAGCGCCTTCCCGTAATTCTTTGGTGTCGTACAAAACAAAGGAGGAAGATGCCACCTCAATGGTATCGGCAATATCGTCCAGAGTCTTTACCATCACAAAAATATCTTCCCGATCAAAGGGGGTAATGAAGGCCTTATTCAGTTCTTCGATAATATGATGCGCTTTTTCATCGCACTGGCTTTCTTTTTCGTTAATCATATCGGCTTTCATGCCGACCTCGGTAAAATTGCGGATCAGTTCCTGATACATATCGTTGATCTCAGCAATGAGCGCGACATCCTCTTTCAGGAGACGGAAAAAAACATCTTCTTTCTTCTTAATACTTCTCATATTCTACTCCTATCGATATTAAAGTCCAATTTTCACCGAGATACATTATACATCTTTTTTTACCCTATATCAAGTCACTTCGCAAATTTTTACACTGAAATCATTTTCCGAAAAATCAAAGTTCTGTGTATTTCTGCTTTTTCCCTTTGCCTTGGCCACATTGTATTTCGTTTCGTTTTTCGTCATTTTACGGTTGATGATATCATCGGCAGAAAGCCCCAAACGATCACAAAGCATCTCACAGTAGATCATGACATCGGCGATCTCCTCGGCCAAAGCTTCGTTTTTTTCCGGAATCTCCGTTGCCGTGCCGCTCCATTGAAAAATTTCAAGCACCTCGGCGGCCTCCAGAGAAAGGGATATGGCCAGATCTTTGGGATTGTGGAACTGCCGCCAATCCCGGTCATCCCGGAATTTCAGAATCCGCTTTTCGGTTTCTTTCCTTATCATAATATCGCTCCCTTCCCAAATATTATACGGCGGCACCTGAAAGTTGTAAAGTATTTTGTCACAGAATCGTTTTCACAGTAAATTATCACCACCATCCAACTGATTTTTTTCAAAAAAACCCTTGACAATTCTCTACCCATTGCGTATAATATAGAAGTCGCTTGGGGGTGTAGCTCACTTGGGAGAGCGCTTGAATGGCATTCAAGAGGTAAGGAGTTCGATCCTCCTCATCTCCACCAGCGAAAAGCCGACAGATTATCCTGTCGGCTTTTTTTTATCAAATGGTTCAAATCCGTCCCCAAACCCGTAAATTCCATTTCCGAATAAAAAGCTTTATACCATAAAAATTACACAGTCGGTTTCCGTTTTCCGGATATACCGACTGTGTTTTTATGCAAAGCGACTTTTGTTTTCTGTTTCTTCCCCTGTTCAATTCTCAGCTGCGGAATGTTGCCTTCCTTGAGGAGCGAAAGTACAGCAATGCCGCGCAGCCAAGGCCTACCTGGAAAAAGTCCGGGAGACCCTCAAAAAGTAGCGTGTAACCCTTCCGATTGAGTTTTGTTTTCTTGTCAAATCGTTTTGTGCAAAAACATCCTTACCCTACTTTGCAACGATTTTCATGAGAAAATAGCAATTTTTTTCAATTTTATGCGTTGGTCTTATATGTAACATAAATTCCGTTTTATATTTTTATTGTTCTTTTTTATAAATTTTGTCTTTTCTTTTTGGGAAAAATCTGGTAGAATTGGTTTATTAAGAAAACGAAAGGACGACTATCATGAAGAAAACACGTTTTATTGTTGCTGTATGCATCATCGCTGTGATGATGTGCTTTGCTTTTACTGCCTGCGGCAGTTCCGATGACGGCACCGCCGCCACCGACAACGCCTCCTATGTTATCTACTCCGATAACTCCTTTGCTCCCTTTGAATTCCTTGACGATGCTACCAACGAGTACATCGGTCTTGATATGGATATCTTAGCAGCGATCGCAGAAGACCAGGGCTTTGAATACACCGTGAAAAACGAAGGCTTTGACGCCTCCATGGGTGCGGTTCAGTCCGGTCAGGCAGACGGCATGATTGCCGGTATGACCATTACCGACGAAAGAAAAGAAACCTTCGATTTCTCCGACGGTTACTTTGAAGACGGCCAGATCCTCGTAGCTCCCGTTGGCAGCGACATCAAATCCTGGGATGACCTCTCCGGCAAAACCGTTGCAGTAAAAACCAGCACCATGGGCGCACAGTATGCCGAAGAAAACGCCGACAAATACGGCTACGAACTCCAGTATTACGAAGATTCCCCCACCATGTATACCGCAGTTATTAACGGTGCAAACGATGCCTGCGTGGAAGACTTCTCCGTTATCGGCTGGGCCATCAAAAACGACGGCATAAAGCTGGAAACCGTTGGCGATGTTCTGAACCCCGGTCACTATGGCTTTGCGGTGAAAAAAGGCACCAATGCCGATTTGATCGAAAAATTCAATGCCGGTCTGAAAAACATCAAAGACAGCGGCAAATATGATGAAATCCTCAGCAACTACGGCTACGGCGAATAAGAGCTGAAAAAAATTCATACAGATACCCTCGGCGCGGTGAACCACCGCGCCGTATATCTGTTTTGCAATGATTACTAAAAGGACGAACTATGGATTTTACAAGAGTATTTGAAAATGCAACACCATTGCTTTTGGAGGGGCTGAAGGTCACTACCCTGATCTCGGTGATCTCCATTGTCATCGGGATTGCCATCGGCTTGCTGATTTGCCTTTTCGGCATGGCAAGAAACAAGATCATGCGCGGTTTTGCCGCCGTTTATATCTGGCTGATTCGCGGTACCCCCATGATCGTACAGGCCTTTATCGTTTACTTTGGCTTTCCCCAGATCATTCAGATGTTCCAGCCCGGTTTTCGCCTCAGCGCCTTTACCGCCGGTGTGATTACTCTAAGTCTCAACGCCGGTGCTTATCTTGCGGAAATCTTCCGCGGCGGGATCAGTGCCGTCAGCAAAGGCCAAATCGAAGCTGCCCGAAGCCTTGGCTTGAGCAGCACCAAAACCTTTATTAAAGTAACACTGCCCCAGGCGGTAAAAATTGCCATTCCTTCCATGGTGAATCAGTTTATCATCACCATCAAGGATACATCCATCCTTTCCGTTATCGGTCTTGCCGATATTGTGAACAGAGCAAAGATCTACGTAGGCTCCTCCTACCTTTTCTTTGAAACCTATGTCATGGTTGCAGGCTACTATCTCATCATCATTTCCATTTTGATGATTATATCGAAACACGTGGAGAAGAAATTCAATTATGAAAGAAAAAGTCAAAGTTAGTAATTTACATAAATCCTTCGGCGATCTTGACGTTCTCTGCGGCATTGATGCAGAGATCAAAGAGGGCGAAGTCGTATGCGTCATCGGCCCTTCCGGCGGCGGAAAATCCACCTTTTTGCGCTGCCTCAACCGACTGGAGGAAGTTACCGGCGGCGATATCATCGTCGATGATATCAAGATCACCGACAAAAAAACCGATATCAACAAAGTCCGTGAACGCATCGGCATGGTATTCCAAAGCTTCAACCTCTTTTCTCATCTTACGGTGAAAAAAAACATTATGCTCGCTCCCGTGGAGCTGAAAAAAATGACGAAGGAAGAAGCCGCAGCAAGAGCAACGGAATTGCTGAAACGCGTTGGTCTGGAAGATAAAGCCGATTACTATCCCCATCAGCTTTCCGGCGGTCAACAGCAGCGTGTGGCCATTGCCAGAGCTTTGGCCATGGATCCGGACATCATGCTTTTTGACGAACCCACCTCAGCTCTGGACCCTGAAATGGTCGGCGAAGTACTCCTCGTCATGAAAGAGCTTGCACAGGGCGGCATGACCATGATCGTCGTCACCCACGAAATGGGCTTTGCAAAAGACGTTGCCGACAGAGTACTTTTCATGGCTGACGGTGTGATCTGTGAAGAAGGCAGCCCGGCAGAATTATTCGGAAATCCCAAACAAGAACGGACGAAGGACTTTTTAAACAGCGTATTATCATAGCAAAAGGAATCATCCTTTTGCCGGCATTTTCAGAAAAGGATATGACCTTGAAGAAATGAGTATGAATAAACAAAACCTCAGGCTGATTAAAAATTACCGTAAAGAAGCATTGTATCAAAAGCAATACCGGGAAGGACTCCGCTTTTTACTGGAGCCTTACGGTCTCTCCCTTATCGAGGCAGATATTCTGTTCTCCATCTATTACGATGCTTCCTGTGACAGCGTAACAAACCTCTGCATTGATATCGGAAAAACCAAAGGTGTGGTGAGCCGCGCTTGCGACCATCTTTGCAAAGCAAGCTACCTTCGGGGCGAAAACGATCTTAACGACCGCCGTATCATTCACTTTAAGATCCGCACCACCGCCCTGAACCTGATCAACAGCTTATCCCGGTACATGGAATCCATGGAATACGTCCGCAATATGCAAAAGGAGCATGACTTTGAAAACGACCGCAGTCTTAACGAAGGCAGCTACCTTTTTGTGGGCAGAGTCGATTTAAAAAAGGGCTTGTTTTACCCCATCCATATGGCCTGCGGCGATCAGAAAAAACTTTCCCCTCTGCCATTTTGCGCCTACGATTCCTTCCTGACCGAACGGTTGATACCGGAACTGACCGAAGAATGCGGAAACATGGCCAAAAAGAAATTGCGATTTTCCGAGATCGCCAAAGCCTTCCCGGAAGCAGAAACCCTCAAAAGGGAATTGGAGCTGGACACCGAACATGCCAACCCTCACTGCATATTCCGTTTAGAGGAAATCCCGGAAGCCAATGCGGCAGCATTGCTTAAAATTTATCAACGATAATCCAAAGGTACAGCTTTTCAAAACTGTACCTTTTGTGTTATAATAAACGTGGTAATGCAAAAAAAGCATCACTGCGGAGCAACAAAGGAGAGCTATGAACACTTCAAAGGTGAAGTTAAAATCCTATTTCAATCAAGGCATCACCGCTCTGTTTTACATTCTTTTTCCCGTAATCACCGTAAGCCTGTGGCAGAAAGAACCAAATAACGCCATTCATTACGGTCTTACCTGTTTTGTATCCTTTCTCATCGTATCGGCGGTGCGGCACATTTACAACGCACCCCGCCCCTGGGAAAAGGACCCCACCCTCTCCCCTCCGCCGGGAAAAGAACAGAAAAAAGGGCATTCCTTCCCAAGCCGCCACGTTTTTTCCGCCTTTGCCATCACAACAGCAGCTTTCTACTTTTATCCCCGCATGGCAATGCTGTTGTACCTCCCGGCCATGGCACTGGCATGGCTAAGGGTAGACCTCGGCTATCACTTTAAAAAAGATGTGATATGGGGAGCGATCTTTGGCATCGGCTGCGGAATCATTGGGATGTGGCTCCTTGGATGATCCAAAAGGGGAAATAAAACCATGGGCGAAAACAAGAAAACTACAACAACATTACCGGAGGGATTTTATAAAGATGTGGTGGATTCTCTGCTCTACGAGATATTTGTAACAGACATCGAGGGCAAAGTGATCTATCTGAACCCGGCATCGGAGTATCTCACCGGCTGCTTAAAAAGCAACATTTTAGGCCGCTCTCTGGACGAACTGGTAAGCGACGGCACCCTATCCAGCACCGTTGCGCCGCTGGTGCTTAAGAACCGACGCATCTGCAAAAGCATCCAAAAAGTAAACAACGGCAAGGATTTGCTGGCCGTAGGCATTCCCGTATTCGATGACAATAAGGATAAAAGCAAAATCAAATACGTCATTACCACGGCTCAGGATATTGCGGAGCTGAACGCCATCAACAACACGGTGCTTCAGGAAAACTTTAATCTCCAGCACGAAATGCGCATCCTTTCCCGATTGAAAAACGACTATATGTCCCTAAACGACACTTTTTTCATCGGCGAGGTTCACGAACAGATCATCAATGAGCTGATGAAGGTCGCACCTCTGGACGTGATCATTCTGATCCAGGGGGAAACCGGCACCGGGAAAGGCGGCATTGCCAAAATGGTCCACCAGCTGAGCAAACGCAGCAAAGGGCCTTTTGTAAAGATCAACTGCGGCATGATCCCGGAAAACCTCTTTGAATCCGAACTCTTCGGCTACGAAGAAGGAGCCTTTACCGGCGCGGTAAAGGGCGGCAAGGTCGGCAAGATCGAACTGGCCAACAACGGCACCCTGTTTCTGGATGAAATCGGCGAACTGCCTCTATCCGTTCAGGTCAAGCTCCTGGACTTTATTCAGGAAAAGACCATCACCCGGGTAGGCGGTCACAAAAAGATCCCCATCGACACCCGAATCATCACCGCAACCCACCGGGATCTCCGGGGGATGAGTGAGGAAGGAACCTTCCGTCAGGACCTCTTTTACCGTTTGGAGGTCTTTCCCATCAAGATTCCGCCGCTACGCAGCTGGGGCGATGATATCATCCATCTGGCCCAGTTCTTTCTCTACCAATATAATAAGAAATACGAAAAAAACAAGACCTTCAGCAAGGACATTATTTTCCCGCTAAAGCAGTATAACTGGCCGGGAAATGTTCGAGAGCTGGAGCACATCATCGAACGGCTCTTTATTTTTGAAGAGCGGGATGAGCTGACCGGCGCCGCCCTTTCGGAGCTTCTCAGCACCAAGGAAAGCACCGCCAACTCTATCCATTGCGCCGATATTGTGCCCCTCAAAGAAGCCAAAGCCGAAATTGAGCGTCAGCTGATTTCTAAGGCTTACAGCGTTTACCACTCCTCCTACGAGGTAGCAAAGGCACTTCACATCGACCAAAGCACGGTAATCAAGCTAAAGAAAAAGCATGGTCTTTGAGTTTTGTCTTTTCATGAAATTTTTCATCACAAGCGATGTTTTTTTTCATCACCACGTTTTACAGCACTTTTGCAACATATCATCGCATTTCCAATAAGATTTAAACACTTTTTTCATCATCTCCATATAAACGATGAAAACATTCATTGGAATTATTTGCCCTTCTAGCAGGTATTTCCTATAAAAATAAAAATTTTATACTTTTGGCATGATTTTTGCAATAAATATAAACAAAATCAGAGAAACAATGAGGCGTTGTGCATACTGCACGGAAATCGCAATCTGCCAAGGACTTTGAAGGTACTGAGAAACAAAAAAATACAACCCCTTGAAAGTCTCAAACACGCTTCAAAAGAAACAGAAAAGGAGGCTTTTGTTTATGTTTAAAAAATATGACATCGTCACCATTGCCGCAAGCCTGATCCTTATGGCCGCATTGGTCATCGGCACCATTTTTGCCGCTGATCAGGTCGTGGCCGGTTTGGCTGCGGCAAAGAATTGGGTCATTTACAAATTGGGCTGGTTCTTTATTCTCATCGTCGCCGGAATCATGTTCTACGTGCTCTGGCTGGCATTCTCCAAGTACGGCAGCATCCGCATGGGGCGCTGCAAACCCCAATACGGCTGGTTTGGCTATGCCGCCATGGTGTTCTGTGCCGCCATGGGCTCCTGCATGATCTTCTGGCCCTCGGTAGAATGGGCGGAGTACATTTGCGGCGGCGCATACCCCTTTGATTGGGGCATTGAAACCATGGCAAACAACGCCCTTTCCTACAGCTTTTTCCATTGGGGCATTCCGGCCTGGGCCGTTTATGCCGCCGGGATCGTACCCATCGGCTACCGTTATTTCGTCATGAACAAGCCGGGTCTCACCATTCAAGGTGCCTGCGAAGGCCTCTTTGGAGAAAAACGGGTCCAAGGCCCCTTAGGAACCGTCATCAACATCATCTTCATTGTCGGCATCCTCGGCGGTCTCACCATCACCTACGGCACCGGCATTCCCATGCTGGCCAATTTCCTCCATGTAGTCCTCGGTACACCGGAAAGCTTCCTGATGAATTTCATCCTCATCCTTCTTTTAACGGCACTGTTTACCTGGAGCGCCCTTTCCGGCATCGACAAAGGGATTTTGAATCTCTCCCGGCTCTGCATCATCTTTTGCGCCGTTATGCTGGGGATGATCCTTATTCTGGGCAACACCGGCTACATAATCAACGTAACCACGCACTCGGTGGGTCTGCAATTCCAGAATTTCTTCTCCATGCTCTTTAACGTCGGCCCGGGCAGAACCGCCTACGGCACAAACTTTGCCATGGACTGGACCGTATTCTATTGGGCATGGTGGCTCGGCTTGGCACCGGTAATGTGGATTTTCATTGCCAAATGCTCCAAGGGCCGCACCATTCGCAACATCATCCTTACGGTAATCGTTTCCGGCTTCCTGGCGGATATCGTATTTTTCGGCATCATTTCCGGAAACGGCCTGAGCCTTTACACTAATTTCGATTGGTCCGCTTTGGGCAGCGGCTCCACGCCTCTGGATGCCTTCTACAACAGTTGGAACGAATTTGCCTTTATCTCCGATACCCTAACGGCGACCTTACCGGCATCTAAGGTGATTCTGGCAGTCTGGTTCATCGGCACCTTCCTGCTTCTGGTCACAACAATGGATTCGGCAGCCTACACCATGTCGGCGGCAACCCAACACAACGTAGGCGTCAATGCCGACCCCGTGAAGAAGCTGCGCCTATTCTGGGCCTGCCTCCTTTCCATCTCTCCCCTCTGCATTTTATATGCCCAGGCAGGAACCTCCAGCTGCACCGCAGTGGTCATTCTTACCTCCATCCCCGTTATGATTCTGGTACTGGTAGCCATCATCGGCTCTACCAAATGGATCCTGCGAGACTTCGGTAAAATGAGCCGTGCTGAGATCGAAGCCTTCTTCGAAACCGACGAGGAAAGAGAAGCCCGTCTTGCCGCCGAAAACAGCGTAAAAGAACGCTACGTATTCCTTAAAAAATCACAAGACTAAAAACGAATATAGAATCCCTGACCGAAGAAACACGGTCAGGGATTTTTTCAGCTGCGGCCCTTGCGGATTCGATAGGTCGGCATCAGCTCCAACAGAGGGTTGAGGTCTGCGGAAAAATAATTCACGCTGCCGGAGCGCCGAGGGGTAAAGTCCTCGGTGGGGACTGCCGCCAAGGCTCGAGTGGCATTGAAATAATTTTCCGCCGTGTGGGCCGTAAGAGCCGTAGGCAAGGTGATCTGCTTCACCTTTGTACCGGCACTGCTGCGGCCGGAGGATCTCCCCGAGGAACTCCTGCCCTTGGTACCGGAGCTTGTCCCGGAGCTTTTCGCCGTCCCGGAAGCCACGCTGAGCTGGGATTGAAAATCACCGGAATCCTTGGCGCGTAAGCCGTTGCCAAAATCATAATAGGTTTCGGGGTCCACATACTTCCCGTTCACCTTTACTTCAAAGTGAAGATGAGGGCCGGTGGAATTGCCGGTATTCCCGGAAAGAGCCACGGTCTTTCCCGCCGTCACCTTATCCCCCACCTTCACACCGATATCCGAAAGATGGTTGTAGGTCGTCTGAGTGCCATCGGGATGATCAATGATCACACGATAGCCGTAACCGTTGCCCCAACCGGCAAAGGAAACCTCGCCGCTTTTGGCTGCCGCCACCTTGGTGCCTACCGGCACCGCCAGATCAATGCCGCTGTGGCGGTGATCACCCCGATCCACACCAAAAAGGGAGGAAATGCGGAAATCACTTACCGGCAAATATTGACTGTTGCGTTTCTTTTCCACGGCGGATTGAGCTTTATCTCCCAGAGATTTCCCGGCAGAAAAGGTGTAGGGAAAGCCGGAGCTTTTCCCGGTTTTTTCCGCAGATGCTGCCTTCGCCGTCTTTTTCACTGTTTTTTCCGAGAGAGCCGCTTTTTTGCTCTCTTTTCGATTTTTTACCGTTTCCTCCCTCAAGGCGGCAAACCTTGCGGCAAAGGGCGTAACCTTCTGAGATTTGCTCTTGGAAAATAATTCCGGCAAAGATAAGCTCCCGGCGGACTTTTTCGTTTTTTCGCCCTGATTGGTACTGCGGCGAGCTTTTGCCGAGGAGCTGTACTGCTTGGGCCGGGATACATTTTCCTTTCGCGCTATTTTTTCCACCGCCGCCGCAGCCTTTTGGGCAAGGCTGTACCCGGCGGCAGAGACCTTTCCTTTTTTACTCATGCCAACGTCCCCTTTGCCCTTTCAATCAGCTTCTTCAACAACGAAGAATCCCCGAAGTTTTCCATGGCATACAGTGCCGCCGTCCAGAGCACCTCCTGATTTTCCTTGGACAGCGCATCGTTATATTGCCCCTTTTCCAGCTCCAGCTCATTCTCATAGTTTTTCTGAGCCTGCCGTGCCTGTTCCAAACTGTTTTGATACTGAATATCATCCACAAACTGATTATAGTCAAAGTCACGGTCGGTGTTATACTGGGCAAGAACATCCCGATATTGCACATAGTCGTCGTTGCGCAAAGCCCGCAGAGAGTTCAGACGGTCATAATCCATGGCAACATCATTGAGATACCGCTGATAGGCGGCATCTTCCGCCGCCTGATTGGCATTGAGGGCGTTAAGCAACAGCGCCTGACGGGCTTCGGCCAGCTCCGGGAGCTTGTCCGCCAGCTTCCCGGCATAAAGATCCCCGGCCTGACTTGCCGCCGTCACCGCAGCGCTGGAAGGAATACCGCCGGTCATCGCCGCGGCATTGCCCAAAGCATCGGCGGAGGCACGCTGCCCTTCCCTGCGATATTGCTTCGCATAGGCCTGAAAGGCGGCATCCTGAGAAAGATCCCCCTTCGCCGCCGCTTCCAGCTGAGATAAAAGCTCCTTTTGACTTTCCGCCTGTTCCGAGCGGTAGGGGTCCCGATTTAAAATCCGCTCCAACACCTCAGCCTGATCCTGTCCGTAAGCGTCGGAAAAGGATGGGGCTTCCGTCTCGCCATAGTGCATCGGCGAGATATCCGTTACATAAAACCGGCTGCCGTCTACACCGCCGGAATAGCCGCCGTATTGCTTTCGGGCATTTTCCGCCCGCAGATGAGCCAAAGCCCGGGCATCGTCGGTGGCGGCATTCCAATAGTCGGCACGGCTTTCCAGCACCGTCATCCCGGCATCGGGATTGCGCATAGTCAAATTACGGTCGGCATCGCTCATATCTGCCAGCAAACCGTAGGCTGCCGCCTTTTTCATTACATCTTCATAGGTATAATTCGATTTCATTTTTCCTCCTTAAATCTCACTGTCGGGGCTGTACTCCACAGCCAGAGAATGGATGAAGCACCGTCCCGCTCCGGAAAGCTTCAAACGAAAGTGATCACAGCGCCGGGGAATCACCGGCAGATAAAAGGAACCCATACCGGAGCGGCGAAGTTTCTGGGCCACAGGCTGAAAAGGACCGTCGTCATAGGAAATGGCGATATCCAAAAAGCTGCCCAAAAACAGCTCCACCCGCAGCTGAATCTTGACCACGGTCTTTTTGTCCGGAGAATTCTGGATAAAATCGCCAAACTCTCCCTCCCAGGCCACCGAAGAGGCTTCCTCATCCTCGCCGTCCCCCCGGATGCCGTACAGCTTACCGCCTTTCGCCGCCATGTGGAGCAGCCCTCGGATCATACAAAAATCAAGAGCGGCGGTGTCATCCTCCCGATGCCAAAGGCCGTACTCCGTGTCGTACACAAAAAGGTACTGTCCCTTCTTTTCATCCTGTACCGAAAGGTAATACTTCCGTCCGGTACTCCCGGCAACCCCCTGAGAAAAGCGCAGATCGCCAAAGGCGCTTTGGAGGGAAGTAGGCACACCGCCGGTATAGGCCATCACGCCCCGGGGGGAAAGATAAAACAACGTTTCTCCGGCCACCGCCAGACTTTTACTGCTGCCGGCGGCAACTCCGGCGGTCATCGAAGCCACCGGAGAAAATTCCGAAGGCTTTGCACCGTAGAGCTTGTAGATCAGATCCTCTTTGAAAAAATGAGGATATCCCAGATAAAAGCAGCAGGCGGTAAATGCACCCGGGCTGCCGCTGTCCACGGAATAGCTGTCGGTGGAAAGACCGTCAAAAACAGAAAAGTTAAAGGGATCTCCCAGCTTCGAGCCGTAGATGGTATCTCCGGCACAGCCCCAAAGGCGATTGTTGCCGGAGCAGAGGTATTCCATATCCGGCACTTCCCGGGTCACCGTCACTGCCGTTTCCTCGGTATCAAAAACTTTATTCTGAAACTTCAAAATCGTATCGCCGACGCCAAGGGTACATTCCACCACGGTATTGCCCTGCTCTCCGGTGTAATAGAGTACGCCGTTTTTGTAAACAATCTCCGTTCCTTGCGGCAAAGAAATGTCCGTCTGAAAGGTATAATTTTCCCCTTCCCAAACAAAACCGTAAGACCCGGCTTCCAGCAGAGCATCGGCGGTATAGTGCAGCCCTTCGTCCAAAGCGAAGGCATATTCATAAAAGTAGAGCTTGTCTCCGTCAATCTCCCGAATCACCGCCGTCTTATTGTTTTCCCGGTGTTTGGCACAGCCTCGAATCGTCACGGCATCCCCGGGGCGAAAAAGATTGCTCCAATCCATATCCTTTCGATAAATGCAGTTTTCCGCCGCATCCTCCTCAAAAAGTCGGCCTTTCACCAAAAAGGTCACACCGCCCTGAAAGGTCGGCTCCATCGTGGCAAATTCCTTTTCCAGAAAAACCCAGTCACTGCCATCCCAAAAATAAAGGTCGTAGGGAGCGGCAGAACCTACCGCGTAGACGCTGCCGTATCGGGGGGCATCTACAGCGGCAGCCAAAGCCTCGGTAGTGGAGTAAACCCCGGCAGCGGAAGTATTCAAATAGACTTTATCAGGAAAGATCAGCAAACGCTTGCCCAAAACGGCAAAGGTCTTTGGGGAATCGGCAACGGACCCCACAACCCGATCACCAAAATAAAAACTTGTTCCCTCGGCATAGCAAAGGACATCCTCCACGGCGGTAATGCCGTTGCACTGTTCCAAAGACAAAACCTCTGCCCGGGGCGGTCTGGGGCCGAGAAGGGGGTAATGATCCGAGGATAGATTTTTCATATCATACAGATTCCCGTCGTAGCTGCCCCGGCTGTGCTGATAGCCGCCAAAGGCTTGCTGAACGGAACGGGTAATCTGGTCTCCGTAGGGGAGTTCCGGCAGCTTAGCCATGGTCGCTCTCATCTCCTTGAAAAGTACAGAAGGGAGCAATGGCGCGGAGCCAATCTCCCCGAATCCTTTGGGGCTTCGGCACCGACACCGACGGCAGCGGCGGTGTTTCCAGCTCTTCCAGCTCCCGATGGGCCTTGCCGTAGCCACAGCGGGCGGCTTCATCGGCAAAGAAGAAAGAACCGTCCTCGGCCACGGTCACACTGCCGTCGGCTTCCTTTTTTCCATATTCCAGCACCAGCTTGCGCTCTTCCCGACAAAAGAAATCGTAATCACCGACAAGCTGAGGGGTCAGCATCACCAGAGGATAGATAAAGGCAAAATCCCAATTTTCCTTCATCATCTCTTTCAGGCTGCGATAAGCCCAAACCTTTTCGATTAATTTCATTTTTTCTCCTTTACACACTCCATGTTTTTCCGTTTATCGTTACATTTCCCAAAATCTCAATACTGCTGTTGGCATTGCCGATGCAAATTCGCTGGGTCGTATGTTCTCCGGAGCCCAGCCATATTTCACCGCCGTCGGCAGCGTCGATATACAAATCGGCGTCACTGTACAACTGCAAATCCGCCTGACCATGGGAAGCCAAAGACACCCGGCCCATGCCGTCGTAGCGTAAATTTCCGCAGAGAACCGCTCCGGCACCATCGTAAAAAGCCACAACACCATCGTTGAGAACAATCTTTGACGTTTCCGAGGTGGAAGTCAGAACCGAGCCGGTAATGGTAACCCCTTCCAGCTGAACGGCGGAAATGATACCGGTGCGGATATTGCCGCCGTTAATGCTTGTCCCGCCGTTTTCCCCCAGTACCGTAAAAACCAGATCCTTCAGATCCAGCACCCCGGAGGAAAGCTTTACCGAAGAAGTCTTGCCGTCCTTGTCCCGGACCGTCAGGGCAATGCCCCGGGCATCCTGCTCCAACGTGGATAAACGGGCTTCGGCATCGGCAAAGGACAGATTTAAAGCATCGGCGGCCAGCCGAATTTCGGCCAGCCGCCCTTCTTCATCGGCCAATGCCCCGGCAATATCCCGGGTAAAATAGGTTTTCAATTCCGCCGCGGCAGCATCGTTCAGATTTTCCTTGCCCAGATTCGAGAGAACAAAGGTCAACTGCTCCCGAAGGAGAAAGAGGTAATCCCTCAGCTTTTGCAGGGACTCCTCCACAGAACCGCCGCCGATATCCGGAATCTCACCAAAGCTTCTGAACTCAGCCATTCTCCGTCCCTTTCCCCTGCTGTTTCAGGGTTTTCATGTAATCATCGGCGCGTTTTGCCGCCGGGGTGATGCTGTTATTTTTCCACCAGTTCCAAAGGGCCGCCCCAATCATAAAGACTGCCGAAACCAGAGTATAAACCGTATCATCGCTGATCTCCAGAGGATTGCTGCCGCACATCGTCAGCACCGAGTTCAGCAACGCAATGACCAGCACAACGGTACGTCCCAGCATTTTTGCATCGATAGACATCAATATTCCTCCAATCTGTGGGCCTTTTTATTCAAATATTTATCCAACCGATCCTTGGCCTTGGGGACATCATGATTTGCCCCCAACTGATTCAAGCCGTCAAGGCAGGCGGCAAGGCCGTAGCAGAGGAGGCAGTTCTCCGCCTCCTGCTGCTCCACTCGTTTTTCCAGTCGAACTACAACATCGCGGCGATTCAAACGGTCAAAAAGCCGATTGAGCAAGATCCCCAAAAGCACGCCAACAGAGCCGATCACTGCTTCCAGCATCTCATCACCGCCTTATTTCTTAAATTCTGCCAATACATCGCGCATGGCATTTAACATCACCTTTCCTTCTTCGTCACTGACATCACCTACGGTAAGACGATAAAAGCGATAGAGGAAGGTGATCACCATTTCCCGGGTACAGAAGCTGCCGTACTCATAGCCCTCGTCGCTGCCGTTGATGATGCCGTTTTTTTCTGCCCAAACACGGGCTTCCTCACTCCAGCCCGAGGGAGCTTTTTTCTTTTGTTCCTGCATCCAATGGGTCATCATTTGGTCAAATTGTTTTTGATCCACGCGATCCTCTCCTTTCTCTTTTATCTCATCGGCCGCCTTCATGGCTCGAATTTCCTCTCTGGAAATGCCGTAATACCGATAAAAATCGCCGCCGACATTCCCGGCAAATCCCCGCAGCTCATCGCCGCGGTAAGAGCCTACGGCCCGCATATCCACGTGGATGGCATTGGCGGAAATATAGCCGATGCCCTTAAAGCCCAAGCTCTGGCAAAGACAGCAAAGTTTTTTCGTATCCACCACTTTGCCCTCCTTGCGAACAACGATATCCGCCGCGTTTCCCAAAACGTGCTGGGAACGGCTGGCGCCGCCGATCTTTTTATTGTAGGCCGGGGTGCGGTAGCCGCTGTTGATGGACACGGTAAAGCCGCCATAGGCCCTAAGCTCCTCCAGCTTTTCCATCAGCTCCGTGGAGTAAAGAACCTTGTCGCTTCCGTCCTTACAGGCCATTTCACTTAATTTAAAATGGGGAGAGATCTTATATTCACGCCCCAGCTTCTTTATGGATACGGTTTTTACAGCCATTTTTTCATCTCCTTTTTCAGGTCAGGGGGTACGCCGTGCCAAAAGACCAGTTGCTTACGGCAGTGGTAGCATAAAGGCGAATGTAACCGTCCTCGGCGGAAACATAGCCGGAAATTACCCGGTCATCCAGGAAGCCGTTGGCGGTAAAATACCACCCGCCCTCCGACGGCCAATTTCCCGAAGGAATGTACCCCACTTCCGTCCATTGGTTTGCTGTTAGCGTCACGGTATTGTCGGAGTATCCCCGCAGAAATACAACATCATTTTTGATTCGGTATTCCACCGGTGTACCTAAGCTCATGGTATAGCTCAGCCAACCGGAATCATCCTTAGTTACCTTCTTATCTAAAGCCGCCTTCACGATTTTATTTTGCACCGCATGGGTGCTGGTGGCAGAAAGCTGAGCATCCACCGAGGGAAAATCCGGCTTTCCGGTAAGATCCTCATAACTGCCGCTAAAATCGCTTTTGCCGTTCCAGGCCGCCTTTTCCTCATCGGTCACAACCCGATGCTGGGCATCGCCGGCAAGGGAGGCCAGAGTCAGACGGTCCAAAGTCTGTTTCAGGGCTTTGCCCTGGGCAGCCGAGAGGGGCCTGTCCGGATCAGAGCTGGTAAGATCGTTTTTTATATCCGCAACACTAACCTTCTCCTGAAATTTTTCTTTCAGCTTTGTCAGGAGCCAAGTCAAGCCGCTTTCATCCAAAAAAGCCATGTTCTTCTCCTTTTACTCAAATACGCTGTTCCATACGGTGATGATCTCGGCCTCGGAGAGTCCCGCCGCTGAGGAACCATCCTTTCCGGGAGCACCGTCCTTGCCGTTGTACACATGGAAGGTACCCCGGCGGCCGTCGCTCATCAATACAGTATATGTATCCGTCGTCCCGGAGGTTCCGTTTCCGGCGGTGCGATAAATCGACTGAATGGTTGCACCGTCGGCGCCGTTTTCCCCTCGCAGGGAGTCCAGAAAATCAGATTCACTGCCGGAAAAGCCGTGCTTCACCGCAAGAGAATAGGCGGTGACGCAGTACCCCTTTTCGGGAGATTCACCGTCGGCAGGGCGATAATTCTGGGCATACCACCGCATAAAGCTGTTCAAAAAGGAGTTAAACAGCGTCATGGTATTTTTGTATTTATTGTATTCCCCGTTGGCAAAGTCGATCATCGCCATCAAATAGGCATAATACAGCTTATGAAAGGGATTCGGCGCAATCAGCTCCACGCTGCGGCAGTCAAAACAAAGCTCCGCTTCTCCGGTATCACCCTCCTTCCCCACAGCGGAAAAAGTTCCTTCGGGAAAGCCCAAACGGCAGCCGTTTGCTCCCACCGAGGTCACCACCAGCTCCGAAAGGTTATTTTCCCCATAGGTCTCAAGCCCTCGGATGGTCAGAGTACCGCCAACACAGACCCGAAGGGGCAAAGGCAGTTCCAGCGTATGGTCATTGGGGAAGGATGCTCCCGTCATCGTCACGGAGCAGCTCTCGCAGTAGGTATAAACTGCAGAAGCGGCATAAAGAAGGACCTCGGTCTGAACGATCCCCTCGACTTCGTTAAGCCACAGGATCTTTTCTCCTTCTCCAAAGGCATTGGGCTTGATTTTATCCACAAAGTCCAGTACTTCACCGATTTTCATAGATACCTCCACAAAACATTCGGGCCAAAAGGGGGAATACTCCCCCTTTCTCAGCAGCCAAGGTCACTGCCGCCGCTGATCCCGCCGATGGCAAAGGCGCGCCAATCGTTAAAACCGGCGGAGAAGCGGGCATAGCCTCTCCACACGTTGGCATCGGTGTTTTCATCAATGGTGGAGCGAATATCCAAAGGGGTGCGGTCGGCAAAGATCGCGCCGCCGTATTCGTTGTTGTACTCCATATCCGCCAAAATCCAGGGAGATACCCCTGCCGCAACATAGGCGTTGAGGTAATTCCACACCAGCACATTCCAGCGGCCGAAGATAAAGTTAAAGCCGTTGTTGGCGGAGGCAGGGTCCTTATCGGCGCCGATGGCGGCAAAAACCGCCTTTTTCAAAGCCGCGTCGTTGGGAATCAAAATGGTGTTGGGAGCAACGTTCACCAGCTCGTTGTTATCCCCTTTAAAGTTCTGCATTTTCGCTTCCATATAGGCCAAAGCATCGGCGGAAAAGGCATTGGAAAAGAGGTTGCTCTGGACATTTCCCTTGACCTTGGATTTGTGGGAAGTATTGAAAAGCCCCAGCCCGTCGGCGCAGGTCACATCAAATTTCTTGCCGCGGAAAGTCGTAGTGGTATTGCCGGCAATGGCAGCGCCGAAAAGGGCAGCCCCCAGATTCTCTCTGGTGCGGTAGTAGGATTTCACAAAGCCCACCGGCTTTTTCTTGAGATCCAGCAGCTTGCCGTCTTCCATGATCTCTCTGGAAATGGAAAAGGAATTTTTCCAGGTCACATGCTCCAGCGTCTTGCTGAATCCCTCCTGCATACCGTCAACGGGGTATGCACCGTTTTCCCCTACGGGGCTAAAGCCGTCCATTGCCGTGAGGGAGGTGTATTTTTCCGCCCAATGCTTCGATTCATCCATCATAAAGACTTCGTTGAGGATGGATTTTTCCTCATAGGCTTCGGCGCGGTTCTCGATCAACATCCGCAGCGGAGCCTGACTTTTGCCGTAAATGCTGTCGTTCAGGCCGCTGCCTTCACTAAAAGTAATATTTGCCATTCGATTTCTCCTTTTCTGTATCTATGGGAGCACCGACCGTGCTCCCTAAAATCAAAAGCGCACTCTTACGGTGCTCCCCGATGCGGTGCCGTCCATAGAAACGATTTCCGCCACTCCGGGTACAGGTTTGCTGTCTATGGTCTCGGTCTTGTTGGCGGTAATCTGCAAACCGCTGGAAGCGTGAAGACTTACCTTGTCGCCGCGCTTTAAGGAAGTGGCCGTAGCGGAAAACGTCGTTTCAAAAATCATATCCTTCGTCACACGAATCACCGGGATGATATCCCCGGCCGAGCAGGTGGTGCTCTTTTCCACCATAGAAATATAGGTGGGTGCCGTTACCCCGGTGGCAATGGCAAGATTGCCGCTGCTCTGGGTCAAAGCCATCCCCATTTTGGGTTTAATGGCTGCTACCGGCAGATATTCCCAGGCCGGTACGTGTCCGTCATCAATACTGTGTAATAAAAAAGCCATTGTTTTTTCCTTTCTTTTCTAATGTTTCAAATGGGCCTGATCCCGGCGGTAAAATTTGCGAATTTCCTCACTGCCGGCTTTGGGCAAAATGCGGCGAAACTCCTTCATTACCTCTTTGGGTACAACGGTTTCGCTGCCTCCTCTGGAGCCGGTTTTTTCCAAATGCTCCTTGCTTTGCAGGCGATTCCGCAAAGCCTGCTCGGCACGGTCCGCCGCCTGCTTTTGCAATCGTTCGCCATGGGCCAGATAAAAGGCGTCGGCAAGGCTGTAGCCTCGTTTCACCTTCTCATAAATTTCCTCAAAACGCTCCGAAGCGGCAATCTGCTCCAAGCCCTGAACCGAAGGGTCCCAACGGCGGATCTTTTCCAACTCGCCGTCGATATGCTCCCGCATGCCAACGTCATCGGCATTGCCGCCGGGATGCTGCGATTCCCCGGCAGGAGCATCCTTCTGCTCCGCAGCGTACTGCCGCTTCCAGGCCAGAAAATCCTCTCGGTTGCGGATTTCTCCGCCGGTATAGGGGTTGATAAAGCCCAACCCCTGAAAGAGGTCGTCCTCCTCGGTTAAGGCTTCCTCAGCCTTTGCTTCGTCCTTGTCGGCATCGGGTTTCTCGGCGTTGGTTTCCTCCGGTGCGGGAGCATCGTCCCATGCTCCCGCATTTCCAATGTCACTGCGTTCCTCTGCGGCGTCAAATACGCCGCTGTAATCCGGTTCTCCCATACATGCTCCTTTTCTCTGTTTTAATCACGATTTTTATCTTTGGTCACTGTCCCCTTGGCTTTGGATGTTGCTGCAAAGGGTGCTTCTACCTTCTGAGAACCGCCATTGCCGATCCTTCCGGCATACCCCATCGGGGGCATTTTCTGCTTCTGCTTCGCCATGATCTCACCTCCTTTCCCCTTCGGCGGCTGCCAAAGGTTCTGCTATATCTCAAAAGCATGGGCTTTTTAAGATCATACCATCCCGGCAACCGCACCGCTGCCTTGGGGCTGCAATACCCCCGGGGCGCTGTTCTCCCGCTCCCGCTCCTGTTTCTCCATAAGATATCGCTTAGTCTCTTCGGCGCCGGGGTAGTGAAGCTGGGCCATCTTCCCCCAGAAGAGGATCAGGGTATCCAGGGCAGCCGGATCGCCAAAGGCCCCCTGCTGTAAATTCAGCCGGGTCTCCTGCCACATGGCTTCCCGGTTGCTGGCCAGAGAAGCCGAGGTATCACAGGCAAATAGAAACTGATCGTTCCAATACCATTCCCCGTTTTCATCCTGTTCCAAAAAGTCGTAACGGTCAAAGGCATCGTATTCCGGGTCGCCGTTGTAGTTGCGCCGGGTCACGGTCCGGGGTTCATCGGCATAGGCCAGCTTAAATTTAAACATCGCTTCAAAAAGGGCGGCGTAGGCGGCGTGTTTCATCACCCGCTTGCTTTCCAGCCGTCCTGCGGCCTGGGCGGCGGAAAATTCCTTGGCCTTGCCGCTGGTGGCGGTGGTATCTCGACGCCCCTGATAGCTGTCGGTAATGCCGATAATATTTCGGGCTTCCTCGTAGATCATGGCGTAAAGGGCCATATCCTGCTGAACGTTGCCCTCCATATCGTAAACGGAGATCATAGACTTATCCGCCGCATTTTCCAGACGGATGTATTTCATATCCTCGTTGTCGGTGCGGATCATGGCATCGGCAGGCAGCGTGGCAAAGGATCCGGCCTTCAACAGCTTATCCAAAATTTTGGAAGCCAAACGGTTCGAGGTATTTTGCTGATCCCGAATCTTATCCACATCACTGTCCCCCAAAAGCTGGCCGAAAACGGAAACGCTCTTTTGGAGAATCACCGGAAAGATATTGGGCTTATAGTAAGGAATTCGGGTGGGCATCATTTTCCGCTCCCAAAGGGGTTCTCCCTCATCCGCCGTCTCCTCAACCTTGGCCATAACTTCCACCGCTCCGGGGATCACCACACCGTGGGCAGAAATCCTCGGCGTCCAAAGCTCTTCATAGGCTTCCTCCCGGGATGCAAACCGGGTACCGCCGCAATCGGGGCAGCGCACCGTCTCCTCGGCATCCTCCCCTGCCAAAGGCTCCACAGCGCCGCATTGGCAGCACCGCCGGAGCCTGCGGACCTGATAGTCCTCAAGATCCTCCAACACCCTATCGTTCACCCAGGAAAAAATGCCGATGCCCCCGGCTTTGTTGCGATAATAGGCCACATATTGGGTCACAAGGCCCTCGGCAGCCTCTTCTCCGGCGCCGGCCTTCACCTCCGGCTCCCGCTCCTCCTCGGCGGAAACATCCACACCGTAACGGCGGCGGATCGTCTCTTTGGTCTGGGGCAGCTTGAGAATGATATAATCCATATCCTCCACGGCGGTATAAACCCCCTTTTGTGGCACCACCTGCTTGGGATGGATCACCGAAACGGCAAGCTCTCCCAAAGTGTTGTGGGTGCGCCGGCTGTGATCCCACTCCAAAAGGAAAAAGGAACCGCCCTGAATGGGCACGGTGCGCTCCATCATGTCGTTGAGGGTTTCAAAGGGCAACCGCTCCAGCTCATCCCGGAGCATATCCTCAATGATCTTCGCCAGCTTCTCATCTTTCTTTCGCCGAGCCGTCACCTTCGGCGCCGGGATGTTGGCATCCACCTGGGATTCAATCAGCTCCGATACGATATTCCGCACATGGTAGGTTTTTTTCGTCTTATCCCCATCGGTACAGGGGGTGGTGTCGCGGCAGCCTCGAAACAGCGACTCCCTGCCGTCAAAACAATCGGCAATGGGCTGAAAGGCTTCCTGATTTTCCTCCAAACGCTGCTGCCACAACAAAAGCTTTTGATGTTCTCTTTCACTCTTACGATTCACGGTATCTTCCTGCTCCTTTTTTATAGGGGGGTTCTCCCCAACGTTTTCTCATTTCCCGGCGGTCGTCCTCACTGCCGTGTTCATAGTCTTCCATCATATCCGCGGTCCACTCCACCGCCACCACAGGCTCTGCATATTTGCGCTGCTGGTTTCCGGCAAAGAGGGCAATGGCAAGGGCCATAATACAGTCGTCGTGAGCGCCGGCTTCGGCTTCGGGCCGCATGGATTCGTTCCGAACAAATGTCAGCATTTCCTCTAAAGTCCCTCGGTCATAAATCATACCGATGTTTTCCCGCACGGCCTTAATCAGGTGGGCGATAATCACCGGCCTTGTTTTCATATCGGTGCGAAAGCCGTAGGAATCCTTTACCAGATGGGTATAGTGGTCTATACTCTCACGTACGTATTGTTTTGGATAATGCAAACGCTCCAGCTCCAAAACAGGGTAGGTACTCCAGTTCGTTTCCACGGCAATCAAAGCCCGGTTATAGTACATCCCCAGACAATAGGCCTGATGGGCATACATATCCTCATCGAGATGGGCTTGTTTAAACACAGCCACCTGATCCAAAGAGATATTATCCAGACATTGCAGCACAAAGGCATCGGAGCCGTCTCCGGCGGGGTCGCCGCCGATGACATAGGGCCGTCCCGGCTCCGGCTCCCGATAGAGTGCCACCGGGCCGCCTTCCTCTTCCACAAAGGCGATTTTTGTCAAAGAAGCCCCCTTTACCTCGTAGGTAAAGTAGCCCTGCTTCAACGGCGGCGAGATCTCCGCCAAACGGCGGGTCACTGCTTCGGCGGGAAATACCGTTTTCCCGGTAACCCCCCACTGCCCCAGACAGTAAACGGCGTAGTAGTAAGCATCAGTATGGCGAAAATCCTCCAACACCTTTTTGGCTTCGTCGTCAAGAAAGCGGTTATCTTTATAGGTACTTTCATGGATCGTGGCGTTCTCCGGGCAGCGGTCGAAAAATCGGGTTTTCAGCCAATGGAGCACATTGATGGGGTTAAAGCTCAAAATGATCTGCTTGTAATGCTCCGTCTCTCCCCGCAAACGGATATCCAGCTGGTTAAAGTCGGATTCCAAAAGCTCGCTGGCTTCCTCGATCCAGATCCCGGTGATATTGTAAATAGATTTCAGCTTTTCCACATCATCCAAACCGGAAAAGAGAATTTCACTTTGGGATTCCGGAAAAGTAATGCGCATTTCCGTTTGGTTTGCCTTGTATTTCAAATCCGGATAATACTCCCGCAGCTCTCCCAAAAGCTGCTGAAAACAGCTGTGGCGCAGGGTGCGGCCCACCTTGCGGCAAACAAGAAAGCGATGATTCCCCTCGTAAACGGCACGCTCCAAAATCTTTCGCCCGGCGAAAATCGACTTACCGCTGCCGCCGCCTCCTTTCAGCACCAGATAACGGGAGGTGTCGTCAAAAAGCGGTAAAAAGGTCTCATTGTTCGTTTCCGCCAGAAATTCCCGGCGGCTTTGGCACTCGGCTTCTCCACTCACTCCTTTCCCATACACTCACCTCCCCTCCGGATCTCTTTTCTCATAAGGTTGACGATACAAAGAACGAAGGGAGTCATATTGAAAGTCCTCACTGTAAAGAAAACCATCGGCGCTCCCGGTTTCCGCCACACATTTGCGGCAACGGGGAGAAAGTCCGTCGGCAGAGCCTTTTCCGGGCAAAAACTGGTAATCGGATTTTACCTTGCCACACTGACAGCAACGTTTTTTTACCACAACCCGGTCGTCACAGCCGTAGGCCTTTCGCTCCTCTGCCGTTAAAAATCGGATTTTCACCGGCTCCTTCGGAACAGACTCCTTTTTGCAAACATATTCCCGCCCTTCGGGATATTTGTAGTTAAAGCTCATCATCGGCTGCCACCTCCCCGGTTTCCTCCTCTTCGGCATGGATCTCTTCGGTATGCCGGCGGCCGCAGCCGCCCAGGGGCAGTTCTTCGGTACAAGTGCGGCACTCCGGCCCCGGGGTTTCCCTTTCGACGCAGCTTCTACCCTCATGGATATTGGGATCCATGACTTCCCCCGGGGAAACTCCGGCAGCCTCGGCCAGCCGCACCAGCTCCCAGGCAGTGAGCTTTCCGGGATTTTTCATCCGCAGATATAACGTGCTGGAGCTGATCCCCATCACTTTCGCAAGCTCCTGATGACTTAAACCTAAAAACGATCTCCAGTAAACCAGATTTGCGGTAAGATAACGTTCCATTTCTCCTCCTGAAATTACTTGATTAATTTTCGCATCAAACCATATCAAACGATTCTTTTAAGAAATATATTCTATGAATTTTTCCAATACATACAGCAAGATTATTCTTTAATAAACGCCAACAACATCAAAATATAAAGACTTATTTTCGCTGTACTTAAAGGATATATACAATACGTTCGCCAAAAACAACGAATTGCTTTCAGAGAATATTCATTTCCCATCCGCAACACTATATTACTTGAAAATGATTCAAGTGTCAAGAGGGAATTAGAAAATAATTCATGTTTTCTTAAAATTAAGTAAATTTTACTTGATTTTGATTCACTTCTATATTACAATATGGGTGAGGTGAATCTATGTATCTGGCCAACAACATCCGCACATTGCGAAAAAACAAAGGGATCACCCAGGAGGATCTGGCGGCAACTCTGGGGTATAAATCCTTCACCACCGTCCAAAAATGGGAAAAAGGCATTGCCGAACCGCCCCTCTCGGTTTTAAGAAAATTATCGGAGCTTTTTCGGGTAGAGCTTTACGACCTGACGGAAACGGATCTCTCCCGACAGCAGCCCCAGGCATCCCGGGGCATCAGCATCCCAGTTCTGGGAAAAGTCGCCGCCGGTCTCCCCATCGAAGCCATCGAAAACATCATCGACTACGAAGAGATCTCCCAAGAGCAAGGGCGATACGGCGAATATTTCTGCCTGATGCTGAAGGGGCACTCCATGGAGCCTCGTATGTGCGAAGGCGATATCGTTATCGTGCGAAAACAGGAAAACGTAAACTCCGGGGAAATCGCCATCGTCCTCGTCAACGGCAGCGAAGCCACCTGCAAAAAAATCCGCAAAACCGGGGATGGCATCATGCTGATCCCTCTAAACCCCAACTACGACCCCTTGTTCTATAACCATCAGGAAATCGAAGAACTGCCGGTCCGCATCATAGGAAAAGTAGTAGAACTAAGAGCAAAATACTAAAAAAAACGCTGTCTCAACCCAAAGAGACAGCGTTTTTCACGCACCCATATTCATTTCTTCTATTGAAAATCTATAATAACTCAAAAATTTAACTTTTAACATTTGCTAAGTTAAAAAGAGAGAAATCCCTCCATTTTAACTTGTACAAATTCGTGACATAGAACCAACACTACTCTCAAACCAAGGATTATCTGAGTTACCAACTCACCTTGTTTAAGAACTACTTGAATTTACACTACTCTCAAACGCATGCAATCGTTCGCGCAAAAAAGCACTTGCTTAAGAACCGATTGAAGGTATACTATTAAATTTTTCCTCACACCAACCCAACAAAACCAAAAGGCTATTATACAGGTAATTAAAAAAAGGATGGGACATTTTCATCCCATCCTTTTTTGTGTACAGAAATTCATGCGTGCCGAAAGCGTGCCATTTTTTTATTCCGCTTTTTCTCTTAACATTTCGATTGCTTTTTCGAGCGCCGAGGGCAACGGCACGCCCATCAATCCGGCGTTCTCTGTAAGGCTGATAATCTCATTCAAACAGAAGCCGATGCAGACCGCATCTCTCAAATAAGTGGTGCCCAAAACAAGGTCAATCTGATAGGCAATTAATACGAAAATCAATACCATACATTTCCGACACAACCCTTTGAAACCAGCTTTCGATTCCAGCGCCCCATTTTGGGTCTTGCTGGATTTTTTAAATACCCCGGCAACAAGAAGTCCAGTGGCGTAATCGGCAATCATTAAAATCACAAGTAAGCTCAACGCAGCATTCCATCCTCCGAATAACGATGCTATCGCACCGCCGACTACCCCGACAACAAAACATAAAACACCCTTGGCGTTTGCAATAATACTCATAAGCCCTCCTTATTTCTTCAACCCTTCCAATGCCTTAATCATGGCATTAATCATGGCTTCACCCTCTGCATCCGATACGCCGCCGGAGAGCAAATTATAAAGTCTGTAGAGGAAAGTGATCGTCATCTCCCTATCGCACCCGGAAAGATAGGAAAACCCTGCGCCGGTGCCGGTAATGATGTTATTTTCCTCTGCCCACTTTCGGGCTTCGGCACTCCATTCATGTGGCTCTTTCGCCGCCTGCTGGGAAATCCAGTTGTTCATCATCGTGTTAAATTCTGCTTGTGTCACTGTTTCGTCCTCCTTATTTTCTGTCGGTTTAAAGGCTTCACAGGAAGCCTTTAAAGCTTCGATTTCTGCCTTGCTAATACCAAAATACCTGTAAAAGTCGCTTACGTTACCACCATAGCCCCGGCGCTCATCTCCACGATAAGAGCCGGATGCTCTCATATCCACGTGAACGGCATTAGCGGAAATGTAGCCGATGCCCTTGAAGCCAAGGCTCTGGCAAAGGCAGCAGACCTTTTTTGCATTTACGACTACACCGTTCTTTTTAACCACAATGTCGGCAGCCGTGCCAAGCGTATGCTGTGACCGGCTTGCACCGCCGATCTTTTTATTGTAAGCCGGGGTGCGATACCCGCTGTTGATAGACACGGTAAAGCCGCCGTAAGCCCTAAGCTCTTCCAGCTTTGCCATCAGCTCTGTGGAGTAAAGCACCTTATCGCTCCCGTCCTTACAAGCCATTTCGCTTAATTTAAAATGGGGAGAGATTTTGCAATCTCGCCCCAGGGATTTGATTGATACAGTTTTAATTGCCAATTTTTTCCTCCAATTTAGCCAGCCGATCTTCCATTGCAGCCAGCTTGTTTTTCAGTTCAGTATTTTCTTTTTGTAAATCCTGAATCATTGCCGTATTCAGAGCCACAAAACCGTCGTAAGAAAGACCGTATACCTTGCCGTCAGGGATAGTCTCTGTCGGCTCAATTTTATCCAAGTGGATCGCTGCAAAATCTCTGGGGTTTAATCCGTGCCTTTCAAAAGCCTCATCCAAATCCTGCGCTATGAAACCGATGCGAATCTTATCTTCTTCAATGTCGTTATAGCGGTACCGGACAGGCGTGATCTCGGATAGGATATCTTTGTAAACAGAGATATCGTCGGAGATATCCTTCTTTTTCCTGCGGTCAGATGTAGTAGTCACGCCATTAACGCAATACATCCATCGAAAACGCCAGCTACTCGCACCCAGCGTTCCTTTATTATCAGACTGCGGTCTAAATGTTGACCCAAGATTAGTATCAACGCACCCGAACACCAATGAGTCGATGGTGTTGTTTTTGGGACGCACCATTAAGCTATTAAACGTCATATAGGACATTCCGGTAGACGATCCGACAAGATGAAAGTAATCATCCTGATTACCGATAGTCACTTCATTGTCAGTCGCATAATCGCCGATCATATTGCGCCCTCTGGCGTTGAATATATGCGCATTGCTTTCTGATAACTTGACAGCTGATGTGCTAAATATAACATTTGTGCCGTAGATCACAGTGTTGTATCCTGCGCTAAGCGTGCCGTATCCGATGCTGATTTGGGAAGCGTTGGCATTCTTGTCGTAAATCGCCATGCTTCCTGCTTTGTCATAAATAACGTCAGTGCATATAGAACTGTTGAACGTCGTCTGTCCAGTAACAGTACCGCCTGCCAAAGGCAACGCCTTAATCGCACTCAACACGCTCGCAGGAGTTGACCAATAAGGAGCGCCGCTCGTCCCCTGCCGAAGAAAGCTTCCGGCTGTAGTAGGGAACGCCAGTTGATTAAGCACCGTTCCGGAGGTAGGATAAATCAAGCGGTTCGTTGTCCAACTGCTTTTCCCCGTACCCCCTCTAGCAACAGATAAGGTTCCCGAAGAGATATCACCGGCAGCATGACTATGGCTCGACGAAGCTTTCCCATCCAAAGCCGTTTTCACGACTTTATTCTGCACCGGGTTTGTGCTGGTGGAAGAAAGCGCTGCATCAACAGTAACACCACCAGCTTCAATGGCTTCCAGATCTTCCTTTGTGGCAAAGGTTTCAAGGATTCTTGTAAGCACTGCAACCAGTGCGTCATTATCAACAAAAGCCATATCAATACCCCGCAGCCGTGAAAGCGGCGTTGATTTCCGATGCCGTTAAGGCAGACATAGCAAAGGAGCCTGTATAGATATCAAACACATACGCCGTTCCTGCCGAATTAGGAATAACTACAACGTTGGTACCGGCAGGATAACTCTTGCCAGCCCCCTCAAGAAACTGTGCAGTAGTCGAAAACCCTTCCGTGATGTTGTACATCTTATAGGCGTTTGCCGCTACCGCCAAAGCGGGGAGACCTGCAATATCCGTAGACCCGCCGTATTCGATAACCTTGGAGGTAGCGGATTTGATAAGGTTATTTACCTGTGTTTCGGTCTGATACCCGGCACCATTGGTCAGCTGGTTGTTGTTCGTTGGTATTGTAGGTTTATTCGTTAAATCATTATAGCTACCGCTAAAATCGCTCTTAGCGTTCCACGCAGTTCGTTCCGCATCGGTGATTGTGCGGTGTGTGGAATCATCATTAAGGGTAGAAAGATGGGTAGGAATAAGATCTGTGATTTCCTGTTTCGCAGCATTGATTGCCTGCCCTGTCTTATAGGATGTTAAAACGCTGTTATTCTCACTGCTGGGAATTTCCTGAGTATACATGGAAATGCCATATTTAGTAAAACTGGCAAACGTGGGAGTTAGCTGCCGCCAGTTTTCTCCGTCCCACAAAAACTGTACGGTTTGATCTACGTACCATCCGATTGTAGCAGCGTTTGCGGAGCCATCAAGCCCCAGAATATTTCCGGTCCACCCATTGACCTTCAATTTTGAACTCTGGGAGCCGCCGCCAAGACTAAACTTTACAGCAAGAATCGTATTGGTGTTAATCCAGGACGGCTGGCTTGTGCTGTTTGTTTTATTGGGTACCGTCACTGCCCACGTGTCATTACCGGAAGGCAGCTCTCCGCAGGTTCCATAATAAACATTCTCGTAGTAGCTTGCCGCTTGCCCATCCAGCTTCTCGGCATTGTCCACAACCCCACTGTTATCGGTATCGTAGGTGGCTTTCATCATATCGCCGCCACCAAGGTTGCCGATATCCGTAGTGATACCGTCAATCGCGTCCTTTAACATTTTCCCCTGATTTGCGGAAAGAGGTTTGTTCGTGTCGGTAGAGGTCAGATTATCCTTGATATCGGAAGTGTTGACCTTCTTCTCCAACTCGGTATAAATCGCTTTGTTCTGCACCGCATTTGTCGAAGTATTCGACAAAGCCGTATCAATAGTCGGCTTATTTGTTAAGTCCGTATAGCTGTGATTATGACTTTTCGCTGCATACAAAGTATTATACAACTCCGTAAGCTTCGTCTTTAAACTCGACAGAACCACCGATAATCCATCTTGGTCTAAAAATGCCATATATTCCTCCTTTAAAACATTTCATTTATCATCGTTAAAAGCTGAGAATAGGGGATCGCTTCACATTCGCAAGCGCCGTCCCCGTCTTTCCCGGGTTCGCCCTTATCTCCCTTATCGCCTTTATCGCCCTTGAAATAACCCATCTTGAGCTTGCCGATAATCTCCGGCTGTTCACGGTTAGTGCAGCCGGTTACACAGCCGCAAGAGCAAACCTTACCCTTCACTACCTGCTCCGGAGGGGCTTCTTCCACCTGGGCAAACATACGTGCTTCATCGTTCACAACACCGCCGATTACGGCGGATGATTCATTCCTTTCATCCATTTCAAAGCCCCCTTAGAATGTAACTTCTTCACGGACTTCAAAATCGTGCTTTTCCACCACCGTGCTGACATTGCCATTGGCATGGTTCAGCTGAACGTCATAAACGTAAAAGCCGTAATCAAGATTAGAAGTGTCCGTGGATGCCAGCTCAAAGGTGGCTTTGCTTCCACCGGCAGTGGAATAGGTTTTCTGAATCAGCGCCGTAGAGGTGGATGTGTCTTTCTTTACAGTGAACACAACCTCATCCCCGGTCTGAATGATATAGTCGCTGCCGTCACCATTGCAAAGGAGTACACCGAGTACTGCGGTGTCCCCCCTGGTGATGGAAATATTATCATGATCTACTAAAAACATTTGACCTCCTTAATAGCTGTAACCGCCGTAGCCGCCATAGCCGCCGTAACCGCCATAGCTTCTGCCGGTGCTGTACCGGCTCTTATACGTGGACTGCGATCTCGAACGAACAGACTTAGAAAGCGTTCCGCCGCCGCCACCGCCGGATTTCTTGGAATCCGAAGAATTGGACGGTTCCTTTGCCCCTTTGGAAGAGCCGGAATAAGTAATCTCCCCTTCTTTCAGACTGCCGACAATACCGCTTTTCGTGGCGATCGTCGTTCTCGCACCGCCATGTTTTTCGCCAAAGTCGTAGTAATCCTGGGGATTCATACGCTCCCCGTTTTTACCAATCATCCCAAAGTGAAGGTGGGTTCCTGTAGAGTTGCCGGTATTTCCGACAACCCCCAAAACAGTACCGGCGGCAACGGTATCACCGACATGGATATCATCGGATAAGGAATCCATATGCCCGTAGAATTGCCGTGTACCGTTGGGAAGCTCAATCTCAACATAGTTACCGTAGCCGCCGTTCCAGCGTTTCTGCACGATTTTACCACCCTCAACAGCGGTGGCATAAGGTGTACCCTTCCCTCTGGGAGCGAGGTCTACGCCGTTATGGTTAATAGAGCCAACACCGTTAGTAGAACCGGCAGAACGATAACCGTAATCCGATGACAACTCAAAAGCCACGTTCATCGGAGCCGACATATATTCGCCGTCCTTCCATTTATCCAATGCCGTCCGGGAAGCAAGACGAGACAGCTCTTCCTTCGTTCTGCCGGTATTAGAATGAGGATCGGCATCCTTTACGGCGGCATAGCTTACATCAAGTTCGGGTTCGGCGTCCTTTTCCAAATCAATCTTAACAGAGCCGCCGTCGGTGAAATGACAATCCTTTTTCGGGCTCCATCCACGCATAGCAACAAGAGCCGATTTGTACTTCGCCGGAAGGTTCATCTTTTCTACCTTAGCAACATATTCTTCCTTGTTTTCGGTGCCTTTATTGCAATACTCGTAAGCCCAGATGGCTTCCTCGATCGTCCAGCCAAGGTCTTTTGCCGGAGTGCTAAGGTATTTTCCACCGTTATCCCATGCACTGCCGAAGGATTTACCCAGCTGGCTAATCATGTTTCCGTAAGCACCGTCGGAAAAATCAGCGGCAGTCCAATCGGAAAGAACCGTGGTTTGGTCAACAAAGGCGTTATACGCCGCAGCCATCGCATCCTTAGTGAGGTCTTTTTGACTTGCAAGGAAATTAGAAGCCGCAACGGCACGTTCCTTTTTACTCATAGTGTCGTTGTAATATTCCAGCTGCGTATACAGGGTAATGACCGTTCCAACGTCAAGCCCGTGGTCATCCTGCAAAGCCATGAGTTTCGCATCAAAGGTATCGCTCAGCAAGTCCATAGCCTTCATTTCCTGGTACTTCTGGTTTCCGTTCAGCGTGTCATCCTTGAGGATTCCCATACGCTTGATGTCGGAAGCGTAATCTCCCTTGCCTTCCTCTTTCGCTTTGGATTCCAGCTGATTCAGATAGGCTTTGTCCGATACATACTTTGCTAAGGAAATATCGGATTTTATGATCTGCCGTGCCTTGATATTCGTTTTGGTGCTCGGAAGATAACCTTTGTCCTTTAGGAAATCCTCCTTATAAATACCGTAAACGTATTTCTGCAATTCCTCTACAGCTTTCGCCTGAGCTTTCATAGAATCCAGCTGCTGGAAATGAGGATCGGCAAGCAACTCTTCCAAGCCTTCCCGATACTGTTTCCCGGCGTTCTTGTTCCATTCCGACATTTCCTCGTTGGTAAGGCGCACCGTCTTGTTTCCTACCTTAATGCTGGTCGGTGCCGATTGAGCTGCAAGAGTCAGTCCGGTTACACCTGCCAAATCATGGATGGTAGATTCCGCTGCGCTTCTGTTATCCTTCGTCACATTGGCGGGGTCAAGAAATGCGCTGTAGGCACGCTCTGCCCAGCTGGGGTCATCGCTGATTTTGCTGTTGCGAACGGGATTCCCCATGGCATCGTATTTTACCGGCAGCGTTTTCGATAACCCCGGAATCGAAGATACCATGTTATTGACCATCGTTCCGAGAATCGGACTGCTGGGGTCATAAGTCTGGCGGTCGTAGGGGTCAACAAAGTCTGCAATCTGTTTCAACAGTGTCGGCGTAAACTGAGAAGGAACGCTGGCAAGAGTTTTCGCAATCATTTCCGTAAAGGAATCCTGCGCCAACGATTCCTGCAAGGTCTGAGCAAAGGACTGCTCAAACACCGCAGACATTGCCGAGTCAAAGGTAGCAAAAATCGTATCGGTGACTTTATGAAAATAATCCTTATCCTCGTTATCGTTGCCGGTTATAATGTCATAGGTATTTACCCCCATTGCCACCGGAGCCATAAGGGGAGCAATGTACTTCCAGGAATACCATTTATCGCCGATTTTAACGCAGTAAGGATGTTCTCCGTCCTCGTCTCCGGCAGCACCGGTGATTTCGAGGATGCCGAGAGCTTTCAAGGCAATGGTGGTAGCGAAAATCAAAGTCCCGGCAGCAGCCTTCCCGGCATCGTTCGCCAGTTTAAACTGCGCCATCTTTTCGCCGTCGCTGCCCGATTCCGCCCTTCGGAAAAGGTGGGCATCGTAAGCAACCTTTGTCCAGCCCAAAGGAGAATACTCAAAGGAACCCTTCATGATATTGGCAGGAGTTTTGATAAAGACGTTAAGAATAGAGCCAAGCCCAAATTCCTTGCCGAAGTTCAAGGTGTTTGTAATGGAGGAAACTGCCTTGGTTACGGCATTATCATCCTTCCAGGTGCGCTCCATGGCAACCTGATTTGCCATTCGTTCCGCAAGCTCCGGCGATACATTATCGCCGTTCATTTCCTCGATGTCCTTTTTCGTGGTGTTCCGGTAGGCTTCTTCAAAAGGACGGTCAGCTGCCTGCATAATGGTGGAAAGCCCTCGGTCAACACGGTTGGCGGCTCTGCCCAAAGCGTTACGATTGGAGAAATTATCTCCTTGCATCCCTTCGTATTTCGCACCGCCTGCGCTGGTGTCGATGCCCATACGTGCATCAGCAAAGGTTTTCACAAACCCCTCTTTTGCCGCCATAAAAGATTCCTTCGGACGATATTTCATCCGCTGAGAACGGAAGCCGGTATCTTTCGCTCTGGCTGCCAAACGGTCAGCAAGCACGCTGAAAGGCTTTGAAGCGATATTGGTAGCATACACGGCAATATTGGGACCAAGGTTTCGTTCCTGAGTCTTTACGTTTGCCAGCAGGAAAATCCGTCGAATCGCTTTCACCGAATCCCAAATTGTCGGCAGGGAATAATCCTGAATCACCTTCGATGCCAGCTTTCGGGCAACCAAAGAAGCATCCTCGCTGCCGTATTTGGCAAGGCGTTTCTGGATGCGGTCAATATATTCCATCCCTTCAAAATCGGAAAAGTCTGCATCTGCGCCGTCCCGTTCGATGCGTTCCGCAATGGAGATGTAATCCAAAACTCGCTGCATATCCTCGGGAGAGATATTCGGCATCCCCATATTTTCAAATACCAACTGAGCATCACCGGCATTGTCAAAGTAACCTAAATTGTTGAATTCAATTAAGCGGTCAATGTAAGTGCGGTAGGCTCTGCCTTCGCCGATAGAAACCTTGCGTTCACGCATCCGCTGCAATGCGGCTTCCCGGTATTTGCGAATCCGAAGATTCACGGCTTCTTGAATGTCACCTCGGATTTGCAAAAGCAGATCACCGTCAATATTCATATCTGAGGTAGCACGTGCTAAAAGGGTGTCAACTACGCCGTCAACGCCTTTTTCCTTTACTGCATCAACAAGGCTTACTCCATCCTCATTTAATCCGTTTTGGATAATTCGGCTAAGGATTTTCTCTACAGTCTCATCATCAGTAGCTTCCAGAAGGTCGAAAATAGAATCAGAAAGAATCTCCTCTTCCTGCCCTGTCATGGCTTCCCGAACTTCATCGTTAATCTTAGTGGGAGAGAATCCGTTTCTCCGGGCATAATCCCGATTCAGTTTTGCCGTTGCATCATTTAAAAAACCCTCCGGGGTCAATTTCCTCAGGAGGGTGTTGGTCTGCAAGGCTCTGCCGATAACGGTGCCCAGCTTCCCACGCTGTTCCTGGATACGGGAAGCTCTCGCCATATCGCCGGAGTTCACGGCGTCCACGTATTCCAGAATCAGTTCCGTTGTTAAGTTGTCAAGCTCCGCACCTTGGGCGGATTCTACCTGTTCAAAAAGACCCGTTAAGCGATCTTCGTCATACCAGTGAGCTTCCCTGTTTGCCCAGGCTTGCTCTTCGGTTTCTCGATTGCTTTTCGGTGTATAGGTGTAACCTTCCCGGTCAGCGGCAATGTTTTCTTCAATGGCATTTTCTGCTTCGGTCTGGTTGTTTTCCCGGGCAACGCTACGGGCGGTAATCGCAGATTGCGACACACGGCGGTTATCGCTGTCATTTCTTCGGCTAATGGAATATTGCGTGCCGCTAATCTGGTTTAACACGTTCCGGTCACCATATACCCGGTCAATTTCATTGGCGTTATTTTGGGTAAGAGGAATCAGCTCATACAGGGAAATATCCTCCGAAGGATTTGCTCCGTAAAGCTCCAAGGAATCAATGGTTTCTGCGGTATTCCGGGCAGCACCTTCGGGTATCACCACGATAGTAACTTCCGTTACTCCGGCTTTCTCCAAGGCTGCCATGCGCTTTAATCCGTCACCGCCAAGCACGGTGCCTTCTTTCATGTTTACACGAATAAAAGGCGTTTCAGCGTTTTCCAGAGCGTTGGCATTTACTGCCTTCGCTTTTGCACGCAGCGCATTTGCCCTCTCTTCCCCGGCTACAAGATTTAAGAAGGAAGTTGGGTCAATGTTCGTTACAAAGGCTTTGGCAGTCTTTGTGTTTCGTTTTCCGTATTGGTTTATAAGTCGGAAAATTCTGTCTCGGGAGAGATGTAATCTTTGGATTCCGGTGTCTGCGGGTCGGTTGCGTCGAGTATTCTCAAGATTTCCTTCAAGATGAGAGACTCCGATAAATTCTCTTGGTTCGCTTCCAGGAATGGCAACAGCATTTCTTCCTGTTCCGGGGTCTGTAGAAAGCTCCCCAGGCAGCCCGCCATATCCTCGTCCATCAACCCCTTCGCTGTTACTATATCGCGAATCCGTTCCGATGTCTCCGTCCAAAACATCATTTATCCTACCTCCCTTATACGCATTTTTGCGAATCTCATTTCCTGGAATTACTTTAACTATAGCGCGTGCGTAGCTGTCTACATCTTTAATTTCGCAAATGTAGATGTTGCCGCCATGCGTCACTGAAAAATTATCTCCAACCTTTGCGCCACTATTAACGGCACGAGAGATTTTTGCTAAGGCATAGGTATTAAACTCATTCGGTCTCCGTTTGAGTTTTCGCTTGCGTTTTAGTGAATACTGGATATCGTCACCGATAAGCCCCTCATCAGCCGTCAGTAAAGCTTCACGCCAACGGTCACGCATTTCCAGAATGAATTTCTGTTCTTTCGTGCCGGTAATCTTAGTTGCAAGATGTTGCAACCAGTCCGCAACTTTTTCCGCAAAGCTGCGGTTCACCTTTACGACAGCACGCAAGGTGTCCATATCGGTAATGCCCTTTTTCTCGAAGAACTCCGCAATCATTTCATGATTTACATCTTCGGCAGTCCGCAGGGTATCGCCATATCGTTCCTGGATTTCAGCCCGAATACCGCCAATATCTGCATTATAGAAGTCCAGAATCATCTGCTGTATCTGGGGGTAGTATGCTGTCCCTTCAATGGAGTGGGTCAGCTCGTGAACGATAATTTGAGCAACGGGATTTTCACTGTTGGGATTGATGCGGATAACGCCGTCGCTGTAAGAGCCGTTGGCAACCTCATCAAGGGAAAGCTCCCCTTCACCGATATACGGGTCAAAGAGAATCTGCCGTCCCGTATTCTGGGAAATCTCCCGGGCAAAGGTTACGACATTCTCCGCCACACCATAGCGTTGACCGCTCCATCCGGTGAGGTCATCCATATGCCTACCGACTTCGGCAAAGTAACGTCTGCGTTCCTCTGCTCTCTGTTGCGCTTCACTGTCGTTTTCTTTCCTTCTATTATATACCAACTCATCGGTTTTCACAAGATTTTTTGAAGCGGCATCCTGTACCGCTGCGATAGCCCGACGATTCTCAAGGTCTCTTAGAAGCCTGGAAGAACGGCTCACGGTGTTTTGAACGCTGTCACGGGCAATCTGACGATTCCGCATTCCGCCGACACCGCCGCCGATGCCGCCGAGAATACCGCCAATGGCAGCGGATTCCAGCATCGCCTTGGGGTCAAATACGGTATCCGTGGGCTGGGTCTGTCCGAGAGCCAACCCTTTTTTATCCGGCAGCATTTTTACATTGCCGCCGTAGAATTGACGGGAATAAACCTCCCAGGGAGTTTGCGCGGCTTCCTCCAAAGCTTCCGAACCTGCGCCTTTAAAGGCTTCCTTGACAATGCTGGCGCTGGGTTTGAGAACTTTATTAAAGGCTTTTTCTGCGCCCCCTAAGCTTTCCAGATAAGCTTGAGGGAGTGCGTATTTATAGGCAGCGGTAGCCGCTGTTTTAGGGTCTGCACCAGCTTTCCGGGCTTCATTGTAGCGACTCCCCTCATAGGCCGCAGCATTTCTGCCTAAGGTTCCGGGATTCAAAAAAGGTTCTGCAAAGAATTTCAAGACCTTGCCACCTCTGGTAGCCGCTTTTAGTGGTATACCTCCCGGCGTTGCTGCCATCAATGCCAAATCTGCGGCAAGTCTACCTCCGCCAAAAGCAAGTTGATTTCCCAGGCTATCGCCACCGCGCTTATCCTTATTGTGCTTTTCTAACGCATCATCATAAGCGGATGTTACTTTACCGAAACCCGAATCAACCTTTTTTGAAACTTCGCCATTATCACGCCAGCCGCTTAATTCTCCGGCCGCACGGAGTCCCAGGCTTAGACCGGGGTTTTTAGACATAAGAAGATAGGGTGATATGGCAGCAACAGTGTTTTTAATCTTAGAAGGATTTTCCCGGTTCATTTTCCGGTAGTTCATTAAATCTGTCGGCAAACTGGCCGCACCGAGAAGGAAGCTTTTGGCGTAATAGTTTGCGTTGCTGTTTGGGTCTTGCTCCCTTACCGGCATTCCTTTAATCGCAGGAGCGTTATTATATGCCCTCGTGGGTTTCTTGCCGGTATTACTATTCCGATGCCGTGCAGCTTCGGTGCTTGTCATCTTCCCGGATTTATAGGTTTGAATTTTCCTGTCCACAGCGTTCTTTTCCGCCGTGTCAAGGATGCTCCTTTTCCCTGATTTCTGTTTTCTCTTGGCAACGTCATTCGCCAAAACAGAAGAAGTCCCCGGAAACGAGGACTTCTTTTTTGCTGCATTGGTTTTCTTACCGCTGCCTTTGGTTGTAACAGTATTGCCTTTCGGCGTTGTTCTGGGCATTTTCTATCACCGCCATTAGTACCCGAAGGTAAACTTGCTCCAATCGTAGTCACGGTCTTTCTGGTTTTCAGCCGTCTGCCATTCTCTGGAAGCAATGGTTTCGTTGTAATCTCTGTCTGCCTGGTTTTTATCAAAGACATGCTGCCATGCCTGTAACCAAGCGTTGAAATTATGGTCTCTGCCGTCAGCGTAACGGTCATAAGCAGAGTTTTGCAAGCTGCCAAGATTCTGTAACAAGGACATTCTGTCCGCATAATCCTGCTGTTGCAGTGCGGGAATCACATCGGAAAGCTGCTTCATATAGGCTTGCTGAGCTGCATTGCCCAAAGCCATAGCATAAGAGTTGGCAATGCCGCCGGTATTTCCGGCAGCCTGCGCCATAGCACTGTTTGCCGCCGCCGAAGCGTTCCGCTCATACTGAGCTTTGTATGCTTGATAAGCAGGGTCGCTTTCCGGGTCATATTCCCGATTGGAAATGTAATTGATAAGCTGGTCAATCTGGTCAGCATAAGGATTTTCAAAATCCTTGTAGCCGGCATAGACATCCGAAGTCGGGTCGTTGGGAACGTAGTCCGAACCGTCCGTAGAAGTAAAACCATAAGGTCTGCGGACATCGTTTGCCGCATCGTGATAATACTTCTGGTCAGCAGGGTTGTCCGACATCATATAGCGAATCGCATATTCCAATACTTTTTTCTGATCCTCCAAAGACATGGAACGGTCAGCTGCGGAAAGAGTATGAAGTCCAAACTCTCTGCGTCCGGTGCCATCGCCGATATCGTCAATATAGCCGCCGCCAAGTGCTCTTGCAAGCTGAGCCTGGATGCGCCCCTCTCTCATTTTTGCAGTATCTCCAACGACGTTTCCTTCCTGCCACATGCTTTTTCCGCCCAAAACCTGATCCAGAGATTCTTGTCCAAGGGCTTTATCATAAGAAGAAAGGGATTCATAAAGGGAAGGGTCATAGGTTGTGGCAGACTGAGCGCTCGGCTGAGACTGCTGCGCTGCCTGCGGTGCTGCCTGTGGGGTATTCTGGGCTTGAGACGTCCGCTGCTGTACCGTTTGCTGGGCATTCTGCCGGGGCTGCTGTGCCGCTGCGTTCATTTGTGTGGCAGGACGCTGTTTTTTTACAGCAGCGCTCTGACTCCGCAGCGTGGCATTCTGACTCGAAAGATAGCCGTTATAGTCATTCGTTGCCGCCGAAGAGCTGGAACCCACAACCGCAGGAGCATCCCTGCCGCCATACAGCGCCTTCTGATAATTGTTGTATTTCTTGACCTTCTCATTGGTATTTTGTTCCTTGAGAATGTCATTCATCTGTGTTTCGTTCGCCGTAATATCACCACCTTAACTGATTCTCACAAGGGAGATTTGGTAATTCGTTATCTTTCTGGCAGTATTGCTGCTGCCGCCATTCTGATATGCCATCAGGTGAATCCGCCGTTCTTCGGTACAGCCAAAGATTCCATAACAGCTACAAGTAAGGGATGTGGAACTTTCTCTTCCCGAATTCCCGGCGTTGCTGTCCATAGCCATTCCTCGTGTTACAGCGTTCCAGGAAGGCGATACGCTATCCGCAGCGGTATCACTAAGACAGCATTGAATGAAAGCCGGACCCGCCGCAAAAGTCACACTGCCTAAAACAAGATAGGTTCCCTTCGCCACGTTATAGCTATCGATTCTGGCAGCGGCATTTGCTCCAAAGGATTCCACAGAACCGGCGTAATTCCGGAAATAAGGCACGATGTTCTTACCGTCAATGGTCACATTCTGGGAGTTTATGCTGATATTCTGACCGCTGATTTCAATATCATTATCGGATTCCAGATACAAATCCGCATCGTCACGGGCTTCAAGTAACACCTTCCTCGGTTGACCCGGCTGTGTGGATTCAACTACCGGCACGGAAATACCGCCAAGAAGAACAGTGGGATCGTCATCCTTGTCGTAGAATTTAAGACCATCGGTTTTTAAATTACCAATGGTTTCAGAACCTTTGATGGTAATTTCTGCGCCGTTCAACTGAGTGCCGACAATGCCACCGGCGGAAAGAATGTTGAATACCAGCCCCTGCAAATCCAGAATGCCATCCTCCAGCCTTACTTCGCTGGTGGTGCCGTCTGCCTTTTTCACCGTCAGAGAAAGTCCGTCAATATCGTCGATTTTTAAAATCTTACCCCGAAGCGTTTTTGTGAGGTTTCTGCTGCTGATATGCTCATTGGCATAACGGATATACCGATGAAGTTTTACAATGTAATCCTCCAACAGGTTTACCCGTTTCTCCAAGCTCTCACCTTCGGTATCGGGATAGCGTGGTGCTTCAGACAATGTTCTGACCTCCTTTCATGACCGTAAGCTGATAGCCGTAAACGTCAATATCGCCTTTGCCTTCTACAACAATCACGTGCTCCCGCCCTCGGTTGACATTGCATTTCACCGTTTGCATTTCTTCCCCCACAAAACGAAAGTCCGTTAGCGTTCGGAAAGTTTTGCCGTCGGTGGATATCTTCACCTTAATGGTATTTCCTTTGGTGGATTTCCATTTGAATATCAACCGTTTCAGTTCCGTGTTATAATAAACAGAGTCGGCATAATCGGTAAACTTGAACCGCCATTCCACCGTTTCGGTAGATGCCGGGTCATTCATAATCCAGATTTTACCGTCGGTGCAGCAAGCGTAAAGACTACCGTTTTGGTAGGTAAAGAAAGCTACGTTTGTTAAGTCCTCCTCTGTCCACATTTCAACGGCAGTGTGATAAACGTAAAGCTTATTTTCCGTGCCGTTAGACAAGCGGAGATAATAGCGGTTGCCGTCACTCCCGGCAACGGCTTTCTTAATGTTCTCATTAAGCTTCCTGCCGATTTCCTTTTCATATCCTCCGGCATAAATATAAACGCCACTTTGGGAAGCATAAAAGGCGCGTCCGTTTACTTCTGCCATACTATGATGGCTTACCGTTCCCAGCTTCGATATAGTAGACAAAGCAAAGGTACTGGGATAGCTACCGTTAATTTCATGGTGGCATCGCTCTTTCAAGGCGATAATGCGGTCATCCCAGGACATAATTCCGGTAAAGTCACCGTCCGATGCCACTTCCTGAAAGAAGCTGCCGCTGTCATCGGGATTCCCGGCAGCATCATAAAACTGCGTCCACCCATAGCGACCGTCGCTGCCTGCTGCTCCCATAGCATAGCCCGAAGAGGAAGCATAGATATAGTTGCCCCTTACACCCCAAATGCGGTTATTGTGGACGCAAACATAATCCATTTTTGGGCAACTCCCGGCAGCAGGATATTCCCCTTCGCCGATATCCGTCAGCGTTCCTTCGGCAATATCGTAAACCTTTCTATCCGGGAAAATAAAAATCTTTCCCCAGAACTCCACGACAGATTTTATCCCGCCAGAGAACCAGTTGGACTGCTCGTCGGTGAAAACCTTAACGCCGTTTTTGTAGAACCTGTTGTCGAGAATCATGTAATAATCGTTATTTACGAAAATTAGAGCTTGGGGAGTATGCCCGGTGGATGTCGTAGCAAACAGAGTTCTGCCGCCGCGCACCGACATCACAGGGTATTTGTCAAAGACCATATTCTTCGTCTCCAACAATTCCCCCTCAGAACCCACAGGAAGGCGGTTAAGCCCCTTAAATTCGGATATGTATCTGGTATAAGTATCTGCCTTTTTATCTGGCAAAATCATGACTTACCACTCCATTTCACCATAGGGCTTACCTGATTCCCTGTTACCGCAGCCGTAATCTCTGCCAGCAAAGCGTTATAATCGCTCTTGTAATTTCCGTAGGAAACGGCATCGGCTTCCTTTGCTGCCACCTGACTGAGAGCATGAAAAACGTAGAGGTCATGGAAAGGCTCCGGAGCACACAAATTCGTGTCGCTGACTTTATGGGGAACGTGCTTCGGAGCATACACCAACACAACTCCGTCGTTTTCATCAACAACGGCAGATGATAATGACAAGCTGTTGCCACGGGCAATATACCCTTCGATAGCGTCGTTGGGATCTCTCTTTCTCAGCAAAGGTTTGCCCTTTGCTAAAACACGTATGATTCTGCCGCTATCGCAAATGGAAGAAATATCGTAGCTCGTGGAATCCGTTAAGGTCAAAGAGGAAGAGCAATACTCGGGAAACAGCGTTTCCCTGAGATAATCGTCCTGTTCGTCGATGTAATCCAGCAATTCTTCGTCGGTGATATTCTCCACATCGGCACGGATGCGGATTTCGTTGATAATATCCTGAACACTCTTAGCCATCAATCCACCCCGATTCTTTCAGCGATGTCCTCCATCCCGGTAGTAATCGAACCCATTACATCGTTGCGCTGCTTATACAGCATCATAAGGCGATTCTCCGGGAAACCGTCAATTTCACAAGCGGCAATGTAAGCAAGGCAAAGGGTTAAGCCGTTGGCTTCCTTTGCTGTGAGGTCAATATCATCGCCGATGGTTTCCACCTCGGGGAGCTGTTCATCTTCACTGCGGTACAAATTCAGTACCGCAAGGTCAAGATTAAGGAGCGAAGGGACACGCTCCATAAAAGGATAGCTTGTCCCTTCTTCCGTTTTACCGATCAAGGTCAGAGCGTTTTCGTAAAGCTTCTGTACCTTCATAAAACCTCCTTACCCACGAACCAGAGCCGATGCCACAGGAACGGTGGCGGTAGTCACGATAGAGTCGATCTGACCGGTTTTCGATGCGTAAGCACGAACAATGGTCACACCGTTAGCGGCGCTCCAATCCGAAGTATCAATCGCAGCGGTGTAAGTCTTGGCGGTGGGAGAAGTTCTGGGGTCAGAACCGTCCAGGGTATAAGTGAAGGTTTCGCCGGAAGTACCGGTAATAGCAATAGTGTTAGTGGTGCTGGCGGTGTAAGTGATAGTCGGTGCAGTGGAAAGAGTACCGGCTTTGTAGCAAACACCCAGCATAGGCACACGATGGTCAAGCACAAAGGCGTCGTAACGAATGCGACCTTCTAAGAGGTTGCCGTTGATACCGGGAGGATTCTGGTGAATAAACAGGTCTTTCAGCTTTTCAACGGCAACGGTGGCTTCCTTGTTGGCAAGGAGCATCATGCAGTTGGTAGGCAAAAGCTGCTCCGGCACTTCGATAATCTTGGTACCGTCAATCTGACCCACAACACCTTTGGCGATCATGTCCTGGGATTTTTCGCCATACTGTAAGAAGTTACCGGAGGACTGTAAGAACATGGCGGTAATTGCAGGAGTTACGAAGCAAACACGACCGCTTCTGGGAGCAAGACCGTTGGTGGCGGCAGTGCTGAGGTCGAAGAAATCTTCCAAAACCTTGGACTTGCCGGTAGAAACCGCAGCCAGGTTGGTATCAACCTTAACAAAGCCGGGCTTCGCAGCCATGACACCGAAGCGGTACTTTTCAATTTCAGGATTGATAACTTCGTCAGTCTGGCGCTTCATGCACTCGGAAGCGGACTTCTGGATTTTCTGGTCCTGCACATCGCCTTTATCAATGATACCGGTGAAGGCACGGTCTTTCTTTAAGGTTACAACCTGTTCGGTATCGCCGATATCCAGAGGAGTACCATAACGGCTGGTACCGGATTTCTGGTAGTCACTCATAGGCATTACATCGACAGAGGTAATGTGAACGGTATCGGAGCCGTCGAACTTATAGTTGTAGTTCACGGCTTCGCTGGAATAGGTGGTCATTTTCAGACGTTCGACAATTCGCTTGTCGTATTCTTTTGCTAAGTTAATCTGGGGCATATACTAATTCCTTTCGTTAAAACTTGCTCCAAGCGGCATAGATATCCTCGCCGGAACCGACACCGCCGCCGGTACCCTTCTTTCGAGTCGGAGCCTTCTGTTTGTTCTCGGCGTTCTTCCGCAGCTTGGAGTTTTCGCTCTTTGCGGTTTTCAATTCTTTTTCAAGCTCTTTAATGCGCTTGTCCTTTTCCTTGCCTTCCGCAACGTAGCCGCTGTTTTCATGGAGCAGCCATGCGGTGGTCAGGTCAGTGCCGTTGCGCCATTCGCTCATGACATCCTCAGGAATGGGCTTCCCGGCGGAAATCTGCTCATGCTCCCCGGGGCGGAACCGTGCGAAACGGTCAATCTGCTCCCGGATATGCACCGGCATTTCCTTGTGCGCCGGGGATTTCATACGGTTCAGCTCCCGTTTTTGTCGGGCTTCTTCGTATCGACTATCGAATAATTCCGCAGCCAGATTTTCATCGTGACCGTCGGCTACGAGAGATGCAATCTCCCGTTTTCTCAATTCCGATACATCGCCGAAGGAGCGAATCACTTCATCCACGGGGCGTCCTTCAAACAAGGCAAGGATTTCAATAGGTTCTCTCAAGGCTTCTAAGGGTTTCAGTTCGGAGTATTTCTCCTGTAAAAGACCGGCATTCATGCCGATCTGCGCATATTTTCGCGCTTCATCCTCGGGCAGGTCGTAGCCTTGCCCCATGTGATTCACATGGAGCGTAAAAGGCTCTTGCTCCGGCGTTTCCGTCGAAGGATCTTCTTCGCTGCCCGGTTCCTCCGTTTCCTCCGGCTCTTCTTCGCCGGGTTCCTCGTCCTCAGGGGCTTCCTCGATAAGCTCGTCAGCTTCTTCGGATTCCTCTGCCGGTTCTTCCGGCTCGGCTAAACCCCAGTCCTCATCAATGGAACGCTGGAAATCGGAATCGTTCGTGGTGTCGCTGGTGGTGGCAGGGCTTTCACTATGGTCGGCGTTCCCTGCACTTGTCATCTCAGTGGTGCTATGGTCGGCACCGGCTTCGTTTACAGACATATTGACCTCCAAAAATTTAAAATAAAAGACGACTCAATAAAGCCGTCAAAATGGTTTACTCTTCATTTGCCGCTGCGGCTCTGCCTGCTACAGCGTTTACGCGGTTCGGCTCAACCAAACCCGTTAAGTCATCCGGTGTCGGCGTAATCTCGCTGACAGGTTCCGACATATCCGCCACCGGCATTTCCGATTGAGGAGTCATTTGCTCCTGCTGCATCGGCTGCATCTGGTTTTGCTGCATCATTCTTTGCTTGATTTTATGCAGTAAAAGGTTTTTACTGGGCAGCAAATTGATAGGCATCGATTCTATGTATTCTTCCGGGGTAATCATTTCCTTTAAGAAGAGATTATCCAAGGTCTGTACCTCGGTAATTTCATTCCAATAGGAGCTGCCGCCAACATCAATACGGATATCAAAGGCAGCGGTATTGATTGTCCCGAAGTCAAATTCAATAATGCGTTCCTGTCCCATTTCATCACGAACTACTACCGGGCGAATCCCGTAATAGTTCGCCATAAAATCAATGGCACAGCGGCTCCAATCTTCAATAAATTGGTATAAAGCCTGCTTATTCAGTTCCAGCGGTGTCATAGCCGCCTTTTGAGCTGCAATGATAGCCGAAGTATTTTCCGGGCGCAGAGAGCCGAGAGAAGCATCGGTAGCACCGTTTAAATCGTTGGTAGTGTCGGTAATGTACTGAATCAGCTTATCTACCTGATAGCCGTAATTCGCACCTTCTACCACCTTAATAATATTGTCAACATTATCACAATAACCGTTGACACCAATAGCAGCGCCAACACCGTTGTTATATTCGCCAAGCAAATCTTTACGATAGATAATCGTAGGAAATGCGCTACGGGAAACCGATGCCACCGACATCGTAGCAAGAACATTTACCGCCAGATTGTTATAAACAAGCTCTGTAACCGCTGCGGTGCCGTGATAGCTGTTCATGGTTTCTTCCCAATTCATCCAGGCGATGGGATAAAGATGCAATCCGGTATCGGTAGCTTCCTTGATAATGACATTTTCCGTGGCTTCCATCACCCAGATCGTGCCGGTGTTTTCATCCCGGTAATAATAGGTTAAAAGAGTGGTGCGGTCATCCTGGTCATCGTCAAAGTAATCGTCGGAAGAACCTTTGATGCCGTCCAGATCGTCACCGCTAACGCCGTTTTCTTCGGCAGTCTGCTTCAATCGGGCAGTGTATTCACGGCTTGCCACAAGAATCCAGGGCTGCTTCTGTACTTCGGGGTCAGAGGTATTGCCAAAGAATACCCGAGTATTGTAAATAGTCTCGGTGTCGATATCGCCTTCTACCTGAATTTCGGAAAGCTGTTCTTCACCGCCGTTTTCCGCCACATTAGAACTGCCGAAGGCATTCATACCTGACATATCATTTTCGGCGGATTCTGCGTTTCCCATGCCTTCGTTTAAGGCATCTACAAGCTCTTTGTCCACTTTTGCCACGGGAATGGAGGTGTCCCAGATAATATGCCAGCAGGCATCGCCATCCACCGCAGCATTGGTAATTGCCTTCCGGGTTTTACTGGTTCCCTTCCGCTTTTCCCAAATGCGTTTCAACTCATTGGTGAGGATATCCGCCATCACTTCCGTGTTTTTACTCGTCGCTCCGGGAATCCCTAAAGGACGAACAATAAAGGAAATGTCATCAGACATAATGGAAGCCGCCTTAATCTGGACAATGGGACGCACGATATTCAGAATAATGGGCTTCAAACCTTCGGTTTCCAAATCTTCCCACTGCTTGCCGCTGTAAAAATTGCGGTTCTGCTCCACAGTATCGGCAAGCTCAATATCGTCATTGTATTGCTTCCCTTTATCGTAAAGCTTTACAATGTCACTGGCTTCCTCGGGAATGGTGATATACTTCGCTTTGCTGGTCTGCTCCGCCATTATTCCTCACCTCGCTTCTGCTTCATCCGCTTCATTTTTGATGGCTGATAATTGAGGATTGTATTTAAATCCCCGGAAAATCCCTTCGAGGGGGTAAGACTATCCACTCGCAAAGTAAGGTCTTTTAAAGCCTTCTCAAGAGCTTCTAGCTTTTCTCGCAGGTCTACAACATCCTCCGCAAAGCCATGATAATCTTCATCCATCGCAGTTTTTAACTGCTGAACCTTGCCGCTCAACTCGGTAATGCGATGGTCAAGGCGATAGATCGCCACAACAAAGCCGATATAAATAATAAGAAACGCAATCACGATAATATAAAGCGCCATAAAACCTCCTTATTGAAAAAGACGTCTCACGTTTACCGGGACGCCAAACATTTGCTGTTTCGGTTGAAATAGCTCCAACTCTTCTTCCGAGGGAGCTTCAAACTTCGTATAGGTATAAATCAAACGATTCAATGCCTGGGAGCAGCAGTCCACTTCATCGTCGTGGGCGGCATTGGGAAAAGCGGCAAATTCCTCCACAAATTCCTGCACCCATTCTTTCCCTCTGGGTAAATAAACATTGCCGGATTCAATAGCAGGAGAAACGGCATTTACACGGGCAACCTTCCCACCGGCAGGGTCAACACCGATAATACCGGGTATATCCTTTCGCAAAAGAGACATAATCGCAGCGCCGTTTGCCTTATCTTCCACCAGGATACCTACGATGTTTGGATGCACTGTGCGCATATAGCGAATACGATTGACGGTGGAAACAAAGTCCATGCGTTCCTTTACTCTATCCACAAGGTAATAATCGGCATTGGATTTCGCCCATACCTGAATGGCTACAAAGTCACCTCGTTCGCTTTCTTTAAAGGTAGCGTCAACGCTCATAATCTCCAAGCGGTTTGCAGGGAGCACATCGTAATACTGCCACCATTCCCGTTTTACCAGATTCCCTTCTTCTACCGTAGGATGCCCCTGATACAGAGCTTCCCATGTTCTCGTCCCCTCGGAACGAATAATACTCCGCTTAAACTCCTTTAACCACTTTGCTCCTTTCCCAATCTCAGGGTGCAGCGGTTCGCCAACTTCTCGCCCCATAGGGTCGTTCTCTTCGGCTTCACAGGGCAGGTTCAGCACCTTCACGTGCTTTTCTTTTTCAATAATGCGCCCTGCCAAATCATCCTGATGCCACCGGGTCATGATCAAAATCACCTTAGCGCCGGGAGCAAGACGGGAACGGTAAGAGTCCGTCCATTCATTCCATAAACGCTCTCGGGTCGTGGGAGAATCCGCTTCTTTGCGGTTCTTAATCGGGTCGTCGATAATCATCAAGGTACAGCCACGCCCGGTAACACCGGCATCCACCCCTCGGGAAATCATGCTCCCAAGATGATTCGTCAATTCAAATTCAAGCTCACCGCTGGGACGAGATGCCACAGCAATGCCGAAAACCTTTTCGCCAAACTCACGAATCTTTTCTCGATTCTGACGCCCAAACTGTCTGGCATAGTCCGTATTATAGGAAATCTCAATCACCTTGCCATGGGGATTTTTCCCTAAATACCAGCTAGGGAGGGATGCAGTGACGGTCATCGTTTTCCCGCTCTGAGGCGGCACACTAAGCACCATAATCTCATAAGGAGCATCCGTCTTTTTCTCGATAAAGGTTTGCACTTCATCGCAGAGGAATTTCCCAAACCGGGTTTTCTTCCACATCCCGTCATGAACCAGCTGCACATAATCGACGTAATTTCTGGCTGCCAACTTATATTCAATTTGTTTCAGAACCTCTCGATTCCTCACGTTAACCTTTGACATTGTAAGTCCTTTCGATGGCGCTCTGAAGCTCTTCTACATCGCCGGTATCAATAATGGTTTCCAAATCCGCATCGGGAACCACCGGCTCCGGCTTCACTTCCTCAGGCTTATATTCCGAGGGCTTCCCGGCAGAATATTCAAGAATACGAAAGGCAGCCTTTAAACGGTTTGTTTCGCTGCCGTAGTTCATGATATCCACCAAAGTCTGCACCGCATCCCGGGCATGAATAGCAATGGTATCTAAGCACTTCTGCCGCCGCCCCATTTCCCGGGCAAGGGATTTCGGTTCGTGAACGCTTTCAATCGCATCATGCACCGAAGGAACTTCCACTTCGGTTATTTCTGTCTTGCCAGTCTTTGCCATGTAATCCCTCCCTTCGAGCGAATCGGATAATTGCGGAACATCGAAGCCAATACACGATTGCAGCGGTTCCCCTTCCCGGCAATCCAGGGATTCATAAAAAGCTGAAACTCCTTACTATTCTTCGCACGGCAAAGGATATCCAAGTCGATTAAATGATTAATTCGCTTATTGACATTGCTTCGGTCATCACCAATCTTTTCGGCGATCTCCGCCACGGACAAAGGATTTCCCCGGCGATCTTTAATGCAATTATCCATATAGGATAAATAAGGCAGCAGGGAAATAATAAAGACAATATCGCTGTGTTTTAATTCCTTCACAAGATAATCCATCTCTTCACAATTCAATTTCACAAAAGCGGTAAAGGGAATCGAATCCGTTTCATGGTAATATTCCTCTACATATTGAGGAATCACCTTAACTTTGTCCCCATCATCCACCGACTGTAAAATCGTTCCGGTTTCCAAATCAACAATACCAAGCATTTTTTAAGCTCCTTTCATACCAGTAAAATAAGCATTTTCAACAGTATTTGTGGTAAATGCTACCACAAAAAAGCCCCTTTTTGTGGTAAATGCTACCACACTGAGTAACGTCCAAAAATACGCTGTGAACAGGGAAAAGGGCGCAAATCCTCAAAATCTCGCCCTCTTATATTCTTAAACAACCTCATTTCACACGTTTCGGGTCTAAGTAACTTTGGCATAACAAAACCCCGCCATTGGCAAAAATGACGGGGCTGGGAGGTAAACTTGGGTGGTAAAGGTGGCACGGCGAGGCATCCGCACCACCACCCATTCACCGATGCAGGTAGAATCAAACTCAGAAACTAATGAAAGAAACGAAAGGGGGAAACAGGAATTACCTGAACATCGGTTATATCAATTATAGCAGGTTTAACACGACAAAACATGACCACTTTTAAAAATAAGCAAAATAAAAACCACCGGCACGAAACCGGTGGCTTTCAGAAAGGAGAGTGAAAAATGAGGAAAAATTCAAAAAGACAACCAACGCCGTTATTATAGCACACCTAAACACGACAAAACATGACCACTTTTCCAAAGCCTTGAAAAAATAAGCAAACTCGGTATAATGGTCATCAAACAATTAAGCAAAATAAATTTGCTTAATGGAGCGTTGCAGAAACCCCTGCTACGCTCTATTTTTTTTGCAATAAAAAAATAATGAGTCGAAGTTTTCGAGGTAAAAAACTCAAACTCATCCTGAATTTAGGGTACACGAAACAAGCCCTCAAAAACTCAATTTTTTGAAGGTAACTTCACAACAATATAAATCACAGCTAAGGAAACAAAATGCCTGGTCAGGAGCGTTTTTCAAAAATAGAAATTTTATTTGAGGGGCTATATAGTAGTGAGGGCTACTCCCCCCTCAGACCCCCTACCCCCTACCCCCGAAGGGCTTCAAGCAGGGACTTCAATATAAAATACCTGCTAAAAATACCTATAAAAATAACGGGGGTGGGGCGGCAATCACGCCGAAGGGCACGCCGAAGGGCACGTATAACCATTCTAGCAGGGCATTTATATACCCTCAGAAGGTAATACCAACGGCACACTTGAATTTACGCTACATTTATAGCGCGCGAAAGCAATGTCAATACCTACTAATTCAATAGGTTTACATTGCATATTACCAGTTCACAATCCCCTCCGACTGTATCGACTATCACCTGTCAAGTATTTTTACTTGACACCTTCGACACGTACCTAATGGTCGTTAGTTTCCTAAAGCAACGGTTTCTTTGTTTTTTTGTCTATAATGCAAATCTTATAGCCCAATAAGTCCAACGTTTTTTCTACGTCATTGAAAAGCATGTTATCACGATATAACTTGTTCCTTATGGCTTGATGAGATACGCCTAATATGTCGGCAAGTTCGCGTTGACTCACATTTTTTTCACTCAGCGCTATTCTAATTAAACGTGCGGCACTCATATTTTCACATCCTTTTCGCGGATAACATCGCCCGTTTTTCTGTCAACAATAGCAATATCATACTCTAGCCCGTTCAATATCTTGACGGCTGAGTCAACGGAAAAGGAGCCGCGGTATAGCCTGCTTCTCAACGTTTGGTGCTTTATTCCTAGCATTTCGGCCAACTCTTTTTGCGTGATTCCCTTTTCTTTTAACGCCGACCTTATGAAGGTTGACATAACTTTGTTTTCACTCATTTTTTCACCCCCTTTTTTTAAATAATACCATTTTTTCCCATTTTCCACAAAAGAAATTTCATGCCCTTATGCAGGCATTTTGCCGTTTTTTTAGTGAATCGAAAAAATTTTTTTAAAAACTTTTCAGGCCGTCTAGCAGGCATTATACAACAAACCCCCTGCTAGATATGGGGCTTGACGTGTAGGCTTCTAAGTGCTACACTTATAACCGTCAAGAGGACATGACCTCACGACAACGACACAACTCAACCGCCTCAAACGAGGCATTGAGAAAGGTCTTTGAAAACAGCATATCCCGGGGAATACCCCGGGGCACGGAAAAAGCCGGGCGGCCATCCAAAGAGGTGGGCGCGCCGTCGCCAAAACGGTAAGGCGGCGGTAATGCGGGCATGAGGTATAGAGGTATACCCATGGCGATAAATAAGAGCGTGCATAGGTGACAGGGCGCGCATCCATGGCAGGCCAACATATCAAACAGCCGTCTACATACGCTTATTCCGTGCGTAAAAAAACCACCGCGGGACGCAGAACCTACGGCGGACAAGACCGAACACCACGACCTCAGCGACAAGGATACGCTCTATCGCTGATACAAAAAAAGGAAGGAGAAAAGTCGAACAACCAAAACCAAACACCGAACAAAAAAAGCCCTAGTGAATAACTAGGGCTTTACATATACCAAAACAGCATAAAAAAAGGAAAATTCATGCTTAAGTTTCTCAGGCTACCGCATGAATTTTCCACCGAGTAGGGACTTACCAAAGGCAAGCCCTGCTTTTTTATACCCTCAACAGAACACAACGGCACCCATGAGATAACCCAAGAGGAACAACTGTATCCAAATGAGGTTCTTTTATTTTAACACAAAGAGAGGAATTTGTCAAATTGAATTGGCCAAGCCCGGGCGAAAACAGGGCAGGAAGGATTGAAAAATGAGAATTTTAGTAAATGAAACGCCCCTCACCATGGGGCTTATAGAAGAGTACAGCCTTGCCACCACCACCGCCGACGGCACCGCCGTTATTGATGACGAAACCGGGGAAATCATAGAAATAGGTGACCCCGTAATTATCATGGATAACGGCTTTGAAGCCGTTCCGATTATCCCGGAAAACTTCTGGGATATCTTCGATTACTGCGAATTTTGTAACGAATTGTATTACAGAGAAGAAGGCAGTTATATCGATGAAACCGTCCTCTGCCCCGACTGCGCAGAGGACAACGTGTATCGCTGTGAGGGCTGCGACGAATGGCACCTTGCCAGCAACATGGTGCAGATTGAAGGAACAGATGATTACGTTTGTGACAGTTGGTATTGCATGGAGCGGGCAATGGTAGACTCTTGTGAGAATTGCGGGGGCTACTTTTACCATAATGACCTTACAGTAGGAAACGACGGTTGCTGTTACTGCGAGGATTGCGCCCCGAACAACTCCGGGATTCTCGGATATAATGAAAAGCCGGAACCCGAATTTTACGGCGACCCGAAAGCTCTACACATGGGGGTAGAGCTGGAAATTGACGGCAGTTGCGACGTCGATAGCTTCGTCTCCGAAGCTGCCACCCCAGAAGTATACTTCAAGGAGGACGGGAGCCTAACTGCCGGCAAGAGCGTGGAAATCGTATCTCACCCCTGCACCCTGGGATACCACAAAGGAATGTGGGACAGGATTATCGGCACCGCAAAAGACTACGGTTTCGCGTCCCACGACGCCGAAACCTGCGGACTTCATGTCCATATTGACAGGGATTATCTCGGTCAATTTGAGACAGAACAGAGCTACACAACGGCGTGCATCGTCATGCTCTTCGATAAGTTTTGGCAGCAGCTTGTCCGGTTTAGTCGCCGGACAGAATACCAACTCGGTCAATGGTGCGAACGCACCGGGCTGGAACTAACTAAGGCGGATATGTCCGCACCGGAAAAGGTTGCGGACAAGCTCCAAGACAAGGCAAACAATGAAGGGCGGTACAAAGCCGTAAACCTCCAGAACAGCCACACCGTAGAGTTTAGGCTGTTCCGTGGGACGTTGCGCCGGGAAACATTCTACGCCACCCTGGAATTATGCCAGGTAATCGTGGACTGGTGCAAGACTCACCGCATACCCGAGCTTGCCACTCTCACCTGGGGCGAGCTTATCAACAGCCAGCCCACGGAATACCTTGTGGACTACTGCAACCTTCGGGGCATTGACCCCGAAGCGTTGGGAGATGAAATAAAGCCCATCAAGGTAAGAACTCTACAAGAAGGGTGGAATATTACTAACCTTAAAGAAGGGGATTTAGTAAAAATCTCTGAAACGGCGCGGGAAAACAGCATCAGTATAGAGGAGATAGGCAAGTGGTGCGTCGTTATTGCATCATACGACAACAAAGTCCGGGCAACCACATTGCAGGGCGGCGTCACGTGGTGGCTGCTCCCGGGGGACATTGACCGCATCGTAAGGGTTCCCGGAAACGAGGTGGTAGCATAAACAAAGCAGCAGGACAAGCCCCGGCGAAAAACCGGGGCAAATGATTTTGAGGGTATAAAAAAGCAGGGATAGCCCTGCAAGAAATTCAAAAAAAAGAAAAGAGAGGTACAGTATTATGTGTATTATTGTAATTAAAAAGCCGGGCATGGATATGCCCGGAACCGAAACCATACAAAACATGTGGTATTCAAACCCCGACGGGGCGGGTATCATGTGGAATGAAAAAGGGAAAGTCCACATTGAAAAAGGCTTCATGACCTTAGAAGCCTTTGAGAAACGCCTTGAGGAAATCAACCCCGAAAAACTCAAGGACAAAGCCGTGGTCATGCATTTCAGAATCACGACTCACGGCGGCACCTGCAAAGAGAACTGCCACCCCTTCCCCGTCACCGGCAACAAGGGAATGCTGGGCAAGCCTATCCTAAACACCGATTTGGGCATGGCGCACAACGGCATCATTACCGCCGTCACCCCGAGAAAAGGCATTTCCGACACCATGGAGTATGACCTCTCCCAGCTGTCAATCATGAAAAAGATAGACCCGAAATTCTATCTAAAAGATGATTGGTTGGAACTGATTGAAAACGCCATTGAAAGCAAAATGGTATTCCTGGATCCGAAAGGAAATATCCGCACTGTCGGCAACTTTGAGGAATCCGAAGGAATCTTGTATTCCAATAACAGCTACAAATCCTGCCGCAAAAGATGGAGCTGCGGTGTAGATAATGATTCATGGTACACCGATTCCTGGAAGGACGCCTACGGATTTTGTTCCCTTATGGACCTCATGAGCCTTGACGAATGGGTAGCCGTGGACGGAAATAGAGACTACATTCTGGTGAACAATGGCACCCAGGAGGTAGACCTGGAAGCCTATGAACTGATTCCGTCCATCGACAAAGACGGCAAGGTTTATATCTACGATTGGAATATAGACACCTACACCGAATACCCCGATTGGAAAGCCTTAGATGAAAACGGCAGCACCATCCGATTCAACCGGGAACTTGCCAACAGAGAATACATTGTAGACTAGAAAGAGAGGGATGAATCATGTTAATTGAGCCAATAAGATACTTAAAGCTATCAAAAGACCGCACCGAATTCACATACAAGAAAACTCGCCAGGGAGAAAAGATCCCCGTAGCCGTAACACTCACCGACGGAAACTACAGACCAAACAGAATAGAGGTAGACGGAAAACCCTACTCAATGGATCTCTATGCGGAAAAGTACCGGTACAACTGGGAAGGCACTGCATCCCAATGCTACCTCTATTACCGATCCGAGGACGGCGATTGTCTCAAAATCTCTCAAGGCGATATAGCCTGGTACAAACCCAAAACAGAAAGCGAGGACTAACCATGACCAAAACCATGACCTTTCCACAAATATGCGACGGCTTCATAGAAGCATTCAATAAACACGCCGAAACAGGAGAACTCTTCAGCGACGACGATATCGCCTATATCTTTGTGCTGCAAGACCTCGTTTCTAAAGTGATCATCGAAATCACTGCGAATCTCTATGATACCCTTTACGGCGACGACAACAACGAAGAAGGGAGCGAAACACTATGGAAAAATTGAAACCCATGACATATGACAAGTTCAAACTGCTTGCCGACGACGAAAAGAAAGATTACCTTTCCAGGGTCAGCAAGGAATTTCACACAAGCCGAGGCATGATTGCCTTCATGCTGGGCATCTCTGCCGACAGAGTCACCGCCATAACCGAATCCATCGGCTTCAAGTTCCCACCCTATCATAACACCATGTTTACCACACTGCGCTTTGGAAAATGGCTGGGAACCTGCAACGCTCCACCACTGCCGGAGCTTACCCAAACTTCGGAAGTCATTGTGGAGCAGGAAGCCCCGGCGCTCCGTTTCCACCCTGCGGTACCTGTCATGATTCCCGATGATAACACCGCCGTAGCCATCACCTTCCCCGGCGGTGTCACCTGCACCATCACCGGAAGGGGGGCTGTCCGTGAATAATACCCTCTGCTGGGATTGTCGCAATACCAACGCCGATATCTGCACATGGTTTGACCCCATCCGTCCCAGACTTCCAAGCCGAGCCACCACCGCCACCATCTACCGCCGGCAGGATAGAAGGGATACCCCCTTCACTATCATTACCGCCTGCCCAAATTTCAGAAAGGAATTGTAAAATGCAAAGCTCAAAAACATTTTTTCAGGATGATTATAAAAGCGGAATCTATGATGAAGATAACGTAGACCGCATTTTCAAAGAGGATTGTATTGAAAAGAAACGCACCGGCACCGGAGCTTTTCACATGAACCGCAATAAGAATCTCTTCGCGGAAACCAAGCCGGAGCCGGAGCCTTGTTATATTTGGAAACGGGAGCCGATGACCTGGCTTCAGTTTAAAGAACTGCCGGATGCTGCAAAGAAAGGCTACCTTGATTTCCTTGCAACGGAAATCAATACCGACCGTGCAAAAATTTCACGGATGTTTGGAGTATCATTAAGCACCGTTACGAACGAAGCAAAACGCATAGGGTTTCGTTTCCCGGTGCGTACGTTATATAATAAGGAAGAGATGCGAAAGGCAAACGAAGAGTTCAAAGCATGGTTACATTCCTTTGACCCGCCGTCACTCACCGAAACAGTGACCGCAGAACCGGAAGAATCACCGGAAGTCACGAAGACAGAACCGGCAAGCGAATCCGTAACCCTGCCTTTGTCTCAAATCAAAGGGAAAACCACCATTAAAATGGAGCTTCCCGGCGGAGCAAAGCTCAGCATTATTATCGAAGGAGAGTAATAATCATGGACATCAGAGCCTGCAACGGCTGGGGAGAACGTAACCCACCCGTGAAAGAATTAAGCATCCCCAACTTCATGCTCCCGGATTACATCGACCGGGAACAGCAACACAAAAACGAATTGGAGTGCGCCGCCGCAGCTGCCAAAGGCAGAGAACGCCGCAAACTCCGCAAAAAAGCACGGCAAGAAAGAAACTATCGCATCGGCATGGCAATCGTGCCGACCCTAACCTTCCTTCTCGCCGTCATAGAAATGCTTATCAAATAAGAAGGAAAATAAAATGACAAAACAAGAGTATCATATCGTTACCCTTTCCGGTGGTAAGGACTCAACCGCCATGCTTTTGGAAATGTTGGAGCGCGACATGAAGATTGACTGTATTCTTTTCTGTGATACGGGACTGGAATTTCCGCAGATGTACAAGCATCTTGCCCGTTTGGAAGAATATGTCGGCAGACCGATTACTCGGATAAAAGCGGAGCACGATTTTGAATACTACTTTATGCACTACACACCGAAGCGGAAAAATCCTGCATTGGAGCAGTACAGCGGCAAGAGTTGGGCAGGCCCGCGCAACCGCTGGTGTACAGGCTTCCTCAAAACCCGTGTGATTGACGCATACCTGAAAGAGCTGCGGGAGAATTACACGGTTATTAAATATATCGGTATTGCCGCCGATGAGCAATATCGCCTGAAACGAGCGAATAATCAGAATTCCAACCACCGACATCCATTGGTAGACTGGGGCTGGACGGAGCGCGACTGCCTGCGGTACTGCTACGAGCGAGGATATGATTGGGATGGCCTGTATGAGCATTTCAAGCGCGTGTCCTGTTGGTGCTGTCCGCTGCAACCATTGACGGAGCTGCGGGAGCTGCATCAGCGCTTTCCGGAACTTTGGGAGCAACTGAAAACATGGGATAAACGAACCTGGCGAAACTTTCGTGCCGACTACAGCGTAGAAGAGCTTGAGGTGCGATTTTTGATGGAGCGCGAGTGGATCGCCGCTGGAAAATCCATTAAGAGTCGAGAATTTTTTGCAGAGTTGAAAAAAAGGTTAGGAAGAGAGGAATGAGAGGAGGAAGATTAACATGGCAGACTGCAATAACACCTTAGAATACAAGCACGAATTTCTCCGTATGTGCAACAGCTATCGCAAATGCATAGACTGCCCGCTTCACGGCGAACCATGTCACGGAATAGATGATATATCCGAAAAATACATCGAAACCGTTCAGAAGTGGTCTGATGAGCACCCGGAACTAAAACCCTGCCCGATATGCGGTGAAACGGCAGAGGTAACAGAAAAGCCGGAATATGGCGGAGCCTTTTTCGCTCATTGCACAAAGTTCGGCTGCATTGAAATTCGCACAGGTTTCGGCAACTGTCAACAGGCGGCTGAAGCATGGAACCGGAGAAAGGAGGGCTAACCATGATTGAGAATTACCGGCAGGGCTACACAAAAGCCCTTATCGACGTTGTTCATTTTTTCGAGACTTATATCGACGGCTTATCTTTCTTCAAAATGCTCAACAAAAAACGACTCCCCGACATACTAAAACTACTTCTCGACAACAGAGAAGAAATGATGAAATGGGGCGGTGAAATTAAGGTTATATTGAAAGATAGAGATGACCCAAAGAAGAAACATTTAATCGTCGAAAAGCAATAAGGAGGACTAACCATGAAATTCAAAGTCGGAGATATTATCGCCGCCAACAAAGATTACGGACACTGCTTCACCGAAGGTTTAATCAAAGGCAGAGTAAATTATGTTGTCAGAGATTCCCGTATTATGGTAGTGGAAATTCTGGAACACGAAGCACCCTATTACATCGGAAGAGAAATGGCATACATCAACGAAGGAGACGCATTTAAACTCTACGAAGAACCGGAAACCCCGGAATCCATCGTCTTTAAAACAAAAAACCTCAACGCCGTAGTTTACCGCGACGGTAAAAGAACCATCGCCAAAGACAAAGACACCGGCGAATACGCCGTTGCCCTCTGCTCTCCGGAAGATACCTACGACTTCATGACCGGAGCCATCATTGCTATGGCACGGTTAACCTGCACTGACCCCGCAGCCCTTGAAAGAATGTTATCTCAGAAATAAAGAAAGGAAATCAAATCATGAAAAGTATCACCTTAACCGAAACCAACTGGATCTCCATGACCAACGCCGCCGCACTGTTCCACATTTCCATCCCCCGTTTCCGCGCTATGCTGGAAAGAGAGCTTCCCCCTTACGCCATCGAAACCACCCTTCCCGGAGATACCGAACGCCACTTCCGCATCAACCGCACCCGACTGGAAGCCTGGCTCAACGCCAAAGATATGATCCCCGAAACCAAGGAGGTGGAAGCATGAGTAAACAAGAAAGAATCATTATCGCCCTTCTATCCGCTTCCATTTTACTCATCACTATATCCCTTCTAAGCCATATCTCTGGATGTTAACGTTTGTTGCAATGACCCCCTCGTTATCCTCTGAAAGGAGTATCATGTTAAACCGTATCACTCTCATCGGCAGACTCACCCGTGACCCGGAACAAAAAGTCACCGGCTCCGGCACTGCCGTTACCACCTTCACCCTCGCCGTAGACCGTGACTTCAAACAGGCTGACGGCACTAAGGAAACCGACTTCATCCCCATCGTCACATGGCGTGGACTCGCAGAAACCTGCGGTAAATTCTTGCACAAAGGAAATCTTTGCGCCGTCAGCGGCAGGCTTCAAATCCGCTCCTACGAAGATAAAGACGGCAATAAAAGAACCATCGCCGAAGTGGTTGCCGACACCACCCAATTCCTCACCCCGAAAACAGAATCGAGACAAGCTCCCGCCGAGCCGATACCGACTCAGGAGATGCCCCCTCTCGATGAAATTCCTTTTTAAGGAGGTAATCTATGGCACTCCCCAGTTTTGCCGAATTAAAAGCCGTTGACATCTCTGCATATTGCAAGGAAAGAGACGGCATCAAATACCTGCCCTGGGCAAGGTGCAAGGATTTATTGCATCAGCAGGGCGCAGAAGAAGTTTATTTCGTTCCCGTCCCTGCGGCAAACGGCAGCTCTCTTCACTATACCGAACTGCCCTTCGCCGATAAAAACGGCACCATCAACCGCTGTTATGAAACCGTCATTGATGTGGTCATTGACGGCAAACATTATGAAATGCGCTCTCCGGTGATGAACGGCGCAAACCCCGTAAAAGATAATTCCATGTCTCAGCAGAGAGTCTGGAACTCTATGTGCAGGTCTTTTGTAAAAGCCGTAGCCATCTACACCGGCTTAGGTTTCGACCTCTGGGCAGCTTCGGAAGCCATCGAAGCAGAAGCGGAACCCCACTACAGCGACAGCGCAGAAGATATCACCCTGGCGCAGAAACGCCTGCTGACAAAGATCACCACCCTAAATAAAAGAGGTATGACCTTAGCAGAAATCGCCGAAAAAATCGGCATGACCGAAGATGAGCTTCGGGCAAGATTTAGCTTTTATTCGATGCTATACAAAACAGAAAAAGCCATCGACGAGCTGACGGAACAAGCACTGTGATTCGGGACAGCGACAGGAGCAAATATATCGGAGCATCGGACACCGACCGAGTAATGCTTTCCTGGAACACAGCCACCTTTACTCAGTGGTGGCAGGAGAAACAGGGGCTGCGGAAGCGCACCTTCACCAACGATGCCATGCTCACCGGCAACGGCATGGAGCATCGCATTTTGGACAGCATCGGCATCCCCCGTCTCCGCCACGACGACCAAAAAATCATCGGCAGATTGAGAGTAAACCTCGACGGCTACGACGGCGAAACGGTTTATGAATGTAAGACCCATCGCCATAAGCCCGGAGAGCACTGGAAACCGCCGAAAAAATACTTCCGGCAAGTGCAGTCCCAGATGTATGCTTTCGGAGCAAAACAAGCCGTTATCGTGGCTTACGCCTTAGCTCCCGAAGATTACCTCAACTGGTACCTGCCTATCGACCCCGAACGATTGAGCTTCTTCCTCGTAAAACCCGATGAAGGGTTCTTAAAAGAATACCTTCCTCGCCTTCATTACCTGGAAGATTGCTTAACCAAAGGGTTATTCCCCAATGAAAAAGAGTTTCGTTCCGGGGCGGCGAACGAAAAAAATAATTGAAAAGGAAAACCGTTTGTTATCCTTTTTTACTCAGGCTCACTGCGGCAGCCGCCCATGCCGCTTTAAAAAAAGGAGGCAAAAATGGCAAAGGAAAAGCAAAATGTCACCATGCATTTTGACGCATGGCAGGATATGAGATTACTTTCCAATGAAGAATGCGGAAAGGTCATGTTCGCCGTATTCGATTATGCGGAATCCGGCATCGAACCGCTCTTCGCAGAACGTCATTTGGAAATGGCGTTCAACAATTTCAAAAGAAGCATCGACATTTTTGAAAAAGCCTATCTCGCACGATGCGAAAAAAACAGAAATAATGTCACAAAAAGATGGAATAAAAATAAATCCGCTACCACCGTATGCAATGGTAAAACATCGGTAGCAGGAGAAATAAAGAAATCAGAGGATACAAATGTATTCGATGGTAAATTTCGTAATACGAATTATACCTATACTGATACTGAAACTGATACTGATACTGATACTGAAACTGATACTGAAACCTATACTGATACCAAATTAAAAGAAAAGAATATCCTTACGGATATTCCAAAAGAAAAATCCCCAAAGTCAAAATCAAAATCGAAAAAGAAAAAATTCGGAGAGTTTCAAAACGTTCTTCTCTCCGATGAGGAAATGGAAAAATTAAAAGCTTTCTTCCCTCACGATCTCGATGACCGCATCACCCGCCTTGATGAATACATCGAGAATTCCGGAAGGAAATATAAAAACCATTATCTCACCATCAAAACCTGGGCGAGAAAAGACGGCTACGACTTTGAAGCCGTTCAAAAAACCGAAGAAAAAGCGTCTCAGCCCATGGAATCTATCACAATTGAGCAGCTCAACGCCATGTGGAGGGGCGAATCCTAATGCGGTTTGTCACCGATAACGGCATTGAATTGCATCTCATCACCTACGAGGAAGCAAAAACTTTAGGCATCCCCTGCGATGAATTACCGCCTGAGAATCCGTCAGAATGTCAATTCTGTGGGAAACCCCTTGAGTATAAGGGTTTAGTCAGGAACGGAAAAATCAAGGAGTTTAGGGCTTCTCATTGCTTTTGCAGAGAAGCGCGCCTTTGGAGAGACAAGGTTTCCTCTGCCGAAACCATGGCGATGATTCGGGAAGGCATAAAGAAACAGCGCCGGGAACAGATTGACAACCGACAGGACGGAGTAAGTAGACGATTAAGAGTCCGCACCTTCGAGACTTACGAAACGGAAACGGACAAGCAAAAGCTTGCCAAATCCGTTGCCGTCAGCTATTGTCAAAACTTTGCCCGCAGTCGTGAACTGGAACAAAACGGCATCTTTTTCTTTGGTGATACAGGCTGCGGAAAAACTCATCTCGCCTGCGCCATTGCCAATCACCTCGGCGCAAGGGGAGAACAATGTCTGTTCAGCACCTTCGAGGAAATGCTTCTCGCCATCCGCGATACCTACGGCAGGGACGGCAGTGACCTAGAAGTGCGAAACACCTACAAAGCCGCTCCTCTGCTTATTCTTGATGATCTGGCAAAGGAAAAATCCACAGAATTTTCTACCTCGGTTTTGTTTGATATCATGAACAGCCGTTACGAGAATCTGCTTCCCACGATCATCACAGCGAATCACGACCACGAAGCCTTGCTTCATCGCCTCACGCCCAACAGCGGTGATGATACCAAAGCGGCTGCCATTGTCTCCCGTATTCGAGAAATGTGCTACGCCGTAAATATGACCGGCATGAAAGATTACCGGTGCAAATAAGGAGGTAACATGAAAGAATTTTTAGTCCGTGGAGTTACGCTCCCGGAAACTTACCACAGAGCGTTATTGGAATTGAGAGATCAATCAGAAATCAGCATTACCATGGAAGTGCGCCGCCCTCTGGAAGAACCAAGAATTTCCCGTCTCTTCCCCGGAGGTCCTTATGATCTCTGCCGTTACGAGCTGGAAATCACCGAAGGTATCTTTAACTGCGGTGTCAATCAGGGGTTATGGCATTACACCTACCATCAGCGCTTCGCTCCCTGGATTCGGGGGGTTCTCGATGAACTCCGAAAAAATCCCGATTCTCGGAGAGCCTGTATCTCCGTTCGAGATAACGAAGCCGACGAAGGAAGCACCGACCCCGCCTGCTTGCAGCATATCCAGTTTATGATTCGTGACGGAAAGCTGGATATGTATGTCCTCTTCCGTTCCAACGATGCCGTCAGAGCCGCTTACATGAACGCTTTCGCTCTGATTCGCCTTCAAGAGCGTATTTCATCGGCTCTCGGCGTTCCTGTGGGACGCTATATTCATCGGGCAAACAACTTCCATTGCTACCCGGAATCCAGAGAGACTCTGGACAAATATATCGACCGCATCACAAGCCACGGCGAAACGACTTACAACTATTCAGGAGACTGGAAAATTCTTATGAAAGATTGCATCCCTGCAATCTACAAAGAAGCCAGTGACCAGATGATGAAAGGCGAATACGATGAGGAGGAATACGATGAGGATGAATCTTGACCGTTTTAATGACGATGCCTTCCGAGCTATGGAATCCGTCACCATGCATCGAGATGACTATCTTCAAGAGCTGGAAGATGCTTACCGCAGAGGATTCCAGGACGGCTCAGCCGCCGCCTACGAGGAAATGGAAGTAAGAAACGGAGGAACAGAACGTGATGCACTTGAATGAATGGCGAGATAAAATCCACGAAAACGCTGTCCGCCACGGCTGGTGGGACGAAGAACGGAGCTTTGCCGAAGTCGTAGCCCTCTGTCACTCGGAGCTTTCCGAAGCTCTGGAAGAGGACAGAGCCGGCAGAGAAGATGTCTGGGAAGGCGTTGGCGGCAAACCCGAAGGACGAGCCGTGGAAATGGCAGACTGCATCATTCGCATCTTAGATTGGTGCGGAAAGGAGGATATCGACATTGAAGAAGTCATCGCCCAAAAACACAAATACAATATCTCCCGCCCCTGGAAGCACGGAAAGCAATATTGATATGGTCAACCATCCGCCCCATTACAATATGGGAGATGTCGAATGTATCGACGCCATCCGATCTGCTCTCGGCGCAAAGGGATTCATGAGCTACCTCACCGGCAACGTTATGAAATACCTCTGGCGTCACCGTTTCAAAAAGAAACCTCTGGAAGATTTGAAAAAGGCGCAGTTTTACTTAAACCGCCTGGTAAAGGAGATGGAAGAATATGACAAAGCCGATGGATATATCCATATCACGGCAGATGTACCGCCGGTATGCCCGGGGAGAACTGAGCCGTGATGAACTGGCAAAATTCGTCAGCGGCATCGCCACAGAAACTTCAAAGGAATTAATCAATGATATCACCTACAATACGAACCGCCTGTTCTATGCCGCCGTAGCTCTCTTCCTTCACGACAAATACGGCTTTGGGAAGAAACGCCTGCTGGAAGTCTCCCATTATCTGGAAGATGTTCTGGATTCCTACAGCAAGGGACTCATCTCTATTGAGGATATGGAAGCCACCTTAAAGCAGGAATGTAAATTTGAACTTATCGTAGAAAGGGAGAATGCCGATTGAAAATTGTAGGAACCAACGGCAAAAAATATAAGGGGTATAAACCTCTGAGCAAAGAACTGGGCATCAGCTACGAAAAAGCAAAGAAGCTTTGCATGGAAGGCATCCCCTTCAACGGCGTCCGTTATGATGTTATAGAAAAGCATGTAGAGAGAGCCGGTTCCTCAATATGCTGGACGTGCGAAAAGACCGACAAAAACCAATGCACCTGGTTTGACCCGGACAATCAGAAAATGCCCGAAGGCGCAGAGTATACAAGTCGAATCGCAAGCGAAGGCACCCGCAGTAAATATGAACTGGTCACAATAAAAAAATGTCCGGACTTTGAGCCGGAGAAAGGAATTGAAGCCAATGTTTAGAACCTTACCGACAAAATGTGAAGCCTGCACCGACCCGACAAAGGCACTCATCCAGACCACCGGACCCGAAACCTTCGGCAAAACAAAGTCCCGGTTTGCCTGTCGGAATTACGAGTGCCAGGCATTCAGCGAATACCACCTCTACCCCGGCGAATCCATGCCGGAGCCGCCAAAGGAAGAGCCGAAAGCAGAAGCGGCAGAGCCGGAGAAACCGGCAAAACCTGCGGCTGCAACCAAAAAGACGACCGCCAAGAAAACCACCTCAAAAAAGGCTGCTAAGAAATGACCAACGGCAGACAAAAGGGAGCAGTGGGAGAAAGGGAGATAGCTAAAATCCTTCGGGAACACGGCTATTCCTCTGCCCGGAGGGGGCAGCAATACTGCGGAACTTCCGGAGAAGCCGATGTTGTCGGCATCCCCGGCGTTCATATCGAAGTGAAACGTGTGGAAAATCTCAATCTGGATAAAGCGATGGCGCAGTCCGTCAGAGATGCCAGAGAGAACGAAACTCCGGTGGTGTTTCATCGAAAGAACCGTACCGAATGGAAAGTCACCCTATTCCTTGAAGATTATTTAAACCTCTTGAAAGGAAGTGATGCTCACGGTCACACAGGAAACGATACGTAATCTCCGCTCCATGGTCAGAGAAAAGCTGGAATTGGAAGGCATGATTCGCCGTTTTAATTACGATCTCGATACCGCCCCCATGAGCGATATGCCCCGGAGCAATCGCAAGTCTGACCCCACCGCAAAAAAAGCCGAGAAGATCACCGCCCTTCAAGAGCAATGGCGTGCAAAGGCAGGACAAATCGCAGAGGTTATCGCCGAAGTGGAGAAGCTCCTGCCGGTATTGGATGCCAAACGCCGACGCATCTTCCGTCTTTATTACTTCGATTGCTTAAGCGATGTCCGCATCGCTCACATTACAAACTACGCCACCGACGTGGTAGGCAGATACCGCCGCCAAGGCGTAGAATCCATTTTAGAGGAGGCAAAACGCCGTGGCTGACAATACAAGTGACAAAGTAACCTGGCACGTGCTGACAGACAGCGCCGAAATCAAGATGACCTCTCGCATCCCCAGACCTCTTTACAAATTCTTTCGAGCAGCCTGCGCCAAGGAAGGCTTGACCCCCTGCGAAAAGGTAAGAAACTTCGTTCATAAAGAGGTAAAGGAAAGCTTTCCCGAGGAATACAAAGAGCTGAAAGAGTTTATCGACGCCTATTACCCCGTGGCAAAAACTCCGGAGGTAAGAAAATACTGGGAAGATAAACTCTTCGGAGATAAAAAATAAAGGTCAGAGCTTTTATGCTCCGACCTTTTTTACGTTAAAAAAAATTCTTGCTTTCTTATACAGAAAAAGAGTATAATAAACTCGCCTGTATAATAGCCAGCAAGAAGAAAGGAGAATTTTCTTGAGCGTAAGAAAAGACAAAAATACAGGCAGATGGATCGCCATTGTGGAAATCGGCACCTATGGCGACAGAAAAAGAAAAACCAAACGATTTAAAACAAAAGCCGAAGCCGTCCGCTGGGAAAGAGAGATCACCACCCTAGCCCAGAACGCCGACATGAACGGCTACGACATCACTCTGGAAGCCTTGACCAAACTATGGCTGGAACACAAAAGGAAAAGCGGCATCACAAATGGCTCTTTTGGCAAGTATCGGAACAATGTAAATATTATCAAAACACTCCCCTTCTATCGGGCAAAAGTCAGGGGGATCAAGCTGCCGGATATCGAAGAAGCCCTCACTACCCTTGGCAAAAAATACACTTCCGCCTATCTTGCATCAATCAAAACGACGCTCTCTTCCATTATTAATTACGGCATTGACAAAGAATGGCTTATCAAAAACCCATGCACAAGAGCACGAATGCCCCTGCACACGAAACCGGGAAGAGAAATTAACAGCTTCACAAAGGAAGAGGTTAAAACCATCGAAGCTCATTACAAGGAGTTCCCCTTTGGCGACATTGTTTACGTCATGCTAAACACCGGACTAAGAACACAGGAAGTCTGCTGCATCGACAAAAGCAATATCTCCAAAAAAAACGGCGTCTGCTACCTTCACGTAACAAACGCCATGAACAAAGACTTCGGGAATAAATGGGTGAAAGGGTCAACAAAAACGGCAAACTCCGAAAGAACAATCCCTATATCAAAAGTAGTTTACGACATCATTGCGAAAAACTGCATCGCAAACATCGGGGGTCTGCTTATTACGGGGAGAGATCAGACCTACATTACCTACAACGGATTTGTTGTAAGGTATAAAAAGTTCTTTGAAATGCTAAACGACAACATCTCAAATCCGGTAACTTACCGCCCCCCTCACTGCTGCCGACACACCTTCGCTTCCAGATGTAATTGGAGCGGCATTGATGTAAAAATCACCCAGGAACTTATGGGACACAGCGACGGCGCAATGACCTTCCACTACACCCATATCCAAGAAGAAGATAAAGTGGAAGCCATAAAAAAAATCATCTAAACCACGCAAAAAAAACGTGCCGAAAATGTGCCGAAGCGTGCCGAGAAAGTGCCATTCAACAATAAATTCCAAAGCACAACAAGCCGCAACCAAAAACAAAACCCCACCATAACACTATAAACCAAAACCAAAACCAACAAAACTTTTACCGATTGAATTTACACTACTCTCAAACCTCAAATCCTTTTTGCAAAGGATCTGAGGTTTTTTCGCGAGAGTATACTGCGCCACTACAATACGCAGGGCAATTCATCGATCAATTTAATTATAATCCCTATCAACGCCTTTGTCAATCACACAAAGGTCTTTATCGATAATATAAAGCTCCCCCGAGGTTTCCGGCAGGGTCTGCTCCAAACAAAGCAGTCGGATATGATCCAGAGCCAAAGTCTCAAAAAAAGGTTCCAGCTCCTCCTTTTCAAAGTAAAGGTGGAGGTTTGCCGTTACGAAAATCTCGGTTTTCAGGTACTTTGCCGTTTGCCGCAGAAAAGTCAGCAGCGCCTCTGCCGGCCCGACTTTTTCCCGGTCGATGCGGAATTGCAGCAGCTTAATGATGGCGGCGGCTTCGATGTCAAACTGATAGCCGCAGTCAAAATCACAAAACCCCGCCAGCTTGTCGCCAAAACAAACCAGAGCTTCCCGAAGCTCTCCCAGCTCGGTGCAAAATTCCCCGTTGGCGGCTTCCTCCAGCCAACGGTAGATCTTCTGCATCAGCTTCTTATTTTCCAGATCCACATCGAGAGGATCCGGCAAAAACCAGCCCTTTTTCCGAAATTCAAAGGGTTCATAGTTTTTGGAAAAGGTCAGGCTCTCATCAACGGTTTCCGATTCAAAGCCCAAAAGGGTTTGGCGAAAAACCCTCTTATTTTCCAGCACCAGCACCGTAGGCGCATCCTCCCCCAAAGGGATATCCTTGTTCAAATAGGGAAAGTACAACCTCACAATATCACCAGCCTTTCATCGGTAGCGATAACCTCGCTTTGGCAGCTGCCCACCACAAACTCCATTTTTGCAAACTGCTTTTCCGTAACCGTCAGCATTTGCACCAAGCCTGCCGTCGGCTTGTTTTTGCGGACGCCTTCGCTGATAGTTTTTGCCGCCGTTTGGTTCAGAGCGATCTTGGTATAAACCGATTCCTGCATCATCAAAAAACCGCTTTTGATGAGGTACTTGCGAAAACGGGTGTATTCGTTGCGCTCCTTCGACGTTTTGGTGGGCAGGTCAAAAAATACAAGGATTCTCATATATCTATAGCTCATAACGGATCTCCGGAAAGAGGATCCGCTCCGGCTCTCCGTGATCTATGGCGTCCAAAACACTGCGGGTATAAAGTTCCAAAGCATGGAGGAGCACACTGCGGTTGCCGTCAACAGTGACCTCCTTATTCAGCAAATTCAGCAGGGCGGCTTTCTCTTCTTTGCCAAACCCTCGGGGCTCTGCGGTTTTCACATGGTGATCCACCAGAGGCCGAAAGGGTTCCATCAGGTCACAGCTCAGATTAAATTGATTAAATACATTGTCGTGAAAGATCCCTAACTGAGTCAGATAGCCGTTGGCACAGATCTCCCGGTTCACCGCAGAAAGGAGCAAACTGTAGCCGTAGTTCAAAGCGGCATTTACGGCGCAATCCTTATCCCGGGAAAAATCCTTGCCGAACAATGCATTGAAGTAGACCTTTGCGGCGTGGCCCTCCCGGTTGGTAACATCGTTAAATTCCAGTTCATCCCGGTAGCCTTCCAGCAACCGGTATTCCTCCAGACCGAGGCGGCGCAAAAGCCGCCCCTGATTCTGTATTTTTTCCCCAACGATCCTTGTCCACACCGCCTGCTTTGCGTTTTCCTCCCAGCGGATCTGCCGGCGGAGCTTGCGGCTGGTGTCATGGCTGCCGTAAAAAGGCACCAGCTCACCACAGGGATTGCGCTTTTCATCACAAAAGATCACCTTGATCTTTTTCTCCAGCAATTTGCTCAGCAACGCCGCCGTTACCGAGCAAGCCGTATTTTCAATGATCAGTACCGATATCTCGCTTAAATAAACCTTGTTTGTGGTCTCGGTATCCCTTACCGCCAGATACCCCATGGAGTAATCCAGCTTCGAGGGCTTTGACACCATTACAACACGCCAGCTCATGACAGATCCCGCCTTTCCTTATCCTATTTTCTGAATTTTTTGATCTCTTCCAACAGCGTTTCCGTATCCACATCCAGAAGCTCGATCTCTTTTTCATAAAGACCGGTAATGGACTGATCGATCAACTTGAACGAAGTAATACCGCCGATACCGGTGATATTGCTGTTGACAGCTGTAACACCGGCATTTCCGGCTTCTCCTATCAATTTCAAATCCCCTGTTACAACATTTGCATGGAGAATTTTCAATATTTCCAAAAGGATCTTACACTGGTCGTTTAAGGGCAGCTCATCAAAAACAGCCTGTTTATTCTCCAGTTTGCCTCGGAGATCATTGAATTTCACACGGAAGATCGTATTCCCGATTTTTTCAGTGATGCTCCGGTAGATCTTCTGATTTTCTTCTTTGGTGATTTCGGGGATCAACTCCATATCCTTCTGTTTTTCAAAACCCTTTGCGATCGTCCGAAGGTATCGCTCCTGAGCAACCGGCAGAACCAGCTGCATTGCCGGTTTACAACCAAGAACAGAACCTCCACTTTTTTTACTGCTGATATGCATCCGGAAACCATCCACAGAGATGCAAGCATTGTATTTTACACAGGGCAGCAGAACCGTTACCGGTGCTCCCACTTCCCTTTCCAGATAGCCTTCGGGATCCTGCAAATATTCCTTTTCCCGGTAAGCGTCTATGGCGATAAACTGCCGAATCGACTTCGTCTTGGTCTTTTTATATTCCACCAGAGCAAAGTAGGCTGCGGAAACATTATTATAACCGCCATATTTCTGAATATCGCTTCGGGGGCTGTTCGTCTTAATAGGCGCCTGCCCCTTGCCTTTTTTCAAAATATTCTGATCAAACAATCCGCCCTGCTGCTTATAGGCATACCGGGTATAGCGAATGTTATTCTTCGCCATGGTCTTCTTTACGATCTCCATAGAGCGATCCTTCACCCAGGCACCGGGGATATCGTAATCAAACATCTTGTTCAGGCTGATACTGCCTTTGCCGTTCATCTTCAAACCTTTGATAAAGTTGATCTTATTCTTCGTTACCTTTACATCGTAAACATTGCCCACAACGATATTGAGGTATGCATCCTTGGCATGATGCAGGTCATTAACTTCCCGGCATTTCACCATATCATGCTCCTCATTTTCATCTTTGGATTTGTCACGGAAATCTGCGGCAAGGGCAGCCTTCACATACACGATCTCCGTACCCTTCCCTTCGTAAAGCCCTTCCAAAATCCGGGCCACAGCCTTGGTGGATTGCCGTGTTTCCACCAACTGACGGTTGATAAAGGCGGAAAGCTCATCATCGGTCAATTCGTAATTCCGGGTCAGCCGTTCGTATTTTTTCTGAGAGATCAACCCCCGACTTTTAAGAAGCAGCCAAAAGCCCTTCATTTTACTGCGAACCTCTTCCCCAATGGGGTAGCGATCTTTTTTATCATGGTTTTCTACCTGCAACGCCAGAACGCGATTGTCAATGCTGTCATCCTTGACCTTGGACCGAGGAAAAATATGGTCAATATTGTAAATGTTACTGTTCAGCAACAAATCCAGGTCGATGGTTTTACCGCTGTAGGCGCTTTTCCCCAGCTGGGCATAGTAGAGAAAGAGCTTGTCCTGACGCAGCTCATCGTCACTGCGGCGTTCCAGATCCTCCACCAAAGCCCGGTCGATATCGTCACCGCACTTTTCATAGAGGTCCAAAAGCTGCTGTTTTCGGGAAACCGTCCGTTTTTTCACCTTATCGGCGCCTCTTGCCACCTCGATAAAGATCTTTTTCGGCGGATGCTTCATAATCTTTTCCAGCTCTTTGATAATCAACAAGGATTGATAAATGGGCCGCTTTACCTTTGGCGAAACGTAAAGCTCTTCCACCATCTCACGCAGACTCTTTTTCTCTCCAAAGGAGTTCATCTCGGCAATCTTCTTTTCAAAGGTCTTCTTTTCGTCCCCGTCACAGGCAAAAACATCACTGTAAAGGATCTGCATCAGATTCAGGTTCGTTTCCCACATCGCGGTAATGATATTCATCACCTCTCCGGTGGGCTTGTAAGCGGCCGTAACATCGGTAAGGAATTCCTTAGACAACCGACTCCAGCCGCTGTATTTCAGCTTTGCCAGCTTTTTAAGCTCATCCTCGGTCAGGCGATCGCCAAAGCGCCCTTTCAGCCGCTTCTTCAGCAGCTTTTTGTCGTCGCCAAAAATGGTAACCGCCAAAACAATTTCCTCTTTATCGTCCTCGCTGAGGTCAAACTCCGCCAGCTCCCGCCAGGGCTTCAAAGAAGCTTTAAAATCCCGATCAAAACCGCCGATGGTTTCAAAGGTGATCCCTCGCGTTGCCAAATAGTCCCGTAAAACATTGCCGGTCACCCGGGAGCGTTTCAGGAAAAGATCCCGATAGATATCCTGTTTCAAGGACACCTCCACAGACTTCCCGTCCAGAGTCAGGTTGTTCAGCTCATTAAGCACCATAAACTTCGTATAGAGCAATGAGTTTTTCGGGATGACATCATACCGGGGCAAGTAAGTGCACTTGCTGGTAAGATTCTTGATAAAGGCTTCGGCGGACCGATCCTCATCCACAACCTCCTTAAAATTCCAGGGATAAATCTTTTCATCCTTCCGCACGATCCAGCCCTTGGAAGAGTGTTCATTAAGAGGCCCCACATAATAAGGGATGCGGAAAGAAAAGACCGCTTTGATCTTTTCGGACACCGTAATGCCCTTTTCATCGGCTTCCTTTAAAAAGGGCAGGTAAGCTTCGGCATTTTTCAAAATCGCCTCCAGCTCCTTTTTATGGAGCTGCATGGGGATAACACTGTTTTCCTTTTGCACCTGCTTGGGCAAAAAGATCCCTTCGGCAATCTCGTCAAACATATCGGCATAGGCATCATCGGCACATTTGCCCAACTCTTTTTTGAGGAATTTGCAAAAGGTCTCCTGGTCGCAGCGCTTTTCCAAACCGTCACTGTGGTGGTTTTTCTTGCTGTGACCGGTGTAAGCAACGTAATTTTCTTTGTTTGTCTTATCGCTAAAAATCTTCAAATAGGATTCTCTCGGCCGATAAGCCCGAACATAGGCTTTCAACCGCAGCAGATCCTCTTTATGCTTTTCGTAGGTTTTCACCTTGGCGTCGGCCAGATAAGCTTCCCCGTCAAGGATATCCGCCAACAAAGCCCAATCATAAAGGGCCTTCAGCATTTCAATCAGCTCAAACCGCTCCTGAAGAACGGACTGAAACGCCCCTTCATTTTCCTCATAACCGGCAGCAAAGGAAATGCTGTTTTTCTCCGCATCCTTCAAATCCTCATCGTTAAAAATATCCTGTAATTTTACACTGCTGCCACCCAAAAGGTAGAGAATCGCCAATTCCTGTTTCTGATCGCGATCCCGAAACTTAAACAGCTCCCGCAGCTGCTTTTTCTTTTCCGTCTTGGAGATCCGTTTATCCTTGAGGATCTCCTGCAAAGCCGGAATATCCGGACAGCTAAGATCCACATCATAATTATCCCTGAGATACAAAACAACACTGTCATAAACTTCGCCAAAAGCAACGGTATCCCTTACACCATCAAAAAGGAAATGCCCCCGGGTCTTGATGATATGGTGCAAAGCCAGAAAAACCAGCCGCACGTCATGGGGAGATTCACTGTGGATCAATTCCCTGCGCAGATGATACACCGTAGGATAATCTCTGTGATAATCTTTGTCGGTATAATCCTTGTCGGTGAAAAGGGCATAGACTTCCCCGGCAGTCTTGTCCTTGGGGTAAAGGTTGCTTTCCTTCAGCTTGCGGAAAAAACAGGGATCTACCGCCGTGATCTCCCGATCAAAGAGCATTTCCAGCAGATCCAACCGCTCTCTGCGGCGTTGGGTCCGCCGCCGGGCCGTGCGATACATCCGTCGCTCCTCGGCTGTTTTGCTTTCATCAAAAAGCCGAATCCCCCAGGCAGCATTGGAGTGAAATTTCAAAATGTTGTAATCAAGATCGGTCATAGCCCAACCCACAGAATCGGTACCGATATCCAGCCCAAGGTAGTAAGGTGTTTCCTGTAATTTTTGCGTCATAAGAACCTCCCGATAAAATTTAACTGAGAACTCTGTAAAGATAGATATTGACAAAAGCAGCAAAACCGTCTATAATGAATGTATTGAATTTACACTGCAAGTTCAAATAAAAATTTATTCAAACCGCCGCATCGCGGCTTCACAGTGTGTGAACAGAAGGCCTACGTTGTAGGTCTTTTTTGTTGCCATTTTTCGCTATTTACCCACAAATTTCTCTCGACAGTAATATTATACAACCGTTTGGCGTTCAATACAATATCAAAAAACAATTCGAGGCAGTCATGTACCGAAAACGGTACATAAAAATAACCGTTCCATTTCTTTGCTTAAATCGTGCTGTTTTTTTGCTTTGCATCACTTCCATAACGGCAGGATGCATCAAAGGTTATAATTTAATTTAGCGAATTCGGGTTTGAATTTCTTTCACTTGCTTTCCTGCGGCCAGTATTTCGACCTGATCATTTTGGATATCGAGCTTACAGAAATCAACGGCATTGCCATTGGCAAATATCTTCGGGAAGAGCTGAACAATCAAACCACCCAAATCGTCTATATTTCCTCTCTCCGGGATTACGCTATGGATCTCTTTGCGGTGCGCCCTCTCCACTTCCTCATCAAACCTCTGAAAAAGGAAGATATCTTTTCCGTGCTGGATCTGGCATTTAAACTGAAAACCGAGGAGGAGGCATGCTTCCTGTTTCAGGCCCAGGGGGTTACAAAAAGCGTCCCGGTTCATAAAATCCGCTATTTTGAAAGCAATGCCCGTAAAATAAAAATCGTTCACGAAGACGGCGAGGATGAATTTTACGGCAAGCTGGATGACATCGAAGTAAAGCTGAACAATAAATACTTTCTGCGCTTTCACAAAAGCTTATTGGGCGGCGGTCTTTTTTTGTGCCGCTGCAAAAGAAATATTTGCATATAAAATGAAATCGTGATAAAATAATATTATATATCATAGGATGGGAGTCTGTTGTTCGATGAAGATGTTCACGACCGAAGGAAAAACATTACCGGAAGCTTATCATAAAGCGTTGTACCTTTTGGAAAAGGAAGGCAAGGTATACCCCTGCCCGGATTACAACACTACCATGAAGGAGCTGCCCATGACCTTCTACGTGGAACAGGCCGATGCCGAGCCTTTTATCTCCCGGCTTTTTCCCGGGGGTCATCACGAACTGCAGCAATACACCATGGAAATCTGCGACGGCATCCTCGACTTTATGGTCGGCGCCGGAGAAAATGTCTGGGAATATACTTATCACCAGCGCTTCGCTCATCAGCTCCCCTGGATTATTGAAGAGCTAAAGCGCAACCCCTTCTCCCGCCGAGCCATCATGAATATTCGGGATTTCGATGTGGACAGTTCCAACGAACACCCCGCCTGCCTGCAATCAATCCACTTTGCCATTCGGGAAGATCAACTCAACATGACGGTGATGATGCGCTCCAACGATGCGGTACAGGCCACCTACATGAATGCCGTAGGCTTCATCGCTCTGCAAAAGAAGGTTGCCGCCGAATTGAAGGTTCCCATAGGCTCCTACACCCACATTGCCTATTCCTTCCATGCCTACGAAAACTGCTTTGAACGCCTCACCAAATACACCGAGGCCATCCGTAGGAAGGATATCAAAGACCTCACCTACCACTACCAAGGCTTTTACGATGCCCTGATGAAGGATGAGATCCCCGCCATCATGGCCATGGTGGCAGACCAAAAAGCCAAATACAATATCAAATAAAGCATACAAAAACGTCCGGAAGTTTTCTCTCTTCCGGACGTTTCCCTTATGATTTATAAATATCCCGACGATGCCCCACAGACAAGGTCAAAATAACAACCTTTTCGTCGCAGATCTCACAAAGCAGTCGATAATCCCCAATACGATACCGCCATCGATCACTGCAATTTGCCGTAAGCCCCTTGCCAAAGGCTCTGGGGTCTTCACAATCCTGCAAATGGGATTGGATCCACGATTTTAAAATTTTTTGGGTGTATCGATCCAGCTTCTTAAACTCCCGATCAAACCGGGATGTCGTTTCCAATCGATATTTCATAGCCCCAACTCTTTCCACAATTCCTCAACGGGGCGACTTTGTTTTCCTTCCTCAAGGTATTCTTCGTAGGCTTCCTCTGCAACAACAACATCGTATTCCTCTTCAATCTTTTCAAAAAGAGCCTTTTTAAAGGCCTCTCCCAAGGATATGGAATGAAGCTTTGCGTAGCTGTCGGCCAAAGCTCTCTCTTCTTCACTCAAACGAATCGAAAAACCCATGCGATAACCTCCCTTTCTACATACTACATTACACTACATTGTACTACGCTATCTCCTCTTTTGTCAATCAAAAAACCGACCTCGAAACACCCTCCGAGATCGAATCCTTTCTTTTCAATTTGACAAAAGCATCATCGCTATGCTATAATGGATTCAGAAAAAAACAGGGTGGCAACAGCTGCCTGGCATGGTTAACAGTTTTTTCATTTTCAGAAATAGCCGTATCTCAGTGCTAGGGAGAAACGGCTAATTTATTTTTATATTTTATCATATAAAATTAAATTACTTGTTTCTTGATAATAGCAAGAGGAACAAGTAAATATCGATCGCTAAGATCAACACTGTTAATTCACTCATGCTATCACCTCCCTATCCCGGTGGGATCAGGCAGCCGTTTGCATCACCCATCAAAAGATCAACATCTTTTGACAAAATAAATACTATCATAATAATTCTTTTCTGTCAATCAATACAAAAAAGTATAAAGTCGCCGTATCTCTTTTGTGGGAGATACGGCAATTTTCTTTTATTCGTCAATTTATTTCCCTGTTTTTCGCTGCCGCTTAAGGGCTTCGCGGCTCTTTTTTGCAGAATTGTTAAGCAGCATCCCCACCAGTACGCCAAGGCTCATGCCGATGGCCATGCCCCAAAGCATCTGATCATGGAGCTGCCCAATGGCCATGCCGATGCTGATGCCAAACAGCATATAGACTGAGGATCAGTTGGTCAGAGGACATTCCAGCACAAAACGAGGTCCTTCCGCTCCGGTCCCGTCCGGCACAAAGCCGCACTTTTCCAAAACCCCCAGGGAGGCTTTGTTGTCCGGGTCAGCTTCGGCTTCCACAAAAACAATATCCTTCTTTCCAAAAGCCCATCGAGTCATGGCTTCCAGAGCTTCGGCAGCATAGCCCTGCCTCCGATGCTCCGGCAAAACACCGCAGCCAATCTCCACTGCATGTTCCTGCCCCGGGCCTTTGAATCCGATCTCACCAATGGAAACTCCGCTGTCCTTCAACACCATTTGCCACGGCGCGTACCAAACCCGGTTTTCAGGGTCGCCTTTGCAACCCGCCAGCATTTCGCCGTAAGCTGCCCGAAGCTCATCGGAATCAACGGCTTCTATCCGCGCCCCAATCTCATCATCAGACATGGGACGCAAGACCATTCTCTTCGTTTTTATTTCCACTTTCTTCATAAAATCATCTTCCTAAAATAACATACGCTAAAAACAGCTACTGTTATCCTACGCCCAACCAATCCATTTGTCAAGAGACCGGAAAACAAACCACCCAACATTTCTACTTACCATTTTCAAAATTTTTTCAAAAGTGGTAAGTAGATTTTTTAATAAAATAAAAGACCCTGCAAATGGTAGCTACTCATAAAACAGTATCAACAACAAACTGAAACAGGGTAGCTGTCATACAGGGTGCAAGACAAACGGGCATATCGTCATAACGGCGATATGCCCGTTTTGTCACGCAATAGAACGCCATTTTCGGGGTAGGTAATGGTTTAATATTACCTACCCCGTTTCTGCGCCTGCAAAGCTGCATGAACACAGGCTTTTTTGACTTCTATTGCGTAACATAGACCCATGATATTTTGAGGGCGGAAGCACTTGCTGCTTTCGCCCTCTTGTTTTCCATACAGCAAGAACACAAGTCGCTGTCAAGGTCGGGCGAAGCCTGTTTATTTCAACCTTGCACAGCAGCTTGTATGTTGCTATTGTGCCGTCAAATATTACGCACCTTAAAATCATTCCACTTTGTTGCAACATACAGTTCTGCGCTGCTACCGATTGCTTTGAAATGTGCTTTGCCGCAACGGATTTTCAAATCCTCGCGTCCACGTAAATCAAGTTCATTCGTCTTGCCTTTGGTTTCCAAAATGAAATACAGTTTTTTACTGCCATCAATTTCTACATAAACCGCCCAATCGGGGTTATATGTGCCTATTGGCGTATCAACCTTGAAGCGGCTCGGCAGTTTGAAGAACATTTTTACATCGGGGTCATTGTCCAATGCAAGGGCAAACGGCTTTTCGACTGTCGTGCTATCATAAACAATGTAATCATAAACACTATGGTCTACTGCAACGGCGTTTCGGTCAAGGTTAGCGATTAGCTCTGCGCTATCGAAAATCTCCTGCACATAGTATTCTTCACCATACAGCTTTTTGTAGCTGATACCATCTATTGCAAGAGTGCGGCGCACATCCAAAATAATCTGCGTTGCGTTTTCAATAAACATCTGCGGATTATTCAGAAAGTCCTGCAAGCGCCCGCTTTGCTTCAATATTTCCGCAACGGTAGCACGTTTAGTTAGTGTTTGCCCGCCTATAATAGCAAGAATATTTGGCAACGATGAGTAGCTGTCCTCAAGAGCAGCCGTTTTAATACCGCGTTCAATATAGGTTACGCCTGGATTATCTATCTGAATATCGGCGGTCTGCGTAATGATACGTGCTTTCGGTATCGCCTCCATGTTCCTTAATCCATCAACGCTGCGGCGCACAAGCTCGTCCTCGTTTATCTTTACGCGATAGGTAGTCTTTTGCTTTATCTTGTCCCATAATTCCAAAAACTCCGGCGACGCGGTAACTTCCTTTTTGAGTTTTACCGTAACGTCCCTTGAAGCGTCGCGGATAGGCGGCCTTGTATCGGCTCGGCGTATTGCAGCAACAATCTGTGCTCTTGCGTTTTCTAACTGCGGCGGCAATTCAAGCGTTCCGTCCTGCAAGGCTGCTTTCATGCTGTCCTTTATCTTGCCGGATTTTGACACATATCCCCTTTCCTCAAAATGAGTTAAGAGCGTTTGTGCGTTATCGTAAGAAATTGTGCTTTGCATGACAACCGTTTTTTGCGCTGTAAGCTCTGTTATCGCGGCAGGGGTAATGCCACCATCGCGGGCAATAAGTTCAACCGCTTTTGTTTTTGCCGCCTCAAGCTCTTGCGGCAATTCCGCAACTTCCGGTGTGGGTGCTTCGGTCTTAATGAATCCCTCACTCGCAAGATGGGAAATAAGCATTGTCGCCTGCTGTTCGGTAAGCGGCGTTTCTTCTGTTCGGCTTTCTTCAAATACCATACCGCTAAACAAACCAAGCTGCAAAACGCCGAACTTAACGCCCGTATCGTCCTCAATCTCTTTTTGCAATGTATCGGCAAACTCCGCAAAACTCTCATTTGCCATAACGTGCAGCAGGTTTATGTTTCTGTCCTCAATACGCTCTCCGTCTTGATTGACGCAAAGACGCAAGCCGCGCCCCACCTTTTGCCTTGCGGTCAACGTGCTTTTCTGCTCAATGAGCGTACAAACTTGAAAGACGTTTGGATTGTCCCAACCCTCTTTTAATGCGGAATGAGAAAAGATAAAACGCAACGGACAATCAAAAGACAATAACCACTCCTTGTCCTTCATAATCGTATTATAGGTGTTGTAGTCGTCCAACGTGTCGCCCCTAGTGTTTTTGTAATTCCCCTTTTTGTCTTGTGAAAAGTATCCGTCGTGAACACGCGCCACATCGGCGGGAAAACGCCCGTGCAACTCTGCGTACTTTGGTAAGTTCATAAGCTCGGCATAAACTTCCTCGAACATCTGCGCGTATATTCCTTTGTTCCCATCCTCAGTGCGGTATTTCTTTACTTCGTCAATAAAAAACAAAGATAATACCTTTATCCCTTTTTCTGTATAGCGCAGTTCTTTATCTAAATGTGCCTCAATCGTCCGGCGTATCTGCGCCCGCTTCATAGTATTTTCATCAACGTCGCCTATTGCTTTTCCAAGCCTAATAATGTCAACGCCCGACAGCTCGATTTGCTCCATTCCCGGCGTACAGTCAATGCCGGAAATCGTATATCCCTCATACAAGTCGCGGTTGCCGGACAGCTTATATAAATCTGCGTCCTGCTTCACCGTAATTGTTTTACGGCTCACGTTACCGTCTTTATCAGCAATATCTATTTCTATCCGCGCCCGAAAACCATTCTCGTTGGAAACAGATAAAAGCCGGATATAGGGGCGGTTATAGCCTCCCGCAATTTGATTAGAGGAAACGCATATCTGCTTGACAAGCCCCATTTGGTAGGCGTCAACAGGAGTCAAACGGTAAAGCAGATTGACCCGCTCTCTATGCGTTGCGGAATAGCGGAATACGCACAAAGGATTGAGCGAAGCGATGGCGTCCTTTGCCTTTTGCGTATTGTCTACGCTCTGTGGCTCATCAATAATAACAATGGGGTTTGTGTCTTGTATGAAGCGGATAGCAGCGTCGCCGTTCAGCCTGTCCTGCTGCTGATTTATCACGTTTTCGGCTTTTCTGAAAGCGTCGATGTTGATAATCATAATTTCGATATTCGCGCTTGTGGCGAACTGCCTCACATCGGACAACTTTGCGCTGTTGTAAATAAAATAGCGGCAAGGGGCGTTATCGTAAATCGCCGAAAAATGCTCCTGCGTTACCTGCAAGGATTTATATACGCCCTCGCGAATAGCAACGCTCGGAACAACAATGATAAACTTTGTAAATCCATAAAGACGGTTAAGCTCATAGATTGTTTTTGTATAGACATAGGTTTTGCCCGTTCCCGTTTCCATTTCAACGGAAAACTGCCGCCCCTGCAACTCTGCGGTCTGCGGCAAATTATGCCTGCGCTGCACCGCCTGCATGTTTTCAATTATTCTCTCGTCGCCGATATATAGCGCATTTGCAACACCCATATCTTGAAACAGGCGCATTTGACTGCCGCTTTTCTCCATGCTGAATGTTGACGTTTCCTTTTGCTGTCCATCAAAGAGGGCGCAAACGGCGGCTACTGCGGCGGTTTGAAAATCTTGTTGCTTAAACTTAAGTTTCATTTTTGCATCCCCCTTTCTGCCTATTGAGGTTATCAATAATAACCGTTTCTACCTCATAGGATTTTTCGTGATTATCATATTCGGCCCGAAAATGGCAACGTGGGCATTGAAAAACATCTTCATATTGGTCGTGGTTCATTGGAGTATCACATTGGGGGCAATGTGCGTGCAGATTAGCCACATGCCATTGTTTATGATAGCTGCTCCATTCCCAATTCCAAGACCATTTCCATAAGCGAAAACGGTCTTGCGTATAGTTAGTAAAGGCCGGTTTTACTTGTTCTTTTGGTTCGCTGATTTTTGCAACAGCATACAAAACAAAAAACAGAACAGCAATTCCTAACAGCACCCACCATACTTTCAAATCAAGAGTCAGAAATGTAATAATCCAACTCCATAACATTGAAAAAAACTTCCCTATCGTTGTAAATACTTGTTTCCCCTTTATTAGGTCATATCCAACCGTAAGAATAAAACCGAGTAAAGTTGTTGAAATGCCAATTGTCCAAGGAGATTTCAGAAACTTTTTCATTTCAAATGCCTCACACCGTTTTTAACTCAATATTCTTATTTTCAAGCAGATAAAAGGCATTTGACATAGCGGAGTTATCCGCAAGGGCGTTTTCCGCAATAACAATTTTCTGTGGGATAAGCGCCGCCATCTGCTCGATATGCTCTGCGGCAATCCCCGGCTGCAAGCAAATCAGCATTTTGCCGCCCGCTACGCTATAAACAGTCAAGCCGCTAACATCAAGTACGGTAACATCACAGGTCAATTCATAGCCCATTTTAAGCATAATTTCATAGACCAAATCCTCATCGCTTCGGTCTGCTTTTAGCCCGTCGATATGTCCTGCTATGCGGTCAAGTAACGTGTCAACATCGCCGCCCTCAATCGGTGTATCGTCCCATAGCTTCATATTGGAGCTTTCCAATTTGAAAACCTTAAAGCCAACATCAAGGTGAGGATTGCTTTCATCGACGCTTTTGAACAACGGCTTAACTGCGGATATACCTTTTGTGCCTTTAGCAGCTGCCGCCGCAAAAAGCGTCATATCTTCTTCTGTTTCTAAAAAAGGAATATTCCTTAGCGTATCATTTTCTTCGGATATTTTCTTTCCAGCGCGACGTATGCGCTCTTTGCCGATCTCACAGATATTTTTATACCCGGCTTTTGCTGCTTCACTTTTTTCATCGCATACTTCGGGTAACTGCACCATAATAAAGCGGCGGTTGCCGCCATCTTTGGCGTTAAGCTGCATAACCGCATGGGCGGTGGTTGCAGAGCCAGAAAAGAAATCGAGAATAATATCTTCACTATCAATGCGAGTCGCAATTTTGAGCATTTTAACAACCAATTCTTTTGGCTTTGGGCTATCAAATACTTTTGCACCAAGCAGTTTTTTGAGGTCCTCCACTGCGGAATGGTTATGACCTACTTCTTGATGTAACCACAGCGTTTCGGGGGGTTTGACTGCATCCGTATCTAAATACTGCTTGGCGTATGCTTGCCAACCATTATCTGTTTCTACCCACTCCACCATGCCTTGTTGCTCGTTTTCCTTGTATGTTTCCATACTCCAACGCCAGCAACCCTCTGTACCATCCGGCTTAACAGGATAAATCTCCGTACCATCGGGAGCAGGCAATGCGAACCACAGATTAGGTCGCTCACTTCTTGTTGAATGGCTACCCTCTTTCCTTATGCTCCTACGTCTATAATTTTTGCCATTTGCAGGATCAACAAAATTGAATTGAGCAGCGTTTTGAGAAAACGCCTCTTGACGTATGCTTTCAATATTGGATTTTACATAGCATAGAACATAATCGTGTGAAGTGGAAAAACCCTGTACGTCCATACGCGGACTATACACCTTTTGCCATATAATTTGCGCCATAAAGTTTTCTTCGCCAAAAACCTCGTCGCAAAGTTTACGCATATTTGCTTGTTCTCCATCGTCGATGGAAATGAAAATAACCCCGTCGTCACGCAAAAGATTAGCGGCAAGCCGCAAGCGAGGGTACATCATATTCAACCAATTTGTATGATAACGTCCCATTGTTTCGGGATTGCTCTTTGTAGTCTGTTCGGTTACTTCCTTATACCGCGCTAATGGGTCAGCAAAATCATCCTCATACACAAAGTCATTTCCCGTATTATAAGGCGGGTCTATGTATATCATTTTGACCTTGCGGAAATAGGATTTTTGCAGGAGCTTCAACACTTCAAGATTATCGCCCTCTATATAGAGGTTTTGCGTCGTGTCAAAATTAACGCTCTCGGCAGGGCAGGGGCGCAAAGTCGCCGTACTCCGTTTCTGCGCCAAACGTAAGCAGTCGCTTTTGCCTTTCCATTTGAACTCGTATTTTTCAAAATCGTCGGCGATGTATTCTCCGCAAAGAGAAAGCAGTTTGTCTATATCCAAACGTCCCTCGGTGAAGCACTCCGGGAAAACCGCTTGCAGCTTGTCCCGCTGTGCCTGCTCTATATCCATTGAAAGACCGTCTAATTTATCAGTCATTGGGCTTGTCCTCCTTGTTTATGCCTATCATACGCATAATTGCTAATAATGGGTTTTTTATTTCTGCCGCAATATCATCTTTGCCTTTTTTCGCTTTTATGTATTCCATAGCTTGTTTTATCTTGTTGTCAGTATTCTCGTTAATGCCCATGACCGCTTCAATATTCGGTATCATCCAAAACATTTGTGCTGCGGGGACAAAATCCTTTAACGCCGTATTCTTTCTTGTATGATTAGCATTTTCAGCTTCGGCTTTTTTCTTTTTTTCAGGGTCTTTGATAGCAGCTAAATCCTTTATATCATCATCTGCCACCACGACGTATGGTATTCCGAAAGCCGTTGCGACTTTTGCGAAGGTCAGCAGATTGCCTTTTCCGCCGCACTCGACAACTGATATTCCATATCTATCAATATCAACATCCATTTTTCTTCCAGCATAAGGAAATGCAAACTTTTCAGTTGCTCCCTCAACAAAAATGACACCTTTCGCAAAGAACATCTCGTTTCGTTGATTGTCAAAATAGTTTTCAAGTTTTAAGGCTTCTTTTTCGGTTTTTACTATCTGTTCCCGTTCACATAGCTTCGCAGTAGTACCGTCTGCATTGTTCCTGCGAATTAAACAGACGTTTTCCGGCTCGTACAGCCGAATAAATGTAGGAGAGTGCGTTGTAATAAACACTTGGTTTTGTCCGCTTAACCGCGAAAGTATAGTGCTGAAATAACGCTGTTTTTGAGGGTGCAAATATACTTCCGGCTCCTCAATAGCAAAAATGGCTCCCTCTTTTTTGATTTCTTCATAAGTTCGGAATATAGCTATCACGATTGCGCTTTGCAGTCCAGCACCCACCATATCAGCCGTTGTGCTTATTCCCATTTGGTCTACATATAGTTGCAAGTTCTTAAAGACATTCATTGAGTCGTAGGTATCAAAACGGATTGCAATATCGCCCTCCGCAGAATCAATGCCCATCTGCTCTAATGAGTTAGTGCGTATTTTGCTTTCAATTTCAATAAATTGCTCTGTTTGCAGGAAACTGTATGCCTCCTTGATTTTTAACTCAAAGGCTTGTTTCCGCGTCATTTTCTTTTTGCCCGCTGATGTTTCCACATTAACAGTCGTTTTGTCAGACGACAGGCTTGTATTTATATCATTGAAAAGGCGACGCAAAATAGACCATCTGTTGCTTGGGTCTTGTTTATTATAATCGCGCATTACATCTACATAGATAAACGGTATTTTTTCGCGGAGTTCTTTTGATACTTTTAACTGATAGTATTGACCGGTGTAGCGTTCACCCTCTTTGTACGGGGTAGCAGGATATTGACAGGGCTTACCGCGCTTATCTATGCATACGAAATCAACCACAAGCGTTCCTGCTGGTTTTGATTTGACGCGGCGCTTATATGCCTTTCCTCTTAACTCAAATCCTGCAACCTCACACTTGCAATTATTGCGCCATTCGTCAATGGTGCTATCAAAATAAATCTGTATTACAATATCGTTTTCGGTATTATAGTCGTTAAAATCTTCTTCCGTAAATGTACGGTCGGTCGGCCATGTTTCACCTAAAACAAGATTGATTGCTTTAAGAATATTGCTTTTTCCTGCATTATTTTCACCTATCAAAGCGCAGTAGTTATTTGGAGAAAAATCAAGCTGTTTTATACTGCGGTAGTTTTCAATATGAACTCTTGCTATTTTCATTGCTGCCCTTCCTTATCCCTGCGCTTATAACCAACCCACTTACCCGTTGTAATTCTCTCATCTTTTGGCTTCTCCGTATCGGCGGGCATGACCCATGCTGTTCCTATTTTATATGCGCCCTCAATTCTACCACCGCGGCACATTTCCGAAACGCGACGGGGAGTAACGCCCCATAATCCGCTTGCCTGCTTGGTAGTCATAATCTCCATGTAGCCCTCCCCCACTCAAAAGCATTTTATAGACAAATTGTAGCACATTTGCGGAAGTATATCAATCCGCGAATGTGCTTTTTCATCGCAAGTTATAGCACACGTGCTTCAGAAAATGTTTTTATAATCTTTGGCATTTTCAGATTTCCGCCGTAGTAGGAAATGAAAAAGTTTTTTTAAAATTTCGCTCAAAACTTTGGCAAAATCGCTCTGTGCGGTGTTGTAGGTAGTGAAAGGGTGTTTAGAGGGTTTGGGAAACTTCCCAACAAGCCATTTTCAACCGACGCGCCGTAAGCGCGGGAGGGCGAAAATACGGAAGTGGGTACCCACTTCCAATGCTTGCTGCGAAACTTTATCTTTGGAAAGGACGGGAAAGGAATGGAACGGAAATGGAAGATAGTAAACGAGCATATCGTGGTAAAAAATCCCCTTGCTTATGAGATACCAAAACGTGAAGTAGTCGTAAAATCGGGCAGGACGCTTTACCGTTTTACGGGCAGCTATGACGGGCAACGGGCATTATCAAGTAAGCTTTTGCGCCTTATGGAACAGGATAATTTGCAGTCGCCTATTGATAAAAAAGACGGGAGCCGATAAAATGAGAGTATGCAATCCTGTATTGGCAGACTGCCCACCGATAAAGGAGGAACATTCTATGTCAAGGCAGTCTGACAACAAAATTACTGCCCTCTATTGTCGTTTAAGTCGTGACGACGAACTTACGGGCGACAGCAACAGTATTGTAAATCAAAAGGCGATTTTAAGTAAATACGCAAAGGAAAACGGCTTCAAAAATCCCTTGTTTTTCGTGGACGACGGGTACTCCGGGGCAAACTTCGATAGACCTTCTTGGAGCGAACTTGTTGAGAAAATTGAAAACGGAGAAGTGGCGACCTTGATAGTCAAGGATATGTCCCGTCTTGGGCGCGACTATCTGCGCGTGGGGCTTTATACGGACGTTCTTTTCCCTGAGAAGGGCGTGCGGTTTATCGCTATCAGCAACGGCGTTGACAGCGCACAACAGCAGGAAAATGACTTTACCCCGTTTTTGAATATCATCAACGAGTGGTATTGCCGCGATACAAGCAAGAAGATACGCGCTGTAATGAAGTCCAAAGGCGAAGCGGGCGAACATCTCTGTACCAACCCGCCCTACGGCTACATGAAAGACGCTGACAATCCCAAACAATGGATTGTGGACGAAGCCGCCGCCGAGGTAGTCAAGCGGATATTTGCTCTCTGCTTAGGGGGTTACGGACCGTCGAAGATTGCCCGTATTCTGAAAGAGGAAAAAGTCATAACGCCGACTACCCATTTTCAGCGGACAGGCAGAGCAACGAGGAACACGCCGCCGGACAATCCGTACAACTGGACGGGCGACACCATAGCCGACATTTTAGAGCGTCCAGAGTATCAGGGGCATACGGTAAACTTCAAGACCTACAAGCAGTCTTACAAGAGCAAAAAGACCTGTTACAATCCAGAGGAAAAGTGGCTTGTGTTTGAGGACACTCACGAAGCCATTATTGACAATGACACATGGGAACGGGTGCAGGAATTGCGGAAGAACAAACGCCGCCCAACGAGGACGGGAAAGACCAATCTGTTCTCCGGCATTGTCCGCTGCGCCGATTGTGGGGAAAAGCTATACTACTGCACAAGCAAGAACTTTGAAGCGCGGCAAGACCATTTTGTTTGTTCTACTTCAAGGCTGAAAGGGAAAGAAGTCTGCCCGACACATTTTATCCGCGCCGTTGTCTTGGAGCAGGGTGTACTTGCCCATATGCGGCTTGTGATTGCCTGTGCGTCTACCCATGAGGAACGCTTTAGGTCGGCTATGGGTGCAAAGCAGAAAGCCGAAGCGAAAAAAGAACTCGCGGCGAAACGGCGGCAACTGACGCAAGCGGAGCAGCGCATTGAAGAACTTGACCGATTATTTAAGCGTATTTACGAAGATAACGCCAACGGGAAATTATCCGACAGTAGATTTCAAATGCTCTCTGACGATTACGAGCTGGAGCAGGAAGAACTGCGGGGAAAGCTGTTGCAACTGAATGAAGAAATAATAGAGCAGGAAGAACAGGCGGAAAACATTGACAGGTTTATCGGCAAGGTACGGAAGTATCTTGATTTGAACGAGCTGACGCCCGCTGTCTTGAATGACATGGTAAAAGCGGTGTATGTTCACGCTCCCGACAAGTCAAGCGGGCATAGGGAACAGCAGATTGATATATCCTATGACCTTGTGGGAATACTCCCCGCGTCCTTGCTCGCCGACCTGCAAAACGGAGAAACGGCATAGCCGAAGCTACGCCGTTTCCCCAAAACATTCCTATGCTGTTTTATGAGTGCCGCCCCAAAGCAAGGTCTTTTATCATGGTGCCGAAGACCGGGGTCGAACCGGTACGGTATCGCTACCACGGGATTTTAAGTCCCGCGTGTCTGCCTATTCCACCACTTCGGCAACTTGAATTATTATAGCACATCAAAACAAACAACGCAATAGTTTTTTTAAGAAAAAAATAAGGATTTTCCGAAAAAAATCCTTGCATTTTCCATTTTATTCGTATAGAATTATAAAAATACATCAAAAATAACCGGGAGAGAGGGCTATGAAAAAGACTTTACCATTTGAAAACGATTTCATCAAAGAACTGATCCAAGAAGTACCGACACCCTTTTACATCTACGATGCCAATGCCATTCGGGAAAACATTCGCCGCTTTAACAAGGCTTTTGCCGACTTTCCCGCATTTCAGGAATATTTTGCCGTAAAGGCAGCGCCAAATCCCCACCTGATGCAGATCTTCAAAGAGGAAGGCTGCGGCGTGGATTGCAGTTCCTTAGCGGAGCTGCTCCTTTCCGAGCGGGTAGGCTTTCGGGGGGAAAATATCTTTATGACCTCCAACGATACGCCGGTAGAAGAATTTGCCAAGGCAAAGGAGTTGGGGGCCATCATCAACCTGGACGATATCACCCACATCCCCTTTGTCGAGGAGCATGTGGGCCTGCCGGAGATGATCTCCTGCCGCTATAACCCCGGCCCTCTTCGTACCGGCAATGCCATCATCGGCAATCCGGTAGAAGCCAAATACGGCTTTACCCGGGATCAAATCTACGAAGGCTATAAAATATTGAAGGATAAAGGCATCAAGCGCTTCGGCATCCACACCATGGTGGCATCCAACGAGCTGAACCCCGAATATTTTCTGGAAACCGCCAGAATGATGTTTGACCTCGTGTATAAGCTCAAGGTCATCGTCGGCGTCGATATCGAGGTCATCAACCTCGGCGGCGGCCTGGGGATTCCCTACATTCCCGAGGATAAGCCCATCAACTACGAAGAGCTTGCCGCAGATATCACCGAGATATACAAGGAAAAGATTCTGGATCGCGGCCTTTTCCCGGCAAAAATCGCCTTTGAAAGCGGCCGCCTCATGACCGGCCCCTACGGCTATCTGGTCACCAAGGTCATCCACAAAAAGGAAACCTACAAGGACTACGTGTGTCTCGATGCCTGTATGGCCAATTTGATGCGCCCTGCCCTTTACGGCGCCTATCATCACATCACCGTTCTGGGCAAAGAGCACCAGCAATGGGAACATAAATACGATGTGGTAGGCTCCCTTTGCGAAAACAACGATAAATTCGCCATCGACCGCTACCTGCCCAAAATCGACATCGGCGATATCATGGTCTTTCACGATGTCGGCGCCCACGGCCACTGCATGGGCTTTAACTACAACGGCAAGCTTCGCAGCGCCGAGCTGCTCTGGCACGGCGGCAGCAACTACGAAATGATCCGACGGGCAGAAACCATGGAAGATTACTTTGCCACCCTGAATTTTTAAAATTTCAACGGAATCTTTCAAAATCTTAATGGCTTTTACAAAAATCTTAATCGTTTCCACCAAAAGCCTTGTAATTCGATAGGAATTGTGTTATCTTTTTAAAGGATACTTGAAGATACCATGGAAAGGAGCATTTTCATGCTGGAATTGAAAAATGTGAGCTGGTCGGTGGAAGATGAAAACGGCAGCAACGAGATCATCAACGACGTATCTCTCACATTAGATGAACATAAATTGTATGTGATCACCGGCCCCAACGGAGGCGGGAAAAGCACCCTGGCAAAGCTGATCATGGGGATTCTTACCCCCACCGGCGGCCAGATCATTTTTAACGGTACCGATATTACCCATATGTCCATTACCGACCGGGCAAAGCTGCAAATCGGCTATGCCTTCCAAACACCGCCGGTATTCAAGGGCATCACCGTACAGGAATTGCTGAAAATCGCTGCCGGCGAAAAAAAAGTAAACCCCATGCAGCTTTTGTTTGACGTGGGCCTTTGCGCCGGAGAATATATCAATCGGGAAATGGATTCCGGTCTTTCCGGCGGGGAGCTGAAGCGTATTGAAATCGCCTCCATCCTTGCCCGTGACCTGAAGCTGGCCCTCTTTGACGAACCCGAAGCCGGCATCGACCTCTGGAGCTTCCAGCGCCTGGCGGAAACCTTCGGCAAAATGCACAAGGAAAGCGATATGACGCTGCTGATCATCTCCCATCAGGAACGGATCATGGACCTGGCCGATGAGATCATCGTCATCGAAGGCGGCCGCATCAAGGACGTTACCGATAAGGATACGTTCCTCCACAGCATCACCCTGAAAGAAAGCTGCGCCTGCGGCGAAACCTGCGAAAAGGGGGTATCCTTCTGATGTTAGATATTATCGATAAAGGCCTGCTAAAGGCCGTTGCAGATTTAGAGGGCATCCCTCAGGTCGGCGCTTATAATATTCGTAAAAACGGTCAGGGCATCGAACGCCGCTCCACCGAAAATGTAAAGATCATTCCCAAAACGGACAAGCCCGGGATCGACATTAACGTAGCCCCCGGCACCAAAGGGGAGCAGGTCCATATCCCGGTGATCCTCTCTGCCGAAGGGATGCACGACGTCGTTTATAACACCTTCAATATCGGCGATAATGCCGATGTGGTCATCGTTGCCGGCTGCGGCATCCACAACTCCTGCGATACCGAAGCAGGCCACAACGGGATTCATGAATTTTTCGTAGGCAAAAATGCCCATGTGAAATACGTGGAAAAGCATTACGGCGAAGGCAGCGGCAAAGGCAAACGCGTGCTGAATCCCACCACCAAGGTTCATGCCGGTGTCAACAGCCACGTGGAAATGGAAATGATTCAGATCTCCGGCGTTGACGATACCATCCGCGATACCGATATCGATCTGGAAGAAAACGCCAAGCTGGTCATTACCGAAAGATTGCTCACCGATGGCAGCCAAAAGGCCGAATCCATCGTCAACGTGCAGCTTAACGGCGACGCCTCCTCGGCCCGAGTCATGTCCCGGTCCGTAGCGAAAAACGACTCCAAGCAGCACTTCCACATGAACCTCATCGGTCGGTCCGAGTGCTTCGGCCACATCCAGTGCGATTCCATCATCATGGATCAGGCCCATGTCAGCTCCACCCCGATGATCACCGCAGAGCACAGCGACGCACAGCTCATCCACGAAGCGGCCATCGGCAAAATTGCCGGCAACCAGCTTCTGAAGCTCATGTCTCTGGGCCTCACCGAAGAAGAAGCCGAAGATACTATCCTCCAAGGCTTCCTGAAATAAAAACCAGGTCCACACCTTTTTGGTGTGGACTTTTTTTATGCTCCAAGCCCCAGGAAGAAAATAACAAATAAAGTAACGCAAACACCGCAACCATTGGTACACCGCCGTTTTACCGATCTTCTCTATCCCCTTTGCCCTTTTGCGAAACGCCCTGCATATCGCAAATAACCCCTTTTGTTTTATTATTTCAATTATGTTACACCGCCACGCCACCTCATCCGACGGTTAAACTTAGGAAATGCCGCAGGCATTTTCAAGGATAACCTAGTGCCCTTCGGAGCCAATGGCGAAGCACTGCAAAAAACAACTGCGGCACAAAACCCCGCGGTAAAAAACACACTTCCCCCAAAACACCACACCGACGCACCACCCCGCGGTATAACATATCTCTTTCCCAAAAGATATAACGCCGACACAGAAAAGCCGCGGTACAGCATCCCTCCGGGTGGGATAAACGGTTTTAACGCCGTGAAAGCGAGATGGGACGGGATTGAGCGTATACAAGAGGTATCCGAAAGCCCGGCGCAGCTCGATTTCGCGGCGTTACAATCGTTTAGCGCGCCCGATGCTCCCAAGGAGCGCCGACACACCACCCCAAAAGCCAAAACCACAAAAACAAAAAAATCATACGATATCCATCGTCCCCGCCGCAAGATCCCTTGCAAGGAAAGAAACATAGTAAAAAGGCACGGTCAATAATTTATGCTCCCCATCATATCCGTAATGATTTCTTGAAATCTTTATGGCACATTCAAATTTATTATGATAGGAAAATTTCTCCAGAGAATTCAAAGATCCTCTCCCCTTTTTCACGTCAAGGGGATAAAGCCTGTTGCCCGATTCAATCATAAACTCCAGCTCTGCCGAGGCCTTTCCCTTCCAATAAAAAAGATCATGGCCGGCAGCGATCAATTCATTGGCAACAAAATTCTCAAAGAAAATTCCTGCCAGCACATTTTCCCGATCATTGGAGATGAACGAAGCCGCATTGATGCCGCTTTGATAAGAAAACATCCCGATATCTCCTAAAAACAGACGAAATTTACTGTCACTGTCCGCCATCAGCGGCATGGTAACGTGTTCCTTCAACTGGAAAGAACGATTTAAAATATGCGCCATTGTCAACCATTGAATCGCTGTTTCATAATCACGAGTGCGGCTCTTTGCTTCAATTAAGCCCGGCGAAAAATTTTTCGATTCTTTATTCAATTCTCTATAAATATTTGAAAACAGCGTGCGCGAGCGCAATATCGACTCTCTGCTGACCTGATAAAGATCCATATCAGCCAAATAATTGTCGTACAAAGCCTTAAGGATTTCCCGCGATTCAAAAAGATCCTTGCTGTCGATATAGACATCCACTGCTTCGGGCATACCGCCAATAAGCAAATACCGATACACCATATCCATTGCCAGGTCATGGATTTTTCCCTCCAAAGATTCCTTTTGCTCGTAAGCTTTCTTCACAGCACCATAGAGCACCGGGTTTGCATTCATTAAGAATTCCTCAAAGGTCATGGGGAAAATCGTTATTTGGTTGATTTTCCCAACAGGAAATAAAAACTTGCCGGAATCAGAACCGCCTCGTTTTGTTACCTCCCGCTGGAGCTTAATGCGAACCATAGAACCGGTGGCAATGACCGGTATTTCTCGAAAATCCTGACAAAAATATTTCAATGCAGAAATAATATTGGGGCATTCCTGTACCTCATCAAAAATCAACAAAGTGTCCTCTTTGATGGGGCGCCCTTTCAGTAAGGAAATATATTCGATCATCTTTGCCGGATTTGCCGTTTGAGAACAAAAATTGCGAATTTCATCTTCGATTTTACAATCAATATATAGATAACGGCCTTTATAATAAGTCTCAGCAAAAAGATCTTTAATCAAATAGGTTTTTCCAACCTGCCTTGCTCCCCATAAGATCAACGGCTTTTTATGCTTGTTTTGATCCCAGGCGATAAGCTCCTCCATTGCGATTCTTTTCATAAAACCATCTCCTCTCACCTTTCACGTAAATCATCATAGCATAATATGCACCGTTTAGCAAGTAAATATCGCTATAAACCTCACCAATACCGTTTAAATTTAAATCGCAAATCGCACATATCAAACAGAAACGGTCCATTCGGTGTAAAAAACAGCGTTGCAAGGCAACACAAAATGGCTTCGCCTCGAGGAGAAGCTGGCGGCGAAGCCGACGGATGAGGCAAACCTTCCTGCGGAAGGGTGAAATCCCGGCCGAGGCCGGGGTGAAAGAATGAAATACCTCCCGTTGGTCGGCATGAAATACTGCCTAGCGGCAGCATGAAATACCCCTTCGGGGCATGAAATACCTTCCTGCGGAAGGCATGGAGGAAGCATTGCTACGCAATGCGATCCAATATGGCTTCGCCTCGAGGAGAAGCTGTCAGCGTAGCTGACTGATGAGGTGTCGCGAAGGGTGCATCTGCATTTGATGTAGATAGTTACTGCGGCGAAAAGCGTAGATATCTTCCTTTTTTCGCCGCAGATACGCTATCATTCAAAGCTTATTCCACCCGCCACGCCACCTCATCCGAGCGCTCCGCGCCCACCTTCCCCTCAAGGGGAAGGCATGCGTAACAGGCACTTTGCTGCAAATCATATATTTTTCGCGACGACTAAACTTTTATCGCGAAGCACTAAAAACTTTTCTGCGGCACACCACCCCGCGGTAAACCCCACCTCCGGGTGGGATAAACGGTTTTAACGCCGTGAAAGCGAGATGGGACGGGATTGAGCGTATACAAGAGGTATCCGAAAGCCCGGCGCAGCTCGATTTCGCGGCGTTACAATCGTTTAGCACGCACGCTCCTCCCAAATCACGCCGTCGTACAACCTCAACCCAACTCTCCCCCCAAAAAACACAAAACCTTGATAAATCCCCCCCAATACGCTATACTTTAACTATAAAACTCCGGAGGTACACACCATGACACTTGAAAATAAACTGGGCATCACAAACCCCGCCGATCTCGCCCGGGAGGAAGAGCGCCTCAGCAAAAAAAAGGCCGCACAGCTCTTTGAAAGCGCCATGCTGGACACCTTGCCCGTCGGCACTTTTACAGCCCTCAAGGCCATTCACAAGTACCTTTTTGAGGATATTTACGATTTTGCAGGCCAACTGCGCACGGTAAATTTAGCCAAGGGCAGCTTTCGTTTTGCGCCTCTGATGTATCTGGAAGCAGCACTGGAAAATATCGACAAGATGCCCCAATCCACCTTTGACGAGATCATCGAAAAATACGTGGAAATGAATATCGCCCACCCTTTCCGGGAGGGCAACGGCCGCAGCACCCGGATCTGGCTGGACCATATCCTGAAAAATGAAATCGGCAAGGTTGTTGATTGGAGCAGGGTAGATAAAGAAGATTATCTCCTCGCCATGGAGCGCAGCCCCATCAAGGATGTAGAAATCAAAGTACTGCTGAAAGCGGCACTTACCGACGAAATAAACAGCCGCGAGGTCTATATAAAAGGCATCGACCACAGCTACTACTACGAAGGCTATGCAACTTTTAAGACAGAAGAACTAAAGTAGAACACCTTTTCGGAAGAGTGAAATCTCGCCTCTGGCGAGGTAGAAAATGAAATACCTCCCTTTGGTCGGCATGAAATACTGCCTAACGGCAGCATGAAATACCCCTTCGGGGCATGAAATACCTTCCTGCGGAAGGCATGGAGGAAGCATTGCTACGCAATGCGATCCAATATGGCTTCTCCTCGAGGAGAAGCTGGCGGCGTTAGCTGACTGATGAGGCAGACCTTCCTGCGGAAGGGTGAAATCTCGCCTCTGGCGAGGTGAAATCTGCCTTCGGCAGGTGAAATCCTGCTCCGCAGGGTGAAATCTCCCTGCGGGAGGTTGTGGTAGCATTGCTCCGCAATGCGATCCAACCATGGCTTCTCCTCGAGGAGAAGCTGTCAGCGCAGCTGACTGATGAGGTGTCGCGATGGGTAGGAATAAATTTTGTATGCTGCGTTACTGCGGCGTATTACGTGAATATTATCATTTTTCGCCGCAAAAACGCTATCTATTAAAGTCCGTATTCACCGTCACGCCACCTCATCCGTCAGCTGACGCTGCCACCTTCCCCTCAAAGGGGAAGGCATCCTAGCAGGAACTTTATCGCAAAACATATACTTTTCGCGACGGTGAAACGCTTATCGCGAAGCATCACAAAAAGTATCTGCGGCATACAACGTCGCGGTTAAAAACATACCTCCGGGTGGGATAAACGGTTTTAACGCCGTGAAAGCGAGATGGGACGGGATTGAGCGTATACAAGAGGTATCCGAAAGCCCGGCGCAGCTCGATTTCGCGGCGTTACAACCGTTTAGCACGCACGCTCCACCCAACTACTGCCGACGCACCCAACCAACCCCCCAAAACCCTAAAATCCCAAAAACCCCAAAAAATCAAAAAAACAAAAAACCGAATAAAACCCACACCAACCGGAAAACCTACTAAGGAAACAAATCTCATATACACATCTTAGGAGGTTATTCCAATGAAAAAACACGGTTCCAAAATCACAGCGTTGATGCTGGTTGCGGTATTTTGTGCCTTTGCCTTTGCGGGTTGCGGCAACAGCAGCGACAACGCCACCGACACCCCGGCAAACGAGATCGAACAGAGCAATAAAACGGAGAAAAACACCACGGACAAGGAAATGAACGACAGCGACGCCGAAATCGCCATTACCGTCACCTCACCGGCTGAGGGCGATACCGTAGAGGGCGGCCACGTCAATGTGGAAGGTACCGCCACCGGCACCGCAAACCCCGGCAGCGACAAGATCTACTTTGAGCTGACCACCAACGACGGCAAAAAGCTGGGCGAAGGGGAATCCCTCATTTCCGATCTGGACAATGCCTTCAGCACCGATCTGAAATACGAACTCAGCGACACCATGGAAAAGGATGACAACGGCGCCGTAGAGGCCAAGCTGAGAGCCTACGTGAAAAACGACAAGGCCAGCGAAAAAACAGCCGCCGCGGAAAAAACCGTTACAATCAAGGTAAAATAAAAGAATCCCCTGCACCGCCCCTTGCAATGCAAGAGGGGTACAGGGGATTTTTGCCGAAATAAAAAAGGACATCTCTTTTGTTCCGGCGGTTTGCTCCGAAGGAGCAGGTTTTACCGGACAAAAGAGACGTCCCTTGTGATTTTTAGATCTGGTGTTTAATAATCCACTTGACCATATCTTCAAATCGCAATTTACCCACCACAACATCCAGCACCATATCCGAAAGTTCCTCTTGAGAATACTCGAGTTCGATACCGTTCAACGATAAAAACACAAGCATAACATGGGTGCCGATACGTTTATTTCCGTCAACAAAAGCATGATTACAAATCAATCCATAGCCCAAACGAGCTGCCTTTTGTTGCAGAGACGGAAAACTATCAACATCGCCAAATCCTTGAAACGGAGAATTTAATGCCGAGTCTAACAATCCTTCATCACGCAAGCCATAAGAGCCGCCGGTCTCGTGAATCAATTCACTATGAAGCATAAGGATTTGTTCTTTTGTCAGTTTTTTCATTTCGCAAGCACCTCATATGCCTGCCTGTTTTTTGCGATCAGCCGTTTGGAAATCAACATAACATCTTCGTCTGATGCCGTCTCTTCGTTTTCCGCTTGGCTAAACTCAACAATAAGATAACGGGGAACATTGTTTTTCAGGATAACGGCAGAACCGTTTTCATCTACGAGCCTTGCCACTTTGGAAAAATTTTGGTTTGCTTCCGTAATGGAAACGAGATTTTTCGTGTTGATATTCAATGAAATCACCTCCATCTATAGTATACACTAAAAATAGGATAAATTCAACCTATTTTAGAATTGACTTCAAAAAAACCAAAAAGAGAACTCATAGTTATCGAAACGATTCTCAGCAAAAAAGGACGGCTCTTTTGTTCCGGCGGTTTGCTCCGAAGGAGCAGGTTTTACCGGACAAAAGAGCCGTCCTTTATGATTTTTTCCCGGGAGACCCGGTTGAAGTTTGTATCCCCTCGCTCGGAGACGGGCAGGTTTGCCCGATTCTGTGCGTTTAGCCCGCCCGACTAGCCCGCCCGGAGAGGGTGCGATAAACGGCTTAGACTCGGTAAAACTCGCCGGTTGACGGCAATGGGCTATACTAGGACGTATGCCCATTGTCGGCGACCGGCGATTTTGCCGAGTATCAGCCGTTTAGCGTGCCCGATAGAGGAAGGTCACGATCTGCCCGCGAGTACATCCCGCCTTCGGCGCAAATTCCGTTGCGCTTACGCCGGTGGTAATTTCATTGGCCACGGC
>CAKUYE010000006.1 GCA_934702375.1 uncultured Bacillota bacterium | reverse complement strand
AGAAGGCGGCATCCTCTATCTAATAACAATAATTATACAACATCACGTTGAATAATCATACAGCTATTTTCAGGGCTATCTTCCCCGTCTTAGCTTAACTTTATTATACAAGGAGAAGCTGGCGGCGAAGCCGACGGATGAGGTGTCGCGAAGGGTGAAACTGCATTTTATGTGGTTTGTTTCTGCGGCGTATTGCGTGGATATTATCATATTTTCGCCGCAGATATGCAGGCAATATAAGTAATGCTTTACCGTCACGCCACCTCATCCACCGCAAGCGGTTCCCCTTCCCCTCAAGGGGAAGGCATTCTAGCAGGTACTTTGTATCTTTTTAATATACTTATTTGCATTGCGGAGCAATGCTTCCACAACCCCACCGTAGGTGGGATTTCACCTCCCGAAGGGAGATTTCACTCGCCGCAGGCGGGTTTCACCCCGGCCTCAGGCCGGGATTTCACCCTTCCGAAGGAAGGAATTTCACGCCGGCCAAAGGCCGGTATTTCATTCGAAGGCCTCCTCGGCACCGACTTGAACATCATGATTCAGCGCCGCCATAACATAGATCATCAGAAAGCTCATGATAAAAGAGAGCAGCAAACCTTCCTTTTTACTTTTTGGCATGAATAAACCTCCTAAAAAAAATTGCCTTACAAGCATTCAAAGCTTGCAAGGCGATATTTTTATTTTAGCACTCCCTCTGAAAAATGTCCATAAAAATCAGCCGATAAAATTTTCACTGCCGACCGGATTCCTCAAGCGAAGAAGATAAAAGACCTGCCGACATTGTTTTACTTCACTTCCAGGAAGTTCTCACCGCTTTCAAAGCCAAGGAGTCCTTTGATGGAATTTTCTACCATATCCGATACGGCCTGTTCCGTATAGAAGGCCATGTGGGGCGAGAGGATCACATTGGGAAAGCCCTTTAAAATGGCCATAAAGTCATTATCGAGCTTTTGGGTTTCTTTATTGAGGTAGTACAATCCCGCCTCCCCTTCAAAGGTATCGAGAGCCGCAAAGCCCACCTTTTCCCTTTTCAGGGCGGCAATCAGGGCCGCAGTATCGACGACAAAGCCTCTTGCGGTGTTCACGATAATCACGCCGTCCCTCATTTTTTCAAAGGCGGCGGCATCCAAAAGATGGGTATTTTCCGCATTCCCGGGAACATGGAGGGTAATGATATCGGATTTTTCGATCAGCTCCTCAAAGCTTACGTACTCTGCGTACGGCTTTACTTCGTCATCCTCAACATAGGAATGAGCCAATATCCGGCAGCCAAAGCCGGACAGATGCTTCACCACGGTCTTGCCGATACTGCCGGTGCCGATAACGCCAACGGTGGAAAGGGATAATTCCTTTCCCATTTTGCCTTGTAACGAAAAATCCTGGCAATCCGCCTTTTTCATGATCCAGGGCATATTGCGGCAGGCCATGAGGATCAGCATAATGGTGTAATTTGCCACGCTGTTGGGAGAGTAAACCACATGGGCCGCTCTCATCCCAAGGGAATGGGCATATTCAATATCAATATGCTCATAGCCAATGCTTCTTGTGGAGATATACCGGATGCCGATAGCATGAAAAGCATCCAGAATTTCCGGAAACATGGGGTTGGTTATGATGGAGATGGCATCATATCCCTTTGCAAGTCCCACATTATCCATGGAGGGATAATCCGACGTAAAGCCATATTCAAAGGCATATTGCTTTGCAAATCTCTCTACATATTTTTGTTCATCATATTCTCTAAGGGCATAAAAAAATATTTTCATGAGAATCGCCCTCCTTTTCTTGATTATTTCGCGTTCTTTCGCTATGTTTCGTAGTATACTACGGGCCGAGGGAAAATGCAACGGATTGGATTTTTGGAAAAAACATCCAGCATATATTTCTCCAAATCGCACTCCGCCCCCATTCCTTGACAGTCTCCCGGAGAAATGTTATGATAGATTCAACCTATCTTTTCAATAGGCAATAAAACCGGGAGGGAAGAATATGAAAGCACTGATCGCCATGAGCGGCGGCGTGGATTCTGCCGTTGCCGCTTATCTTACCAAAGCCGCCGGGGATGATTGCATCGGCTGCACCATGAAGCTTTATGAAAACGAGGATGCCGGGATCTCCCGGGAGCATACCTGTTGCTCTCTGGACGATGTGGAAGATGCCCGCTCCGTGGCCTATCGGCTGGGCATCCCCTACTATGTGTTTCATTTTGGCGAGGAGTTTCGCACCAAAGTCATTGATAAATTCGTAAGCAGCTATTGCCGGGGAGAAACGCCAAATCCCTGCATTGATTGCAACCGCTATTTAAAATTTGACCGGCTGATGCACCGCGCCAAAGTTTTGGGCTGCGACTACGTTGTTACGGGGCACTATGCCCGCATTGAGTACACCGAAGGAAGGTACCGCCTGAAAAAGGCGGTAGATGAAAAGAAGGATCAGAGCTACGTGCTCTACACCCTTACCCAGGAGCAGTTGGCCCATGTTCGCTTTCCCTTGGGGAGCATGACAAAGACAGAGACCCGACGCATCGCCGCAGAGCAGGGATTTCTCAATGCGGAAAAACCGGACAGCCAGGATATCTGCTTTGTTCCCGATGGCGATTACGCCAAGGTCATCGCCGCTCACACCGGGAGCACACCCCCACCGGGGAACTTTACCGACAGCAGCGGCAATATCCTCGGCACGCACCGGGGGCTGTGCCGCTATACCATCGGCCAGCGCCGGGGGCTGGGGCTTTCCTTCCCGGAACCCCGGTACGTAATGGCTTTAGAGCCGAAAACCAATACCGTGGTTCTCGGCAAGGAGCAGGAGCTTTACGCCGCAACCCTAAAGGCGGTGGATTTCAACTGGATTGCCGGAGTACCGCCCCAAGGACCGATCCCCTGTGAAGCCAAGATCCGTTACAGCCAAAAGCCCCAGCCTGCCACCGCAATGCCAAACGAGGACGGCTCCGTAACGGTGACCTTCCAAGCACCCCAAAGAGCCATCACCCCGGGCCAGGCCGTAGTGCTCTACGATAACGACACCGCTCTGGGCGGCGGCACCATAAAAGAAGCTTTTCGGTAAAGCAAAGACGCCAACACCTTCGATAAAGCCACATCGAAAGTGCTGGCGTTTTTTGCGGAGCAATCCCGGTTTTGCCGTTGCATATTTTGGCGAAAATCGCCATAGACTGTAGAAAAACTCCGGAAGCGGTGATGTTATGATCGTACTGCATTTTCGGCGCGGCATTTTAAAGGCCGCCCTGGTATCTCTTTCTCTGGCCGCCATTCTCTTTTTCGGGATTTCGGCATCCCCTTACATCAAAACTGTGGCTTCGGCGGGGCAAAAGCCGGTTTATGCCGTGGATCGCACGGATAAGGTCATTGCCCTTTCCTTTGATGCCTCCTGGGGGGCGGAGCACACCGAAGCACTTTTGGCCACCCTGGACCAATACCACGTAAAAACCACCTTTTTTCTGGTAAATCTCTGGATTGAAGAATACCCGGACATGGTAAAGGCCATTGACGAAGCCGGCCACGAGATCGGCCTTCACTCCGCCACTCACCCCCACTTTACCGAGCTTTCCCCGGAAGAAATGACCGCAGAGCTGACCCAAAACCGGGAGGCGCTGAAAAAGATCACCGGCAAGGATGCCGCCATCTTTCGACCCCCTTACGGCGACTACAACGATACCGTCATCGAAACCGTATCGGCTCAGGGCCTTACGGCGGTGCAATGGTCCGTAGACAGCCTGGACTGGAAGGGCCTCAGCGCCGAGGAAATCGCCAAGCGGGTATTGGAGGGCGCCGCCCCCGGAGCTATTGTGCTCCTTCACAACAACGGCGACCACACCGCCGAAGCTCTGGGGAGCATCCTCCCCTCCCTGCTGAACAGCGGCTATAAAATCGTGCCGGTAGGCGAGATCCTTTTCCACGGCGACAGCTACACCGATGCCAACGGCATTATGCACGGAAAAGATGACGAATCATAAAAAAATATCATTGCGGCGGGGCGGCAAAACCGGGTATAATAAGGGAAAAGCGAAAGGAGCTTAGCCATGATCTACTTTGAAAAACCGGGCAAAGCCAACAGCGAAGCCACCGTAGCCGCCGCACTGGAAGCCGCCGAACGGTACAACATCAAAAAGATCGTTGTGGCCTCGGCCAAGGGCGATACCGCCAAAAAATTTCTGAATTGCGGCCATGAAGTTACCGTAGTGACCCACCAATGCGGTTTTAAAGAACGGGGTACCCAGGAATTCCCCGAGGACCTTCGCCGCAAGCTTACGGCCTACGGCATGAATGTACTCACCACCACCCATTTTCTCGCCGGTGCGGATCGCTCCCTGAATTTCAAATTCGGCGGAATCTACCCCGCAGAGCTCATTGCCCACACTCTGCGCATTATGGGTCAGGGGTTCAAGGTGTGTGTGGAAATCGCCGTAATGGCCATGGATGCCGGCTATATCGGTGCCGAAGAAGATATCATTGCCGTAGGCGGCACCGGCAGCGGTGCGGATACCGCCGTGATTTTGCGCCCGGGCCACTCCCAATCCTTTTTCGATACCGATATCAAGGAGATCCTCTGTATGCCCAGAGGACACCGCTGATTTTGGCGAAAAGTGTAAGGTGAAAGATTTACCCGAGAGAGTTTCAAGGCAAAGGGCCAAAATGGCAAAATAATGATATGGATAGCGCAAGAAAAAACGTTGTTTCTTTCTGAAAAAATGGTAAGATAATATTGTAGTTAATGTTTTCATGTTTTACCCTTTTATCACATTTTTTCGTTTGTTTTGTTTATTCCGTTTCCGAAAAATTCATAAGCGGCAAAGGGGCCTTTCGTCAGTGCGAAAGGCTTTTGCTTTAAGAATCGCCGGCAACGCGAAGAACTCCTTTCATTTATGATCTCAACTTTGACTTCATCATTGAGAATAGGAGACGCGCAACCAAAGCGGTCTCAACCAATTTCACTCCGTACCATACGGAGTTTTTCTTTTGCCTTTTTTGGGAGCAGAAATAAAAATAGAGCGTTACGGCAATTTGCCGCAGCGCTCATTTAACATAGGATATCACAATACATTAAAAATCCTTTGAGAGGAGAAAGTCTGCGATATGCATGGTCTTGATGCCTTCGTAATTTCCACCGGCAAAATTGTCGGTGGTGAGGACATATTTGGGATAATTATCCCGAATTTCAAGGAGGCGGTCATATTCTCTTCGTTCCGTTTTTTCCGAGGTGATCGCCTGGGTAACTTGAACATATCGTTTTTCATTTTGGCGCACCGCTACAAAATCAATTTCTCCTTCATCAAATTTGCCCACATAAACGGAGTACCCCCGGCGGCACAGCTCCAAATACACAATGTTTTCAAGGGAGGAAGCCACAGTATCACCATGATAGCCCAGGACACTGTAACGCAAAGAAACATCGGCAAGATAAAACTTCTCCTGGGTTTTTAAGATTTCCTTTCCCCTAAGGTCGTATCGGGAGCAGCGATGAAGCAAATAGGCCTTTTCCAGCTTTTCCAGATAGCGGTACACCGTTTCGTTATCAAGAGAGCGATGCTCTGATTTCAGGTAATCGGCAATGGATTTGGCGGAGAAAATATTACCGACATTGTGAAAGGTGTATTTTACTACGCGTTCCAGCTGATCTACCTTTCGTACCTGATTGCGCTTAACAATATCCGAAAATACGGTGGAATTATAGATATCCCGAACAATGGTATATACTTCATCAGAGGAGTACGCCTGCAAATGAGTGGCGGGAAATCCGCCGAGACGCACATAATTTGCCAGCTCTGTTTTGGGGTCCCCGGGAACGGCATATTGGCTTTTGAATCGAAGATATTCCCCAAAGGACAAGGTATAAATGCGGAAGGACACATAGCGCCCGGTCAGATAGGTAGATATTTCCGAGGACATCATACGGGAGTTGGAGCCGGTAACATACAAATCCACATCGAAATCCGAGGCCAGGGAATTAACAACCTTCTCCCAGCCTTGGATTTCCTGTACCTCATCGAGGAACAAATAGGTTTTCCCCGCGGGCACAAGCTGCACCTTCAATTGAGCATACATTTCCTTGGCCGTCATCCCATCATATTCCATGGAATCGTAACGACAGCTGACAATACGTTCCTCAGGAATATTCCGCTCCGCTTTCAACCGCTCCATAATCATTTTAAGAATCGTCGATTTCCCGCAGCGGCGAACGCCGGTAAGAATCTTTACAAAGGGTGTATCGACATAAGCCATAATTTTTTCCATATACAAAGGCCGGTCAATCATAAAAAACACCTCCTATCATGGATAGCATACCGCAAAACTTCCCCCGTGTCAATAGTTTTGCGTTTTCAAAACGCAAAACTATGAAAAATACGGTTGGTTGCGGATATATCTTACAAAATTCTCGAGAAAACATCTTTTTTCGGTTTTGATCCGTTTCTTTTTGCCTTGCCAAAGGGCTTTTTTTCCTTTATGATATAAGTAGCTCTTCGGCAGCCTTTGGCTTGCCGGGAAAGAAGGTATTGGAGATGAATGTATCATTGACAAAAACGGCTCTGGGCCACACTCCCGGAGACCTGCTCATAAAAAATGCTCTGGTTGCCGATGTGTTTAACGGCGAATTCAGCCCAAAGGATGTGCTGATCAAGGACGGATATATTGCCGCCGTAGGGAAATTTTCCCCATCGGAAGGGGCAAAGACACTATATCTGGACGGCAGATATCTGCTGCCGGGGTTTATTGACGCCCATATTCACATCGAAAGCAGTCACATGATCCCCTCCCGATTTGGGGAAGCGGTGCTGGCTCAGGGTACCACCGCCGTGGTGGCGGACCCCCACGAAATCGCCAATGTGGCAGGGCGAGACGGCATTGCCTTTATGCTCCGGGACAGCAAGACTTCGCCGGCGGATATCTTTTTCATGCTCCCCTCCTCGGTGCCCTCTACGGACAAGGAAACCGCCGGGGCTGTGATCTCCGCCGCCGACACCGCCGACCTCTTTGAGGAATTTCCGGAGCTGCTGGGGCTGGGGGAGGTCATGAATGTTCCCGGAGTGATCTATGGCGATGAAGAAACCGCCGCCAAGCTCCAAGCCGCCGGGGAGCGCCCTCGGGACGGTCACTTTCCCTGCGGCGGCGGCAGAGAGCTGGCAGCCTATGCCGGTTGCGGCATTTCCAGCGACCACGAATCCATAAGCAGTGCCGAAGCCAAAGAAAAGCTGGCCAACGGCATCACCCTCTTTCTTCGGGAAGGGAGCAGCGCCAAAAACCTTAAAGATCTGCTCCCGGCGGTAAACGACCACAATCACAGTCGCTGCTGCTTCTGCGCCGATGACATCTGCGCTTCGGACATCCTTGACCACGGCGATATTCGCCACTGCCTGGAGCTGGCAGTAGCCGAGGGCATGGCGCCGATCCGAGCCGTGGAAATGGCCACTATCAACCCGGCCCGGCACTACGGCTTGAAAAACCGGGGCGCCATTGCTCCGGGGTATCTGGCGGACCTCGTCGCCGTAGAGGATGTGACAACCTTTACTATCTGCGGCATTTGGAAAAGGGGGATTCCCTTTCAACCCGCCGCCGCACCCGTCGGGGAGCATCGCTTTGGAGCCTTTACCCTCCCCGAAGCGGAGCTTCGCTTTCCCCTGCCCCGGCCGGAGCATCGCTATGCAAGGGTCATTTCCGCCCATGCCGGGCAGCTCATCACCGAAGAAAAAATCTATGCCATCGACGGCCCGGAACCGCCGGACGTGGCAAAGCTCATCGTGATGGAACGCTACGGCAAAAACGGCAATATCGGCTACGGCCTCATCGAAGGCTTTGGGATGAAGCGGGGGGCCATTGCCACCTCCATTGCCCACGACAGCCACAACCTGCTTGTTTTGGCATTGGATGACAAGGAAGCCGCCTTTGCCGCCCAAACTGTGGCAGAGATGGGCGGCGGCATGGCGGTAACCCTCCACGGAGAGGTGCTGGCCAAAATGGCTCTGCCCATCGGCGGCCTAATGGCCGATGCTCCGGCGGCGGAAGTAGCCAAAGCCGAGGAAGCCCTTGCCAAGGCCGCCGCGGCCATCGGCATGGAAATCCCTGCTCCCTTTATGACCCTGGCATTTATGGCTCTGCCGGTAATCCCCAAGCTGAAGCTCACGGACAAGGGCCTTTTCGACGTCGATGCCTTCGACTTCACCCACCTCTATTTTTAAGGAAGATACATATTGCAAAATACTTGAACTATGATATAATTCACTTATCTTATATAAAATATCTTATAAAAAAGAAGGAGAACGACAATGAAAAAAATCACATGGGCCTTGTCTGCGCTGTTTTGCGCGGCGGCAATGCTCCTTGTGCCGGCATCGCTCCAGGCCGCAACCTTTCGCGATGTCCCCGAGGACGCATGGTATGCTCCCTACGTAAACGAAATGGCGGACCAGGGCATTCTCAACGGCCGGGGAGACGGCACCTTTGACCCCAACGGCAACATCACCAGAGCCGAAATGGTAAAAATTCTGGCCAGCGCCTCCGGGGAAGACCTGGACACCGTGGAAGAAGCCCCTTTTCGGGATTGCAGCAACCACTGGGCAAAAAAATACATCAACTGGGCCTACAAAACAAAGGTTGTAAATGGCGTAGGCGACAATATCTTTATGCCGGACGGAAATATGACCCGGATGCAGTTTGCAGCCATGATTTACCGCTATGCGGACTACAAAGGGCTGAAAATCACAAGACAGCACTATAGAACCGCATTCCTGGACGATGCCCATGCCGACTGGGGCAAGGAATACATTTACTACGCCCAGGAAGCCGGGATCATCAATGGCTACCCCGATGAAACCGTAAGACCCTACAAAAGCGTGACCCGTGGAGAAGCCGCAAAAATCTTTATCAACGGCACAACAGAGCTTCCCCCTGCTTTTGATAAATACGTAGAGGAATACGAAGGCTCCCTCCGTTACGATAGTGCTTATGTGAAGGATGATATGGTCGTTGAAACGGAAAACGCCTTTTCCTTAAAAACCTTTGCCTCTACGGAGCAACCGGGAAAATACGGCTTGATCTTCCGCGTGAAAACACCAAGAAATATTGAGGAATCTTTCACTATCCTCTTTGAGGAAGGTGTGACTCGATATTTCACCAACAGCACTCTTTCCTCCGGAAATCCCGGCGGCGAGTATCAAGTGGATATCGATTTTACTCCCAACGGCATCTTCCTCCACATAACAAGATTAAGCGGCAAGAACACCGTCCTAACCAACGATACGATTTACTTTGCCATCGTAGAGGATGATCACCAAAAACCAAACCGAGGTGTTTGCGGCGGCGAGCTGTATTGGAAAATCGAAGGGAATACCCTCCATATTTTTGGAAACGGCCCCATGACGGATTGGGATGACTACTACAAAAATCCCCCTTGGGGCAATGGCGCCGGCTGCCGTTATATCGTTATTGACGAAGGCTGCACCAGCATCGGTATAGATGCCTTTTCCTTCTTCAACAATTTGGAAGAGGTTTACCTGCCCCAGTCCCTTCAATTCATCAATCGCGACGCCTTTGACATCACTCCCTTCTATACCATCTATTACAACGGAACCGAAGAGCAATTCCTCTCCATCGGCATCCACGCAGAAGCATTCCAATCGGATAACTTTGAAATCTACGTATGGGAGGAATAAAAAACCGACCTCCGGCAAAAGCCGGAGGTCTTTTTACTGCCACAAATCAGAAAAATTTCTTAATTTATGGCAGTTAAAACCGTTTAAGTGCCACAAATCGAGAAAAATTCTTTATTTGTGGCACTTATTTTATTAAAGCAAGGGCATTTCCACTCGATCCAAGAGAAAATCCACAATATTAAGGTGAGCTATGCCATCTCGGGAATAATCAAACCGATCCAAAGACAGCACATATTTGGGAGCAGAATCATGAATCGGCTCAAAGGCGCTGAACTCCCGATGAATCGTATCCGGGCTGTGCAGATAATAGGCCACCTGCACAAAGCACTTTCTTTTGCCGTCAATAACCACAAAATCCACCTCGCCCTTATAGGTCTTACCGGTAAATACCTGATACCCTCGGGAAACCAGCTCATTGTAGATGATATTTTCCAAAAAGAAGGTATCTTCAAAATTCACCAGATTGGTATGAATCATGCGAAAGCCGGTATCCACGGCATATTGCTTTTCCACATAGGCCATGGCACGTTTACCCACGATGTTAAAGCGCTTAACTCTCTGAATCAGGCAAGCCTTTTCCATTTTGTCCAGATAGCGATAGACCATTTTGGGGTCAAGGGCTTCTTCGTTTTCCAGGGCAAAATAGCGGCTGATATTTTTTGCAGAAAATTCCTTTCCGGCGTTGGCCATCACATAGGCCGCCACCTTTTTCAGCTTTTCCCGATGCACCCGGGAGCGTTCGGTGATAACATCCTTATCGATAATCCCATTGTAAGTTTGCTCCAGATAGGTTTTGATATCGCTTTCCCTCTGAAAGGAAAAACGCAAAGGGAAACCGCCCCAATTGATATAGTCAAAAATAAATTCATCGGGGGTGCGGGAATCCACCTGACTTTGAATAAAGGCATAGGCCTCGGCAAAGGAAAAAGGCATAATGCGAAACTTCACACACCGCCCCACCAAAAGCGTTGCCATTTTCCCGGAAAGAAGCCGTGAATTGCTGCCGGTGATAAAAATAGAGCAATTCAAAGTGGCCCGAAAGGAAGCTAAAACCTTTTCAAAGCTCCGCACATGCTGAATCTCATCTAAAAAGATGTAGTACCGTTCTTCATCCCGGATTTGGGATGTAATATATTCGTTAAGCTTTTCCGCATTGCGAATCCTTTCGTATTGAATATCTTCAAAATTCACTTTGAGCATATGATCCCGAGGTACACCCATTGCGGCAAATTCATCCTCGATTTGACTCAACAGAATCGATTTTCCGCAACGGCGGACACCGGTTAAAACCTTAATCAGATCCACCTCATAAAAGGGACGAATCTTTTCCAGATATCGCTCGCGCTTGATAAACATGGCGCCACCTCCTGTACTGTCTTTATTATACCACAAATCAAAAATTTTTAAAGATTTATGGCAGTTAAAACCGTTTAAGTGCCACAAATCGAGAATAATTCTTTATTTGTGGCACTTATTAGAAAGCTCCCCTGGGAGTAGAATGAAATACCGCCCGATGGTCGGCATGAAATACTGCCTTTGGCAGCATGAAATACCCCTTCGGGGCATGAAATACCTTCCTGCGGAAGACATGAAGGAAGCATTGCTCCGCAATGCGGTCCAGATATGGCTTCGCCTTAAGGAGAAGCTGGCGGCGCCAGCCGACTGATGAGGTGTCGCGAGGGGTGCATCTGTATCTTATGAAGGCCGTTTCTGCGGCGTGAAGCATAGATTTTTTTGGGGCGGCATAGAATTTTTCAGAAGTGTTTGCAGCTTGATTTCGGGAGGTTTTTTATGTTTTCACGGGAAAGCAGTTTTTTATATCACCACTGGCACCGCTGTTGCAGCAAAGCCGATGCCGCCGCCATGGACGCCATGAGCGATGCCGAAGCCGCCGAGGCCTTTCAGCAACTCCCCTCCTTTGGCACCGGCGGCATCCGGAAAAAGATGGGGATCGGCCCCAACCGCATCAACGAGATCACCATCGGCTGGGTTGCGGCGGCGTTAGCGGCGGTGCTGCAGGAAAAACACACCGGGGAAGCCCTGAGCCGCAGGGTTCTCATTGCCTACGATACACGGCACCATTCGGAGGATTTTGCCGCCGCGGCGGCGGAGGTTCTGGCGGCGGCAGGAATCCCTACGGTGACTCTGGCGGAGCCGATGCCGGTGCCCCTCCTCTCCTTTGTACTGCGCCGAGGGGACTACCTTTGCGGAATCATGATCACCGCCAGCCACAACCCCGGCAGCGACAACGGCATTAAAATTTACAACAGTCGCGGCGGTCAGCTGGTTCCCGCCGAAGCGGCCCCCATCGAGGAAAAGCTGGGGAACATCGATCCCTTTACCGTTGCCCGCTGTCCAAGAAGCCGCGGTGAAGCCGCCGGGTTGATCCGCTACAGCGGCAAAGCCGAAGCCGCCGCCTACCTTTCGGCCCTCTGCACGGCCAAAGCACCGGCAAAGCTCACCATTGTCGCCACGCCCCTTCACGGTGCCGCCAAGGTGCTTCTGCCCCAAGCCTTAGGCCGTTGCGGACATCGGGTACTATCCGTACCGGAGCAGGAAATCACCGACGGCACCTTTGCCACGGTAGCGGCGCCAAACCCCGAGGACCCCGCCGTATTCGTCCTTGCCAAGGAATATGCCCGAAAGGCCGGTGCCGACCTGATTCTGGCCACCGACGGCGACGGCGATCGCTGCGGCTGCTGCATCCCCCGGGGCAAGGACTATGCACCTCTCAACGGCAACGAAACGGCAATGCTCCTCCTGAGCTATCTGCTGGAACGGGAAAAGGCTCATCTCCCCAAGGACGGCTACATCCTGCGCACCAATGTCAGCACCACCCTTGGGGATGGCATAGCCGCAGCCTACGGCCTGAAAACCTACACCACCCCCACGGGGTTCAAGTATATCGGCGCAGCTCTGGATGACCCTGCCAAGGGTACTTTTTTTGCCGGCTATGAAGAGAGCGGCGGCTTCCTCTTTCAAGATCATACCGCCGATAAGGACGGCATTGCCACGGCGGTACTTCTGGCCGAAGCTGCTGCGGCTGCCAAGGCCAAGGGCCGCAGCCTAGAGGAAGAACAAAAGGCACTCTACCGCCGTTACGGCTACGAATATACCGACACAAAATCCTTTGGCTTTGAAGAAGAAGAGCAGCTCAAAGCCTGTATGAAGACATTGGCGGCTCTGGAACGGGAAGGCATAAAAAAGGAGGTCACAGCAACAACCGTAACCTTCCTTTTTCCCCATCAAAGCAAAACGACTCTGCGCCTTTCAGGCACAGAGCCGAAGCTCAAACTGTATTATCAAATCCCGGCAAGGAATCACGTCGAAGCGAAAGAACGGGAGCAGCAGATGGACGCCGTTTTTCTGCCCATCATCGGCGGATTCTTACCCTAAAGATCATCCTTCAAAAAGCGGCGTCGAGAGGTAGCGGTCACCGGTATCCGGGAGCAGCACCACAATGCGCTTACCCTTATTTTCCTGCCGCCGTGCCAAAACCATGGCGGCATGGAGAGCCGCCCCGGAGGAAATGCCGCAAAGAATCCCCTCACATTTGCCAAGGGTGCGGCCGGCAGCATAGGCCTGTTCCTCGGTGACGGTGATCACTTCGTCGTAGATCTCCCGATCCAGCAGCTCCGGAATGAAATTGGCGCCGATGCCCTGTAAGCCGTGGGGGCCGGCCTTCCCGCCGGAAAGCAGCGGCGAACCGGCAGGCTCTACCGCAACCACCTGTACTCCGGGGTTTTGCTCCTTCAGATAACGCCCCACACCGGTGATGGTGCCGCCGGTGCCGACGCCGGCTACAAAGAAATCCACCTTCCCATCGGTATCGGCCCAGATTTCCGGGCCGGTGGTGCGATAATGGGTCGCAGCATTGGCGGGATTTTCAAACTGCCCAGGGATAAAGCTGCCGGGGATTTCCTTTGCCAGAGCTTCGGCCTTATCAATGGCCCCCTTCATGCCCTCGGCTCCGGGGGTAAGCACCAGCTCGGCACCGTAAGCCGTCATCAGCATACAACGCTCCTTGCTCATGGAGTCGGGCATAACGATAATGACACGATAGCCCCGGGTGGCGGCAACGGCAGCCAGACCGATACCGGTATTGCCGGAGGTCGGCTCAATCACGGTGCCCCCGGGCTTTAATATGCCCTTTTCCTCGGCATCGTTCAGCATCCCCAAAGCCACACGATCCTTGGCAGAGCCGGCGGGATTGAGATATTCCAATTTTGCCAGAAGGGTCGCTTCCAGCCCTTCTTTTTGATGAAAGCGGACAAGCTCCAGCAACGGAGTGCCGCCAATGAGTTCTTCTACGGAATGATAAATACGCGCCATCCTTCGATTCCTCCTGTATCACACAATTATTTCAAAAGAAAGGACATCACCACAGGGTTGTGGTCACTATAGGTGAAGCCCTTGTCGATGTTTTCCAGCCGGGTTACCTCTACGTTTTCCGAAACAAGAAAACCATCGACAATCACCGTAAAGGTGCCGGCATCGTAAGGCACATCGCAGTTGCGGCAGGTGGCCGTAACGGTATCCGAGGTATATGCGGTGCAGCGGCGAATCCCATCGGGGAGCATTTCCGCCGGGAAGGGCTGCGCCCAACCGTAGTCGGTGCTATCCACATCGTTGAGAATCTGGGTGGAATCGCCGGTGAAATCGTGATTGAAATCACCGCCGCAAACACAATAGTTGCCCTTGGCATATTCCGTCGCCAAATCCTCAAAGAGCATGGACATCTGGGCGGAACGAATGGCATCGCTGCCGCCGTAAGCGGAAAGATGCACATTAAACAGTACCAGCTCCTTGCCGTTTTCCACCGGTACTCGGGAGATCGTATAGCAGCGGTCCAAATCAAGGAACTTGGAGAAGCTCTTGGAAATGGGCAGGCTGCGGCGTTCTGCGCCGGTGATCTTCCGATCGCTGAAGGTGAGAATCCCGCTGTTGGACTTGCCGTGGGGCTCGGTGAGAGGGTACATCAAATAAGCGGAATGATAATTCACCCCGAAAACGCTGTCAAAGCCATCGTAGATCTGGCAAAGCTGAAACTTTTCATTGACGTGGTGGCTCCGGGTGGAGTCGGTATCCACCTCCTGATAAAAGACAAAGTTGGGCTGCTCCGCCCGAACCTGGGTGGCAAGGCCATCAATGCAGCGAATCACACTTTCCCGGCTCTCGGCCCGGGAGCTTTTTCCGCCATCCATAAAGAAAGTGAAATCGGCAGTATAGGCTCCAAAGCCGCAATTTTGGGTCACAACGGTATATTCCGTGTTCAAAGCCGCCGGAGCATCGGCGCCGTTCCCCACCGGAGTCAGGCTCTGGTGATCCTCAATGCGGTTGTAGGTGATAAAAACATAGCCGACATAAATCAACGCCGCCGCCAAAATCACAGCGACGGCGATCAGCAGCCATTTGATCGGTTTTTTCATGGCAGCTCCTTTTTTATTCCAAGCTTAACATTTCTTCGGTAACTTCGGTACCCGGGGGGATCACAGCAAAGTTTTCGTTATCCAGCTCCAGAGCCACCATTTTTTTCAGCACACCGAAAGGTGCCTTTATCCGGGGCATATCCACGGAAACGCAGGTGGCAAGGGGAGTCAGGATGCGTTCGGCTTTATCCATATCGTAAAGGCCCGTATCCAACAGGCTGAAATGCTTGTAGCCGCCGTAGATCATCTGCATGATCATATCCGCCTGATCCTTGCCGTATTTTGCCGTAGTGCTGTCGTATTCATTGGCCGCACTGCGGCTGCTCCGCATCCATCCGGCGGTATAAAACATACTGGCGTGAGGACGATCCACCTTCAGACTGTTTTCCGAAAGCAACAGGTTAATGCAATCGTCACACTTGGGCAGCACAATGGAGAAGCGGTCCGACCGCAGCCCCAAGGTGGCATTGCCACAGCGCCCCATGGGCAGCAAAAGATAGTCGATACCGGTAAGGGAATCAATGATCTCCTGCAAGGTACGGTGCATATAATCCGGCTTGTCATGGGTGCCGGATTGAAGATACAGCACCGGATATTCTACTTCATATTCCCGCATTGCCGCTTCGATCTCATCTTCGATATTGCGGCAAGCAAGCATCATGTATTTTTTCTCTTTCGTTTCCATGTTTTTTCTCCAATAAAGCATTGCAAAGCAATGCAATTATGGCTTCTCCTTGAGGAGAAGCTGTCAGCGATAGCTGACTGATGAGGTGTCGCGAGGGGTGCATCTATATTTCATGCAGGTTGTTTCTGCGGCGTTTTGTTTTTCATAGATGCAATACTTTTTTCGCCGCAGATACGTTGAGAAACAAAGTTATTACCTACCGTCACGCCACCTCATCCACCGCAAGCGGTCCCCCTTCCCCTCAAGGGGAAGGCATGCGTAGCAGGTACTTTTCACAGGATCAGTTTCTTTTCGCGACGGCATAACGTCAATTGTGAAGCGCCACAAAAGTTTCTGCGGCGTACCACGTCGCGGAATAAAATACCTCCGGGTGGGATAAACGGTTTTAATCGGGTAAAAGATTCCGGCAGCGGGAGCAAAGTATACAAGAGGTATCTGCAGCCTCCCGGTGACGGGAGATTTTGCCCGATTACAACCGTTTAGCGCGCACGATGCTCCCAAGTCACGCCGTCGTACACCCCAAAAAACCACAAATCCAAAATGATCCGTAAGAGTTACTCTACAGTCACACTTTTCGCCAAATTCCTCGGCTTATCCACATCAACCCCCCTCTTCACCGACGCATAATATGCAATCAGCTGCAGGGGAATTACCGTCAAAATCGGCGCCAGCAGATCCATGGTCTTCGGCAAATAACAAATATGATCGGCCACCTCGGAAATGAGGGTATCTCCTTCAAAGGCAAAGGCAAAGATCTGGCCGTCTCTTGTTTGGGCTTCTTTGATATTGCTGATCATCTTTTCTTCAAGATAATGCTGGGTGCAAAGACTGATCACCGGGACCTGATCCACAATAAGAGCCAGGGTGCCGTGTTTCAGTTCCCCGGCGGCATAGGCTTCGGCGTGGATATAGGAAATTTCCTTCAGCTTCAAGGCACCTTCCAGAGCCACCACGTAGTCTAAACCACGGCCGATGAAAAAGGCATCCCGATAGTTGGCAATGATTTCACCCATGGCCTTAACGGTATCCAGCTGTTCATCGAGAATCCGCTGGACCTTATCGGGCAGGCGGTAAAGCTCATTGATGACCTCCTGAATTTCCTTGCGGATCATTTTGCCCTTCATCTCTGCCATATACAGGCCGAGAAGGTAGATGGCCAAAATCTGGGTCGTATAAGCCTTGGTGGATGCCACGGCAATTTCCAAACCGGCACGGGTGTAGATCACATCGTGGGCTTCTCTGGCAATGGAGCTGCCCCAAACGTTGGTGATGGCAAGGACATGGCTACCTTTACGCTTGGCTTCAGCCAGAGCCGCAAGGGTATCCGCCGTTTCCCCACTCTGGGAAACAATGATAGTCAAGGTGTGTTTATCGACAATGGGATCCCGATAGCGGAATTCCGAAGCGATATCCACCTCCACCGGGATATCCAGCATCTGTTCGTAGACATAGCGCCCCACATAGCAGGCATGATAGGCGGTGCCGCAGGCAACCATCACAATTTTATCGATGTTTTCCACCTTTTCGGCGGTGAGTTTTAACTCTCCGAGATCCACAACGTGTTGCCCATAGGCAATGCGGCCGGAAAGGCAATCCTTCAAGGCTCGGGGCTGTTCCATGATTTCTTTGAGCATAAAGTGCTCGTAGCCGCCTTTTTCTGCGGCATCCAAATCCATATTCAGGGCTTCAAATTGAGGCTCCGCAAGGGTCTCACCATCATAAATGGTAACCCCTTCCCGGGTCAAAACCGCAGTCTCACCGTTTTTCAACGCGGTGTATTGATCCGCATAACCGATCAATGCAGGAATATCCGAGGCAAAATAGCTGCCATCTTTTCCGCTGCCGACGATCATGGGACTGTCCTGACGAATCCCAATAAGCTTATCAGGATCATCCTGACTCATGCACACTGCGGCATAGGAACCCCTAAGCCGCGCTCTGGCTTTCCATACTGCTTGGAGGAGATCCCCTTCAAAGCAATCGGCAATGAGGTTGGGGATGACCTCGGTATCGGTTTCCGAAGTAAAGAAGTATCCCTTTTCTTCCAGTTCCTTCCGAAGCTCCAGATAGTTTTCGATGATGCCGTTGTGCACAACGGCAATATGTCCATCGGTATCCCGATGAGGGTGGGAATTACGATTGGAGGGAACGCCGTGGGTGGCCCAACGGGTGTGGGCGATGCCCTGAGTTCCTTCGATGGTCTGACCGGCAATGGAGCGTTCCAATGCCGCAATGCGGCCGACCTGACGGCGCACTTCGATATGGTCTCCGTTATAAATGGCGATTCCGGCGGAATCGTAGCCACGATATTCCAGTTTTTTCAATCCGCTGATCAAGAATGGCAGTGCCTGTTTTGTACCAATATATCCGGCAATACCGCACATAGAGATCAACTCCTTTCACACAATAGCACCTGGCTAAAGTTATTATAATCTTTAATTATTCGCTTCCTTTTAGGATATTCCTGCTTTCATCATTCAGCTCTTTTTCCATCACTGCCAGAATATCCTTTAAGATACCATCCAGCTCGGCGGTGTCCGGGCCTTCGCCCATCACCCGAAGCAGAGGCTCCGTGCCAGAGGGGCGCACGAGAATACGCCCTTTCCCAGCCAAAAGAGCTTCGGCCTTGCCAATGGCGGCCTGCACCGCTTCGTTGGTGCTCCAATCATCCCGGCGGGACACGGTGATGTTATAGAGGATCTGGGGTAACGGCGTCATTACCGCCGCCAGCTCCTTCAGGCTCTTACCGGTTTCGGCAATAATTTTCAAAACCATCAGAGAGGAGAGAATCCCATCCCCGGTGGGGTTATATTGGGATAAAATCAAGTGGCCGGATTGTTCGCCGCCGAGAATGGCACCGGTGCGGTCCATTTCCACCATAACGTTTTTATCGCCGACGGCAGTTTCCGAAAGGTCAATATCCAGCCCCTTCATGGCCAGCTTTAAGCCAAGGTTGCTCATAACCGTAACGACAAGGCGGTTTTCCTTCAGCTCCCCTTTTTCCTTTAAATATTTCGCCATCAGCCCCATGGCCATATCGCCGTCGACAATGGCGCCGGTATGGTCCGCCATGATCAGGCGGTCACCGTCGCCATCGTAGGCAATGCCCAGGTCGGCGCTGACAGCCTTTACCTTGGCAGCCATAGCATCGGGCTTGGTGGAGCCGCAATTTTTATTGATATTCAGGCCATCGTAATCGCAATTCATGGCGATGACCTCCGCCCCCAAAGCCCGCAGGAGCTTCGGCGCATAGTCCGAGGTCGCGCCGTTGGCGGTATCTACCACCAGACGATAGCCGCTGAGATCCAGAGGGAAAAAGCCCTGCAATCGCTGTAAATATTCCTCTGCCCCTTCGGGATGATCCTCAACCCAGCCGATTTCTTCTTTATGGCAGAGAGCCAAGGGTTCTTCCCCGGCCAAGATCATTTCCAGTTCATTTTCTTTATCATCGGGGAACTTGCGCCCATCGGCACCGAAAATCTTGATACCGTTATCGTAAAAGGGATTGTGAGAAGCAGAGATTACAATCCCGGCGGCAAGGTCGTGCTGACGAAGGTAAGAGGAAACCGCCGGCGTGGGGATTACCCCCAAACGACGCATCACGCCGCCTCGGGCAGTGATGCCGGCGGCCAAAGCACCCTCCAGCATATCGCCGGAACGGCGGGTGTCCCGCCCTACGGCAATGACCGGCCGGGCCGTTTCCTTTTTCAAGATTCCGGCAAGGGCCGCACCGATGCGGTAAGCCAAAGTCGGAGTAAGCTTTTCATTGGCTTCTCCGCGAACGCCATCTGTTCCAAATTGCTTTTTCATACTTCAGGTCCGTCCTTTCTATCATTAAATATCCCCAATAAATCAAGGGGAGATGAAATAATCTTCCTTCGGAAGGTGAAATCCCGGCCATGGCCGGAGTGAAATCTGCCTGCGGCAGGTGAAATCTCTCTTCGAGAGGTGAAATCCCACCTGCGGTGGGGTTGTGGTTGCGTTGCTACGCAATGCAATCCAATTATGGCTTCTCCTTGAGAAGAAGCTGGCGGCGTTAGCCGACTGATGAGGTGTCGCGAGGGGTGCATCTAAATTTTATGTAGGTTGCTTCTGCGGCGCAGCGTATGAATATTATCATTTTTTCGCCGCAGGTACGTTGCGAAACAATGTTATTTCCTACCGCCACGCCACCTCATCCACCGCAAGCGGTCCCCCTTCCCCTCAAGGGGAAGGCATTCTAGCAGGCACTTTGCAACATTACAGATGCATTTCCCATCAGCGTTGCAAAGCAACGCACCATGGCTTCTCCTTGAGGAGAAGCTGGCGGCGCTAGCCGACTGATGAGGTGTCGCGAAAGGTGCATCTATATTTTATGTTGGTAGTTTCTGCGGCGTAGTATATGAATATTATCATTTTTTCGCCGCAGGTACGTCGTGAAATAAAACTATTATCTACCTTCACGCCACCTCATCCGAGCGCTCCGCGCCCACCTTCCCCTCAAGGGGAAGGCATATATAGCAGGCACTTTTCTAAAAAATCATATACTTTTTTTTCGCGACGGTTTTGCTTTTATCGCAAAGCATATCAAAAGTAGCTGCGGCGTACAACATCGCGATAAAAACATAACTCCGGGTGGGATAAACGGTCGCCGTCGTACAACGTCGAGGTACAACATACCTTCGGGTGGGATAAACGGTTTTAATCGGGTAAAAGATTCCGGCAGCGGGAGCAAAGTATACAAGAGGTATCTGCAGCCTCCCGGTGACGGGAGATTTTGCCCGATTACAATCGTTTAGCGCGCCCGCAACGAAACCTATCGCCGACGCACCCACCCTAATCACAAACCACAAGAAACAACAAAAAACTCACCCAAACGGCTCACCTACCGACAACCACAGCAACACCGCCAACACAAACGCCACCAACTTATAAAGAAGCAAATTCCTGCTTGCAAAAAACTCTTTCCAGCCTTTCATTCCTTACGCTCCTTTCGTTCTGCGGCGGCATGGGCTTTTTTCTTCTTTCGGTTGCTGTAAAAATCACGGATGAGCTGTTCCGCCATGGAGGGAGTTACCCGATGGTACAACTTGCCGCTCCGCGCCACGGAAATACTGCCGTTTTCTTCGGAAACCACAAGGGCCAAACCGTCGCAGACCTCGGAAATACCCAAAGCCGCACGGTGACGGGTGCCCAATGCCGGGTCGATATCCCGGTTATCGGTAAGGGGCATAATACAGCCGGCGGCTGCAATGCGATTGCCCCGGATAATCACGGCACCGTCATGAAGAGGTGCGTTTTTGAAAAAGAGATTTCCCAGCAGCTCCGAAGTGACGGAAGCATCCACCGCCGTACCGGTATCGACGTATTCTCTCAGGCCGGTGTGGCCCTCCAAAATCACCAAAAAACCGGTTTTCGATTTGGAAGCCGCCTTCAGGGCTTTCACCAGTTCCCCGGTAAGCCGCTCTTTCGGTTCCTGCTTTGTCTGATTGAGAAAGGCACCGCCGCCAAGGTGCTCCAGCAAGCTCCGAAGCTCCGGCTGGAAAATGATGATAATGCCCACCAGCAAAACGCTCCAGCTCTGGCTCAGCAAAATGTGAACGGTACGGAGATTCAGCCAGCCGCTGATATAGTAAACCAGCATCAGAAAGACAATGCCCTTAATGAGCTGCATGGCACGGTTATCCTTCAGCAGCACCAGCACTTTATAGATCACATAAGTCAATATCAGAATATCCGCCGCGTTGGACAGAATCTTAAGCACCAGATCCATAAAATGCCTCCTTTCCCCTTAAAGCAGTTTAGTTACAGTTTAACATTTATTGCTAAAAAAAGCAAATATTACCCACAACAACATACCCATTGTACAAAGAAACTGTGTTTTTTTCGTGTCTGCCGTGGAAAGATATCAAAGAAACATCAACACCCGGCTACAGACCGGAGCCGGGTGTTGTACGCAGACCTTCCTGCGGAAGGGTGAAATCCCACCTGGGGTGGGAAATGAAATACCTCCCGTTGGTCGGCATGAAATACTGCCTGGCGGCAGCATGAAATACCCCCCAGGAAGGGTGAAATCCCGCTTCGCGGGGTGAAATCTGCCTGCGGCAGGTGAAATCTCTCTTCGAGAGGTGAAATCCCACCTGCGGTGGGGTTGTGGTTGCGTTGCTACGGCAACGCCATAAAAGCTTATTTAAAATTCCTCGGTTTTTCGCCGCAGAAAGGCTCTCTATGTAAGTCCGTGTTCACCGTCACGCCACCTCATCCGTCAGCTATCGCTGCCACCTTCTCCTCAAGGAGAAGGCATTTTAACAGGTACTTTATTGCAAATCATATGTTTTTCGCGACGGCGCCACGTTCGTCGGGGATGGTTCTTTTGTCCCAGTTTTGATGAATTCTTCTAAAAATACTTCCACCGTGGGACAAAAAAACCGTCCCCTTCATAAAAGCAACTGCGGCGTAAAATATACTAATTAGCGATGCGTAGCAACGCTACCACAACCTCACCGAAGGTGAGATTTCACCCTGCGAAGCAGGATTTCACCTCCCGAAGGGAGATTTCACCCCGGCCATAGGCCGGGATTTCACCAAATAACCACCTCCGGGTGGGATAAACGGTTTTAATCGGGTAAAAGATTCCGGCAGCGGGAGCAAAGTATACAAGAGGTATCTGCAGCCTCCCGGTGACGGGAGATTTTGCCCGATTACAATCGTTTAGCGCGCCCGCAACGAAACCTACCGCCGACGCACAACCCAAAAGCCAAAAACCACAAGAAACAACAAACCCCTTAGAGAGCTTTCTGTATATCCTTCCTCAACCTCCCAATAATCCTCTTCTCCAACCTGGAAATATAGGACTGAGATATCCCCAAAATATCGGCAACCTCCTTTTGAGTCATCTCATCGCCATCGGAGTGAAGACCGTAGCGCAGCTCTATAATGGTGCGCTCCCGCTCCGGCAGCTTTTTTAAAGCCGACCGCAGCAGCGAGCGGTCCACCTCCTCTTCAATCTCCCGGGAGCAAAGGTCCGGCTCGGTTCCCATGATATCCGAAAGCAGCAGCTCATTGCCGTCCCAATCCACATTCAAGGGTTCATCCAGAGAGATCTCTCCCCGGGTTTTGCCGTTACGGCGGAGAAACATCAGAATCTCATTTTCAATGCAGCGAGAAGCATAGGTCGCCAGCTTGATCTTTTTTAATACGTCAAAGGTGTTTACCGCCTTGATGAGGCCGATGGTGCCGATGGACACAAGGTCCTCGATATTCACTCCGGTGTTTTCAAACCGCCGGGCGATATACACCACCAGCCGCAGATTATGCTCAATGAGAGCCGCCCGGGCTGCCTCGTCGTTTTCCCCCATACGGTAAAGCATCTCTCGCTCCTCGGCAAGGGAGAGAGGCGCCGGCAAGACATCGCTGCCCCCAACATACAATATCGTGCTGCTCCCTTCGCCGCAGCGGCGGCAAAGCAACAGCACAGAGCGAAGTTTTTCCAATATGCAGTTTTCCATTCCTACCTCCTTATGTCTCGTGTCTACAGTTGATCGAGAATGGCCGGGTTCACGATGCAGCGGCAATGCTGCCGGGTGTGCATGGAACCACGGTAAAGACAAATCACAACATCTTTTACTTCTTTTTTCTTTCTTTCGGGAAATATTAAGCCATCGGGGCAAAACCCCAGCAACATGCCGTTGCTTTCGCCAATAGAGGTATAGGGGATCAAACGCAGCCGACGGCCGATATCATAGGGTTGAAGGGCTGCAAAAACACCGTCCACACCAACGGCATTTTCAAAGGCAGCGCAGAAATACGGAGGCAACAGAGCCCGCAGCGCATCGTATTCTGCAATTACCACGGGGCGGCGACTCACCGGGTCGCAAAGCTCATTGCCGGTGTCGAAAAGCGCCGTTACCGTTGCCCTTTTTCCCTGATACCGAATGGTCACCGTTTCTACGGTATCATGAAGGCGCAGGTGCTTTTTTACATAGCCCTGCCCCCAACCGGAAAGGATCAAAACCAACAGCAACCCGGCAGAAAGTCCCATCGCGGTATAGGAAAATCCCACGGAAAGCCAGCCCTGACGGCGGAAGAACCAGGAAAGGCAAACCACCGCGCCGGCCATGGCAAAACCGATGAGATAAAAATACAAAAAGGCCACACCGTACCTGCGCCCTCGGAGCCGGGGAAATGCGACCTTGACCATGAAAAACGAAAAGATCAGTTTGCCGTACCACAACCTCAATAAGCCATAAGCAGGCAAAAGAGATGCCAAGCTGTAAATGCCGCCCAACAGAGAAGCCAGCACCAGGCAATACCAGGGTGTTTTCAAGTTCCCCAATCGGGACACAGCATAAAGCAAAGCCAGATCCATCAATACATCGGTAAAAAGCAGAAGGTCACCGTAAACCGTACATACCGTCATCCTCTTTCCTCCTACTACATTATAGACCGCAGCAAGAGAAAACATTGTCGCCATAAGGCACCAAACAGCACAAAAATACCGACACCATCCCCCACTATCCCATAAAAACCATCATACCTTAACTGCATATCTCTTCATATTTTATAGGTATTAGACATATCGTTTTTTTCATGCTACAATAAATATACTGTAATTTTTTTACGCCTGGCTCTGAGGCAAAAATCTGCATATATATGGATATAAAACAAAACGGTTCCGGTGGTTTTCACCGGGAACCGTCTTATTTTTATTCCGTTTTGGTTTCTCTTTTTTTATAACACTCGGCAAAAAGCGCACCGCCGAGGATCAGCACCACGCCAAGGAGCTGCAACGGAGAAAGCACCTCGTGAAGAACGACTGCCGCCAGTATCACCGCCGAAAGAGGCTCCAAATAGCCGCAAACCGCCGCAGACTGTACCGGCAGCCTGCCGAGACCGGAGAAATAGAGATAGCAGGCAATGCCGGTATTAAGAATCCCCAACACAAGAATGGGAAGCCAATCGCCGGAGGGTACCGGAAAAAGCAAACCGCCGTCCTTAAAAGCCAAAAACACCGCGACCGTAAAACAGCTGGCAAAAAGCTGCAGCACGGAATTTTCCAAACCGACGATATGGGTGGCCTTTTTATTAAACATCACCAGCCCGGCATAGGTCAGGGCAGCCAAACCGCCGCAAACAAAGCCGAAAATATCGCCGCTCTCCACAAAAACCTTGCCGTTGGTAAGCACCACACCGCAAACTACGGCAACAAAACCGATGAGCTTTACCGCCGTAAGTCGCTCCTTGAAAAAGATTGGCGAAAGGAGCATCACAATCATCGGCCCGCAATAACACAGCAGCACACTGAGGCTGACGCCGATGCGGGCATAGCCCTCAAAGAGAAACATCCAATTCAATCCCATGGAAAAACCGGAAAGAAGCACAAACAAAGCTTCCTTTTTATATTGGAAGCTTTTGACTCTTTGGCGGCTTAAGAAAAACAATGCCGTAATCACCAAAAAGCCCAAAAGCGTCCGCAAAAAGACGATTTCATAGCTGCTCAGGTGGATGGTGCTGGCAAGAACACCGCAGGAGCCAAAGAGCAGCAGCGCCGTAATGTAGCGAAGATAGCCGAAACGTTTCATCGTTTCACCTCACAATTTCAAAAGATGGGCAAACACCGATGCCGCCAAAAACTGCGTTACCCCCAAAGAAAACCGATGATCAGATAGCCCAGAGCACTGAGACAAAAGGGAACCCCCAGCATATTTTTAAACCCTGCCATAATGGTTTCCATATAAGCCCTGGGCGTCATCAGCTTTTGGGGCAAATACAAAACGGCACAAAAAAACAAGGCACAGAAGTATGCCGTAAAGAATCTCCCCGGTCCCAATGGTAAGAGCCGTGATCAACGCCACCGGCAGCAAACTCCAGATCCCATACTGTTCCATCACCATAAGCTCCTTTGTTCTTATCCACAAGACCCTTATAAAAATGCGGCAGGCTATCGAAAAAATCATAGTCTGCCGCAAAAGTTTTAAGGATCGTTTTTTGTTTTACTTACTCCCGACAGAAAACGCCGGTATTTAGATTTGAGAAACCGCGCCTTCTTTGTCATCAACGGGAGCAGCAGCTTCCTGTTCTTTGGATGCTTCGGGCAGTACCTCACCTTCGTCTTCTTCATTCACGGCAAAGTAGCGTTCGATTTCTTCCCGAGTCCAGCTGCCGAAATCCTGGGTGAGCCACTTGTGGCAGGAAATCAGGCAAAGGATAATCGTCAGAGAGATCGGCACCGAAGTAATGATCAGCGTAGCCTTAAACCCGGCAACGGTGGCGTTGGCTGCCAACAGGCACAACGGTGTAACCGAAAGGAGGCAGGCAAAAAGGATACGGAAGGGGCGTTTGGGGTCATCGTCGACGGCAAGACCTTTGGTGCAGGCTGCTGCCATGGTATAGGAAGCAGAGTCCATTGTCGTAACAAAGAGGATAAATGCCGTAGCGAACCAGAGGATCATGACGAACTTGCCCCCGGGCAGGGAGTTGATCACGCTGTAGATCAACCCGGATTCATAGAAATCATTGGCAAAGGTATCCAGCATAGTGCCGTTGCCCCCAAGGTTGCTCCAATCGAAGCCGCCGAGAACCACTTCACCAAAGCCCTGGTTGGAGATGGTGCCGAAATAGAGCCAGGAAGCAGCGGAACCGGCCAAAATAACGGTGAAGATAACCGAACGAATGCTGCGGCCCTTGGAGCATTTGGCAATAAAGATCCACATAACCGGAGCCAGGCCCAGCCACCAGGCCCAGTAGAATACCGTCCATTCCTGGGGGAAACCGGAGAAGCCCCGGGGGTCGGTATAAAACAGCATATGGAAGAAGTTTTGCAGCATCAAACCGAAGGATTCGATACTGCTGTTCACAATAAAGCCGGTATGACCGAGAACGAGGAACAGGAGGACCAAAGCGAGGGAAAGGTAGATGCAAAGCTTGGAAAGGGTCTGGATCCCTTTGGCAATCCCGGAGCAGGCGCTCCACATAAACAATGCCGTAACGGCAAGGATCATGATCAAATCCATCAGGAAGGTGATGGGCAGCCCGGTGATCTGATGTACCAGCTCGGAGAGCATGGGGATACCGGTGCCGTAGGAAATGGCATAACCGCCGAGGACACCGAAGACAAAAATAATACTGATAACGGTACCCAGAGGGCCAAAGGCGTGTTTTCCCAAAACGCCTTCACAGCCGCCCTGCAGGGTCAAGCCGGGTTGTTTGCGCACAAAGTAACGGTAAGCGATGGGGATTACGCCGGTGGCATAAATGCTCCAGGCAGGAATGCCCCAATGGAAGAAGGAATAAGCAACGGCGATCTCCGAAGTCTCCTCGGGATTCATCCCGAAGGGGGTGAGCCATACGGTGTAGTAGGCCCATTCGCAGCCGGACCAGAAGAGGATGGTGCAGCCCATGGCGGCACAGAAGATCATCGCAAACCAGCCGAAGAAGGAATACTCCGGTTTGGAACGGCCAAGTCGGACATAGCCGTATTTGGAGGCAGCCAGATAGATGTTGTAAAACAGCATTGCCGCCGTGAAAAGAATAAAGTAAAAGCCAAAATTATAAATAAGGAAATGTTTTACAGAGTCCAGACCGGAAACGATCGTCTCCGGAGAGGCGATGGTGCCAACGACCAACGCCGCCAGAATGACAATACTGACGATAATTGCGATCCAGTCAACTTTATAAGTTTGTGTTTTCGTTTGTGTACCCATTGTATCATCTCTTTTCTATGTTTTTTTATTTATGACACGGCGGATTTTCCTTTTGCCGAAAACCGGTGTAGAAAATCCGCCGCAACACAATTCATCAAGGGAACAATGATACTTTTAAATTATTCTGCAACCGCTTCGCTTTCTGCGATCTCCTCTGCTTTGGGTTTCTTAAAGCCGCTGTAAAGCATAAGAGCAGCAGTGTAGCCAACAATAACGATAACGAGCCAGAACAGGATATTGAGGGGCATGGATTTGACGATAAAGAATGCCAGCAATACCCCGACGGTACCGGTGATGACACCGATGGCGTTTGCTCTGTAATCCAAAGCATTGTTTTTGAGGAAGGTAAGACCGGAGGCCAGCATCAGGAAGGTATAAGCACCGAACATAACGGGGAAGGCCGAACGGGGATTCATGCCGAAGCCATAGCAGATGGCGATCATAAAGGCGTAACCGCCGATACCGCCGGAAGCCAACAGGCCGACGATAAAGAAGAGGATGATCGCAGCGATCAGTTTCCAACCGACAAGGCCGGTGGCAAGGCCGGTACCTGCGACCCAAAGACCGGTCTGACGAAGAACCATAGTCGTGGCGACCACGATGAGGCCAAAGCCGAGGATCAGACGGATCGGTTTCATCGGCATCTTGGAAACGTATTTCGCGCCGAGCTTCGTGCCGATGGTCACAGAGGCGATCAGGGAAACCAATGTAAGGGGATCAATCTCAACCATGCTGACGAAAAGCATCGTTTCCGTTGCGGAACCCACCAGCGTACAGGTATTGAGTGTTCCGGGGATCAGATTGTCTTTAACGGTTTTCGTCAATTTGAACAGCGAGGTCTGGGGTGCGTTCCCGCCGATACCGAGGGTATCGAAGAACATAGTGGTTCCGATGATCAATCCTTGGATCGTCATGAGCAATGCAGGCTTGTTTTTTGCTTCCCAGTAAGGATTCTGGTTACGGAGCGTCTTATCGCTGAAATATTTGCGATAAAATACAATGATCCAAACGAGAGCATTTATCGCAGCACCGATCACAACAAGACGAAGGGCAATGGTACCTAACATGAGAAGTCCCTCCTTTCATTCGACAATAAAATTATTTATTCATACCATAATGATCTTCTGCTTCGCAGAGGATATCATGGATTTCAGCTTCTACGCCGTCGGCAAGAGCAGGAACTTTGTGGGTCTTGAGGATCTCATCGGCTTTGGCATAGGCACGTTCGGCAAGATCCTTCTTGCCATCCAGTATCCAGGCTTCACGCATGGAGCGATCGAAAAGACCGGTGTTGCTCTGTTCCGTACGGAAGTTGGCAAAGGTATGGGGATGTGCAACGAATTCGCCGCCGGGGCCGATCTCCTTGATCAGGTCAACAGCGATGTTGGCATCGGTAACTTTGATACCTTCGATAACTTTGCGGATCATGGTATAGATTTCGTTGTCGATGACAAACTGAGCGTAGTCGAAAGTGATGCCGAGGTCTAACATACCTGCACCGTAAATGAGGTTGGCGCCGCCCTGGGCTGCCAATAAAGCGGTGAGGGTTTTTTCGTGTGCGGCCTGGCCATCGGGAACTTTGGAGTCTGCCTACCCACCGGCAACAAAGCAGGGCAGGTTGTAGAACTGTGCCAAACGGGCAACGGAAGCACTGATCATGCCCAGTTCGGGGCAACCTACAGGAGCGGTGGTATAACGCATATCCATCATCGTGGTGGAGCTTGCGTAGATGCAGGGGGAACCTTTTTGTACCAACTGGCTGAGGGTGATAACGGAAAGAACTTCCGCATTGTGGGTCACAAGGGTACCTGCTAAAGTAACGGGAGAAGTAGCACCGGCCATAGCCATGGAAATGATGTTGATGGGAACACCGTTTTTCGCTGCCAGAATCACAACGTCGGTGCATTCGGGGATCAATTTCAGCAAGCTGGTGGGGCAGGTGTTGAAAGACATCAAAGGACGTTCCCGGAGCTTATCTCTGCCGCCGACAACAGCGGAAGCCATGCGAATGAGGTATTCAGCATTTTTGGCACCGTCAGGCCCGATGAAGAAGTGTTTTCTGGTGTTGGGCAAAATGGCTTCGGCATTATGCAGAGCCTGGGAGGGGCCGGGATGATCCTGAGATACAACGGCTCTGTAAGTAATGTCCATGTTGGGGAGATAGTCGCTCATCAAAGCGGCTTTCTTCACGTCTTCTTTCAAGCTGGGGCGATAATCGAAGGTTTCCGGGTCACGGACCATAACGCCTTCACCGAAGTTTACGAAACCAACGCGGTTCTTTTCCACGATGTAATCGTTTTCGGGGTTTCTGCCGCAAAGCTGAATGGTAGAGGGAGCCGTATGGATGGCATCTTCAACCACGTAGGAAGGAATCTTTACGATGTTGGTAGCTTCATCCACGATGCAGCCGCCGGCGGCAAAAATATCACGAGCTTCTTTACTGTCAACACGGACGCCAACATTTCTCAATACGTCCATCGTGGCAAGATGGATTGTCTGCAGTTCATCTTGGGAATAACCTACGATCCCGAAACTGCCTAAGCCGTTAAAAACAGCTTGAGTGTTTCTTTTCATAATCTGAAAACCTCCTTGGATTTTGTTGCCATTAGTTATTGCAAGAACCGTGCCAAAAAATTGCAACGCTCTGAGCAGGAGGTTTTCAAAAGATTAAAAAACGCCTTTCATGCAAATTTGCATGAAAGCAAAATTTTCATATTCAGTGCAGAAAATTACAATTCATAAAATGCCACTAAAAAACGGAAATGAAGGGTCATGCAAAAAAACATGATGTCTGATGTATTTTTGCATTACTTGCGATTGAGCCAACGACTGACGGTGGATTGATTGACCTTTAAAAATTCCGCAGCCTTGTAGGAAGATCCGAATTGCTCATAGGCTTTTCGCACCAGATAGCGCTCAAGCTCGTGTTTCGCATCTTTTAACGGCATCAGCTCCGTACAAAAAACTTTTCCGGAAGCTTCATGGGTCATATTCGCCATGGTCATTCCCTCCCGCTGGAGGTCTTCAAAAGCAATGGAATCAATATAATTATTATCCGAAACAACAACGATACGTTCCACGGCATGACAAAGCTCGCGGACATTCCCAGGCCATTTGTAATTTTGCATCTGTTCCACCACGTTATTGCCCAGATGTTTATCACAGCTGTACTTTTTGTTGTAGATGTTGAGAAAATGATAGAGCAGCGGAACGATATCCTCCCGGCGCTCCCGAAGGGGCGGAATGTACAGAGGCATTACGTTGAGCCGATAATAAAGATCCCGACGGAAGGTCCCCTCCTCCACCATGGCGTAAAGATCCCGGTTGGTTGCCGCCACAACCCGGATATCAATGGGGATACGCCGGGTACCGCCGAGCCGAACGATCTGATGATCCTGTAAAAATTCCAAAAACTTTACCTGAAGGGGCAGCTCCATTTCACCGATTTCATCGAGGAACACGGTACCGCCATTGGCCACCTCCAATTTCCCGATCTTACCGTTTTTAGAGGCGCCGGTAAAGGCCCCGGCTTCGTAGCCGAAAAACTCCGATTCCATCAGATCCTTGGGGATCAGGCCGCAGTTGATTTTGACAAAGGGCTTATCCTTGCGGCGGCTGAGACGATAAACGGAGTCGGCAATGACTTCCTTCCCTACCCCGCTTTCCCCCTGGATCAATACGGTCACATCGGCAGGAGCAACCTTCATCAGCATTTTCTGGATGTGCTTCATCGGGGGGCTTTCAAAAATATACTTTTGCTTGCCGAGAACCTGCTCCTGCAAACGACGGATCTGTTCATTGCTGGTTTGCAGCTCCTTGGAAAGATCCGAGATCTTATCGGTGATTTCATCGATGTTTTTGGAGGTGGAGAGGATCTGCACCACTTTCCCGTTTTCATCGTAGATGGGCTGGGCCGAACAGATGATGCGGATTCCCGTAGGCAGATCCACGATTTCCATGCAGCGCTCGCCGCAATCGATCACTTTTAAAGACAAGCTGTCGGGCAGCACATTGCGGTTGATCATCTCGCTGACATGGTGACCGATCCAGTCTTTGGCGTGGATGCCCATAATGTATTCCCCTCGGGGGTTTATGTACTGAATAAAGCCGTATTCGTCGGTGACGAAAACTTCATCCTCCAACACATTGCAGATACGGCGGAAGTTATCTTCCCTGCGCTTCAGATTATCCAGCATATACCGGGTCTTACTCCCCAAGCGGTCAAAAAATTCCGGAGAATCGAAAATACCGATGACATCGGCGCTGTCATCGAGAACCAGAACATAGTCGGAGCTTTCCCAGGTGTAGTCAAAGGGGGAACTGTCGTAGAGAATTTCAAAGGTCTGTTCGGGAATGGAGCAGAGCGGCACCGAACCGGCGCCTTCCTCAAGAAAACGGCGATAGCAATCCTGAACCAGATAAAGGTGAAACTCCGTATCCCGGGTCACAATATAGTTGCAGCGAAGCGAAAGCAGCTCATCGTAGGTGACCTCATCACCGGGCTGATAACGCGCAAAGTTTTCATGCAGCTTTTCCACAGCAAGTACCTCCTCGGATCAATTTATGAACATGGCCTGAAAAAATGAACAAAAAAACTACATAATCACGCTTGCTTGCTAAAACATTAGCTTCTTGAACCATCATAATGTCAATACCTGTTACGTAAAATAATTTGCTCAGTCACGAAAGATTGTTTACAAAAAAATAACATCATGGGGAATGCAAAAAATTTGTCGTAAAAACACGAATAGGGAGTTTTCCATTACCCACAGTTTAAGTATACACCAAAACCGGAAGGATTGCAAAAAAACCACTCAAAAAATCCGAAAAACAAAGGTTCTTCGGCAAATTCAAACATTAAGTATAAAAGGGATGTCATCCACATCGGCAAACCGGCGCCATATTTACCTCTCTAAGCAGGCATTTTATCACCAAAAAAGGAAAATTCCTTTTTTAAAAGGGATTTCCCTCGCCAAACGCGAATTATGACGTCAGAGAAAAAAGAGAGAAACAACAGTAAAAAAATCACAAATTGGCAGAGAAAAATACAATGCAAAAAAGCATTTTTACAATGCATTTTTGCAAGAGCGAGAAATTCCCCTGCATCATCTTATTTGGCGGAACAAAATTTTCACCTTCCCGGGAAAATGCCATGCAAAAATGCATGAATCGTATTAAAACCTTTTTTCCCGTGGGCCAAAAAAGGCACAGCCTTGAGCTGGCATTTTGTTTTTTTACGTGATTTTTTTCAATTTGGCACGGAACTTGCACTATATAAAGGCAAACCGGTAAAGAAACCGTGAAACTGAAAGGAGATATTATGAAATACGAATTCCTTAGCAAAACCGACCTCGAACAAATCCATGAAGCAACATTAGAAATTTTAGAAACCATCGGTGTTCGCAGTGCTTCTGACCGCTTCTTAGATAAATGCGCCGAATTGGGCCTCACTGTAAAAGACGGTGTTGTTTACTTCCCCAGAGATCTCGTAAACAAAGCTTTGAAAGATGCTCCCAGCAAATTCACCCTTTACAGCAGAAACGGCAAACATGACGTAGAACTCGGTGCCGAAGGCAAAGTTTGGACTCAGACCTGCATCGGCTCTCCCTTCATCAACGACATCGAAACCGGCGAAAGAAAACTCGTTACCAGCGAAGACCTCTGCGACTACGTAAGAGTCTGCGATGCTCTGGACAACATCGACATTATCTCCGCCATCTTCCCCAAGGATGTTCCCGAACATGCCGCCGTTACCTGTGAAACTGCTATGCAGGTGAAAAACACCACCAAACCGATTCATGTCTGCATTGAATCCGCAAAAGAAGTAAACTACATCATCGAAGTTATGGCGGCTGCTGTCGGCGGTATGGATAAGCTCGTTGCCAAACCCACCGGTTACCTCCAGGTTTCCCCCATTTCTCCCCTGGACTATGCCGTTGGCCCCGCAAACGGCCTGATCGACACCGTTGAAGCCGGGATTCCCCTCGGTATCATCCCCTGCCCCATGATGGGTGCTACCGGCCCCATGACCCTTATCGGTTCCGTTACCATGCATAACGCCGAAATGGTCGCCGGTGTTGTTATCGCTCAGCTCATGAGACCCGGTCATCCCACCATTATGAGCCCCCGCGTAACCTTCCTCGATATGAAAACTGCTATCGGCCTTTGGGCTGCTCCTGAAATGGGCATGGCCGGCCATTGCTCCGCTCAGATGGCAGACTTCTATGGTATTCCCAACGAACCCACCGGTTTCTCCTGCTCCTCCAAGGTTTGCGACGAAGAAGCCGGCTTCGAAAGAATGTACAATGCATTGATCCCCGCCATCGGCAGCGCTACCATCCTCGGTACTGCAGGTTCCGTTGACAACGCTTTGATCGCAGACTATCCCACCATCGTTATGGACGATGAAATCGCTTCCATCTGCAAATACACTGTAGCAGGTAAAGTAGTGAACGAAGATACTCTGGCTGTAGAAGCTATTCGCGAAGTCGTAAACGGCGAAGGCAACTTCCTCGGCTCCATGCATACCATGCAGCATCTCCGCAATGAAACTTGGGTTCCCGAACTTTGCGAACGCAACACTTGCGAAGCCTGGCAGGCAGAAGGCAAAGTCACCTACGGTGAAAAAGCTCTTGCCAAAGCAAAAGATCTTTATGAAAACCACAAAGTCGAACCGCTCTGCGAAGAATATGCCGCCGCTGTTGACGCTGCTGTTCAGAGAGCCATCGACCGCAAATAAGCAACTCACCGAACGAAAAACGGATCATAGGGTACAAAGCAGGTGCAGCAAATGCCGCACCTGCTTTTTTATACATTTTATTCCCCTTGGAAGTCGCGGTACAGGAAGGTTACTACCTGACCTCGGGTGCAGGGAGCAAGGGGACTGAAGGTAGTTTCGGTGGTGCCTTTGGTAATGTCCTTGGCCGCTGCCCAAAGGACGGCATCGTAATAGTAGTCATCGGCGGTAATATCGGTAAAGGGATTTTCCACTGCCGGTGCGGCCTTGGGAGTAAGCTCATAAGCCGCTACGGTGCCCCCCACTTCGCAAGCGGCAAGAAGCATGGCTTTGCCTGTGGGGCCGGATGCTGCCGGTATGAATTTCAATCCTTCCGGAGAATCATCGGCGCCCAAAGTGGTGCTGAAATCTCTGGAATTGATGCAATTCACATAAGTGCTTTCTTCGGGATCGGTGATATCGTAGACCATAACCCCGCCGATACGTTCCAGCGTAACAAAGGCATAGGTACGATCCCCCACCACTCCGGTAACGACGGTTTCCGGTTCCGGACCTTTTTTGCCGGAGCGATCGTCCAAACCGAGGTCATCGTTGGAGCAGTTAAAATATTTCGGTAAATAATTTGCGGTCAGAGCTTCAAAATCATTGCCGCTGTCAAAAACTTCCGTCAAGCCCTTTTCATCAACACGGAACAGGGTAAAGGAACGTCCGCCGAAAAGGTAATCGGTATCGGCAGCAAGACCGTCATAGCCGGAGGCATCAAACCAGGTCACCTTGGAGTCAAGAGAAATCTTCCCGGTGGGAGAAGTTTTAGCTTTGATTTCATTGCCATGACCGGCGTAATCCCGGGCATCCCCTTCATTGGCAGTAAGGAGATAGGTTTTTCCGTTGATTTCCTTCAGGGAAATGCCGTCGGGCATCCGAATCCCCCGGAGATTTTCATAGGTTTTGGGAGCGTAAGCTTCATCGCTTTTGTCAATATCAATGGCCACTTTGCTGTAATCTTCAAAGCCGGCAGAGCAGATATCCGTAAAAACGCTGCGATTCAGATCCAAAATGCCAATGGCATTGGCTTCTTGCAGAGTTACATAGGCGGTTTCGTTATCCACAGCAACATATTCCGGTTCCAAATCGACGGAAGGCAAAGTGTCCTTTTTCAGAACGATGCCCTTTTCTGCCAGTGCCTGCCGGGCCTCGGTCGAATCGTAGGCGGTAAAATCAACGGTTTGGGCCGTACCTTTGGCGGTGTCAATGACCGTTACCGTTCCCATCGGATCGGTGCTGCCGTTGTCGTAGCTGTTTCGAGGTTCTCCTTCATCGGCGGTGAGAAGGCGGCTGCCATTGGGGGTGTAAGTAATCATATCCGGCTGAACCCCGGTTTTTACCAGAGCAGTCAGGGTCAAGCTGCCATCACTGCCGCAATCGAAGATCGCCGCACGGCCGGGAGCATCGTAAGCGGCCGATTGAAGTAATCCAACCCATAAAAAAACGCCAACATTTTTACCTTCGGAAAAATGTTGACATTCTTTTGTGATACGATGCGTTTCACACCATAGAAACGCTGTCGGCAAACGAAATGAAATACCTTCCTCCGGAAGGATGAAATCTCGGTCCAAGGCCGAGGTGAAATCTGCCTACGGCAGGTGAAATCCCACCTTCGATGGGGTTGTGGAAGCATTGCTCCGCAATGCGATCCAATTATGGCTTCGCCTTGAGGAGAAGCTGACGGCGCTAGCCGACTGATGAGGTGTCGCGATGGGTGGGAGTAGATTTTATGTAAAAAAATCACTGCGGCGTAGAACCTTTTATAGATGCAATACGTTTTACGCCGCAGATAAGTTACCCTATAAAGCTTTTTCAACCGTCACGCCACCTCATCCACCGCAAGCGGTCCCCCTTCCCCTCAAGGGGAAGGCATCCTAGCAGACACTTTATACCGTCACAGTACTTTTTCGCGGCGGTTTTACTTTTATCGCGAAGCATATCAAAAGTAACTGCGGCGTAAAACCCCGCGGAACAAAACCACCTCCGGGTGGGATAAACGGTGGCCGACGCAGAAAAGCCGCGGTAGAACATACCTCCGGTTGCGATCAATGGCTTTAAATCGTTAAATATGGCTCGGGACGTGCAGCCGGTATACAAGAGGTATCCGGTTTTGCGGCACGAGACAGATTTGGCGATTTACAGCCATTCAGCGCGACCGCTGTACCAAGGAGCGCCGACGCACCCACCCCAAAAGCACCAAAAGCACAAAGATTAACGTTTCAACCGCTTGTCCGATTTCACAGCCCACTTATCCCCCACACTTTGGAAAATCTGCACCAACACAATCAGAAGGATCACGGCAAAAAGCATGATGAGATATTGATAGCGATAATAGCCGTAGTTAATGGCGATTTTCCCAAGGCCGCCGCCGCCGAGAATCCCACTCATAGCGGAATAGCCGAGGATGGTGGTAATGGCAATGGTGAAGTTGGAAATCAGCGAAGGAACACTTTCCGGAATCATAACCTTCATGATGATCTGGAAGGGAGAAGCCCCCATGCTTTGGGCAGCTTCAATGATATTGGGATCCAGCTCCCGAAGGCTGCTTTCCACCAAACGAGCCACAAAGGGAAAGGCCGCGATAACCAAAGGCACAATGGAAGCTACCGTACCGACGGTGGTACCCACAATGAGACGGGTCAGGGGGAAAACAAGGATCATCAAAATCAAAAACGGAACGGAACGAAGGAGGTTGATGATAACACCGAGAACGTGCATCAGCCCTTTGGGCAGGGGAAGAACACCGTTTTTATCCCCGGCCACAAGGAGAACCCCTAAGGGCAGGCCAATCACAATGGCAAAGGCCGTGGCCAGAAGTGTAACATACACGGTTTCCCAAACGGCCAGGGGGAATTCATTCATCAAAACCGGCAGCGCACCTTGAAGCGCTTCGGATGTAAATGCGGAATTAAACATTTTCCTGTACCTCCTCTACAATAACGTCGGCACAGGATTGGAGATAATCCTTTACCGTGGCAACGATATCATCGCCGCCATCGAGGCCCAGAAGCATATTGCCGTAGACCTTATCGCCAATGCAACGGGTGGAAGCCGAGAGAATATTGGCGGCAATGCCTTTATCCATGGCCATTTTTGTAATCAGCGGTGTTTTCGTTGCCAAAGCACCGTTAAATACCACTCTTACCCGGCGTTCTTCAAAGCCTTCTTCCAAAACGGCTTCGGCACCATCGGGGAAAACAAGGCGGCGTGCCGCAGCAGATTGGGGATTGGCAAATACCGTGCCGACCGGACCTTCTTCCACAATCACACCTTCATCCAGAATGGCTACTTTATCGCAGATTTCTTCGATAACGCTCATCTGGTGAGTGATGATGATTACGGTGATGCCGGTCTTTTTGTTGATCTCCCGGATCAGCTCTAAGATGGAATGGGTGGTGTTGGGGTCCAGGGCGCTGGTAGCTTCATCGCAAAGCAGCACCTTGGGATCGGTAGCCAAGGCCCGGGCAATGGCAATGCGCTGCTTCTGACCGCCGGAAAGCTGGGCAGGGAAAGCATTGGCTTTATCGGGAAGGCCAACGATTTCCAGCAGCTCCATGGCGCGTTTTTTTGCATCAGCCCGCTTCATGCCGGAAAGCTCCAGAGGGAAGCAGACATTTTTCAGACAGGTACGCTGCATCAGCAGGTTAAAACCCTGAAAGATCATGGTGATATTTCGGCGTACCTTCCGCAGCTCCCCATCGGGGAGCTTGCCGATATCCCGGCCATCGATGAGAACCGCCCCTTCGGTGGGACGTTCCAGCATATTGATGCAGCGAACGAGTGTACTTTTCCCGGCGCCGCTCATGCCGATAATGCCGTAAATATCGCCATCCGCAATGGTGAGATTTACATTTTTCAGCGCCTCCACGGTGCCATCGGCGGTGGAGAAGCTTTTCGATAGATTTTTCAGCTCGATCATAGGGAGTCCTCCGGACAGAGCAATGCCCCGATCCCCTCGGAAAGGCAGCTTCCGAAAAGACCGGCGGCATCGCAATGTCATCGCAATCTTATTTCTACATTAAATATATACAGCGCATCTCTTTGCCATATAAAAGCGTACTTTATTTAATGGCGTCGAGGGAGGTCTGTTTCCCGCCGTAGATGCCGAGGGGTTCCACATGGATGGAAGCAACGGCTACGATATGAGTACCGTTTTCGGCATTGAAGTCATCGAGGTAAGGAGTATGCTGGAAGTAGTTGGCATCCACTTCGCCGCTTTCCACAACGTTGTTGGGCTGAATGTAATCGGTGAATTCTTTTACATCAAGGGTGATGTCTTTTTCGGCAAGGATTTCCTTGGCAATAGCCAGAATTTCCGCATGGGGTGTGGGAGAAGCCGCTACGGTAATGGTGGTGCCGGCAAGTTTGTCATAATCAACATCGGCATCATAGCCATCGCCGGGGTTTTCCACAACGCTTACAACCGCGCCGTCGTAGGTTTTTTCAATGTAATCGGCAACCTGTTTGCTTTCGAGGGCAGCAACGAGGGCTTTGGTGACATCGGTATTTTCATTCCCTTCCTTCACGGCAACGATGTTGCTGTAAGCGGAGAAGGCACCTTCCAGAGCAAGAGCATCTTTGGAGGGGTTGAGGTCGGCGGAAATCGCATAGTTGGAGTTGATTACAGCAAAGTCAACATCGGGGAGGACGTTGGGGAGCTGGGCAGCTTCCACTTCTTTGAATTCGAGGTTGTAGGGGTTGTCGGTAATGTCCTGAATGGTGGCGGTGATGCCGGCGTTTTCATCGAGGGTGATGTAACCGAGTTCCTGAAGGAGGATCAAGGCGCGGGCTTCGTTGGTGGTGTCGTTGGGCACGGCAATGGTGAGCGCTTTGGCGCTATCGCCGTCTCCTTCTCCGTCTTTACTGCCGCAGGCGGTGAGGCCGACAACAGCAGTCAGTGCTAAGGCTACAGTGAGAATAACAGCAAAAAATTTTTTCATGATTCTTTTCTCCTTTTACATAAAATTTTTAATAATGAAAATGAAAAAATTTAAAAGATAGCAGAGAGCCATGGGTAAGGGATGCCAAGCGGAGCTTTGCAACCTTTTGCCTTCCCCGAAAAATCAAAAAGGGAAGCCCGCCGGGCTTCCCTAAGATCTTCATTGTAAAACAAATCTTATCGACCAGAAACCACACCGGAATTTAACCCACGCAAAAACATGCACATGCTGCCCATGCACATACCCATCATCATAGTGTTGTTGGTTTCGCGTAAGAATTTCATGATGCGTTCTCCTCTCTTAAAGATTTGATCTTGTTGCACTGTATTATAGCACTGAAAGGAAAGTCTGTCAAGGATTTTCTTTCTTTTTTTTAGAATTTTGGGGATTTTTGGTTGGGTGCGGCGGCTATGGTTTTCGTTGCGGGCGCGCTAAACGATTGTAATCGGGCAAAATCTTCCGCCACCGGGAGGCTGCAGATACCTCTTGTATACTTTGCTCCCGCTGCCGGAATCTTTTACCCGATTAAAACCGTTTATCCCACCCGGAGGTGGTTTTGTACCTCGACGTGGTGCGTCGGCGTTATATCTTTTGGGAAAGAGATATGTTATTCCGCGAGGTTGTACGCCGCAGTAGCTTTTATAGTGCTTCGCGATAAGCGTTTTGCCATCGCGAAAATATATGTTTTGCGACAAAGTGCCTGTTAGAATGCCTTCCCCTTGAGGGGAAGGGGGACCGCTTGCGGTGGATGAGGTGGCGTGACGGGCGGAAAAAGCTTTGTTGGGAAGCGTATCTGCAGCGAAAAAAGGGAGATATCCACGTAATGTGCCGCAGAAACAAAACGCATCAAATACAGATACACCCCTCGCGACACCTCATCAGTCGGCTAACGCCGCCAGCTTCTCCTCAAGGAGAAGCCATGCGTAGCAGGTACTTTTCGTTAAATATCGTAACTTTTTGTATGAGGCGTTGACCGCACAAATATCTTCATTTGCATTGCGGAGCAATGCTTCCACAACCCCACCGAAGGTGGGATTTCACCTGCCGCAGGCAGATTTCACCTCTCGAAGAGAGATTTCACCCCAGCCACAGGCCGGGATTTCACACCGACCGCAGGGAGGTACCTACTCTTTCCCGGAAGAATAGATCAAAGCTTCGGGGTCCACATCCTTTGCCCCGGCCAGAGCAGCGGCAAAGGTGGGGTAAGTGCCGCAATAGCTGTCATAGTTTTCAGGGGCTCCCAGCAGGATGAACTCATCGTCTCCGGAGATTTTCCATCCTTCTTCGGTTTTTTCCAAGGTATAGTGAACCTTACACTTATCGGGGATCATAGTTACCACCCATTTGCCAAAGGTTTCCGGCGTTTCACCGGGCTCTACGCTGATGATCCACTGGATATTGGACACCCAGGCCGTGGCGGTATTTTCCTCCAGAGAAATGTTCGTCACCTCAGGGTCGGTCATCCCGGCACGGACCGTTACATCTCCCTGCCATCCCGGAGATGCCATCACATCCATGCTATTGTTATGGTTCGAGGTCAGCCGCATAACGATATTTCCGGTGTAATAAGGCGTCAGGGATGCCGCATAGTCCGTCTTTAAAGCCTCGGCTTGCTCCGAGGACAAGGCAAAGTTACCGTTTTCATCGAGAGCGGCTTCGGCAACCTCCGGCGGCACAACACTGTCCTGCAGCTCCGCCGGCATACCGGCTTCGATGCAACGGATAATCGCACTCCGCTCCTCACGACTACCCAGGCTGCACCCAACAAGGCAAAAGGAAATCAAAAAAAGAAAAATCCAGCAAACCCATTTACGCATCTTGTTTCACAGCACCCTTTCTTATGGATTTGATGCTTTTATTTTACACGAAAAACCGCCTTTTTGCGAGAAGATGTTGAAATCTACCGTGTTTGATGTTGAAAATTACAGTTGCAATTGTTACGTAGTACGATATAATATATGGTAGTATATTATTTTTATAAAAAGGAGGGGTTCCTTTGCTTACCGTTGCCATTTGTGATGATGAGGATATGGTATGCAGCCGGTTGGAAGAGATGATCCAAAGCTATGCTGCTGACAAGCGAAAGGAAATCTCCGTGGAGATTTTTTATACCGGCGAGGAGCTGTATGCCGCCTTAGAAAAAAAGCATGACTTTGACCTGATCTTTCTTGATATCGCTTTGGAGGGTGCCAGCGGCATCGAAACCGGCCGCAAAATCCGCCGGGAGCTGAAGAACCTCGCTACCGAAATTGTATACATCTCCGGCGAAAGCAGCCACGCCATGGAGCTTTTTGACAATCACCCTCTGAATTTTCTGCTCAAGCCTTTGGCAGAAGAGAAGGTGGCGGAGTGTCTGGAGATTTGCGAAGAGCTTCGGCACCGGGGAGAAGCGGCCTTTACCTGCCGCATCGGCCGAGAGACCCGGCGCATTCGGCAAAGGGATATCCTTTACTTTGAAAGCAAAAACCGCAAGATTGATATGGTTACCGCCGGAGAGACCATCAGCTTTTACGGCAAGCTGGAGGAGGTGTACGCCAGGGTCGAGGAAAACAAGTTCCTCTGGATCCACAAATCTCTGCTGGTCAATTACGACCATGTAGAGGAGCTTCAGTACGACCACCTTGTGGTTACCGGCGGAATTACGCTGCCCATCAGCCAATCCCGCCGGCAACAGGTTCGGGAGCAGCTAAGCCAAATGGAGGAGAAGGAGTACCGCCATGGAAACTGATATCTTTTTTTTCATCTTTATTTGCTGCCATGCCTTTCGGGTCTATATCATCTACCGCTTTTACAAGCTGGTTTTCCCACAGCGAAAGACAAGCCGCCAAACAGAGCTGATAAGCTTTGCCCTGTTTTTCGCGGCAACCGTCGGCACCGATCTTTTTATCGGTGGTCCCGCCTTGGGCTACGGCATCAACCTTCTGGCCTTTATCCTGCTGACAAAAAATTACGACGCACCCCGGCGCAAAAGAATCCTTACCGCCGCCGGCTGTTATCTGGCGATTTTGGGAATCGAAAGCTTTATTGTCCACTTCTTTTATAATATCCCCACAAATATTTGGGAGGAGAGCATCAAAACCCTTATCTATATCCCGCTGGAAACCATTGCCGCCGATTTAATACTGTACATCCTCGTGCTGATTTTCAGCAACTTAAAAAAGGCCAAAACCGAGCCGCCGATCCCCGAGGGATACTGGCTGTTTTTGGCGGCGATCCCGCTGATATCCCTCTATATGCTCAATGCACTGGCCCAAAGCATGGAGTTTACCGCCACCGCCCTTTGCGCCGTCCTGCTCCTTTGCATCAACTTTTCTACCTTTTACCTCTACGACAAGGTCATTGACCGCATGACCGCCCAAATGGAAAAGGAGATGCTCCGCCGGGAAAACAGCTTTTATGAGCATCGTCTGGAAGAGATGCAGGATTCTATGGAACGGACGAAGCGCCTGCGCCACGACCTGAACAACCACCGCACCGCCATTATGGCCTATGCGGAAAGGGGCGAAACTGAGGAAATTCTAAGCTACCTCGCTCAGCTGGAGCCGACACCTCTTCGGAGCGAAGACCCTGTTTCTACCGGCAATACGGCCATGGACAGTGTGCTGAGCTGCAAATTTCACGAAGCTGCCGCCGCAGGGATTGCTCTGGAACAGGACATCACCGTACCCAAGGGCCTTGGTCTTGCTCCGGCAGACAGCGTGATTATCCTGGGGAACCTGCTGGACAACGCCATTCGAGCCGCCAAGGACAGCGAAAAGCCATGGATCGCAACGACTCTTCACTACAACCGGGGCGTCCTCACCGGAGAAATCGCAAACGCCTGCGCCGAGACGCAAAGCCCGGAAAACAACGAGATTCCAACCACAAAGGCCGACCCGGAAGCCCACGGCTACGGCCTGAAAAACGTAAAGCAGGCTTTGGAAAAATACAACGGCCTGCTAAAGCTCTCCCGGGAAGACAACACCTTCCGGGCAAGATTCCTGCTGTACATCCCCAAAACCCCACCAAAGACATCTTAAAAGACAGGGTGCCTCCCAAGAGTCACGGACAGAACGTCCATGACCCCGGAGGCACCTTTTTTACCGCTTATGTTTCAAGAAGCCAATCGATAAGATTTTCGGATTTGATGCCCTCATAGGAGCGATCAAGGCCGGGTTCGAGAGAGAGAACGATTTTTTCATAATTATCACCAATGCTTTGCAGCGGTGCAAGCTCTCGCTTGCGCACGTCCTCGCTCATCATAGATTCCGTCACTTGGATATACTTTTTATCCTCGGCGGTGGTTGCAATAAAATCCACCTCGGCATTGCCGATTTTACCAATGGCAACATCGTAACCACGACGAAGCAATTCAAAATACACCACATTTTCAATGGCATGGCCGCTATCCCGGTTGCGAAAGCCCAGCAAGTAGTTGCGCAGGCCGATATCAACGATATAGTATTTCCCCAGGGTGCGAAGATAGGCCTTGCCTTTGATATCAAAGCGTTTGATCTCGTAAAAGAAATAGCTTTCCAAAAGAGTATCCACATAGGCCTGGACCGTATGGGTACTGGGAGTGCCTTTGCGCTTGCCATCCTCCAAAAGTCCCTCGTTTACCAAGGTATTGCCGATAGAGGCAATCGAAACCGTAGAGCCGATATTATCGGCAAGGAACAGAATAATTTTTCGCAGTAACGCTGCGTCGGTGATCTGCCGCCGACCTCTGCGCTTTTCCCGTTCCAGAATATCCCGAATCACCACGGTAGAGTAGATACCATCCAAAAGAGACAACACCTTTTCCTGGTCCAAGCCAACATCGGCAATGCCGGGCATGCCGCCAAACCGCATATAGGCATCAAAGACCTCTCGCAGCTCATACCCTTCGCCGCTTTTGTGAAACACCTGCTTGCGAAGGCCGCCAAGGGCGCTTTTGGTTTCGCGAACTTCAAACCCGTGAAAATCAAGAAACTCCCGAAAAGATAGGGGCAGCATTTTGATTTCCACACAGCGTCCCGAAAGATAGGTGGAATACTCCGAAGAAAGGAGATAAGCATTTGACCCGGTAACATAGATATCACAATCAAAATCAACGCGAAAGGCATTGACCGCATCCTCCCAAGCCGGGATTCGCTGCAATTCGTCAAAGAAAAGGTACATTCGTTTTCCGGAGATGATGCGGGCTTTTACATAGCCATAGATATCCTCCGCACCCATACCCCGAAAATCAAAGGATTCAAAATTCATCTCTATGATCTGCTCCGGCAGAATGCCGGTATCCTTTAAATGCTGAACCATCAGCTTTAGCAAGCTGGACTTACCGCAGCGGCGAATGCCGGTGATCACCTTCACCGGCTCCGTATCTTGAAAGCCAATCAGTTTTTGCAAATAAATGTCGCGCCTTTTAAGCTTGTGAGAATCGATCATATTTCAATCCCTCCCGAAGCCTTATTATAGCACAAAGCGTGTAAAAAATAAAGTTTTTGCCATCAACAGCACAAACTTTTTATTTTCGACAGTTTTTGCTACAAAAAGGGTGTCCCTTTGCTTGGGACACCCTTATTTTTATGTTTTAGGAATCAAGCTTCTTTGGAGCAGGATTTGCCTTTTACTGCTGCGGTTATGCCGCGAATGATGGCCACCAGCAGCAGTGCTGCCTCGATGAGGGTATAGACGATGAGCAGTACCGGAAGAAGAATCCCGTCGGCAGTGCTGAAGTAACCGTAGCAAAAGAAAAACCACAGCAGGGCGATTTGAAGGAGGATCATTTCCCCGGCGATCCACAGCGGCAGTCGTTTGACCAGAGCTTTTCCGGAAAATTTCAATCCGCTGCCGGAACCTCCCCGGCCCAGAGCATAGGTGTAAAAGAGCATCAGCAACAGAGCATAGCCGAAATAGGGAACCGCCCGCACACCAATATCATAGGGCACCAGCCACCGGGATAAGGGGAAAAAGAACAAAAGGCCTATCAGCAGCACCACTGCCGCTACGATTCGCTGCAAGATATTTGCCATTAGAGTACCTCCATTCTTCCGGTCAATAGACCTGTTTTACCTGATATTTTTCCAGCAGGTCGTTGTAGTGATTGTCAAGATATTTCAGAAAACCGGCTTCGTCTCCGGTGCCGTGCTGTTCCTCATAGGTTTCCCGCAAGGCGAGGATATCGTCATCGCTCAGCTCCCTTTTGGCGGTGTATTCCGACAGCCGTTGCCAGAAGGTATCTTCATCAATACCATCCCGCTCCAAAATCAGGGGGATTGTTTCATCGTACAGCTTCAGCAAAGGTTCTTCAGAGGCTCCGCCATTTTTACGGTAATCCTCCAGAGCCAAACGAGTATCCTCGGTGCCGGGGATGGGCGTAACGCTTTCCTCGGTGATCGCCATGGTTTCCGCCGCCTCTCTGGCGGTAAGCTCCAGCAGGAGACAACGTTTGATCTGGGCGGCACTCATATCCGACCAATCGGCAGCTTCCACCTGAAAAAGATAGAGGGGGTCATAAACATAGTCGTAACCGCCGATTTCCGCCACCTTTACTCCTTCTGCCGGCAACGGCGCAACCAGAACATCCTCTAAACCGCCCGCCCCTTTTTCCACCGGGGCAGCCTTTTCACCGCAACCGGAAAAGAGAAACAGCAGCATCAACCCAATCAAAACCAAATAACTCTTTTTTGTACTCATGAAAAACCTCAAATCAAGCATCTTCGTAATCATCATATAACCATAATATACCATATGAAAACAAAAATGTAAATAATAATTTATGCTTAGAAATTGAATACCCGGGGAAGAAAATCAAAGAGGAGCTTTGCACTGCCGTTCCTGCTCCTAAAATGGTTACAAAAGTAATTTTCTGAAATTTCCATCGATAAAAACCGCCTCTTTGGCAGATACTTTTTGTAAAGGCGGTGTGATTTTATGAAAAAACTGGTTACGCCGCTGCTGATGTTTTTCAGCGGCGGCGCTCTTTATGTCTTATTGGAATTTATATGGCGGCGGCACAGCCATTGGTCCATGTTTTTGGCCGGCGGCACCTGCCTGTTGTTGATCGACTGGATCAATCGGCGCATGAAAAGGGATACACCGCTATGGCTCCGCTGCACCGTCGGTGCGGCGGTCATCACCGTAGTGGAGTTTTTTTCCGGCTGCATCGTAAACCTCTGGGCCGATTGGCACGTGTGGGATTACAGCCGCTACAAAGCCAACTTCATGGGCCAGGTCTGCCTACTCTATACGGTGCTGTGGTTTTTCCTTTCCGCTCCCGTAATCTACCTGGGAGCCTATTTGCGCAAGCGCTTTGACCGCCTTACTTCCCGTTAACAAAGGCATTGGTCAAAGCCGCATATTCGGCAAAGGAAAGGGTCTCGCCTCGGCGGCGGCCATCGATGCCGCAGCGATCCAGCAAAGCGGCGGCTTCGGTTTTATCCGCAAAAATACCGCTGTTTTTCAGGGCATTGGAGAGGGTTTTGCGGCGCTGACCGAAACCGGCCTTTACCAGAGAGCGGAAAACCTTTTTATCGGCAACCGGTTCCGGCGGCTCGGTGCGGCCCTTGAGACGGAGCACCGCCGAATCCACCGCCGGCCGCGGTTCAAAGGCGGCGGCAGGCACATGGAGGATGATCTCGGCATCGGCATCATATGCCGTCATCAACGTCAGCACACCGTAATCCTTGCCGCCGGGATCGGCAACGACCCGTTCGGCAACTTCTTTTTGTACCATAATCACCATATCGCTCCAATATTCCCGATGATCGAGGAAATAAAAGAGCAAGGGCGTTGTGATATAATACGGCAAATTGGCAACGATCTTAAAGGGGCGGGAAAAGCCTTTTGCCCCAGTGGTTTCCGCCAAAGCGGCAAAATCCAGCTTCAAAGCATCACCGTGAACCACGGTGATATTTTTTTCGTCGGCAAAAACCTCATCGAGAATGGTGCAAAGCCGTTCATCCAGCTCCACGGCGGTAACATCTCCGGCGGCAGCGGCAAGCTTTTCCGTGAGGAAGCCCATCCCCGGGCCGATTTCCAATACCCGATCTTCTTTTTCCAAAGCAGCACCGGCAACGATACCGCTTAAATAACCGTCGTCAATAAGGAAATTCTGGCCAAGGCTTTTATCAAAGTGAAAGTGATACTTGTTCATCAGTACGCGAATGCGCGTTTCGTAAGAAAAATCCATCATACCATTATGATACCACATCCGGCTCGCGGAAACAACTCTTTCTTTTTTCGTGCATATGATTGACTTTTTCGTGCAAATAGCATACAATACAAGAAAAGAAAGGAGATGAGCTCATGGCTGAAACAACCAATATCAGCATCCGCATGGATTCTCAACTGAAAGCCGACGCCGACGCCCTCTTTAGCGAATTGGGAATGAACATTTCCACCGCATTTAACATCTTTGTTCGTCAGGCCCTCCGTTGCGGCGGTTTGCCCTTTGAAGTGAAACTCCACAACCGGCCCAACAAAGAAACCATCGCCGCCATAATGGAAGCCGCACGCATTGCCCGCGATCCCAATATGAAGGGATACAACGATTTGGATGAACTCTTTGCGGAGCTAAGAAAATGAGAGAAACAAAGTCACTGTTAAAGTAACTTCCTTATTTAAAAAGGACTATAAACGCGCACTAAGACGTAAAAAGAACGTGCACCTGCCGGAAGATATTGCAGAACTTTTGGCAAAGGGAGAGCCTTTACCGGAAAAGCACCGGGATTATGAATTATCCGGGGATTGAGCCGGACACCGGGAATGTCACATTGAGCCGGACTGGCTTTTGATTTATCGTATCGACAATGATATTTTGGTATTAATTCTGGCGCGTACCGGCAGTTACAATGACCTGTTTTAATTGTGGCGAATTCAAAATCCCCAAACTATCTTTCACGAACATTTTCATATTACGAACAAAGTCGCCCTGTTTTTGGAAAAACGTGGCAGCCTTTTTATAATATTCCCTGTTTATGTCCTATTTCTTCCGACGGTATCTTCCCCACCCCGGCAAATAATCTCTTGCAAATTAAGTAAAAATGAGGTATGATATAGCTATGGGCAATAAAATAAGGCGGCAACCCTGTAGTGTTCGTAGCACCACAGGGCTCGTCAGGTGTACTGGCACCTAACTCAGCGCGCATGAGATCATGCGCAGCATACCGCGCATTACCTATTATACGGCATTTTCCCCTGTTTTTCAAGGGCATTTTGTCGTATTAAGGGGCATTTTGTCGTGCCTCAAAAGCTGCGGTGGTTGATTTGTGCTGAATAGGAAAGGTCAATGTCGTGCACCAAAAATGGTACACGACATTATTTTATTGTCCTTTATTTGTTAAAAGAGAAAGATTTCATCTGCATTTCCGTTTTTTGTCAGGTTCTCCCTGCTTCTATTTCTTTCATTCGGAAAAAATGCCGGAGGGATATTGATCCTTCCGGCATTGGGCGAGGTCTTTCTTTTTTGTTTGCTTAAATATGGGCTCGGATACGCACAAAGATCTCCCGAGCCTTGTCATAAAGGCTGTGCAGATCAAAGTCAAATTCCGCCTGTAAGCCGGAATAAAGATAAAGGGCAACCAACAGCCCCGAAACCAGCAAACAGAGGATAAAGCCAAAAACAGAGATCCGCATGGCGTGGCCTGCCGGCCTTGTCCGTTGAATGCGGCGTCCCCGGGCAGAAAAAAGAATTCCGAAAAGGCCAAAAACAACTCCCAGGAGAGCCGTATAGCCGCCAAAAACGGTAATTACCGACATGATCCCCAGGATTAGCCCTGTCACAGAGAGATTGGAAGTACGTTCTTTCATGTAGTAAGTTCCCCTTTGTAAGATTTCATCGCTTCTATTTGTGATAAGGTTCGTTACGCAGAATCTTAAAGCTGCGGTAAATCTGTTCCGTTAAAAAGACCCGTATCATCTGGTGCGGAAAGGTCGCATTGCCAAAGGCAATGCGTTTTTGGCATTTGGCCTTTACCGCCGAGCTCAAGCCCAGAGAGCCGCCGATAAGAAAATTAATATTTTTCCCGGCCATCATCCCTTTGCTCTCAATCATAGCGGCCAGCTGGGGTGAAGTAACCATATCACCGCCGAGATCCAGAGCGATATTGTAATCGCCCTCCTTCATTTTGCCAAGGAAAAAAGCGCCTTCCTTTTCCATGATCCGTTCCTTTTCCCTTTCGCTGAGGTTTTCCGGAGCATCCTCTTCACTGCCCTCCAGAATTTCCAGCTTTACGTAGGGGCGGAGCCGTTTTTCGTATTCGGCAATGGCATCCCGCCAGTATTTTTCCTTGAGTTTGCCAATGGCTAAAATGCGGATCTTCATTGTAACATTCTTCCTTTATCTGTTTATTCCTTCAATTCTTCCAAAGTTACGGAAAGGGTGCGTTCTTCTCCGTTGCGGAAAACCGTAACGGAAACAACGGCACCGGCTTTTTGAGCAAAAACCTTCTGCTGAAGGCTGTACATATCGGCAACCGGCTCCCCGCCGAAGGCAGTGATAATATCGTAATCCTTTAGTCCGGCCTTGGCCGCAGCGCCGCCTTCCTGCAGGGCGATCATTACGCCGTGGTCGATGCCGATATGGTAGCCGGCATTCACGGCTTCATCCACATCGCAAAGGAGGTAAACGCCTAAGGCGCCCCGACTGACACTGCCGCTGGTCAGCAGCTCTTCGGCAATATCCTGCACCGTTTGGGCGGGCAAAGCAAAGCCCATCCCTTCAAAGCCGGTCTCACTGATCTTCAGGGTATTGATGCCGATAACCTCCCCCTTTTCATTGCAGAGAGCGCCGCCGGAATTGCCGGGATTGATGGCGGCATCGGTTTGAATCAGGGAAAAGGAACCGCCGTCATCAGTAACGAGGGTGCGGTTTAAGCCGCTGACAATGCCCTTGGTGACGGTACCGGCAAAATCCAGACCGCCGGGGCTGCCGATGGCATAAGCCGCATCTCCCACCGCCGGGGAGTCATCGGCAAAGGCGGCTGCCGTAAGACCGTCCTTTTCCACCTTCAGCAGGGCAAGATCCGTGCGCTGATCGCTGCCGACAACGGTGGCGGAGGCTTCGCTGTCATCGTGAAAAATAATGCGAAACGCCTCGGCTCCGGCAATGACGTGATAGTTGGTCACGATGTAGCCTCGACTGTCGATAACCACTCCGCTGCCGCTGCTTTCGGTTACCGCCGGCAATCCCTCGCTAAGGGCGGTGCCGGTGGCTTTGATCCCCACCACCGAAGGGAGGATTCGTGTTGCAACGGTGCTGCCCTCACCTTCCGTTGCCGGGATTTCCTCGGCGGTTTCCGTTTCTGCCGGCGTTTCGGCCTGCAGCTCCGGCAGGGGCAGCGTCCAATGGTACCGCACCGCCAAAGTCTGTAAAAAGAGTGAAAAAAAGCCGCCGATGATGGCGGCTGCGATCATAACAATGATCAGGAGATGGAGACGATAACCTTGTCTCGCCTTCTCTTTCATGCAATCACCTCATATCATGGAAGTATAATGATATTTGAGGTATGATCCGGCGGTGCTACGGAAAGACAGATTCGGTCGTTGATGCCAAGATCGGCCAGGCCCTTTCGAGCCGTTTCATAGGCCAGCTCCGGACGGTTGTTTTCCTCGCTGAGGTGAGCCAACACCACCTCCACCGTATCGGGACCGATGATTTGCCGCAGGGCAGCCACGGCGTCTCCGTTGGAGAGATGCCCCAGCTTTCCGGCGATTCGGGCTTTTAGGGCAGGTGCATAACGACTGTAGCGCAGCATTTCCGGGTCGTGATTTGATTCAAAGATCAGGCCGTGGGCATTTTGCAGCATCCCGATCATCTTTTCCGTGACGATACCGGTATCGGTGCAAATGCCCAGCTTTGTTTCGCCGGCGCGGATCACCAGCCCAACGGGCTGAACTGCGTCGTGAAAGGTTTTGAAGAAATCAAAGGAAAATTCGCCGATGGTCATACCATACTCATATTTTCTCTGATTTCGCTCACTAATATTACCAAATCGATGATAAGTTTCCCAAATTTTTGGTGTTGCATAGATGGGAATATCATAACGCCGGGATAAACTCCCGGCGCTTTTTATATGATCCTGATGTTCATGGGTGATGAGAATGGCGGAAACATCCTTCATGGACTGGCCAATGCTTTCCATGGCTTGTTCAATGTGGCAGGCCGCCATACCGGCATCCACCAGAATTTTCGTTTTTTTTGAGGCAACAAAGGTAGAATTTCCCTTGCTGCTGCTGTACAACGTGGCAAAGGAGATCATTCTTCCACCCTTTCCACATCGCAGCCGATGGCCTTTAATTTATCTTCCATCCGCCAATAGCCGCGGTCGATAATCCCCAGCTTTTCAATGGTCGTTTCCCCTTCGGCGGCCAGGGCTGCCGCTACCAGAGCCGCACCGGCTCTGAGATCGTGGGCCTGCACCGTAGCGCCGTGAAGCTTTTCAATGCCGTGAACGGTGGCCACTTTGCCATCGACGGTGATCTTTGCGCCCATTTTACAAAGCTCTGTTGCGGCCTTCATCCGGCGTTCAAAGATGTTTTCCACAATGACACTGTCCCCTTTGGCAAGGGCCGCCATGGCCATCATTTGAGGCTGCATATCCGTGGGGAACCCGGGGTGCGCCAGGGTCTGAATGGAAGCAGCCTTCAGTCGTTCCGGACCGGTGACGTAAACATTGCCGCCGACGGCATGGATCTCGGTACCCATTTCTTTCATTTTAGCGATCACAGGCTTCATATGAGCCGAAATCACATTTTCCAATTTCAGCCGACTGCCGGTTACTGCGGCAATGGCCATAAAGGTACCGGCTTCAATACGGTCGGGGATGATACTGTGACGACAGCCGTGAAGCTCCGAAACCCCTTCAATGCGGATGATATCCGTACCGGCGCCTCGTACCTTTGCCCCGGCATTATTCAAGAAGTTGGCAAGATCGACGATCTCCGGTTCTTTGGCAACGTTTTCGATCACGGTCTGACCGTCAGCCACCGCCGCGGCCATCATGATGTTTTCCGTTGCGCCAACACTGGGAAAGTCAAGATAAATCACGGCACCGTGAAGCCCCTCTTTGGGACCTTCAGCCTGAATGTAGCGTTGATCCACGGTTTCCACATCGGCACCCAGTTGGGTAAACCCCTTAATGTGGAGATCCATGGGACGTGCTCCGAGGTCGCAGCCGCCGGGCAAAGCCACGGCAGAAGCACCGCAGCGCCCCAGCAAAGAGCCGAGAAGCAGGTTAGACGCTCTGAGGTTGCTGACTTCCTCATAAAGAGCCTGGTGTTCGATGGTATCCGGTGTGGTAATGGAAACGGCATCTTCCTCCACCCAGGCAACTTCTACACCGAGTTTTTTCATAATGTTGAGCAGAATTTTCACATCACTGATCTGAGGTACGTTTTCCAGAACCGTCGTACCCTTACACAGAATTGCAGCGGCGATTACCGCAACAGCGGAATTTTTTGCACCGCTGATCTTTACAGAGCCGGTAAGTGGATTGCCGCCTCGAATGATTAATTTAGACAAATCGTGTTCCCCCTTGAATACCCAGGGTGTGTAAATTTTTTATCTGTAAACAATGAAGCTTTACGCACTTCTTGCATTTTATCTACACCATTATAGCAAAAAATCCCGTGAATGAAAAGAGAAAAGTTTGTGTTTTTTCAGAAAAAAGGGGCTGTATCCTAATTTTTCCTTTCCGTGTATAAACACTTTTTTCACGTTAAAATCGCGATGGCTTCCGCAAAATTTTCCCCCGCAGCATATAATACCCATAACCGGTGAGATCCGCCGCCAGCCAGCCGATGGGAATGGCAATCCAGATACCGTTTTCCCCCAGAACACCGCAAAGGGCATAGGCCAGGAAGACCCGAAGCCCCAGAGAGATCACGGTAAGAAGCAGCGACATCCCCGGTTTTTTGATGCCCCGATAAAAGCCGTAAAGGAGAAACAGACAGCCGATCCCGGCATAGCAGGCGCCCTCGATGCGGAGGTACCCCACCCCGGAAGCGATCACCGCCGTTTCCCCACCGGAGACAAAAAGTCCCATCAACTGCGGCGCAAGAACAAATACCAGCAGAGAAACCATGCAGGAAAAGACCACACTGACCAAAGTGGCTCTTCGCAGCCCCCGGTGAATCCGTTCCGTGTTTTCCGCACCGTAATTTTGGGCAACAAAGGTGGAAAAGGCATTGCCAAAATCCTGTACCGGCAGATAGGCAAAGGTATCAATCTTCACCGCCGCGGCAAAGGCCGCCATGGTAACGGGGCCAAAGGAATCTACCAGACGCTGCACCAGTAAAATGCCGAAATTCATGGCCGATTGCTGCATGGAGGTGAGCAGAGAAAGCTCCCGGATTTCCGTCATGATCCGGCGGTTGTGCCGCCAATGATGCTTTTGCGGCAGCAGAGAGGAACGACGGCAAAGGGTGTACACCCCAAGACCCACCCCGGCAACATACTGAGCCACCACCGTAGCGATACCGGCACCGGCAATGCCCAGAGAAAAACGAAGGATCAGCAGAAGATCCAAACCGATATTGAGCACGGCGGCCACTGCCAGAAAAATCAGGGGCGTCACCGAATCTCCGGCAGCCCGAAGCAAACAGGCCAAAAAATCGTAGAGAAATGTTGCCAGAATGCCGCCGAAAATAATCTCCAAATAAATCCGCATATCCTCGTAAAGAAGCTCCGGAATCTGTAAAAAATTTAAAATTTCGGGAAGAAACAGATATACGGCAACATTCAGTACCAGTGTGATGCAAAGAGTAAGGCGAAAGGCCTGGGCTACGGCACAGCGAAAGGATTCCATATCTCCCCGCCCCCAATAAATGGAGAACAACGCGGCAGCCCCCATGGCCAACCCCATAAAAACCGAAAACAGAAAGGTCATAAGGGCATAGGCGGACCCCACCGCCGCCAGAGCATTGGCGCCGACCACACGGCCTACGATGACCGTATCGGCGATATTATAAAGCTGCTGCAAAAAATTCCCTGCCATCATCGGCAGGGAAAACAATATCAGTTCCTTTGTAATAGCACCATTGGTGAGATCCCGGGACATTGCTTTTTCCTCTCTGCGTTTTTATCATTGCCCTTATTCTAGCACCATCTTTTGAGAAATGCAATCGGCAGAATCCTTTGACAAAGAAAGCCGCCACCGCATAGGATAACATAATGGAATCCAAGGAGGAACACAGCGTATGGCACAGGTAAAAAGCGGCGACTACGTAACACGCCATTCCTACCATGGCGATATCATATTCCGGGTAAAGCAGATCTACCGGGACGAACACGGCGAGCTTTCCGCCGTATTAAAGGGCGTGGCGATACGTCTTTTGGCAGACTCCCCCCTCAGCGACCTGGAAACTCTGGATCAGAAGGAGATCGAACGGATCCGGGAGAGAGAAAACAACGAAGACATTGAAGTACTGCTAAAGCGCCACCGCAGCAACACTATGTGGCGCGGCGGTGAGGATACCTTTGATTACCCCGGAATGGTGCTGCACCTCGACGGCGACCGGGAATATCTTAACAAATGCGTGGAGGCCTACGAACGGCTGAAGATCCCCCATGCCGGTCTGGCCATTCCCGAAAAGGATCAGCCCGATGCCGTTTCCTATTATCTGGAAAAGTACCGGCCGGAAATTTTGGTGGTTACCGGTCACGACAGCCTGCTAAAAGGCGCCAAGGACACCGAAAGCCTTGACCACTACCGTTCTTCCCTTTACTTTGCCGAGGCCGTAAAAAAAGCCCGGCTCTATCAGCCGGACCGGGACGCTCTGGTGATCTTTGCCGGGGCCTGCCAAAGCAACTACGAAGCTCTGATGCGGGCCGGGGCGAACTTTGCTTCTTCTCCCAAGCGGGTCTTTATCCATATTTTTGACCCGGTACTCATCATTGAAAAGGTGGCCTTTGCCTCGATTCAGGAGGTCGTCACCGCCGAGGAAGCCGTGGAAGGCACGGTGACCGGCGCCGACGGTATCGGCGGCATTGAGACCAGAGGCTGCTTCCGCCGGGGCTACCCCAACTTCACCGAGGCAGCTCTGCGCTAAGCAAAAGGAATCCGCCAACAACAAACATAACTCCCAGACAGCCAACAACAAACGTAACGCCTAAACAGCCAACAACAAACGTAACGCCTAAACAGCCAACAACAAACATAGATCTTGGTGGGATAAATGGCTTAGATTCCGTAAAAGCTTCGGGGAACAGCCGGAGGTATACTTCACGTATCCGGAGGCTGTTTTCCGAAGATTTTGCGGAATATCAGCCATTTAGCACACCAAAAGGAAAAAGGGGTGGTGTGTAATAACACCCCCCCCTCAACTATTTCAAAATATAGACGGTAACGTTTTTCACGCCCCATTCTACACATTCGGCTTCGGAATTAAGATAGATATCGATCCGATTGCCTTTAATCAGTCCGCCGGTGTCCTCGGCAACGCAATAGCCGTACCCTTCCACATAGAGCTTGGTGCCCAGCGGTATTACACTGGGATCCACGGCGATTGCACCGACCCGAGACAGGGTGCCGCTTTTGGTAAGAGAGCCTTCGGGCTCATGGTAAGCGGTAGCCTTCATGGTCATGATCTGAGAGCAGCTCATGCCGTTGGGCGCGGTACTGTCGGAGGCGGTAGATTCATTTTCACTGTAATTTTCACTGGCAGCCAGCACCGAGGAACCGGTGCCGACGGCGACCACTTCCGTTACGGGGTCTACGGTTTCACTGCCGATCAATTTTTCATCGTACAGCTCGCCATCCCGATAAGTAACGCGATACGTATCCTTGCGCAGCCCCTTTTGCCCGGGCTGAACCACAAGACGATCGCCGGAAACGATCGTATGATCCTTCTTTGTTTCTACGGAATATGCCAACTCTGTTTCTCGTGTTTCTTCCTCTATTGTCACTCTGTGGACATCGATCACGGTGTCGCCTTTTACCTTTTGGTGCAGCTCGGGTTCTACCACATCGTTTTCACCCAGGGTCACACCGGCGTGCTGAAGCACTTCGGCAACGGTTCCGGCGGCAGCGGAAACCTCTACAGTTTTACCATCCACCAGCACTTTGTAATCGGAGGTCACCTCTACTTCCAATTTCTGTCCATCCGTTAAGGCGGAGTGCAGATCCACATTGGCATCTGTCACATCATCCACATCAATGGATTGCTCCCGAAGGAGATCCGAAAGGGTATTGGCGTAGGTTATAACGGTGATCTCATTATTGTTCACGGATAATGAAACTTCTTTTTCTTCGGACATGATCCATGCTCCACAGCAAAGCCCGATGGCAAATACCGCCAAAAACGAGCAGATGACAATTAAGATCTTTCGGGACTGGAAAATTCTGGACCAAATCTTCGACGTTGACATAGACACCTCCTTCCAACAATGAATACACTATACCATACCCCGGGACAAAAAGTCAAATTTATACCAAAATAAAAGCCCCTGCTATCCTGATTCCCAAAACCGAAAAACAAGTTTTTTTAAAAAACATACATCACAAACCGAAAAACAAAGTACCTGCTAAACGCGGCAACAGAAGCAAAACTATCCCCCTCCCCACAAAAAATTCGTCATAACCGAAAAAAGGGCCGACATAACGGAAAAGCCGTCCTATGCACGTGTTTAAGCAAAAGACAGCTTTCGACAAAAAGACCTGCGTTCCTACGGTCATTTTCGATTTTTCGCCAAGAAACAATGTATTAATATTCAAATTTCGCATATTCATACAAAAAAGGAGTATCCAAACAAAAAGGGCGCAATAAACGTGCAGAACTCGGTAAAACTCGCCGGGCGACGGCAATGGGCTATACTAAGACGTATGCCCATTGTCGGCGATCGGCGATTTTGCCGAGTTCTGTGCGTTTAGTGCGTCCGCAAGACGGCTAGATTTTCAATACTCTCCCCATCATCCCACCTACGACAGTAGGACTTGGTGCAATTGCGATAAGCGGTGAAAAGGCATTTGGCTTTTTCTTCATCACCGTAGACTTTCCAGCAGCCGGCACATTTACTGTTGGCGGCTTTATGTTCGATAAAACCGCGAACATCTTCAGGAGGGTAACTTAGGAACAGGCCGACTTCGTGGGGGAAGCCTTCTTCGTGTTTGAGGGCCAAACGCCGTTTCAGCTCTCTCAGGCAGCCGCTGATATCGGTTTGATCGTAGCCGCATTCTTTCAGGAGGATCATGGCGTCCTCCCGGGAGAGATCCTCTTCCAGCGCATCGGGGCGAAAGACATAAACCAGTGCGCGCTGTGCAGAAACTGCAAAAGGCAAAACGCGCAGCCCCCGGGGGACGAGCTTACGGTTGATCCGGCGAACCGAGGTAAAAAGCTCTTCCCGGGATTCACAGGCACAGGAGAAGAGATTCCCCGTTTTCATGCCGGCCAGAGTGGGGGAGCAATGTTTGATAATAAGCTGTTCGGACATAACCTTTCTTCTCCTAATTCCGCGTATGATCAGAGTGGCATTTGCCCTGCATGGCACAGTGGCTGCAACCGCAGCCGCAGGTCGATTTTCCTTTTTTCTTCATGCGAACCAGATGTACAACGATAGCGACAACGATCGCCAAAAGGATCAGACCGATCACAATCGTAGACAAATTTGCTGCAAACCATTGAACCATAGGACAAAAACCCCTTTCTGAATTTCGAATAATTAAGTGATGGGAAACAGCCTTGATCAGGCTTTATTTTTGGCAATACCGCCTTCGCGGTAAGGTCTTACCAGCTGGTAAATCATAGCGGCAACCAGAACCAAGGCTACGATAAGACCAATGATATTGACATTACCGGCAAAGAGAGAGCCAACCTGGTAAATGATGAGGGCAACGACATAAGCGAAACCGCACTGATAGCCGATGGCAGCCCAGAACCATTTAATATTGTTCATTTCTCTCTTAATGGCACCCATTGCAGCGAAGCAGGGAGCGCAGAGAAGGTTGAAAGCAAGGAAGGAATAACCACTGAGAGGAGTGAAGGCTGCGGCAATGTTGCTATAGGCAGCACCGGCACCGCCAAAGAGGATGCCCATGGTGCCAACGATGTTTTCTTTTGCCACAAGACCGGTGATGGAAGCAACAGCAGCCTGCCAATTGCCCCAGCCGAGAGGAGCAAAGATCCAGGATAAGCCGTTACCGATGACCGCTAGCAGGGAGTTGCTGATTTCTTCATCGGAGAGCATCCGGAAGGTGCCGTCCACAAAGCCAAAGTAGGAGGTGAACCATACGAAGATGGTGGAAAGCAGAATGATGGTACCGGCCTTTTTAATAAAGGACCAGCCGCGTTCCCACATGGAGCGCAATACGTTGCCGACGGTAGGCATATGGTAAGCGGGAAGTTCCATAACGAAGGGAGCAACTTCACCGGCAAACCCTTTGGTCTTTTTCAGCATGATACCGGAAAGGATGATGGCAGCCATGCCGAGGAAGTAAGCAGAGGTAGCAACCCAAGCGGAGCCGCCAAAGATCGCACCGGCGATCATTGCGATAAAGGGTGTTTTTGCACCGCAGGGGATAAAGGTTGTGGTCATGATCGTCATACGACGGTCGCGTTCGTTTTCAATGGTTCTGGAGGCCATGATCCCGGGGACGCCGCAGCCGGTGCCGATAAGGATCGGGATAAAGGATTTCCCGGAGAGCCCAAATTTACGGAAGATACGGTCGAGAACGAAGGCAATACGAGCCATGTAGCCGCAGGATTCCAGGAAAGCAAGGAGCAGGAAGAGAACGAGCATCTGGGGAACGAAACCGAGAACGGCACCGACCCCGGCGACAATCCCATCAAGGATCAAGCCTTCAAGCCAGGCAGCGGGAGCTGCTTTGGCAAAAGCACTTTCAATTAAAGCGGGGATGCCGGGAACCCAAATGCCGTAGTCGGCAGGATCGGGAGCGGCAAAGTCATAGCTTTCCATGGTTTTAATGGCTGCGGTAAGATCTTTACCGGTATAAGTCACGGTTTCCGTGGAAAGGTCTTCTTCATTTTCAACATCGATGGAAGCTTCATCGGTGGCATCAAAGTTTTTGGCATAGTCGGTCAAAAGCGTACCGGCAGCCTGAGGATCATAGGCATCGGATTCTTCATCGATGGCATCGGCAGCATCGGCAGCGCCTTCGGCATCTACAGCGAGGAAAGCGTCAACGGTCTGAGCAGCTTCAGCGTAAGCTTCATCGGCTTCGCCATAAGCGGCAGAACCATAACCGAAGAGGTGCCAGCCATCCCCAAAGAGACCGTCATTGGCCCAGTCCGTAGCGGCGGAACCAACGGTAACCATGGAAATGTAGTAAACAAGGAACATTACAACAACAAAGATGGGCAAGCCGAGCCAACGGTTTGTAACAACGCGGTCGATCTTATCGGAAGTGGATTGTTTACCGGCATCCTTTTTCTTATAGCAGCCTCTTAACAGAGAGCCGATATAAATGTAGCGTTCGTTGGTGATAATGCTTTCGGAATCGTCGTCCATTTCTTCTTCGGCGGCAACGATATCCTGTTCCACATGGGCCAAAACCTTTTGGTCAATGGTAAGTTTGGAGAGGACTTTTTCGTCGCGTTCAAAGATCTTAATGGCATACCAGCGCTGCTGAGCAGGGGGCATATCGTGAACAACGGCTTCTTCAATATGGGCAAGGGCATGTTCCACCGGCCCGCAGAAGGTGTGGGGAGGGATGGGTTCGCCCTTTTCCGCAGCGGCCACAGCTGCATCCACAACTTCTTTAATGCCGGTACCTTTCAATGCCGAGATTTCATAAACAGGGCACTGCAATTTCTTTGCAAGTGCTTTGGTATCCATATGGTCCCCATTTTTGCGAACAATATCCATCATGTTGACGGCAATCACAACGGGGATTCCCAACTCGATAAGCTGAGTGGTAAGATACAGGTTACGTTCGAGGTTTGTACCGTCGATGATATTAAGTATAACATCGGGACGTTCTTCGATCAAATAATTTCGGGCAACAACTTCTTCCAAGGTATAAGGGGAAAGAGAGTAGATCCCGGGAAGGTCCATGATAAGAACATCGTGGTTGCCCTTATACTTCCCTTCCTTTTTTTCAACAGTGACGCCGGGCCAGTTCCCAACGAACTGATTGGACCCGGTCAGGGCGTTAAACAGCGTTGTTTTACCGCAGTTGGGGTTCCCGGCTAAAGCAACGCGAACTTTGTTACTCATTGAATTCATCTCCTGACGTTAGTTTCAACTAACAAGAATTTAAAAAAATTTAATTTCGCGGTTCCTTTTGCTCGGGATTATTCCGCCACTTCGATCATTTCTGCGTCGGCCTTACGCAAAGAAAGCTCATAGCCGCGAACGGTTACTTCAAAGGGATCTCCCAGGGGAGCCACTTTGCGAACGTAGATCGAAGCACCCTTGGTGATGCCCATATCCATAATGCGGCGTTTCACGCCGCCTTCGCCATGGAGCTTTTTCACCACTACGGTTTCACCGACTTTTACTTCTTTCAAAGTTTTCATCTCTATACTCCTCTAAAAAATAAAATTAATTAAAATTTTCAGGCTAAATCAGTATTTTGCCGGCCATTTCCCGGCTGATGGCAACGCGGGTTTCCTTTACATTTACGATCAGATTCCCGTTCAAAGCGGAAACGACCGTAATGTCACTGCCGGCAACAAATCCAAGATGCTCCAGGTGTTTTCGCACGGCAGCACTGCCTCCGACTTTGCGAATGGTGTTAACCTCACCGGGGTTTGCCATTGTAAGCGGCATAATAATCACATCCTCTTCCATCAAAATAGAATTAGCTTCCGCTAACTGTAGAGTTAGTTTATCAGAACTAACTCAAAATGTCAAGGTTGTTTTTTTGTTTTCTTGAAATTCAAGCGAAATTATGCTAACATTATTAGTATCACACCCGGAGGAAAAAACAACATGAAGATCCAACAATCAGCAGAAGACTATCTCGAAACCATGCTGATGCTCCAGGAAGAGAAAGGCTATATCCGCTCCATTGATATCGCCGTTCATTTGGGAGTAAGCAAACCCAGCGTAAGTGTGGCAGCGAAAAATCTGAAGGAAAACGGCTATATTGAAATGTCGAAATACGGGCAAATCACTTTGACCGAAAGCGGCATGGCCATTGCCCAAAAGGTATACCACCGTCACAAGACTCTCACCAAATTCCTGATCCAACTAGGCGTAGACCCCATCGTTGCCGAAGAGGATGCCTGTAAGATCGAACACGACCTCAGCGAAGAATCTTTTCACGCCATCTGCAGCCATGCCGAACAAAATGTGGCAGAAGAAACCAAAGAATAAGTCATGAATTTCAACGGCATCATCATCGGGGTACTAACCTTTCTCATCATCGGCCTTTATCATCCTCTGGTGATCAAGGGCGAATACTGGTTTTCCAAAAAAATATGGCCCTTCTTTGCCATTGCAGGCATCGGCATGCTGGCCCTTTCCCTGCTGCTGCAAAACGATATGGCGGCAACCATATGCGCAGTAGCCGGCGGCGGCAGCCTGTGGAGCATCAAAGAGCTTTTTGAACAGGAAAAACGAGTCGAAAAAGGCTGGTTTCCCAAAAATCCCAAACGAAACAAACAACATAAATAAGAAGTAAAAAAACACCGGAGCATTGCCCACGTACATCGTTGAGCAACGCCCCGGTATTTTTTATTGGTGATAAAGGCTGTAAAAGGCCTCGATTTGCTGATCTAGGATCGCCGCGGCTTCTTCGGCCCGTTCTTCACAGCCTTCGTATTGATCCAGCAAGAAATAGATAGGGGCATAGTAATGCAGAGCTGCCCCCCGGGGATCCCCCTGCCGGAAGGTGCCGCGTTTCATCAGTACTTCAAAGAGCCGGGGCAGATAGGAAACGGCATCCTCCATAAACAGCTTATAATACCGCCGATAGATCTCCGGCTCCCGATACCGCTCCAGATGCGCCAGCCTTCGGAATCGGGAAAGATAGGGATCGGTAAGATAAAAGAGAAAGGCTTTTCGGGAAATGGCCTTCATCGTTTCTAAATCCAAATGCACCAAAGACTCTGTATCGGCGTCCAAGGATTCCCCTTCCCACCGAGGTAATCCCAGCTCCGGGGAAAAGCCGCCAATATGCTCCTCGATCAAAGCCATGATCCCCCGAAAGATATCTTCCTTACTTTTAAAATGCTTGTAGAGAGAAGCATCCCGAATCCCTACCGCTGCGGCGATCTGCCGCACTCCCGTAGCCTTATACCCCTGTCGGGAAAAGAGGGTCAGAGCCTCCTCCAGGATCCGTTCCTTTGTGGTCATTTTTCTTCCTCCAGAAATGCCTTTATCTTCCCTTCTTGGTGAAATAAGGTACAGCCGCCGACATGACTTTCCGCCAAAGCATCCCAGGAACGAAGCTTTTGGAAAAGAGGAGAAGCCAGAGCTTCCCGCAAAGAAACCTCCTTGAGAGAACGATCGGAATGAGGCGAAAAGGGGCAAGGCTCCGCAGCACCGTAGGGATTGATATGAAAAAATCCGCGGCCGGCGGCAAGGCAGCCTCCCAGAGCCTGCTCATCACCGGGAAAGGCAATGAACACCAGCTTTGGATAGGCCTTGCGCAGGGCTGCCAATCGTGCCGCCAGGTATTTCCGTTCCGGATCTCCGGGAGCAAGGTCGGTACTGCTGCCATCCACCGGCACATACTCCACATAGAGGATCGCTTTGGCGCCGGATCTCGCCACGGAAGAAACAAAGGCATTGCCGAGAACCGTTTTGAGATTATCCTTTTGCACCGTCACCGAGCAACCGAAAATCTGCCCCTGCTTTTTCAACGCCGCCATGGCAGCGGTGAGCTTATCGTAAGTTCCCTTGCCTCGGCGGGCATCGGTGATTTTGCGATCCCCCTCGATACTCAGCACCGGCACAAGATTGGGATGCTGTGCCAGTAAAGCCATGGCTGCGGCATCAAACATAGTGCCGTTGGTAAAGACAGGGAAAAGAATCCCTTTGTGGGCAGCAGCCACCGCCAGGAGATCCCGACGGACAAAGGGCTCCCCTCCGGCAAGGAAGATAAACACAATCCCCAAAGATTCCGCTTCGGTAAAAATCCCATCCCACTCAGAAACGGAAAGAAGAGACTTCTCTTCCACCGCCTCGTCGGTACAATCCCGGTTCGACCGGGCATAGCAACCCTTGCAGTGGAGGTTGCACCGGGTCGTAATGCTGGCAATAAGGAAGGCGGGAATATGCTCCCCTCCGGCGGCGGCCTCAGCTCTCTTTCGCTCCGCCGCCTTCGCAGTCATGGCAAACCGCGTCATGTATGCCGCCAAAAAGGGATGTTTTACCGCAGCCAGAGAAATCTCCCGCACCAAACGGCGCACCCCTCGATTCAAATAAAGCTCTAAATCAAAACTCATAAAACCACATCCAAACAAATCTATAAAAAATAGCTAGCAATCGCTAGCTATATTATATATCCATATTCCGATTTCGTCAAGAGACCCCGGACAATGCTACTTTCGTTTCTTTCTTCGCTTTTTCTGCTTTGCCCGCGGCTCTCCGGGCAGGTAAATTTCTCCTTTGCGATAAAATATCCGCACCACATCAGGATGATAGCGCTCCGGATGACGACCAATACAGACAGAGAACATGACACAAGCCACCACAATGACCAGACAGAGAGCAAAGAAAATCCAAATTTTTATATTCGCCTCACGATTACGAGCACGAACATCTTCAATGGAAAGATAAACGGCTCCATCAGCCCCGATAATACGATAAAGATAATTATCACTAGGACCACTCTGATATCCTCCTCCATAGTAATAATACCCAATATCAAATTTCACACCGGCATCACAGGCCGCAAAAAATGCATCACGGTTCCTGAGCAACTCCTCATAGTGGGAAAGGCAGTAAGAAGTATCCTCCGTATATATTCGCAAAGGAAAGCCAAAGTTAAAAAGCTCAAATTGAACACCGTAATCTTCAACCTCGATGGTCTTGTACTCTAAGCTTCTTGCAAATTCCTTGGGTTCTGTTGGAGAGATAATGCCGATTCCTATGGATATCGTAATAAAGAATACTGCGAACAGGATGAAAATATAGAAAGCTATATACGCATAGGGAGACCGTACATGTTCAAAATAAGGCCTTTTTTTCGGCGCCGTATAGGGAATAGCCATTCCGTCATTGCCTTTGCGATACTGTTTTTTTATCGTATAAACAAAATTTCTTATATCCAAAGAACGGGCGAGAAAAAAACCGACGGTAACGGACCGATCAACCGTGTGAAACTTAAAATGCCAAAAAACATTGGTAAGATGAGTAATATCCTCATAACGGAAGTAATGCTTGCGTCCGAAAAAATCCGTTATCGTAAAGGAGGCATCATCGTAGCAAATCTTCCGATTGCAGCAGCTCATCGTCATGTAACAACCGACAAGAGCCACAACACCCAAAATACCGCCGGCAACCATCGCTCCAAAAGCAAAAGTCACTACCGACAACACAAAAAACATGCCGGTAAAAATAAGGGAAAATCCCAGCCAAAACCGGGGACAAATCACCTCGCGAAGGTCACCTGCCAAGGGCTTGCGAAAAAAACAAAAAAGCCCCCGCACCAAAACCAGAAAAATAAAGCCCCAAACAACACCAAATCCATAAAGCAAACATCTCACCTCCCGCACAAAATTTCGCAAACAAAAATCAAAAAGCAACATAATCTATAGCCCCTTTGGCAGAACTAAATTGCCAAATAAAACCGAACCGTGCCTAACAATATTATACAACGAAATGAGGAATGAATAAAGCAGGATTAAAAAAATCCATACCCGCTCCGGTGCAGAGGATGTTAGCAATACAGATTCAACGCGAAAAAGGAAAAAACCATTACTACGCTTTTCCTGCGTGATAATGGTTTTTGTTCTGGTTGCGGAGGCAGGACTTGAACCTGCGACCTCCGGGTTATGAGCCCGACGAGCTGCCAGCTGCTCTACTCCGCGATATAAAGGACGAATACCTTCGTCCTTGTTTTAAAAATGGTGGGGAGAGATGGATTCGAACCATCGAAGTCGTCGACAACAGATTTACAGTCTGCCCCCTTTGGCCACTCGGGAATCTCCCCATATTTTATTTCCAACATGGTGCCGACAGAGAGACTTGAACCCCCAACCTACTGATTACAAATCAGTTGCGCTGCCAATTGCGCCATGTCGGCATGAAACGCAAGTATTATTATACAGGCTCGCGGCGGATTTGTCAAGTCTTTTTTTGAAAGTTTCAAAAAAACTTTTTCAACTGCCGATAGTTATATTATACTACTTCCGATATGATTTGGCAAGAGGCAATTTGGCAGAGAAAAGGATTTCCACATTTCGAGGGAAATTAATCGCTATCCCGATCTTCCAGATATTTTCCCAGTTTTCTCTTTACCCTCTGCAGGGCATTATCAATGGATTTTACATGGCGTTCCAGCTGCTCTGCAATTTCCTGATAGCTTTTTCCTTCCAAATAATAGGTAAGAACCTCCATCTCCAGAGAGCTGAGAAGCTCGCTCATCTTCACTTCAATATCCTGCATTTGCTCCCGGTTAATAAAGATTTCTTCGGGATCGGCAATATGGATCCCGGAGACCACATCCAAAAGGGTGCGATCCGATTCTTCATCGTAGATCGGCTTATTTAAAGAGACATAGGAATTCAAAGGAATGTGCTTTTGCCGGGTAGCCGTTTTGATGGCCGTAATGATTTGCCGGGTGATGCAGAGATCGGCAAAGGCCCGAAAAGAAGCCTGTTTATCGCTACGGAAGTCACGAATGGCCTTATAAAGGCCGATCATGCCCTCTTGAATGATATCCTCCTTATCGGCGCCAATCAGGAAATAGGAGCGTGCTTTGGAGCGCACAAAGTTTTTGTATTTGGAAATCAAAAATTCCTGAGCCAGGTTATCCCCTTCTCGGTAAAGGGCAATGATCGCTTCATCCTCCATGCCAAGATAGGGGCTGGTCTCCTCGGGATATGCCATCTCCTCGGCGTCCTCTTCGTCGATGAGTTCCTGAGGATCAAGAGAATCGGGATCATGATTTTCCGAGGAAGTACTTTCGGTTGCTTCCAGATGTTCTATATTTTCATTTTCCTGCTTATGATAATCCTCATTACTTTTCATTGTTCCGATCCGCCTTATCTGAAATTTCGGTGTTGTCTTCGGTGGGTATCTGCAAAACACGTCGCCGCGTTTCTTCATCAATCAGCGCGTCATGGTCCCGACGGCGACGTTCCTTCAGGCCATAGTAGTCTTCATCATCCTCTTCGTCATCTTCGTCATCCTCTTCCTCCCGGAGAGAACGCAATCGACGGAACAAACGGAAATGGGGAGAAGCATTGTCTTCCTCTTCGTCTTCGTCCTCTTCGTCGTCATCGTCGTATTCCTCGTCTTCGTCATCTTCCGTTTTCCGAGCTCTTAAACGACGGAACAAACCAAAGCGAGGTAACGCGTAGTCATCCTCTTCGTCGTCCTCGTCATCATCATCCTCGTCATCATCGTCTTCAAATTCATCTTCGTCATCTTCGGTTAAACGGCGGAAGAAACGGCGCAGACGGCTTTCATCTTCATCTTCATCCTCTTCGTCGTCGTCCTCGTCATCTTCATCCTCTTCCTCTTCGTCATCACGATTCAGGAAGGGCAAATGGAAGCGGTGCCGTGGTTTATCCTCTGCGGATTCTTCGTTTTCATCGTCTTCATCATCCTCTTCTTCGTCGTCATCGTCGTCTTCCTCTTCACGATGAAGAATCGCTGACAGAGAGCCGAGGAGCCCCGGAGATTTCTTGGCGGAAGGTTTGGAATCATCCTCTTCTTCCTCTTCCGTATCTTCCTCAGAAGGCTTATCAATATGATAGCCTTTCATTTCATCCTCCTGATCCAAAGGACTGCCCTGGGCTAATTCAATGACGGTATCGGTTTTGCGCCGCAGGAACAGATCATAAATGGCCGGCACCACAAAAAGCGTCATGACGGTGGCGTAAAGCATACCGCCGAAAACAACGATGGCCATAGGCTGGATCACTTCAGCTCCGGTACCAAGACCAAAAGCCATGGTCAATACGGCCAAAATCGTGGTGGATGCCGTCATGAGGATCGGTCTTGCACGAGTGCAGCCGCCTTCGATGATGGCTTCCCTCATGGGTTTGCCGGAACGACGCAGACGGTCGATATAGTCCACCAGAACGATACCGTTATTGACAACGATGCCGCTGAGCAGGAGGAAACCTACAAGAGCAATGACGCTGATATCCTTACCGCCGAGGAGCAACGCCGTAAATCCGCCGGTAAAGGAAAGAGGCACGATCAACATAATGATCAAAGGCGAAAGCAGTGACTGGAATTGAGCAACCATGATCAGATACATCAACACCAGAGAAAGCCCCAGCATCAGGTAAAGATCGTGGAAGGAATCATCAATGGCAACATTCTCACCGGAAATCGTAACGCGATAGCCTTCCGGCGGCGTATAGCCCTGAACCAGCTCTTTGACCTCATCACTGACAAGACCGACGTTATAACCGTCAGCAACCTCGGCGGTGGCGGTCATATACCGGGCTTGGGCATTGCGGTAGATCACCGGCGCCCCTTCCTCCTCGGTAATCGTTGCGATAGAGCCGATCACGACTTCCGAGGTAACGTCATTATCATCGGTTACCGTCATTTTCAGGTTTTGGATATCCGCCAGAGAAAGATCCCCGGCACTGCCATCAATGACGATGACATCGGTACCGCTTTGAGACAACGTGGTAGCGTTGGCGCTGTTGCTGATACTGCGGGAGATAAATTCATAGACTTCGGAGACGGTAAGACCGTATTTCATCGCTTCGGCCTTATTGACGCTGACTTTCAAAGTCGGCGTTGCCGTATCCATAGAGCTTTTTACATTTTCAATTCCTTCCACACTGAGAAGGAGATCGCCCATATCTTCGGTAACCGAAGCCAGAGTCGTGAGATCTTCACCGCTGACGGTAATACGAATCCCCTCTTGATACAGAGAAGAGAGATCGTAACTGCCGATGGAAATATCCAAATCACAGCCAAGATTTTCCGTTTGCGCCTGAATGGACTCGGCAATTTCCTGGCAGGTATGGTCTTTATCATCCTTCAGCACCACATAGAGAATGGTGCCGCCGCCCTCACTGACGCCGCTAAGGGAGACATTGCCTCCTTCATCGGAAACGGCACCGACGGATTTGACATCATCCATATCCCGAAGGAGACTCATTACGTTATCCGTAGTCTGCCAAAGAGCCGCATCGGTGGTTTCTTCCTTCATCGTCAGAGAGATCGTCATTTCCGTGCTGTCACTCTGGGGCAGGAAGGATGTTCCCCGGGAAATCGCAAAGATTCCGCTGAATACCAACAGCATAAGGGCGAACACCAACACAAATACGCGATGACAAAGTACCCAGCGCATAATGGAAGTATACCGGGCTTTTAAGGGAGATACCGTATCTTTCCGCCGTTTTTCCATTTTCCGCAAGACTCCTGCCGACATTGCCGGAACCAGCGTAAAGGCAATAAACAAGCTGGCAAGGAGAGAATAAGCAATGGTCAAACCGATATCCGAGAAAAGCTGTCGGGAAAGACCGTTGGTAAAGACAACGGGAAGAAAAACACAGATTGTGGTCAGAGTCGAAGCAACGATGGCAGAGGACACCTGTTTAACCCCTTCCAGAGCGGCATCAAACCGGGAAAGACCGCATTTGCGGCAACGGTAGATATTTTCCATCACAACGATGGAATTATCCACCAACATCCCAACACCGAGAGCCAAACCGCAAAGGGAGAAAATATTCAACGTTACCCCGGTAAAATACATCAGGGCAATCGCAAACAGCAAACTGACGGGGATCGAGACCCCCACCACCAACGTGGGGCGTAAATCCCGCAGGAAAAGCAGGAGCACAAGAATGGCCAAAACGGCGCCGATCACAAGGTTTTCTGTCACTGCGCCGCTGACGCGATCAATATACACACTCTGATCCGAAAGAGGTGTGATCGTTACCGAAGGATAGGTTTCCTGTACCTTATCGAAAACCTTCCAGATATTTTTCGCAGCCTCCGCCGTAGAGTAGTCGGATTGCTTCATAAAAGAGATCAACACACCATCGTGGCCGTCGATCTTGGAGTAGACTTTATCGCTGTCATTGACGAGGGAAATATTGGCAACCTGACTGAGAAGAACATCCTCAACACCATCCAAATCGAAATGAAAGAGGATCAGATTTTCCAGCTCTTCCACAGAGGAAATTTTATCCCCGACCTTCACATCGTATTCCCGATTTCCCATGGCCAGAGAACCGGCCTTGGAGGAAAAGTTCTGAGCAGCAAGCATACTGCTGACCATTTCCGTTGTGATCAGGGTTTTCAAATCGGCTTCGGCTTTTGCCGTTTCTTCATCCGTAGCCAAGGCGCTGAGCTGAGAGGTAATATCGGAACGGCTCTTTGCCAACTCCGATTCTCTGGTACTCATCTGAGCGGTAAGAGCATTACGCTGACTTTCCAGCTGAGAAATCTGCTGACGCAGAGAGGAGATGCTGTCGCTGCTGCTGTTACCGCCGCTTTGGGCAGCCGCCAGTTCCATCTGAGCCTGGGTGAGATCGGAATTTACCTTTTCCAACTCGGCAAGATCCTCTTCGGTAGGCGTTTCTTTTTCCGTTAAAGCTTTTTTCTGGGCTTCCAGCTCGGAGATTTCATCTTTGAGCTTTTTAATCTGATCGTTGCTGGTGGACTCCGCAGCCTGAGCCTTTGCCAGCTGAGAATTTAACGTACGTAGCTGGCTATCGATGGACGCCACCTGATTCAACAAATCCGAAGAAAGCTGGGTAGAAGCGCTGCTGAGATCGGCATCGGTAGCTTCCAAAGCCGCCCGAGCCTTTGCGTAGTCACCATCGATGGCATTATAAATTTTTTCATTGATTTCCGCCAGCTTATCGGGGTCAATGGTGATCTGCACCTGTTCACTGACGAGGCCCTGTACCGAAAGATCGGCAACACCGTCAATACCGTCAAAATAGCTCATCAAAGTATCATTGACAAACTTGGAGATCCCGGCGGCATCCTCCCCTTCCACATCAACAGAAGCCACGATCACCGGCATGGTATCGGGATTCACCTTGCGGATTACCGGCGAAGAGATACTGCTGCCCCATTCGGACTTCAGCGGTTCAAAGGCTTCCCGCATTTCCGCAACGATGAAATCCATATCAACGGAGCTGTTAAACTCCACGGTCACAATGGATTTTCCCGAGGTGGAAATGGAATGAATCTCTTTGGTTTTTCCCAAAGAGGCTATGGCCTTTTCCAGAGGCTTTGTTACGGTGGCCTCTACTTCTTCGGGAGAGGCATCGGTATACTCCGTTGTCACCACGGCATAAGGATAATCCACATCCGGCAGCAGATCGGTACGGATCCCCACCAGAGCGGCAATCCCCAGCAACATAATAATGGCTACGGCAACAACAACACTATACGGTTTTTTTACACTTAACCTTGTCAGCATATCTTCAAAAATCCCGCAAAAAATATTGCTCAAATATCTCTTTTGCAGGAGATCCTTCCTATTTCACCCTATTACTCCATAATATTAAATTATACGTTTTTTTCTACAGTGTGTCAACGCAACAGCGTTATTTTTACGTGAACATCACTGCACACTTTTGTGTACAGGAACAAAAATTTCACCGCCTTTCTACCATATAATAGAAAAACCGCCGCAAAGGGCGGCGGTCTTTACAAAATAGGATTATTTGAGAAACGAGATAGAGACATCTCCGACATCGGCATGGATCAACAGGGCTTTGGAACCGGTACCGCCGTTTTCCACATTGCAATCAGAAAAATCTGTTTTTACTACTGCCGTAAAATCATTACGGCTGCCGTCGATAGAGCCTTCGATATCGCCGCCATCGGTATCCAGAGAAAGTTCCCTTTCAACCTTTAAGCCGGTGAAGGTAACATCCCCCACATCGGTTTCAAGGTCCAGAGACTGAACGGAAACGGCATTCAACCGCATATCGCCGGCATCGGCGGATATCTTTAACAAGGCAGCCTGGACGTTATCCAGCAGGACGTCATCTATATCCACTGAAATATCGGCATTTCCCTGTATCATGATATTTTTCAATGTCAGCACGCCGCCATCGCTTTCACAGGTAAGATTGCCTTTGAGTTCCAGATCCGAACACGTCACATCATCGATGGAAGAAGAGATCTCCAAAGATTCCACCGATGCCGGTACCTGGATTTCCAAGGGCATCGGCTCCAGATTATAAAACCCAATGCCAAGGCGCCAATCATTTTTACGTTCACTGGCTTTTACGGTAAGGACACTTTCCTCTGCGTTATAATCAAAAAGAATATCGTCCTCATTGCGGCCGTAGTAATAGGCGTGAAAGGCATCATCCGGCGAAGGTATAACAGACACCCGATCCACCCCAACAGCGTCATCCGCGTCATCAATATGCAGGATTTTTACAGCTTCGGCCTGATCGTAATGGTAGGAAGAAAAATCCTTTTTCGAGATCGTGAATTTATCCAGGTCAAATCCGGAAGCAATAAATGCGCCGCCGGCCACTACCACGCCAAGGCTCATCAGCCCTACGGCGATAATCAAAAAGATTTTATAGATCCTTTTCATGCTTTTTTATGCTCCTTTCTCAAAGAAACCAGCTTTTGCCAACACCATTTTGTACCCAGAATCAGCCAACGGGTGAAAATAACGGAGGGGAATACCAGCAAAATGCCAACACCGATACAGCATAGGGATAGTCCCAGCATCAGCATGGAAGCGTAGATCCCCGCCGTGGGGATCACAAAAAAGCTCACAACGGCGCCAAAAAGCCCGCCAAAGAAGCACCCCAACGCCGCAGAGAAAAGCCCAAGAATCAAACTCCAAGGCACCAGATACAGGCAGAACAACCCCACAACAATGCTAACAGCCACCGGCAGCCAAATAGGAGCCGCCAATACCGCCAGCACAATGGCCAGCCACATCGGGCAGCCGTGAAAATCCTTTGCCTTCGGCTCTGCCGCAGGCTCCGCCGATTCATTTAGAATGCGGTTTGCAATTTCATCAATAGATTCCAGGCTGTCTACCGCTTCTTCTTCGGTCATGCCCTCTTCCATACGATCTGCAATCATTTCTTCAAAATAGCCCAAGCTGCGTTTGCGGTCGCACTCGGACAAAACGGAAAGCCGCTGTTCCAATTCATTGAGAAATTCCGTTCTCGTCATTTTCCGATCCTCCTTTAATATAGGCGACGATGTTTTCCACTTCGTGCCATTCCTCTAAAAATGCTTCGATGCGCTCTTTTCCTGCGGTGGTAATATGGTAATATTTCCGCAGGCGGCCGTTGTGCTCCATCATGTAAACGGTAAGAAGCTGTCCTTGCTCCAATCGCTTCAAGATAGGGTAGAGCGTCGATTCTGATATCTTCATATGAGACGATAGATCCCGCACGATCTTATAGCCATAAGAATCCTCCTCCCGGAGGGTTTTGAGAACGCAGATATCGAGAAGTCCTCGTTTTAGTTGTACATCCATCACTATACCTCCTTGCACATAATACTACATCACGCATAGTATAATGTCAAGTGTTATATTATGAAAAATTTCTTAAATTTTCCCAAAGCAGAGATTCCTCAACCCATCCCGGAGCAAGGCCATACCATCAAACAGCGGAATTTATTGCAAAAAGCAAAAAATTATTGTAAAATATAAGGTGAGAAGGAAGTGATCTTTTATGGAGAACAAAATGCTTTGTTACCAATGCGGCCTGGCCAAAAACGGAAAATACTGCAACGACACCCTGGGAGCCTGCGGAAAATCCGCGGAAAGCTCCCGACTTCAGGATGAACTGACCGGAGCACTGATCGGTTTGGCCAAAGCCTCTGTACATAAATCCGTCAGCGAAGAGGTGCAACGGCTCATGGTGGAGGGTCTTGCCGCCACTGCGGCCCACAGCTGCTTTGATGACGACCATATCGTTGCCCTTACCGAAGCGGTAAAGGCAGCAAAGACCACCTTTATTCCAAAATTCGGCGGTTTGAATGCTTCTTTAAAGCTGCCGGAAGATTTTGACATTCGCCTGATTTGGCAAAAAACGCCGACGATCCGCTCCTTAAAATCTCTGTTGCTCTTCGGTATTCGGGGCATTGCCCATTTTGCCCGGGAAAGCTGGGCGCTGGGCTCAAAAAATAAGGAAGCTGCCGGCTTTTTTCAAAAAGCCCTGATCGCCTTGGGCGCAAACCATTTTAAAGAAGATTACGATGCCTTGCTGAAAGAAATGGGCGGCATTGCCCTCCGAGCCATGGAAATGGCAGAAAAAGCCCGCTTCCGCGCCTTTGGCGACCCGGATATCGTGGAAGTGCCCCGAATCATTGACCCCGGCCCCTTTATTGTGGTCAGCGGCCATCGGTATGACCTGCTGGAATCCATTCTGGAGCAAACCGGGGAAAGCGGCGTTGCCGTGTACTCCCATGGGGAGATGCTTCCGGCCCATGCTTATCCGCTGTTCCGAAAATACCCTCTGTTCAAAGGCCACTACGGCACCGGCTGGCAAAACCAGCAAAATGAATTCGACCACATTCCCGGAGCAGTTATTTTTACCGGAGGCTGCATCATGCCGCCGCTGCCCTCCTATACCGACCGACTTTTTACTGCCGGCGGTCTTTCTATGGCAGGGATTCCTCATTTGGATCAGGATATCACACCGGCTCTCATCCGCAGCATCGAGCTGGAAGGTGCTCCGGGGCAGATCCCCTTTCCCGGCATTAACGGTGGAACTGCGGTACGCACCGGTTTCGGGAAAAAGTCGGTCCGTACCGTCAGCTACAAACTGGCAGCCGCTCTGGCCGAAGGGAATCTCCACCGTATTGAGATCATCGGCGGCTGTGATGGCATCGAAGAGAGCCGAAAAGAATATACCGACCGAATCCGCCGCATTCCCGAGGATGCAGTTGTATTGACCCTGGGGTGCGGAAAATTCCGTTTCAACGATATCGACTACGGCACCATCGACGGCATTCCCCGGATCATCGACATCGGCACCTGCGGTGATTTGCCGCTACTGATCGAAACGATCTCCGCCATAGCGGAATCGGCAAAGCTCCGCATAGAGGATCTCCCTCTGCACTGGCATTTTACCTGGCAGGAGGAACGCAGCGTTGCCGCGCTTTTTGCGCTGTTTGCCGCAGATATTCACAACGTGGTGCTTGGCCCGGCTTTGCCGCCGTTTTTTACCGAGGAAGTATTTCAAACCTACACCGGAGAATACGGCATCACTCGATTTGATTCTATAGAAACAACGACACCGGCCGCAACAGAAACCGAAGAGGAAGAAGGACTCCCCATTTCCGCCCCGGAAGAGGAGCCAAAGCTCCTTCCGGAAGACCCTCCCCCGGAAGAGTCCGGGGAAACCGAAGAGAAGCAGGAAGTGCCGATGGAAATCGAGGCGCGTTCCGCTGCTGCCGGTCTGCCGGATTGGGCGGTAATGGATGAAGAGGATGAAGCCAAAGCGGCAAAAGCAAGAGCTGCCGCCGAAGCGGAAACCAAAACGCAGCCCACCGCTGCAAAGGCACGCCCCGAGGATCCGGATCAAACCCCGGATTTTGCCCGGGAAGGTCCGGAAATCCCCCCGGAACCGCCCATGGATATCGAAGCACGCTCTGCCGCCGCCGGTCTGCCGGATTGGGCGGTCATGGATGAAGAGGATGAAGAGGATGAATACGAAGAAACAAAAGAAATCAAAGAATACAATGAATCCGAAGCACTCCCCGATATGCCGCCGGAAGAACCCTTAAAGGAAGAGCCCTTTGGTACAGAACCGCCAAAAATCGTGCTGCCAAAGGGGAAAGGTGTTTCCGGTTGGAAAGACCCCGATGAAGAACCGACTTTCGTACCCGGGGCAGCAAAAAAGCCCTACCGTTACACTCCCCCCAAGGAATTGGTGGAAATCCCTGCACCACCGCCGATTTCTCTGCCGCCGGGAGCAGGTGTTTCCGGATTTGCTGCCAACCACGACCACGAAAGCCCAAAGAAAGAACCCGCAGAAGCCCTTTACAGCTTTGCCGAGCCGCTGCCGGAAATCAAGATTCCCAAGGGAAAAGGCGTTTCCGGCTGGAAGGAAAGCGATGATGAAATCCGCCCAGGGAAACAGGAAAAGAAAAAAGATGCCGCCGAAAAACCCTGGCTGAAAAAAAGTCTGGAAAAACTCCATGCCGAAGTCGAAGCCGATCAAAAAGCACCGACGCCGATCCCTGCCGCAATCCCCCCCCAAAAGGAAGAGATCACAGAAAAGCCATCGGAAAAACCGGAACCGATGCCGGAAACACACCCGGATAAGCCCTGGCTGGATCAAAGCCTGAAAGATTTAAAAGCATCCATCGCCGCCGATGAAGAAGAGGCGGCAACGAAAAATACAGAAAAGCCCTGGCTCAAAGCAAGTCTCGCCCAGCTCCACGCCGAAGTCGAAGCCGATCGAGAAAAACAGGAGCTCCCACCGACAACGGAGGACAACACAGAGCCAACGAAAAAAGCGGAAGAATCGGAAGAACCTTACGTTTCCGCTTTTCAGCACGATGCCACAGCAGCGGCGGAAAAACCCTGGTTAAAAACGAGCATCCGAGAACTAAAGGAATCCATTGATCGAGATGCCGGGATCAAGACCATCCGCAAGGATGAGAAAAAAGATCCGGCAAAAGAAAAAACGCCGGCAGAAGCGGCAAAACAATGGCAAAATGCACCGACGGCTCCGGCTTGGAAGGATATTGCGCCCCGCGCCGAGAACACCCAAACACAAAAGTCTCCGGAAAAAGAGGAAGCCACCGGCGGCGGAGAACCCGATGCCCAATGGCAGAAGCCAAAGGTGCTGCCCAAACCCTGGGATAAGGATCTGCAGACCCAATGGTCCAAACCGGAGGTACTGCCCAAACCCTGGGAAATGCAGCAACCCTCCATGTATCATAAGCCCGGCCCGGAAGGGCTGCCGGCCCAGGGAAATACCATTTCCAACCCGCCCTTGGAGACTCCTCCACAGCAACCACAGGAGCCTGCCGCGGCCCTTCCGCCCCGAGAATCCTCGGCGCAATGGGAAGCCCAACAAGCAGCCGCCATGGCAATGGCACAGCAACAGGCCGCCCAAGCAGCGGAACAGCGGGCTCTTTACGAACAGCGCCGTTTGGAGGAACAAAACCGTCAACTTGAGGAGACATTGGCCCAACAGGAAGCCTACGCCCGCCGGCTGCAGCAGCAGGCTTATCAAATCCAGGCCGCCCGCGCCCAACAGGAAGCCCGGGCAGCCCAACTGAATCAGGAAGCACTGCGCCTGCGCCAACTCCAACAACAGCAACAGCAATACAGCCGCCGCCAATCCATGCGGGATCGTCAGGAGCAGGCAGCCTATGCCGCTCAATTGGAGCAACAGGCTCAGCAGCTCCGCATCGCACAGCAGCAGCAAATGGCATACCGCCAACAGCTGGAGCAACAAGCAGCGGAAATGCAATCGGCCCAAGCCGCATACACCGCACAAAAAGAAGCCCTTTACCAACAGCAGCAGGCTCTGGCCGCAGCCATGGCCCAACAGCAACAAGCAAGGGGAAGCGATGGCGCCTCATGGTTCCCTTCCCCTCGGGAAGAGCAGGTGGTGATCCCTGCCGATGCCGGCGTTTCCGGTTTCCGACAGGATCGGTTCATCCCCGGGCAGGAACGCTCCGGCGGCAACATCAACGATGCGATCCGAACCTACCAAAGCATACCTCAGGGAACGGAGCCGAATCTTCCTGCCAACGGCGGGATCTCCGGTTCCCGTTATCATGAAGAGCTGCCGCCGATCATCTGCGATTACAGCCAAACCTGCTATGGCGTACCCCAAACACCAAAGGTCAATCTGCCCCACGGCGCAGGGATCTCCGGTTGGGTAGATCCCAATCCCCCGGCGGCTACCGCTGCTCCGGCGAACAACTTCTTCGGCTTCATGGATTCCGATGCCCCTGCCGGCGTCCGCTCCAATCAGGAGATCATCACCCCGGGCAGCGGTGATGAGTTTATCGCCACCAAAGGTCCCAACGGAGAAGTGACCGTAACCATCCGTGCCGATAAAAAATAAAATAATTTCATACCTTTCTCAAAGATGCTCCCCTGATATACAGGGAGAGCATCTTTTTCTCGATTCTTTTTTCTTTGTTAAGTTTATTCGATATTACCATTGCATTTCATCGGACTTGCGCTATAATATGAAATTAATATTGAAAGGAAAGGAGCGAAAAATATGAGTCAAAACAAGATACCTCGAGAAAATCCATGACCGAAGCGGTGAAAGCGGAGATCTGGATAAGAACATTTCCCTGACGGTGACGATCACCCAAACCCCCGTCACCATGGAATACACCGTTTCCTTTAAAGACAGCGGCTACAGCGGAACGGGAACGGCAAAGGACCCGCTGTATATTGAAAACTACAGCACCTACGAGCTTCCCGGCACCGGCGGAAGCGGCACACACATCCTCTACACACTGGGAACCCTCCTGATCCTCTCCGCAGGAATCCTCCTAATCACAAAAAAACGGATCTCCTAAAGATCCGAAAATAACATCCGCATAAAAAAGGATGCTCCATAGCGGGGCATCCTTTTGTTTATTTCATGGTTTGCAACGGCCGCAGGGAGTGTAGCCGGCGGCGAGGGCTTCTTCTCTCGTGTCAAAACAGACGGCGTTTTCCGAGGAACGCAGAGAACTGCAATCGGTGCGATGAAACTTTTTGCTGGCGGTATTGCCGATATAAGCCCCAAAGGAACCTTTGGGGAAGGACTCCACCAGAGCTTTGGGGAGGTGAGCCATATCGGCATTTCTCATTTTTTCCAGGCAGGCACGGTATTCTTCGGCAACGGCTTCGGCCATCCGGTTCATCACCGCTTCATCACACGTTTTTTGCAGAGAGAATCGCTTGTAATAATTGTGAACGGCATCCTCGGGGCCGGGGATCGAACCACTGTCGATAAGACACCAAATCATGAAAAGCGCACCGAGGGAAAGAGGAATGACGAAAAAGCCGCTAGAACTAAAGTCGCAATAGATAAAGAAAAACCAGCCTTCCAAAATCACGGTGATTGCCGCCAAAAAGATCATCGTAAAACAACCCCAATCAAAATCCCGCAGCTTTTCCCAAAAGGTTTTTTCGGGGAGAACTGCATCTTTGGCCGGGCGAATCAAAGATCCCGCCGCCGGAGCTGCTTGGGCAGAGCCGCCGGCAACGCTTTTTCGGCGCTGCAGTGCCAAATCCACCATGGCGGCGGCATATTCACAATAGGTGTTTTCCGCCACGTTATCAAAAAGGTGGCGGTCAATGAAATGCCCCAGATAGATCATGGTTCTTTGCCATTCCGGCATAAACTCCTGCTCCATCCGTTCGACATTTTCCGGTAAAAAACCGGCCCAGGCCCGAAAAAAGCCATAATAGCTCTCGGAACCCAGGTCAAAATTGCGGTTGAGATAGATGCTTTCCACCTCATTTATGGTGAGGTCTGCTTTGCCATCGGCAACCCGAATATCAAAAATATTCAGAAGCTCCGCCAAAAGAACATCGCTGTCCTCACGCATTGTCATGCGCCGGGAACGAACCAGCTCCCGGATCATGAAAAACCAGAAATCCTCCATAAGCAGCTTAGGATCTACATTCCCATCATAGCGGCTGCCTTGAAAGCACTGGCCAAAGAGCTGATCCAGATAGGCTTTGCGCTGCAGCAGGATCAAAAGCAGTATGCAATCCCCCAAGCCCTGTACAGAGGAAAGGATATCGAGAGCCGATTGGCATAGCTTTTCATAATGCTCATTGGGGCCATACAGCTGATCTTCCTTTACGGTTCGGGGGCGCCCATCGTGTTTCCGGGGGTAAAAGGGCATGGCATCGTAGCGCGACCGCTTTTCATCACCATAATGAGGATAACGATTCCATTGGTAACGCCCGTATCGAGAGGGGTCAGCCTCTTGACAAAGCCTTTCTCCCCACAGAAAATCTTCCAGAGGGGGTTCCTCCGGCAAAGGCTCCGGTTTTGCGCAGGTATGGACGGCCTCCAGAATTTTATTCAACTCTCGATCTTCCATCGCATTTTCCTCCGATATCAGGGAGTTACCGTCACCGCATCCGTTTCAACGCGGTCGCAGCGGAGAGCCACTCTTGCCCTGCCCCCAACGGTACAGGTAAAGAGAGTAAGATCCCAATCGCTTTCGGTCATTTCCTCAATGGCCTTCGGCGGCAGGGTTTCGATACCGCCAACGCTGTAATGAAACTCATTGCCGTCCATATCGGTAAAAATCACTTCCGCACCGGAACTTAACCGTTTCAGACGGCCGAAATGGCGGGAGTAATTGTGGGCGGCAATGACCATATGATTTTGATAAACAGAGCCGCTGTAGCGGCAGGGAGCCTTTTTTAAAGCCGGGTAGCTCCAATCCCGAATCACCGGCAGCTCCAACTCAAGATCGGGAATGGTGAGAGTACCGATATAGCAAACTCCGTCAATCTCTTTGACCGGCATTTCCATATCGGGATTCAAAACGTAATCCGGAACGCTTTCGGCAGGCTCCGGCATTTCCTTTTGCAATTGTGCCAAAACTCCGGCAGCATAGCTGCCGGCTTTGTAGTCACTCCAAAAGTTGAAAATTGCCAGTCCCAAAGCGCCAAAGATAAGCAGTACGCCGATAACGGTAAAACCGATTCCCCGTTTACTCATGGCGTCCCCTTTTGAAAATCCGCCCCAAAAGAAGGCAGATTACGCCGGCAAAAGCCAGCAGCGGCACAGGCCACCAAAGCAAGCCGGTTTGCGGCAGCTTGGAAGAGCCGGGCAGCTCCGAAAGAGGAGTTTCGTTTTTATTGATGGTATTAGTCACGGTAAAGGTATCCTTTTCCAAAACGACCTTTCCGGTATAGCCGCGAATGGTATTTTCCGTAAGCTTCCAGTCGATCTTTTTGCCGTTGCTGTCATACACCGGAAGATCTTCCCAGGTATAGCGCCAGTTGTTGGCTTCGGTAAGCGTTACTTCCTTTCCGTAAATCTCACCGTTTTGATAGAGCTTTACCACCACGGCAGTGGGGCGCAGCTTTTCGTAGCCCTCATCCTTCCAGACCTTCAGCACCTTTAAGGAAGTCTTTTCCGGCTCATCGGGAACCGGTTCTGCGGTATGCTTCGGCACGGCAAGGACATCATAATTCCAATCGTTGGCGGCGGTATCGGCACCGGGGAGAGCCACAAAGAAAGGTTCGGTAGTATAGCTGACCTTGTCCTTGGTGAAAACCTGGGCAACGGCCAGATACATCCCCGGGAGTAATTCCTTCTGCTTTACAGGGAAACGAAGTTGTCCCTGGGCATCGGTAGTCCCCTCATCCAGAGGGGTGATTTTATTGGCGGCAATTTGACCGGCAAGAGTTTCCGCCAATGCCCGGCCGTCATCCCCGGCAAAGGTAGCCTCGGGAATGTAATTTTTAAAATCGTCGCAGACGGTGTATTCTCCATAGGGCGAAATATCGGCAACACGGTAGAGGGCAAAGGGGACGCCGCTCACGGCTTTTTCCGCCTCCTGATATTGAATGGTCAGAGTTACCGGGCGGGATGTATCAATGGCTCCGGCGGCAAAGACCGGCGCGGACCAAAGCAGCAGAAGCAAAAGGAAGGACAAAAATATGCCCGGCATATATCTATTTTTTACTTTCACGAGACTCACCTCCACGTGATTTTCGCTTACGATCGGTAACAAATAAAAGAATAAAAGCAACGAGAAGCAGCGGCACTGCAATGAGAGGCACCACATAAAGGGGAGTGATGCGCAGAGCATCGGCAGTGACCTTGGCGGCATCCTCGGTATTGGCAACGCGATGCCCCCGGACCAGCAGGCGGTGGGTGTTGATGCCATAGGGCGTGCAGGTCACAAGGGTGCAGAGATCTTTGCCATCCTCAATGAGAAGGGCATCGGTTTCCTCGGGGAGGACGATAAGGATCTGATCCACCTCATAGGTCAGGGTTTCGTTCAGCACCTTCAGCATAAAGGTATCGCCTTCGGTGAGACGATCCAGATTGCTCAAAAGCTTGGCGCTGGGCAAACCCCGATGACCGGAAAGAACACAATGACTGCTCTCGCCGCCCACCGGGAGGGAGGACCATTCCAGATGGCCCACGGCGATTTGCAGCACTTCATCGCTGCTGCCATGGTAGATGGGCAAAGTACAATGAATGGCAGGAATCTCCAGATACCCCATCATGCCGGTATCGCTGAAATCCAGCTGTTTTTCGTAGTTGGCTTTTTCCTCGGCAGAGAGTTCAAACTTCTGCTCCTTCGATGCCAAAGCCTGATTGTAGGCGGCGGCATCGGCAAGAATACGGTTGTATTCTTCTTCGTTGAGGTCGGCGACCTCCTTTTCATAGGTAGCCACAGCTCTTGTGGCGTGGAAAGAATTCCAATAATCACTCACCGTGGGATACAGAAGCAAGGACAATCCCGCAAGGAGGATAATGATCAAAATAACGGTGGTGATTTTATTCTTCATCCGGGATTCTCCTTGATACTGTAAATTTAAAAGATTTTGCCGAAAACATGGGGCCTCGGCAGAAACAGAAAGAAATACCGCAGCGCGGGGGGATTCCCCCGCGCACAGGTATTTTCAGGCAAAGGTTAAGATCTCTTCATGCGGCGTTTGGTTACGAGAAGAACAATGGCGCCAAGAACCAAAACACTGCCGAGAACATAGAAAACGGTAGTACCGATACCACCGGTGGAGGGCAGCTCGGTACCGGCATTATTTACGACATTGAAAGCAAAGAGATGATCGGTGCCGGCCGTCAAACCGGTTTCACCATTTTTCACAGTCCAAGTGCAGCCATCCAAAGTTGCATTAGCCGTAATTGTGATCGTAATGGGATCTTTTAACAGATTATAGCCATTGGGGGCAACAAGTTCCGTGATCGTATAAGTACCTTCTCCCAGACCTTCAAAGGTGAGAACACCATTTGCATCAACATAACCCTTGGCGTTGATTTCTGTCGGAACAGTAGTTTTGTCAACTACAGTAACCTTTTCGTATTTTGTGGTAGTGGAATCGTATTTGTCTTCATTATAGCCATCGGCAGCTTTGTCGGTAACCGGTGCATCCGTAGTGTAGCTACCGTCTTTCAGCATATAGTAAGTACCGTTAGCCGATTCTTTGTAGAGTGTCTTGTTGATCAAAACAACTTTCATTCCTTCGCCTTTGATCTCAAATTTAGCACCGGTCAAAGTTTTATCGTCACCGTCTACTTTTGTAAGTTTAAGGCCGGTCACATAGGTCTTAACAATAGATTTGGGAGTTTCACCGGTAGCATCGCCGGTTGCAGGCTTGTCTGTCCCCTTCCCTTCCACATTGGGATTATTGGAGTAGATCAATCTTACGTCATTGGGATTCCCAACGGTGGGATCCAGTTCTGCATCCTGATTTACGATAGCAGAATAAGTTACAGTAATCGCATCTCCGGAAGTGTATTTAATGAAGTTTTTGAAAACGATCTCGATCAAGGTAGTACCGTCACTATTATTGGTAGTAGTCAAGGTATAATCGGTATCTTTTGTCAATGTTTTATCACCGATTTTAACGGCAACATCATCGTTAAAGGTAAGACCTTTGGACAAAGTATCTTCCATTACGAAGAAGTACTTTGTATAGCCCTTCATATTGGGAACTTTGGAAGTAATTTCATAGCTGACTGTATCACCGATACCGGCGGTGTTTGCTTCAACTTTACTTTTTCCTTCAACAATCTTTTTATCAATGGAAGGTGCATCGGCTTTCACGTCGATTTCGGCTTTGGGTTTTGTCGTGGTCAATGCGCAGGCAGCGGTGATGGTTTGACCTTCCGCAGTAGCAGTACCGGTAACGAGATAGTAGCCGGCAGAAGGAACGTTAATCGTAGCTGTTTCGCTATCCGCACCAACAGTAGCAGTTCCGGCAGCCGCGATATGGTTATCCGCTACATATTTAAGAGCTGCTTTGGCAAAAGCATCTAAAGCTTCGCTGTCGTTAGTCAAATCGGAAACATAACTGACAAGAGCATCACCGCTATAAGATTTGTCACCGACGGTATAGCTAAAACCTTCAAATTCCTTCGCTACAGTATAAGCAAAATGCGCTTTATCTTGGGAATAGGTTACATCAAAGATTTTATACGCATTGTAGGTATTACCGGAAATCGAAATCGCAGCATTTGTGTTCTTTACGGTAATACTGTAGCTTTCGGCAGCAGCCATTACGGTGGAGGCCATGGTAAAGACCATTACCAGAGCCAGTAGAAGTGCGAGTAAAGATTTTTTCTTCATGGTATCATATTCCTTTCGTTTTTGTATCTATATTTATATCATTGCGTTGCAGGCATTGCGATTTATATCATTGCGTTGCAGGCATTGCGCCGAAGCGGAGGTCAAGTCAGCCTCCTTTCCTGTCTGCGCCGCAAAATATATCTGCCAATCAAGGCAAAGGCCACCAAAAGCAGCCCGCCAAGGGTAAACAGCTTCGTACCGGAACCACCGGTAGCCGGAAGCTCATACCCGGCATAGTTGATGACAACATCCTTCCATTCCGAGCCATCGCCGGGAGTGACGGAAATCTTGTCATACGCAACCTTCACTGTATAGGTTGTTTTATTTTTTTTATATCCCGGCGGGGTACTGGTTTCCGTCAAAGTGTAAGTATGCCCCGAGGGGATATTGGAAAAAGCAACGGTGCCATCATTACCGGAAGAAGCGGTAAAATCTTTAAGTTCCAGAGTTGTTCCGTTTCCTCGGCAAAATCCGCATTTTTCGGTATTATGAGACAAGGTGAAGGAAACGCCGGATAGAGGTTTGTCATTAACATTGCTTTGTTTCTTAAAGCTGAAATCTACCAGATACCCATGCACCGAAGGAATGGGAAAGTCAATGGTTTTCGGATCGGATATCGTGGTATTGCCATCTTTCGATTCCACCAGCTGATAGCTGAGCCTTGTGGGGTCATTGGTTGGATAAATCCCTGCATCTTCACTTTTTTCCACAAAACCGGAATTTTCATTCTTTAATCGCACCCGATATTTCAATGCGTAGGTATAGGTCGTAACGGAGCCATCCGTTTTTTCGCTATAGCCGGATTTTTTCAAATCCCATCGAATTACGTTTTTGCGCTCCTTGTCAGAGCCAAAGCTGGCAGTATTTTCCGCTCCGACAGCATGACTTCCGATAAGAGCATTCATGCCGTGGAAACTGGATTTGATATCGTAAAAACCAAGGAACTCCACATAGCCATCGGAGCCGGTAACCATGGGAATCGGGTCTTCTGCCACCCAGTTTGCTTCCGCTCCGGTAGCGACTGTCTGCTTGATCGTATCAAAAATCTGCTCAAAAGCACTATTCAATCCGGCAGAGTCGGTACTGTCATAATAATAGCCGGAACCAATACTGTTACGTAACCAATTTTTGTAGGCATCTGCGCTGGATGCATCTCCAATTTCATAGTTTTCGGAAGTACGGTCGACAACTGCGAAATTTTGACCATTTGTTTGGTCTACATATTGCTTTACGGTCTGACCACCAACATCTATACCGATAGAAAAGATATCTATCCCCAGATTTTTCATCTGGGAGGCTTTTGCTCGAGCTTTTATTGCAGCTTTGTCGCTATAACTGGTACCATATAAGCAATATTTGTTTCTTACATCGTCATGGAACACACCATCGTTTCCGGGCGTACCAGAGGAACAATTAGGATCATATCCCTTATATCCAGAGCTAACATACGTTGTAGGAAAACCATCACTGAGGAATACGATAAATTTGTTCTTATTATCTACCTTAGCCAGCATATCCGAAGCCATTTTGAGCCCGGCTTCAATATTTGTAAACCGACTATGTGATTCTGCATATTTTTCAGCATTAATGATGTTCCCTGTTCCCTGGCGCATATTATTTTTTAGGGTATTTGCTTGATTTGCGTTGGTACAATTCCGAAAGTCGAATATTTTATGGGCATCGGTATTAAATGCGACAAAACCTATTTTGCTGACGCCCAGGTCATTGCTGGCTGCAAATTTATCTAAGAAATTCTCGGCAGCGCCCATTGCAGCCTCATATCGTGATGGCTTGCTATTTTTATTACCAAAACCATATGTCATCGTATTGGAAATATCCATTACAATCACAACCGCCATGTCCGGTTCTTCATATACTTCTTCGATTTTCTGTGTTGTCTGCACCTGCAACGCAATATCAAACACATTTTCCAGCTCTGTGCCTTTAATGGTCTTGCTTACTTTTACGCCGTCACTGCTTTCTTCTCCGCCGCGCTTTTCTACTTGCTGATCCGAGGGGGGAGTTCCGTCTTGGGTTACGGCTTTGGCGGTGCTTTTTTGGACATTGGCTTTGGCCTGTTTGGATTCGGCCATGACCTTTTCCCAATATTCAAAGTAGCCGCTTTCCGCCAACTCTTGCATACTGTTGCTATCGCCCATTTCACCAACGATTTCGTCGTCGTTTTCCGGGGCGGGGTTCGGAGTGGTGAAATAGAAGAGAGGGAAGCTTTCCGTGGAGAAGCTGACTTCCTTTTTATCGGCGGTCAGGGTCAGGGGGGCAGCTTCGGTTTCGCTCTCGGCGTTAGACAACGCGGCGGCAGAGGTGGGCAGAGCATAGCCGCAAAGTTCCTCGGTATCCTTGGGCAGTGCATCGCTGCTCAGAGTGATTTCCACCGAAGAGGCAGGCTGATAGGCTTTGCCATCCTGCAACAGAGAAATATCCCAGGCAAGGAGGAGCTTTTCATCCTTTAAGGGCAGTTGCTGGCGCAGCTCGTAAAGATCCTCTTTATCGTAATCAAGGGCGGAGAGGGTTACATCCTCGGGGAAGCGCCCTTTTACCGTGATTTCCGTACCGTTTTCATCAGCCAGACACAGGCTGCGTACATCATCGGCGGCGGCTTCTTCTTTATCGGAGTCCCCTTTCGCATCGCCGGCGGTTTCTCCGCCATCCTTATTTTCTGTATTTTCTTTGGTTTCTTCTGCAGTATTCTCTTTGGCATCCTCCGGTGCTGCCGGTTCCAAACAAGCGGCATCGTGCTGATGTTCCGGCACGGTGCAAATCAGCTCGCCGTTTTCATCGTAGCAATCATCGTCGTGGCTATGGGCAGCCATGCCGCAGTGATACATTTCCTCGGCGGATTCATCGGCGGCGGGATAGCAGAGCACATCGTCATGCTGATGTTCCGGAATCGTGCAGGTCAGCACTTTTTCCTCGGAGGCGTCTTTAAAGCAATTTTCATCATGCTGATGACGGAGGGTTTGAAGCTGACCGCAAATCGGCGCCGTAGAGGTATCGCCATCGGCAAAGCAAGCGGCGGTATGTTCATGGAAAATCACTTCCGGCTTATCGCAAATCAACTCTTTATCTTCGACTTTGCAGGCAGCGGTGTGATGATGGCCTTCCCTTTCCTCCCGGTCGCAAAGGAGCGTGCCGTCGGCAGCATAGCAATCTTCGTTGTGGAGGTGACCTTCCCTTTCCTTTTCACCGCAGCTGTATTCTGTGATTTTATAGCAGCTCTCGTCGTGGCGGTGTTCTTCCACCTCGGGCAGAGGGCAGATCAGCTCGCCGTTTTCATCGTAACAGAGGTCGTCATGGGAGTGGATCACCGTATCGGCTTCACCGCAAATCAGCGTTCCATCCTCATCATAACAGCGATCGCTGTGTTCGTGAACGGCAAAAGCGCAATCCAAATCGGAATAGCGGAGGGAAAGGCTGTAGCAATCATCATTATGGGTGTGCTCTTCCAAACCGCAAATCGGCGTCTTTTCCATGGTCAGCGCAGGGATAATAAGGGCGTAGACGGTACAAAAGACCACGATACAGGAAAGGCCCAGCACCAAACGATACCAACGATGCCGCCGGCTGTGCTGCTGCCGTATGCGATCCGCCTGCGCAGGAATATGTTTTTTCATTTGCGATCCCTCCCTTCCTTATATTATATGATACGTTACTGTTATATCATGCTTCACTGCACCGGGCCGAAATCCTTTAGCGGCCAAATGCGAAATACAATTTCTCCGACAATCTGATCCCGGGCGACAGCGCCCACAACGGTGTTGCGGGAGTCAATGGAAACATCGCGATTGTCCCCCATCAAAAACCAGCGTTCATCGGGAACCTGATACGGCAAATCAATATTAGTCTCCCCAAAAGCCTTTGTTTGAAGATAAGGCTCATCCAGCGGCTTTTCATTGACGGATACATTTCCTTTTTCATCAATATCCACCCAATCACCGGGGCCGGCGATGCACCGTTTCACCAGCAATTTATTTTCATGGTAAAAAGCAACGATATCGCCGCAATCGAAATGGCGGTTTTTTACGGTGATCACGATTTCGCCATCGGTAAGGGTGGGTACCATGGATTTTCCGTAGATTTGCAATACCGGCATCCAAAGGGTTGCCACCAATACAGACAAAGCCGCCACCACAATAAGAGCGGCGACGGTGCTTTTCAAGGTTCGATTGTAGCGCCGCCGATATCGCAGCCGCCTTCGTTCGTTTTTTATCTGCTCCATGGTGGGGATTTCCACCGGAGTTGTTCGTTGTTTGGTCATGGCTTACTCGCCTCTTTGCATCAAGCGGTTCAGCTCATCATGGGCCTTGATAAGGTTTTCGGCATTTTTCTGAAACTGCACCCACTTTTCGCCGGCGGCAGCTTCGGCCTCCTCCACCAGGGCTTTGGCACGAGCTTCGGCTTCTTTTACCATATTCACCGCTTTGGCTTCGGCTTCGTTCAACGTTGCCGCAGCTTTTACCTCGGCGGCGGCGGTCATGGCTTCCACTTTGGCTTCGGCAGCTTTTTGCAGCTCATTGCAGTGTGCTTCGGCGGCGGCCTGTCGGGCTTCATTTTCCTCATTGGCCGCATGGATGGACTGCAGATATTGGTCGGCAGCGGCCTGAGCGGCGATAAAGACACCGTTAAGCGCCAGAGAGGCTTCGGCAATAGAGCCTGCATTTTCTATATGCAGTGTTTTTTCCGCCAGTTGGGCTTCCAAGTCTTCAATGCGGGCATCGCACTCTTCCTTTTGCTTTTGCAGCTCGTAGATAATATCCACCAGCTCCGCTCGATTCAATTTGCGAAATTCTTTATCTGTCATTTCCCTCACTCACCATCGGCCTTTATATTCACATATGATTTCATACAATGTTTGTATGCAAAATCATAACCTTCTTCCAATCTTATTGTAATTATAGCTTTTTCCATTAAAATGTCAAGACTTTTATGTCGATTTCTTTTTTGAATTATTATTGGCAAATATCAATACTGTGTATATTGTAAGTATCTTGTAAAAAGGCGGTCAAGAACTGTTGATTCCTGACCGCCAAAGGGGGTTTGTATTTATCCGTCTTTGGATGAAGCAACATTACTACTCTGCGGCTCTGACGGTAAATCGGCCTGCAAGACCTCGGATTCAGAGACCGTGTGATCTTTGGTAACGAGGAACACAGAAACAAGAACCAACAGTGAACCTACACCAAACCAAAAATCAAGGGATTCCCGGAGCAGCACCGCACCGAGAAGAGCCGCAGAAACCGGTTCCATGGTGGAAAGGATCGTTGCCCGCACCGAACCGATATAAACAATGGAATTGCGAAATAGGATCAGAGCAAAAACGGTGCAGATCGCCGCAACGACCACCATAATGCCGAAAGAAGACAATGTCATATGCTCCAGAGGATGGCGACCACGGACCAGATCCCCTGCAAGCATAAACAGAAAAGCAAAAACCGAAAGGTAAAATACAACGACGGTTCCGGAAAGAACCTTCAACCGGGGGTGTTCCATCAACGCGGCGCAAAGACCGTAAAATACCCCGGCCAGAATCGCAAGGACAATCCCCTGCCAATGAAAATTTCCCAATTCCGAAAGGGATATCAGCATCGCACCGACAACGGCAAAGCCGGCAGCAATATGGATCTTTGCCGCAAAGCGATTACGGTAAAGAAGCCAGGAAAAGAAAACCGCCACGACCGGGTAAATAAAGTGGATCATACTGGCCATGCCTACGGAAATAAAGAGAAAAGCTCCGTAATAGCACAGGTTCATCACACCATAACCCACCAAGCCCGTCAGCATAAGGAGAAGCAGCTGCCGACGATCCACACGAAGGGATGCACCCCGAATCTTTAAATAAATCAACAACACTGCCGATGCCAGGAAAAAGCGGAAGAAGATCACATCCGTTACCGGAACACCGCGATCCAAAACGATTTTTACAAGGATGGCCATAAACCCTAAAAGCACCGAGGAGATGAGGGCATACAGATAACCTTTTCGATTCATGAGGTTCACCCCTTTCGTGACTTATTTATGGAAAATCCATTTATTTCTCCCGGATTAAGGGATCCTCCCGCAAAGCCTTCATAAAGGAAAATACCAGCAAAATGCAGATAATCATAAAGGGGAAGGCCCCAACGATGGAGGCGGTTTGGAGAGAGGTAAGACCGCCGACCAACAGCAGAATAATCGCTACCGCCGATTCGGAAATCCCCCAGAAAATCTTCAGAGAATTAGGCGGTTCCTGTACGCCTTTGGCGGTCATCATCGAGCAAACAAAGGTAGAGGAATCGGCAGAGGTGATAAAAAACACACTGATCAGCAGCAAAGCAATGATCGAAGTAACCTTTGCCAGGGGCATACTCCCCAATAAGGCAAAGAGTGCATAAGAAACATCATCGGCCATAGCCCCGGCAATATCGGTAAGACCATTGATATCACCGTAAAGGGCAGAGCCGCCCATGATCCCGATAAACACAAAGCTCAGTAATACCGGGCAAACAAGGGTTCCGATAATAAACTCCCGAATGGTACGGCCTTTGGAAATTCGGGCAATAAAGCCGCCGACGAAAGGCCCCCAGGAGATCCACCAGGCCCAGTAAAAGATGGTCCAGCGACCCAACCAGCCTTCGTTGGTGGAAAAGGCGTCCGTCCATGTGCAGGTCGAAAACAAAGTATTTAAATAATCGCCAAGGGCGCTGATAAAGAAATTAAGGATAAACAAAGTGGGCCCCACGATCAAAACAAAGACCAGAAGCACCGCAGCAATCACCATATTGGTATCGCTGAGGATCTTGATCCCCTTACTGATACCGCTCACTGCAGAACTGATAAACAGCAGTGTCACCGTAACGACAATGATGATCAGAGGGATATTCCCCGTGGGCACGCCAAAAACATAGTGCAAGCCGCTGTTGATCTGCATTGCGCCAAGGCCCAAAGAGGTGGCAACGCCAAAGACCGTGGCAAAAACGGCCAGAACATTGACGATACTTCCCAGAACGCCATTGGCTTTTTCTTCGCCGATCAGCGGTATGAGACAGGTGCTGAGGAGGGCCGGTTTGCCCTTGCGGAACTGAAAGTAAGCAAGAGGCAAACCAACCACACCGAAGCAGGCCCAGGGATGAAGCCCCCAGTGCATAAAAGAATATTTCATCGCCGTTTCCGCCGCTTCCACGGTATTTGCCGTACCAAAGGGCGGATCAGCAAAATGGCTGATGGGTTCGGCCACGCTCCAAAAAACGAGGCCGATACCCATACCTGCGGCAAAGAGCATAAAGAACCAGCTGAGAGTAGAATATTCCGGTTTTTCACCGTCCTTCCCCAGAGGGATCTTTCCGTATTTGCTGCAACACAACCAAACCAAAAAGACAACAAAACAAGTAACAACGAGAAGATAGAGCCAACCAAATTTTTGTGTAAAGAAGTTTAAGCAATGGTCAAAGGTATTGGCAGCTTCGGCAGGCCAGATCACCGCCCAAAGGACAAAGATCAGGCAAACAATGCCGCCGATAAAAAATACCTTTTTATCGATTCGACTCCAAAAATGATTTTTTTGTTCCATCTTTACCCCTCTCTTTCTATTTTTTCTCTAAAGCAACAAATCACAACAACAATGATTGGATAGAAAGAGGCATTTTATCGATTTTGTCAATGATTCAAGGTCATACCTCTGTCAATGGTATCTACAAAGAAGTGCTCATCTTCCTCGGTGCGTTCCCATTCGGGGCGTTCCGTGGCGATAACTTCCACTTCGGAGCCGACATAAATATCATTTTCGATCATACTGGCCTTGGCATAATTGTCTTTATGATGAACAACAAGCTCTACGTATTTTGCACCGTCGGCTTTGGCCATTTCCGTAGCTTTTACTTTGGCGTAGTCAATGGCATAGGCCACGGCTTCATCCAGCTCTTCAAAGTTCTTCATTTCCCAGGAGGAATGGAGAACATAGCCTACGGAACATTCCCCGGGATTGATGTGGATCTTCACGCTGTCCATAATACGGCCCGTTGCGGAACCGATGGCATTGGCGACTTCGGGATTTTCCGGAATCACCAGTCGAGCGTTGAGTTTTTCCGCCATCGGCGGCAGCCAGGCTCGAACCGGAGCACCGATACCGATGATGGGAACTTTGGGTTCCAACTTCAAACCGAGGTTGCTTTCACCGGAGCCTTCCAACTGTTTTTCAATGAAGTACCGGGCGATTTTTTCTTCCTTCAGAATAAAATCGTTGCCATCCTGAATGGAAATGGTTTGCAGAATGGTATAGCAAAGCTCATTGACGATGCTGTTTTTGGCTATGGAGATAAATTCGTCAAAATTCAAACGGAAGCGTTGGGCAAGGAGGGTCACCGCCACTTGAGAGGCTTCGACGCACCACTGGTCATACTGCCCTGTGGCATGGAGAATATCGGTGGGGGTTACGGAAATACGTCCTAATACCCCGGTATTGACCAGACGTTCCAAATTGAGGAAGTTCAGCTCGCTGCCGATACGGGCGGAGATATAAAACAGGCTGTGAGGGCCATCCCGAAGGACATCGAGAATCTGCATTTCCCGTTCGGAAAGGTTTACCGTTTCCTTTTCGTTGAGGATCATAAAGCAATCGGTGATCTGAGAATACAGCAGCGGATAGGATTGATCCAGGTGAATACTCTTCAACTCCTGAAGCAAATGGGGATGCTGGTGGCAGATCACACAAATGGGCCAAACTCGCTGAGGCCCGACTTTAAAGGTGCCTTCATTGGTCAGCTGGAGGTAGCTGTCGCCGCCAAGGCCGTAAGTGTTGATGGCTGCTGCTTCCACACGGGTGAGCCAACCGCCAACCCGGGCGCCTTCATCGTCAATCCGGGGAATCCCGTTTTTCAGGGTTGCAATATCGGTGGTGGTGCCGCCCATATCGAGAACCATGGCATCCTTTTCATTGGCAAGAAACGTTGCGCCGATAATACTGGAAGCCGGGCCGGAAAGAAGGGTTTCGATAGGCCGTTCCTGGGCTTGCTGTTCTCCCATAAGAGAGCCGTCGCCCTTTACGATCATGATGGGGGCATGCATATTCTTTTCTTTTAAAACGATTTTTACGGCATCCATCAATTCCTTGATGATAGGCATCAGCCGGGCATTGAGGATGGCGGTAACGGTGCGCTCGTGCATCCCCAGAGAACGGGTCAGATGATGAGCGCATACCACCGGCAGATCCAGGATTTCCCGAACCATTTGCTGTACGCGCATTTCATGCTCGGGGTTGCGAACGCAGAGATAGCCGGAAATGGCAATGGCATCGACTTTTCCGCGGAAGCCTTCGATGGCGGCGCGAACTTCTTCTTCATCCAGGGGTTGACGTTCTCTTCCCTTTACGTCATGGCCGCCCTTTACGATAGCAATTTCCGTTACGGGCAGTTCCTTTTGGGGCTCCATACCGATCATGATCAGGCCGACTTCGCAGCCACGCCCTTCTACAATGGCATTCGTTGCCAAGGTCGTGGAAAGGGAAACAACGTCCACCGAAGAAAAATCGTCAAAATCCATATTGTTGATACATTTTGTAATACCGATACTGAGATCATCACGGGTGGTGAGGGATTTTGCTTTGGCAATGATCTTTTTCTGACTGCGGTCTACGATCACACCATCCGTATATGTCCCGCCGGTATCAATACCGAGAACCAGTGACATAAAATACACCTCCTAAAATTTTGAAATGACCATACACTGAAGGAAAAGAAAGGGAGCGATGTCGTTTACAAGCTACCCGCTTCGATACCGCTCCCAATTCCATACCTATTTCCATATAAGCCATACAGAGATAGCTTTATTCATATTGTAAATCAAACGAAAAAGAGTATAGAGGTTAATGAGGTCATTTCATTATGGCTAACGAATCATTGCGGATCCATTATGCTTGGGCTCAGTCTTCACCGGGCATATGACCGACAGCGTTTTCTACGAGATCGCGGATCTTCGCAGCAACATCTTTGGGAAGGGGAGTCGGTTCATGGTATTCAATGATATCGCGAACTTTTTCGTTGGCAACCTGGGTCAAGGTCTTGCCGCCGGCCTTCTGCCAGATTTCCTTGGCAGCACGGTTTACGAGGCGGTTTTTGTAATCCACCCGGGAGTTTTTCGGTACAAATTCTTCATCGTCTTCATCGTCAGCCCATTCATCCACTTCGGGGATAAATCTGCCTTTGGGGCCGGCAGCTTCCAGCTTATCCATGCAGAGGGTCTTTTCGTTGACTTCGATACCGGCGGTGATGCGGCGAGCCATACCGAGAACTTCGTCAGCAATAACAACGAGGTCAAGGTTGGAGGTGGTGCCGTATTCGGAATAACCGGTGTCATGGTTAAGGTTTGCACCGGACATGTTGGTCATTGCCATGGACAGAGCGGCTTCGATACCGGCCTGTTCGTCGATGATGCAGGAGTCGGTGCAGCCTGCGGTACCGAACATGGGGATGTTGAGGTAATGAGCTACGTCAGCCAAACCGGCTAAGAGCAAGCTTAATTCGGGAGCGCCGTAGGAGAAGATGGTGGAGCCCATATCGAGGATGGTGTAAACACCGCCCATGATGAAGGGAGCGCCTTCTCTGGTGCACTGGGAGAGTACAAGACCGCTCAAGCTTTCGCAGAGACCCTGTACCATAACGCCGGCCATCGTGGCAGGAGCCGTACCACCGGCCATAATGCAGGGAGTGTAAATGGTGGGCAAACCTTTTTTGGCGCCGTATACGAGTTTCTGAGCAGCTTCGATGCAGTGAACGCCGGGGGAGATGGGTTCTGCATAGAGGCAGATGAAGGGATTTCTTCTCAGTTCTTCTTCACCACCGGCAACGATTTCCGCCATCTTGATGCAGTCTTCCTGGCCATACTGGTCATTGCAGACAACGGTAATGGGTTTTTCGGTGTTGAGGATCAACTGTTCAAATTCATGACGGTCGGAGAGAAGCAGGGGAACGTCCTGAACGATACCAAGGGACATTGCATAGTCAATGTTGGGAAGAGCATCGAGGATTTTGGCAGCCCAGCCAACACTCTGGCGGGTAGCTCTGTGACGTTCGTTGGTGTAGGGGTTACGGGTGAAGGGGGTGCAGGGGCCGGAGCCGAAATATGCATTGCCGCCTTCAAGGAATAATTCTCTGGCACCGGTTCTGCTGTTGCAAAGAACAACATGTTTCTGGCAGGAGCGGAGAGCTCTTTCCGTGATGTATGCGGGGATACGGACGCGTTTGCCGTCTACCCAGCAACCGGCTTTTCTTAAAATTTCAATGGATTCGGGATCATAAAAATCGGTACCTGTACGCCACATGGCTTCTTCCGCTGCGAGTACCAGTTCACGGCACTGATCTTCGGAGAATACACGCATACGAACGCCGGTATTGGCTTTATAATTTGTTCTCATAACCTATAGACCTCCTTATAAACTAGCTTCTGCATCAGCAACAATTTTCTTCAGTTCGGCAGCAACGGCATCATCAAGAAGCTGAGGAGCTGCCACGGAGAGTAATTGCTGGGTCATTTCGGCTGCACGCTGGCCAAGGCTCTTGGCGCCGGCTGCGGTCCAGTCGTCGATGCGGTTACGATTCATCAGTTTGGGCCAGAACTGTTCATCTTTGAAATAGTATCTGGTATGTTCGCTGCCAAGATAATGGCCGCCGGGCTGTACGTCGTCGATGACGCCGCGGCAGAGACGATCTTCATCCATTTCAACACCGCGCATGATACGGCGGGTCATACCCATGATTTCATCGCCGATGACGAGGAGATAGGGGCTGGCAACATTACCGGTTTCCATGATACCTGCGCCGTAGATGAGGTTGGTGCCGGCAAGACCCGCATGAATCAGGGACAAGCAAGCTTCGAGACCCATCTGAGCGTCGCTGATCTTGGAGTCAGAACCACCGCCAAAGCCAAAGCTCGGAACTTTGAGGTAGCGGAGAACACCGGCGAAACCGGCATTGATCAAGCTGATTTCGGGAGCGCCATAGGGGTTCATTTCGTTGTCCATATCGTTGATGGTGTAGAAACCGCCGGTGATGAAGGGAGCGCCTTCTGCGGTAGCTTCCGCCAGAACGAGGGCCAACAGGGAGTTTACGAGACCGGCAACGATGGCGCCGGCGCTTTCTTCCGGAGCGGTGAAACCGGTGATAAGTTTGTTGGAGAATACAACGGGGAAACCTTTGGCAGCGGCAGCAGCGACAACAGAGGCGGCTTCGGCACTGATGCAAAGAGCTTCTTCGTTTTCAACAACGATGGCTACGAAGGGATTCTGAGCGAATTTTTCTTCGCCGCCGGCAACGGCAAAGGCCATTTTCATGATGGCTTCGGCCTGTTTTGCGTTTTTAACTTCCTGAACAACAGGTTTTACCGTATTGGATACGATCGCTTCAAAGGCATGCACTTCGGCAGCAGCGGCGGGAACGTCGGTGGGAGCGCCGTTATCCATAACGAAGTCGATGTTTTCCAGGCCGCCGCAGATCTTGGCAACGTCTGCAACGTCCTGTTTGGCGATGGCACGGACTTCACCGGAAGCAACGTCTACAACTTCTTTGCAGCCGAAGCCGGGGCCGTAATGGGGGGTACCTGCTTCCATCATGATGGCGCGTTTGCCATTACGATCGCAGAGAGTCAAGCGGGAAGGAGCAGCTGCGAGAGCTTTTTCCATTTTGTGGGAGGGAACGCGTACGCGGTCGCCATCGACCCAGCAGCCATAATCGGCAAGAGTCTTGCGAGCTTCGGCGCAGAGAACATCGGCACCGGTGCGTTCGAGGATTTCCATAGCGGTGAGAACGATCACTTCACACTGATCTTCGGTCAGCATATTCCATTCAATATTCTGATTTACCTGGAAACCGGCTTTGGTATATAAACTTGTTGTACTAAACAATACATTCACTCCTTTCAATTAAGAGAGACGGCAATGTCAAACTTAGGCAATGCCCAACAATTTTTTGCAGAGGTCAGCAGCGCTGGCAGCATCGGGAGCAAAACCGTCGGCGGAGATTTCATCAGCAAAGTCCTGAGAAACAGGGGCGCCGCCGATAATAACTTTAACTTCTTCACGGATACCTTCTTCTTTGAGAAGCTCGATGGTATCTTTCATATGAAGCATGGTGGTGGTAAGAAGGGCAGACATCGCCAATACGCCGGGATGGCATTCTTTGATCTGAGCAACAAAGGTTTCGGGAGCAACGTCGATACCGGCGTTGATTACGGTGAAACCAACGCTTTCCAGCATCATACCAACGAGGTTTTTACCGATGTCATGGAGGTCACCTTTTACGGTGCCGAGAAGAACGGTACCGATAGAAGGAAGATCTTCCGCATTGAGCATGGGTTTTACCAATTCGGAACCGGCGGACATAGCTTCTGCAGCCATCAATACTTCCGGAACGAACATCTGACCGGCTTTGAAACGGACGCCGACTTCAGTCATACCGGCAATAAGACCGTTGTTGATAACATCGAGAGGTGCAACACCGTCATCGACCAATGCCTGGGAGATTTTAACTGCTCTGTTCTTTTTACCTTCGATTACAGCTTTGGAGAGATCTTGTAAAGTTGCCATTTTGTTTCCTCCTTGAACTTTCTTCTACTTTGAGAATTTTTTATTTTTTTATCGTCTCGCAAGGATTGCGAGGGGTTCTTTGTATGCGCCCTCCGGCGCAATGCAATATGAAGTTGTAGGTTGTAAGTTGTTTTTTTTTCATGCACTGTTTTTCGTGCCGCTTACCGATACTTGTTTTGTATCTATATATATTTTATGTAATGTTAAATCGAAGCCTGTGTTATTCCGCAGTTGTCTTGACTTCTTCTTCCACTACTGCGGCCTTGGGAGCTTTACGGAAGAGGAAGCGACCTTTTAAAGAGGGATCCAATTCTGTTTTCAAAGCCCAGTAAAGGCCGATGCATAGGCCGAACATGACAAACATGAAGGGCAATGCCGCAACAACAGAAGCCGTTTGCAAGGCTTTCAATGCAGCTTGGCCACCGGCAAGAATAATAGCAACAGTAACGGCACCCTGGGCAATTCCCCAAAAAGCACGAGACTTTTTGCTGGGATTCATTTCACCGCCCAAGGTGAGCATTGGCAGAACAAAGGTTGCAGAGTCTGCGGCACCGACAAAACAAAGGACGACGAGGATCAAAGCAAGAGGAGCCATAACAGGATAGAGAGGGAGCTGCTGCAACAAGGAATAAAGGGCAGTAGTATAATCATTGTTGGTAGCCTGCATGATAAGACCGCCGGTAAGATTATTGATATTGATGCCGGCACCGCCATAGATAATCATCCAAAGGAAGGAAAAACCGGCAGGAAGCAATGTTCCGGCAAGAAGCATTTCTTTAAGGGTGCGCCCCTTGGAAACACGGGCAAAGAACTGTCCGCAGAAGGGAGACCAAGCCATCCACCAAGCCCAATAGAATACAGTCCATCCACCGCCAAGCCATTCGGGATTACCCAGCCAGAAAGTCTGACGAATAAAGGTAGAAACATAGGCACCAAACACATCGGTCATTGTCTGCATAATATAGACGAAACCACCAAAGACCAGCAAGAAGACCATAAAGACAATCGCCAAGTAAACCTTGGCATTTACGACCTTAGACATCATTTTTTCCAGCCCGGAAACCGTTGCCAGCGTAAACAATGCAGTAATGATGCCAATAACAATACAGGTTTTATAAGGGTCAATACCCATACCATAGATGTAATTAAGACCGCCGGAGATCTGGAGCGCCCCCAGACCAAGACTGGTGGAAATACCGAAAACCGTGGCAAATACAGCAATAATATCAATAACTTTACCGATAGGTCCGTAAACCTTATCGCCGATAAGAGGATAGAAGCCGGAACTGATAAGACAGGGCAATCCTTTTCTATGTTGTGCGTAACCCAAGGCTGCACCAACAACAGCGAACATTGCCCAGCAATGGATACCTTCGTGCATAAAAGCGATGCGGATCGCATTGCGGGCAACATCAATATCCGTTGTCGCATAAAGCGGATTGCTTTGGATATGAAACATGGGCTCTGCAACTCCCCAAAACACCAGACCAATACCGATGCCGCCGCCGAACAGAAGAGCGAACCACTGGAAGTTGCCATAATCCGGTTTGTCCTCATCCTTACCCAACTTGATTTTGCCATATTTGGAAAAGGCAATAAATAGTCCAAAGAAAACAAAAAAACCGGCCATTAATAAATAAAGCCAACCAAGTTCATGGCAAAGGAAGTCGTTTACCACATTGATCGCTGCCGCACAACTTTCGGTAAAGAAAGCACCCCAGATCGTGAAGGCAACGACGATTACGACCGATACAATCAGTACAGTTTTACTTTTTACCGCGGTTTCTCTTTTTTCCGCAAGAGACTTGTTGTTCAAGGTGAATCCCTCCTTTTATTTCTTCATTTTATACTCCGGATGAACGGCAGATCTGCCGTTTCTGTTCTTTCATCCTTTGTAACCAAAATATACTCTATTTTCTTGTTTTATTATAGGACAAAATACTCAACCTTTAAGAGAAACCTTGCATCGAAGGGGGAAAATTTTGTCCCGGCAGCACAAAAATCCTATTTTATGAAAATTATTTCAGAAATACCAGTTTTCTTTGGTAATTTTTTGATGGTTTGGAAAATTATTGCAAATATTTTTGACAATCTTGAAAATCGCAAGATATTACGATATAATAGTTTAAATAGTAATATTATTCGTGAACAAGTTACGCTATTAAAATAAGCATTACATATCATATTGATAGATATATATCTGCAAATAACAGTATATTGATAGATATATATCTGCAAATAACAGTCGTTACTATATATAAAGGAGGTATGCGCATGGAATCCCAAGAGATTAACAAATTGACCCGTATCGCAAGTTTACTTTACATTACTACAAACGTCTCCTGCTTGGCTATCGACCTGATGGATCGGACGCTGACAGAGGTTCCCCGCTGCCACCTGGGCAACTGCTTTTGCCAGAAAATCGCCAAAAGCTGCGGGCTGAATCTGAGCTACGACCACATTTACAGTCAATGCGACATTGCAACCAATGTAAATAAGCAGATCATTTACACCTGCCCCTTCGGTTTCTTCAATGTCATTGTACCGGTATTCCATGGCAATAAGTTGACCGCAGCCCTTCAAGCCGGGCCGATTCTAACCCAGGATCCCAAAGAATACCTGGATACAAAAATCCTGCCAATGTGGAACCTGAAAAAGAGCACCTACGAAGAAATGCATAAGGAGCTCTCCAACTACCCCAAAGGGGATATCAACGATATCATCAGCGTTTCCGAGCTGATGGCGGCATTGGTCTCCGCCGATTTTTCCGTTTGCCCCGAAGGCGTTGCCGAACCGCTGCGGATCAGCAGTCATCAATCCAGCTCCAGTCTGGTGGATTCCATCATCAACTTTGTAGCGTCCAACTACAGCAAAGATATCTCTCTTAACGATGCGGCAAAGCAGGCCTATGTCAACTCCTCCCACCTGAGCCGTGTATTCAATAAGAAGATGAATACGAACTTCCGCTCCTACCTCAATTCGGTGCGCATCAATAAATCCAAAAACCTTCTCTCAGAAACCGACCTCAGCCTGGCAGAGATCAGCAACCAGATCGGCTTTTCCGATCAAAGCTACTTTACAAAGATCTTCCGCAAGCTTGAGGGCGTTACACCGGGTCAATACCGATTGTTGATTTCCCAAAACAACCCGCCCAAACTTTATGACCATCGAAAACCGATCCCCCAAGAAGAGGCTTAACACATAAAAAAGGCTCTATGTACCAAAAAAAGTACATAGAGCCTTTTGTTTTGTTTTATAGCCCCTCTTTCTCAGGACTTTTCCGTGGGAAGTCCAAAGAGGGTGCATCCGTTTTCGTAGGTGATCTTTGCCACCTCTTCCGTAGCCAATCCCCTTAGCTCGGCAATCTTTGCCGCGATATGGGTAACATAGGCCGGTTCATTGCGGCGGCCCCGGAGAGGCTCCGGCGCCATATAGGGGCAATCCGTTTCGATGAGCAGCCGTTCCAAAGGCATTTCCGTAACAACCCGCACCGCCTTTTTAGCGTTTTTGAAGGTCACAGGGCCATCAAAGCCAAGGTAAAATCCCAGATCGAGACAGATTTTTGCCTGTTCCCAGCTGCCGGAAAAGCAGTGAAACACACCGCGGAAGCCATCCGGCGGCTGTTCCTCCCGTAAGATCCGCACCGTGTCCTCCATGGCATCCCGGCTATGGATCACGATGGGCAGTCCCAGCTCCAGGCTGAGCCGAAGCTGACGGCGAAAAATCTTTTGCTGGTGCTCCGGCGGAACATCATCCTCATAGTGATAATCAAGGCCGATCTCGCCAATGGCCACCACCTTTTCCGTGGCAGCCCAGCGGCGCAGCTTTTCCTCCAGGGCATTATCGTAGGGTTCGCTGTCCGAAGGATGCACGCCGACAACGGCATAAACATTTTCATACTGCCGGGAAAAAGCCACCGCCTCGGCAGAGGTCTTTTCATCGCAGCCGACAATGTTTATCCGCTCCACTCCGGCGGCAAAGGCCCGCTCAAAGGCAGCGGCAGCATCCTCGGCAAAGGCATCGTCATTCAAATGGGCATGGGTATCATAAAGCTTCAAACTCAATGGACCGAGCCTCCGTCGGCAATGGCATCTACGGTGATCAATTCCAAAGCATCGCCTTTTTCGGCACAAAGGAGCATACCGTAGCTTTCAATACCCCGAAGTTTTACCGGTTTCAAGTTGGCAACGACAATCACATTTTTACCAACAAGGTCCGCAGGGTCATAATATTTGGCAATGCCGGAAACGATGGTGCGTTCTTCCTCACCGATCTTTACCGTGGATTTCAGCAGCTTATCGGCATTTTCCACCTTTTCACAAGCCAGGATCTTACCGATACGCAGTTCCACCTTGGAGAAGTCATCAATGGTGATGAGACCGTTGTTTTCTTCCTTGGCAGCCTTTTCCTCGACCTTTTCGGCTTTCTTCGGCTGTTTTTCCTTTTGCTTTTGTTCTTTTTTTTCTTTTTTATCCTTCTTCGGTGCGTCTTCGGTTTCTAATTCCAGACGGGGGAAGATGGCATCGCCGCGATGGATTTCGGTACCGGCTTTAATGCCGCCGTAACCGAGGGCATCCCAGGTCTGAAGGTCCTTATCCTCGGCAATGCCCAGCTGAGCAAAGACCTTTGCCGGCGTATTGGGCATCACCGGAGTCAGCAAAATGGTGGCGATACGAATGGCTTCGGCCATGTTGTAGAGAACCGTAGCCAGCTTGGCGGTTTCACCATTTTTATTCAATGCCCAGGGAGCGCATTCGTCAATATATTTATTGGCTTTGGTAATGATCTTCCAAATGGCGGCAAAAGCATTGTGGAATTCCAATTTCTCCATATATTCCGCCATTTCCTCGGGAACCGTCTTAAAGAGCTCAAGCAGCTCATCATCAAATTCCGTTTTTTCCGCCGGGGCTTCGATGATCCCGTTTTGGAATTTCGTGATCATCGCCGTGGTCCGGGAAAGCAAATTACCATAGTCGTTGGCAAGGTCTACATTGATACGGTTGATCAGAACATCTTCGGAATAGTTGCCATCGGTACCGAAGATAAATTCTCTCAGCAGGAAATAGCGAAGGGCATCGGTGCTGTATTTATCTGCCAATACCATCGGATCAACAACATTCCCCTTGCTCTTGGACATTTTCCCTTCGTTTACAAGGATCCAGCCATGGGCAAAGACCTTTTTGGGCAGAGGCAGGTCAAGAGACATCAGCATAATAGGCCAAATGATGGTATGGAAGCGCACGATATCCTTCCCGACAAGGTGCACATCGGCAGGCCAGTATTTTTCAAAGCGTTCATCCCCTTTGCCGTAGCCAAGGGCGGAGATATAGTTGGTAAGAGCATCCAGCCAAACATAGATTACGTGTTTGGGATCGCCGGGAACAGGAATCCCCCAGCGGAAGGTGGTGCGGCTGACGCTGAGATCTTCCAGACCCTGCTTAATGAAGTTAATCATTTCATTGCGGCGGGATACCGGCTGGATAAAATCGGGATTGCTGTCAATATATTCCAAAAGGCGATCCGCATAGTTACTGAGTTTGAAGAAATAGCTTTCTTCCTTTACGATATCTACAGGGCCGCCGCAATCGGGGCATACGCCTTCGGCTTCCTTGATCTGAGTTTCGGTGAAGAAGGTTTCACAGGAAACGCAATAGTGACCTTCGTAAGAGCCGAGATAAATATCGCCTTTTTCCTTCAGCTTATTGAACACATCGCAAACCACTTCTTCATGACGAGGTTCGGTGGTGCGGATAAAGTCGCTGTAATCAATATCAAATTTCTTCCAGAGTTCCTGGAAGGATGCAATAATCCGATCCACGTACTGAATGGGTTCCATACCTGCGGCAGCGGCGGCACGTTCGATTTTCTGACCGTGTTCGTCGGAACCGGTCAGGAAATAGGCGTCATAGCCCCGCATTTTTTTGTAGCGGGTAAGAGTATCTGCGGCTACTGTGGTGTAGCAGTGACCGATATGCAGCGTTGCACTGGGATAATAGATCGGTGTTGTAACATAAAAAGTGGGTTTTGCCATTTGTTTATTCTCCTTCTTCCTTCGCAATCGTGTAAGGATATATCTGATTCTTTTTCATATGATACTTATCTGCCACGATTTGGGCAGCGGCTTTTGCTTTTACTCCCTGGGACATGAGACCGGCCAATTCGGCCCGTATCACCTCCTCGGCAGGGATATTATCTTGAGCCGCCTTTTCCCCGGCGGCAATGACCAGCACCATTTCCCCTTTCAGTTCGGTCTCCGTTGCTTTTTCCAGCAGAGTTTCCAGAGAACCGTAGTAAAAAGTCTCATGGACCTTGGTCAGCTCCCGGCACAAGGTAGCCTTGCGGGGACCGAGAGCGGAAAAAAGGTCGGTCAGATCTTCTTTCACCCGATGAGGCGAAACATAAACCACCGATGTAACCTTTGCCTCCCGCAGCTCTTCGATACGCTCTTTCCGCTCCTTTTTCACCCGGGGCAAAAACCCCTGAAAGGTAAAGCGGCTGCAATCGACAGCCGAAGAGATCACCGCCGAAAGCACGGCATTTCCCCCGGGAATGGGGTGAATGGGGATTCCTTCGGCAGCGGCGGCAGATACCAGGTCGGCACCGGGGTCACTGATGCCGGGGGTACCGGCATCGCTGATCAACGCAATGCTCTCCCCTGCCCTGAGCCGGGCCAGGAATTCCTCCCGCCGCTTTGCTTCGTTATGTTCGTGATAGCTGAGCAGCGGCGTATTGATATCAAAATGTTGCAGTAAAATTCTGCTGTGGCGCGTATCCTCGGCACCGATAAGGTCTGCATTTTTCAGCACCTCTATGCCGCGAAAAGTCATATCATCGAGATTCCCAATGGGCGTCGCCACAAGGTACAGTCCCTGTTCCATGATAAATTCCAAATATCCTTTTTGCTTCCGGAGTCATTTCCCCGGTTTTTTCATATATTCTAAGTGAAGTAAGCTCCGGTTCTTTTTCCGTATCGGAAAAAGTCAGCAAAACGCGATGAGCCAGCTTGTCCTCAACGGTCATGAAAACGTCTGCACAGTGCTGCAAATACAGACCGGCCTCGGCGGCCCGGTGGAGCATTTCGCTTTTGCGGCGCATATCCATAATCATACAGAGGATTCCCTTTTGCCGCAGCAGCATCGCGGCCTGGCGCATCATCACCGCCGGACTCCAATACAACTCCGTTTTTGCCGCAGCAACATCCGGATCTTTGGGGATGCGGCAGCAACCGGCAGGATAATAGGGCGGGTTGGTCACAATAATGTCCTGACTGTGGGGCGGCAAAAGCTCTGCGACCCTCATGGCATCGCCATGGATCAACCGCACCTTACCGGCAACGCCGTTGGAGATCATATTCATCTCTGCCAGGTCAAAAGCTTGGTCCATAGATTCGATACCGGTAATGCGCAGCTGCGGTTCCCGTCCCAAAAAAATCAAAGGCAAAACGCCGCTGCCGCAGCCAAGCTCCAACAGTGAAGCTCCGGCAAAAAGGGGAACCACCGCCCCCAGCAGCAAAGCGTCCAAAGTAAACCGATACCCTTTTTTCGGCTGATACAGCGCGTAATCCCCGATCCAGAGAGGATCTCGGGTCAGCTCCACCGCCGATATCTTCGATTTATTCGTCATTTTGCAATGCGTCCTTATCAAGAAGGGAAGCACAGAACAGACAATCACCGTCTCGCTTTTCTCCAAAGTGAGCCGAGCAGATATGGAATCCGGCATCAAACAAAGCCAGAAGATTGGCTTTCCCGGAAATCCCCAGATTTTTATTGCGGATAATGGCTTCCATCGAAGCATTGTCCTGCTCCATGCGTTCCACGTATTGGCGAATGGTGGCCAGTTCCTCCGCCATTGATCTTAATTTTTCTTCCAATTCATTGAGGGCTGCCGCCAACATAGCCATTCACCTCTTTCTTAATCTTCCAATTCCTTCAGGGCTTCATCAATATCCCCGTCATCCTCATGTTTTTGATTTTTACGATTTCCCTTTGTCGGTTCATCATAGCTTTCAAATTTCAGGCAGCACATCAGGCGGCCGCAGATCCCTGAAATTTTGCCGGGATTCAGCGAAAGATTCTGATGCTTGGCCATGCGAATGGATACCGGCTGAAATTCGTCCAGAACACTGTGGCAGCACAGGACTCTGCCGCAGGAAGCGATGCCGCCGACCATTTTTGCTTCGTCTCTCACGCCGATCTGGCGGAGTTCGATTCGGGTGCGGAACACGCTGACCAAATCTTTTACCAGCTCACGAAAGTCCACACGGCCGTCGGCGGTAAAGCAGAAGATGATCTTTCCGCCGTCAAAGGTATATTCTACGTCGATGAGCTTCATTTCCAGCCCATGCTTACGGATCTTTTCCAAACAAATATCAAAGGCTTTCTTTTCCTTTTCCTTATTCTCCGCATTGGTTTTTTCATCGGCTTCCGTTGCCTTGCGGATGACCTCCTTTAAAGGCTTTACGACTTTCTTTTCGCAAACCTCTCTGGGAGCAATAACGATGGTGCCGTATTCCATCCCCCGGGCCGTCTCTACGATTACGTGGTCGTGGAGAGCCAGCTCTTTGCCGCCGGGGCTAAAATAATAGATCTTACCAGCTTGTTTAAAACGTACACCAACTACAGTTTCCATGAATGCCTCCGTTTCTTTTTATGCTAAGGAGAAAATTCTCCAGGATCAATTTTTGGCTGATGGCGCTGTTGAGCAGCACCGGCGCAGAGACCGCCCATTGCCAGGCCGAAAAAAGAGCTTCCTCGGACCAATCGGCAGGAGAAAGCAGCTCCCGGGGTGGGGTTCCGCCTCTGCGGTGAATATAGTTATCGGCCAGCAATGCCGCCGCAGCTTCAAAGAAGCCGGCCAGAGCTTCCTTGTCTTTGTCCTTTGTATATTTTTCCGCAAGAGGAAAAATATATGTCAAAGATTCCTTTTTTACCCGGCTGAGAACTTCAAAAAGCTCTTCCCGGCGTTCATCCTCCCCGGCGTTCTCCGTTGGCAGCCGCAGGATACGGCAGCGGGAAGCGATGGTTTCGGCAATACGATCATCATTTTCTGCCGTCAGCAAAAAGACCACCCCCTGTACCGGTTCTTCCAAGGTCTTTAACAGACGGTCGGCGCATTCTTCGGTGAGACGGTCGGCTTTTTTCAGCCAGAAAATGCGATAAATCCTCTCTTTGGCCGTGAGAGAGGCATATTTCAACAATTCCACGATCTGATCTTTGATATAATTGGCTTTGGCCGGTTCCAAAATCACCAGATCCGGAAAATTTCCGGCTTTTAGCTGGGTACAATGGCGGCAGCGGCCGCAGGCCTCTCCCCTTTGGGGCTGAAGACACTGCAAGGCCATGGCAAAAGCAAAGCCTTCTCTTTCTGCAGCGGCCTCCTCTCCAAAAAGCAGGTAGGCATGACCCACATGGCCGGATACAATATCGGAACGTAACGCTTCTATCATAATAACTGCTCCAGATCTTTCTGAATGGCGTCAAAAACAGCAGACTCTTTTTGGGTACCATCAACAACAACGATGCTTTTATCGGCAGCGGCTTCCTGCAAAAAACCATGGCGAACTTTATCAAAAAAGGCGCTGTTTTCCTGTTCCAGGCGATCGCCGCTGTCTCCCCGGGAGATTCGCACCCGTTCGGCACTGACCTCTACCGGCACATCGAAAACGTAGGTGCGGTCAACAACGATATCACCGGCAGCAATTTTATTGACGTCGGCAATCAAAGCGAGGTCGATTCCCCGACCGTAGCCCTGATAAGCTGCGGTGGAAAGAGAAAAACGGTCGCACAGCACCACATCTCCCCGGTTCAAGGCAGGTAAAATAACCTCGGCAATGTGCTGCCGCCGGGATGCCCCGTACAGAAGCAGCTCACAGGTATCATCTATGGCAGCATTGGCCGTATCCAGCAAAAGCCCGCGGATTTTTTCCCCAATGGGAGTACCGCCGGGTTCTCTGGTCACCGTAACGGTGCGTCCTTTGGATTCCAAATATTCTTTTGTCCGTTTCAGCTGGCTTGTTTTGCCTGCGCCGTCAATGCCTTCAAAGACGATAAAAAACCCATGATGATCCATAAAAAAACCTTCTGACAGTATATGATATTCATTTTATTATCGCACATTCCGAGAGGAAATTCAAGTGCTGCGACGGCCTTTTGCAGGGATCGCCGGAAAAATTTCCTTAGTATATTCCGTATATATTTTTACTATTGATTTTATTTCATTTTACTGTATAATATTAGTTAATGCGCAACCGAAAATAAAAGAAAAAAGCAAAAACAATCAACAAAACTAGAGGGGACAATAAATGGCTTTAATCCGGTAAAAGCTGCTCGGGGCGGCCGGAGGTGTACTCCATGTACCCGGAGGACGTCCCGGGCAGATTTTGCCGAATTACAGCCATTTAGTGCCCCCAAAGCAGAAAGGAACTTACATTATGAAACTATGGGGAGGGCGCTTTGCCAAAAACAACGACCACCTGATGGAAGACTTTCATTCCTCCATCAGCTTTGATAAACGACTTTACAAGGAAGACATCACCGGTTCTCTGGCCCACAGCAAAATGCTGGCCAAGCAGGGGATTATCAGCGAAGAGGAAGGACAGCTCATCGCCAAGGCATTAAAGGAAATCCTTGCCGAAATCGAATCGGGAGAAGCGGAATTTGACGTTGCCGCCGAGGATATCCATATGAACGTGGAAACAATGCTTATCGCCAAAATCGGCGATGTAGGGAAAAAGCTCCACACCGCCAGAAGCCGCAACGACCAGGTAGCCCTGGACGACCGCCTGTACCTCATCAAAGAAACCGACCATATCATCGACCTGCTGAAGGAAATGGAAGAGACGCTGCTCTCCATGGCGGCAGAGCATAAAGATACGGTGATGCCCGGCTACACCCACCTGCAAAAGGCTCAGCCGGTCACCTTTGCCCATCATCTCCTGGCCTATTTTGAAATGTTCCTCCGAGATATCAGCCGCTTGCAGGACAGCAAAAAACGCTTAAAGGTGCTGCCTCTGGGCAGCGGTGCTCTGGCAGGCACCGTATTTCCCCTGGATCGCCCCTTCGTTGCCGAAGAGCTTGGCTTTGACGAAATTTCCGGAAACAGCATGGATGCCGTTTCCGACCGGGATTTTATCATTGAATTTTTAAGCGCCGCCTCCATGATCATGATGCACCTCTCCCGGTTTTCCGAAGAAGTAGTGCTATGGTCCAGCGGCGAATTTGCCTTTGTCACTCTGGACGATGCCTACTCCACCGGCTCCTCCATTATGCCCCAGAAAAAGAATCCCGATGCCGCCGAGCTGGTACGGGGCAAAACCGGTCGAGTATACGGCGACCTCATGACCCTGCTGACGGTGATGAAAGGAATTCCTCTGGCCTACAACAAGGATATGCAGGAAGATAAAGAAGCCCTTTTTGACGCCGTGGATACGGTAAAAGGCTGCCTGATGGTATTCCGCCCGATGCTGGCAACGCTGAAAATCAACAAGGATACCATGCGGAAAACCGCCGAAGGCGGCTTTATCAACGCCACCGATGCCGCCGACTACCTGGCCGAACGGGGGGTTCCCTTCCGGGAAGCCCATGCCATCATCGGCAATATCGTTCTGCATTGCGAAAGAGAAGGCCGCGCCTTAAAAGAACTTAGCGTGGAAGATTGGAAGAGCTTTTCGCCGGTTTTCAACGACGATATCTACGACTTTATCGCCATTGAAAACAGCGTAAAGAGAAGAGATATCCCCGGAGCACCGGCCCCCCACCAAACAGAGCTGGCTCTGGAAAGAGCAAAAAAACGCCTGGCAGCGTTAGCATAAAGAAAACAAAAAAAGCCTCGGAGCAACAACCTCCGAGGCTTTTTTGAAAGGGTGAAATCCGCCTGCGGCGGGTGAAATCTCCCTTCGGGAGGTGAAATCCTGCTTTGCAGGGTGAAATCTCGCCTTTGGCGAGGTTGTGGTAGCGTTGCAAAGCAACGCAAAATGGCTTCGCCTCGAGGAGAAGCTGTCAGCGTTAGCTGACTGATGAGGTGGCGTGATGGGTGCATTTGTATTTCATGCAGATAGCAACTGCGGCGCAGAGCATATCTTTCAACGATACGTTCTGCGCCGCAGTTTCTTTTAACTTATCATTTTTTCTTCACCGTCGCGACACCTCATCCGACGGTTAACCTTAGGAAATGCCGCAGGCGTTTTCACAAGTATCAGTCGTTCAGCGCTTCCGGGAGAGGATGCGATAAACGGCTTAGACTTGGTAAAACTCGCCGGTTGACGGCAATGGGCTATACAATGCGGTATGCCCATTGTCGGCGGCCGGCGATTTTGCCAAGTATCAGTCGTTTAGCGCTTCCGTAGCAGCGTTGATTTCTGCTTGCGTGGCATCCATCTTCTCCATTACTTTCACAGCATTTTCGTAAGCCTGACCGGCTTTTTCGTGGTTGCTGGCTACGGCCATGGCATGGATAAGAGCATCCTTTTCACCTACAGTGACGTAGGGATCCTGATTTTTGATCTTTGCACCAAGGTCAAGACCCATGCCATACACGCTGAACTGCCAACGAATGACATCGCCGGCTTTTACATCTGCATTTCCGGCACCGACGCCCATATGTTCATGATTTACCCAATAGATCCAACCGCCCTGGGCGCTGTTGTAATCTTTTTCGCTGAGCCAGGTCTGGCTTTCCCGACCAATCAACACAGCACCGGCTTTTTCCATAGCATCGAGAATGTACTGTGGAATATTGGCTTCTCTTGTTTCATCATCTCTTACTGCGGAGAGATAGAATCCATACTCACTGTCGCGATACTGCAATTCCACTCCGGCCTGTTCGGCGGCGCGAAGGGTTACATCGGCGGCGGTGTCCCCTTCTTCCCATTTCACGACCACGGGCTCCATAATGAAGTCCTGGCCGAGGGTGAATTTTTCGATATCGACGATAACGCTGTCGGTATCATCAACTTTTACGAAGTCTTCGTATTTGTAGGTGAGGAAACAGTGGAGCACCGCAGCGACTTCCGCTCTGGTGGTGCTGCCTTTGGGATCGAATACGTTTCCGTCTTTGCCGTTGATGATTTCTACGGCTTTCAGTTTGTAGACCGCTTCTTTGGCGTATACGGCGATATCCGCATCATCACCAAAGAGTTCTTTGCTCATTTCCGGCAGCCGGATGCCCATGGCTTTAGCGTAACGGAGCATCATCGTTGCCATATCCTGACGGGAGATTTGCGCGTTGGGGGCAAATTCCGTTTTGCTTACCCCGACGGTGATGCCGTTTTCTACCGCCCATTTTACATGAGAAGCATAGTAGGCATCGTTTGCCACATCGTCAAAGACGGAAGTGGAGGGATAAGATGCACCGGAATCTTCCACACC
>CAKUYE010000005.1 GCA_934702375.1 uncultured Bacillota bacterium | reverse complement strand
GCGGTCGCGCTGAGCGCAGGCTCCCTGACCCTTACCGGCGACGTGAAGATCACCGGAAACACCGGCGCAAACCTCTATCTTGCCAACGGAAAAACCGTTACGCTCGACAAGCTCGGCACTGGTGCGCAGATCGGCGTTACCACGGAGAACACGGCGGTCCCCGTGGTGTTCTCCGAGGCCAACGGCACGGATTACACCAGCCGCTTTACCCCGGACAGCCCGGGCTACAGCATCGGCTATAACGCCGCGCAGCAGCTCCAGCTGCAAACCATGACCTATCCCGTGACCTACAACCCCGGCGCAAACGGCACGGGCGACAGTCAGACGGTGAATAAGGAGTACAACAACGCGCTGGAGCTGGAAGGCGCACGCTTTACCCGCCTCGGCTACACCCAGGTCGGCTGGTCGAAGACCGACGGCGGCGAGATGGACTATTCCCTGAATGCAATCTATGAGCAAAACGAGGCGCTTACGCTCTACCCCGTCTGGGAGGAGCGCAGCGACTATACCGTCCATATCGTCAACCGCGACGGCTCGACGGTCACGGAATTGAAGAACGTCAAATGGACGGATGAAATTTGGAAGCTCCTGACGCCGACACCGACAAGAGAAAATGGTGAGCTCCTGAAAAGACTGCTGCTCGGCACAAGCATAGTTTACGGCGGAGATACCTACGGCAAATTTGCCACGGGCGGCGAGGACAGCCTTACCTTCATTGCTGTTTGGGATGGTGCCTTTGCGAGCCGCAGCACCATTTCTGTAGGCGATTCCCAGTGGACCGGCTATCGTGCGGATGCTTCGGAGCAATTCTTCCGCGATGACCAGACGGTGACGCTCACGGTGTCGCATCCGGAAGAACTGTTGTATTTCCAGTACGCGGTCAGCGACCAGCTTTTTGAAAATGGCAGTGTTGCGGCAAGAAAGCTGAGCTTTGTAGATTATACAGGGACGTTCAGCACCGCCTCGCTGAATCTGGAGGAGGGGAAGCCCTATGTGATCTATGGCTTCCTATTCACTGAGTTCAAAAGTGAAATTGTGATCAATACGGATAAGATCATCATCGACAAGACCGCCCCGGCGATCAGCGGCGCGAAGAACGGCGACGTTTTCTGCGGCGAGGGCGACAAGACCCTCACCGTAACCGACCTGTATCTGGACACCGTGACCGTCAACGGTAATGCCGTGACCCCCAACGAACAGGGCCAGATCACCCTCACCGACGCGAGGACACCGCAGACCGTCGTTGCCACGGACAAGGCGGGCAATTCCACGACACTTACCGTGACCGTCCATTCGTCCCATTCCTACCAGTGGCAGACAGAGAACGGCCAGTATTGGGGAGAATGCGAATTCTGCGGCAGCAAAACCGAACGCAAGGCCATCCCCGAACTCACGATCACCAGCCCGGATACCGTGTGCCGTACACAGGACTTCACCTTCTCCTTCCGGCTGCCGGAGGGCTGCACGGATTCCAGCTACAGCTATGAGTTTAAATACACTGGCGACGGCGAGCCTATCACCCCGGTTGACGGCCTCTGCACGGGGACGATTCCTGCCAATGATTATAAGGATGAAAGCAGCTTCCGCTTTGTCGCTTCCGTCTCCACCGCGGAGGGCTATCGGGTCAGCGTCGATAAGGCAATCACCATTCAGGAGCAGCATGCAGGCGGCACCGCCACCTGCACCCAGCAGGCAGTCTGCGACACCTGCAACCAGCCCTACGGCGACCCGCTCGGCCATAACTTCGGCGCGTGGACGTCCGACGGCGACGGCACCCACTCCCGCGCCTGCACAGCCGAAAATTGCCCGGATGCCAACAAGGGCAAGCAAACGGAAACGCACATCTACGACAGCGATGCAGATACGATCTGCAACAAATGCGGCTATGAGCGCACCGTGACACCGCCTGCACACGAGCACACTTACGGTGACTGGACCGCCGATGGAGAAACCCGCCACTCCCGCGTCTGCACAGCTAAAAATTGCCCGGATGCCAACAAGGGCAAGCAAACGGCGGCGCATGTCTACGATGATGACGCGGATGCGGACTGCAATGTCTGCGGCTATGAGCGCACCGTCACGCCTCCTGCTCCCGCCGAGTTCATCGTCACCTTTGACGGTAACGGCGGTACGCCCTCTGTCGGCAGCATGACCACAACCGATCAGAAACTGCCCTCTCTGCCCAGCGCCTCCCGAAGCGACAGTTACAGCTTCGACGGTTGGTACACCGAAAAGAGCGGCGGCACAAAGATCACGACGGATACCGTATTCTCTGCAAAAACCACCGTCTACGCCCACTGGACCTACAATGGCAGCAGCGGCTACAGCTACTACACCATCAAGGCGACTGCCGGAACTGGCGGCTCCATTTCTCCCTCCGGCAGCGTCAGCGTCCGTGAGGGCAGAGATCAGACCTTCACCATCACCCCGGATAAGGGCTATGCTGTCGCCAATGTCAAGATCGACGGCAAGAGCATCGGCGCGGTGAAGTCCTACACCTTTGAGAATGTCAGAAGAACCCATACCATCGAGGTCATCTTTATGAAGGCCAACGGCAACCCCCAGACCGGCGTGTTTGTGGATGTTGCCACCGGCAGCTATTATGAGGACGCGGTGGACTGGGCGGTGGAAAACGGCATTACCAAGGGAACCGATGATACCCATTTCTCCCCGAACGGCGTTTGCACCCGTGCCCAGGCCGTGACCTTCCTGTGGCGTGCCGTTGGCAGCCCCGCACCCAAAACCGGCAAAATGCCTTTTACCGATGTTCCGGCGGACAGCTACTACTATGACGCAGTGCTGTGGGCGGTAGAGAACGGTATTACTTTTGGCACTTCGGAAACAACGTTTAGCCCCAATATGGCTTGTTCCCGGGCTCAGACGATCACACTTCTGTGGCGTTCTGAGAAATCTCCGGCAGCAGGAAGCATCAATCCCTTCACGGATGTTTCTACCGATACCTACTACTATGATGCAGTGCTGTGGGCGGTGGAAAATGATATTACCAAGGGTACAACCAATACTACCTTCAGTCCCGATATGGACTGCACCAGAGCACAGATGGTAACCTTCCTCTGGTGCTGCAAGAAGTAACCGGCTAATCGACTTTAGAACCAGAAAGAGCGTCTGATTCAGGCGCTCTTTTTTCATAAAATCCATCCTTCTATTTTAAAGTAAGCTTCCATATATTGAAAGAAAAAGACTTTGGAAGTGATGATGTGGGATTTTCGGAAGTGATCGTGATCGGCACCGTAGCCGGTTTGGCAACGGCAGTTGGCGGTTTGGTCGCTGCTTTTCTGCCGATTCAAAATGAAAAGGTGATGTTTTATTTATTTGGCTTTGCCGGCGGTGTCATGCTGGGACTCTCTCTGTTTCAACTGATGCCCGAAGGCTACTTTTTTGCCGAAAGTCTTTTCCCAGTGTCTTTTGGCTTTACGGTAGGCGTTATTGTTATGGCCGTGTTGTCAATGTTTTTTGGAACCTCAAACAGTGAGGGTGGGGGAGAGCTGAAAAATGATTCTCCCTATTATCGCAGGATGGGCTTGTTCATCTGTTTGGCTTTGGCTCTCCATAATTTTCCTGAAGGAATCGCTGTAGGCGTGGGCTTTGCCGGCGGCTCCGCCCTTGGATTTATGATCGCTTTTGCCATGCTGCTCCACAACATTCCGGAGGGGATCGGCATTGGAGCACCGTTGAGAAAGAGCGGCATGGGAATCCTTGCCATATTGCTTTTTACCGCAGCTGCCGGTATCGTTACTCCCATAGGCGCCGCCCTTGGTTGGTGGTTCGGTTCGGTATCCATGTCTGCTTTGGGCTGGGCCATGGGTCTTGCAGCCGGAGCCATGATATTTGTATCCTTTGCGAAGCTCCTTTCTTATCACGACCCTTGGAACCGCTTTGGCGTTTTCTGCGGAATTCTGTTGACATTTATCATTGCATAATGAATAAAAATACATTTTATAAGCATTACAAATTTTTTTTGATAGGGAAATGCTGATTATATTTATGCTCTATGACGAATAAGAAAAATATTTTATTTCTTTTTTTTATAGATTATGATATAATAAAGGCTAAACTATAGGTTTAGTGTGATTTTGTTATGAAGTATATTGATACCCATTGTCACGTGTTTCCCGATCAGATTGCAAAGCATGCTATTGGCACATTAAGTCAAAAAAGCGAATATGTTGCGGTAGCCGATGGTACTTTGGCCGATACCATTAAAACACAACAGGAATGGGGCTGTCATCAATTTGTCATGTTGGATATTGCGACATCCGCAAAATCCGTACCGAAAGTGAATGACTTCCTGATCGAGCATAATGATAATAAACGAATTTTTTCTTTTGGCACGATCCATCCGGATTTTCAAGACTATGTTGCGGAATTGGATCGTTTGGAAAATGCCGGAATTAAAGGGATCAAATTTCATCCCGGCTATCAGAACTTTCTCATGGACGAAAAAAGAATGTATCCCATTTACGAGGAAGTTGCAAAACATAATATGATTCTTTTGTTTCATGCCGGATATGACCCTGCTTTTGATGGTTCCGATTGCAGTGACCCGTTCCGGGCTGCAAACATTCTTCGTGATCTTAAAGGTGCAAAAATCATCCTGGCCCATATGGGAAATTACCTGAATAATCACGAAGCTATGAAACATCTTATGGGCAGTGACACTTATTTCGATGTATCCGTTGCCTCGGTTTATATGGCAAAACAGGAAATGGAACAAATGATTAAAGCCCATGGTGTTGAAAAATTCCTGTATGCTACCGATTGCCCCTGGTCTTCCGGAATCAAAACACAGGAAGTAATCAATTCACTGAATCTCCTTGATGGAGATAAAGAGAAAATATTCTACAAAAATGCGGCAAAACTGCTGCAAATCGAAGAAAGGGACGTTGAATAATGAAGAAAATCAATCGACTGTTAGTCGCGAATCGCGGCGAAATTGCCATTCGTATTTTCCGTGCAGCCAAAGATCTTTCCATGACGACGATTGGCGTTCATTCCAAAGAAGATAAATACAATCTTTTTCGTACCAGAGCGGATGAAGCCTATATGCTCGGTGAAAATAACGGTCCTCTGGCAGCCTATCTTGATATTGACCTAATCATCCATCTGGCAAAGAAAAAACATGTGGATGCGATCCATCCCGGTTATGGATTCCTTTCGGAAAATGCGGATTTTGCCCGTGCCTGCGAAAAGGAAGGAATTCTTTTTGTCGGTCCTCCTTCCCATGTTCTTGAGCAAATGGGGGACAAGATCAAAGCAAAAGAAATTGCAAAACGCTGTAATGTAAAAACCATTCCCGGCAGTGAAGAACCCATCAAAGATGTGGAAGAAGCAAAAAAACTGGCAAAAGAATTTGGCTTGCCGGTGATTTTAAAAGCGGCTGCCGGCGGCGGCGGTCGCGGAATGCGTCTCATTGAAAAGGAAGAAGAAATTGAAGATGCTTTTGCTATGGTCAAAGGCGAAGCAAGAAAAGCCTTTGGAAACGACGATATCTTCATGGAAAAATTCCTTGTAAATCCCAAACATATCGAAGTACAGATCCTTGCTGACCAGTATGGAAATATTGTTCATCTTTATGAACGCGACTGCTCCGTGCAGCGACGCTACCAGAAAGTTGTGGAATATGCCCCGGCATTTTCCGTTGACAAAAAAATTCTTGATGAATTACACGAAGACGCCGTAAAAATCGCAAGAGAAGTCGGCTACGTAAATGCCGGTACGGTGGAATTCCTGGTCGATAAAGAGGGGAATCATTACTTCATCGAAATGAACCCTCGTATTCAGGTGGAACACACTGTTACGGAAATGGTCACCGGCGTGGATATTGTCCAATCCCAGTTGCTTATTGCCGAAGGTTATGCCCTTGATTCTCCTGAAATTGATATCAAATCTCAAGATGATATTTCCGTAAACGGATATTCGATCCAGTGCCGTGTTACAACCGAAGACCCTCAGAACAATTTTGCCCCGGATTACGGTAAAATCACCAGCTATCGCAGTGGCGGCGGCTTTGGTGTACGTCTTGATGCCGGGAATGCCTTCACCGGTGCGGAAATTTCTCCGTACTATGACAGTTTGCTGGTCAAAATCACAACCCACGACCGCTCTTTCCATGGGGCAATTCGTAAAGCCCTTCGTTCCATTGCCGAAATCCGTATTCGCGGGGTAAAAACAAACAGTGCCTTTGTTACCAATATTCTCCGTAATGAAGTTTTTGCTTCCGGACAGGCTTATACGAAATTTATCGACAATACACCGGAACTTTTTGAAATCGAACGTCCTCGTGACCGCGGTACAAAAATCCTGAAATATCTTGCCAACAAAGCCGTAAACGAGCCGGTCGAAAAATCTATCGTTTACGAGTCTCCCCGGGTTCCGGAAAAGCACCATGATGCACCCACTGAAGGGGTAAAATATATCCTTGATGATTTGGGGCCCGAAGGATTTAAACAATGGATTCTGGATCAGAAAAAGCTTTTGATCACCGATACTACCTTCCGCGATGCTCATCAGTCTTTATTGGCAACTCGTGTCCGCAGCCATGACCTTTATCGCATTGCAAAACCCACCGCATACATTTTAAAAGACGCTTTTTCTATGGAAATGTGGGGCGGTGCTACCTTTGATGTGGCTTACCGTTTCCTGCATGAATCTCCTTGGGAACGCCTTGATAAACTGCGGAAAAAAATTCCGAATATTCCTTTCCAAATGCTCCTGCGCGGTGCCAATGCTGTTGGATATACAAATTATCCCGACCGTGTGATTCGCGAGTTTATTCGCGAAAGTGCCGCCAGCGGAATTGATATCTTCCGTGTATTTGACTCTTTGAATTGGCTTCCCGGTATGGATCTCGCCATTGAAGAAGTTTTGAACTGCGGAAAAATTGCAGAAGGTACCATTTGCTATACCGGCTCCCTTTCCGATCCCAGCAGAGATAAATATGACCTGCAATATTATGTAGATCTGGCCAAAGAGCTGGAAAAACGGGGAATTCAGATTCTCGCCATCAAAGATATGGCAGGTTTATTGAAGCCCTATGATGCCAAACGCCTTGTAACGGCGCTAAAAAATGAAATTTCCATTCCGATCCATATTCACACCCACGATACCAGTGGCAACCAGATTGCAATGCTGCTGATGGCGGCAGAAGCCGGTGTGGATATCGTTGATACCGCGATCAGCAGTCTTTCCTCCCAGACCAGCCAGCCTTCGATGAACTCTCTCGTAGCTTGCTTGGAGGGGCAAGAAAGAGATACCGGTCTTGATCTGGAAGAATTGCAGCAACTGACCGATTATTGGGAAGATGTTCGTCCCTATTATCATCGTTTTGAAGGGGCTATCACCAGTCCCGCTACGGATATTTACCGTTACGAAATTCCCGGCGGTCAGTATACCAATTTAAAACCTCAGGTAGAAAGCTTTGGCCTTGGTCATCGCTTCAAAGAGGTCAAAGAGAAATACAAAGAAGTCAACGAAATCCTTGGTGATATCGTTAAGGTTACACCTTCTTCTAAAATGGTAGGTGACTTGGCCATCTTTATGGTGCAAAATAACCTGGATAAAGATAATATCGTGGAAAAAGCAGCCCAACTTAATTTCCCGGATTCCTGCATCAGCTATTTTAAAGGAATGATGGGGCAGCCTTTGGGCGGCTTCCCCGAAGCTTTGCAAAAGGCCATTCTCAAAGGAGAAGAACCGATTCATTGCCGTCCCGGCGAGCTTTTACCCGATGTTGATTTCGAAGATATCTGCAAACAAATGGAGCCGATGGCAAAGGAACATAATTCCAATGTCAAACGCGTGGCTATCAGTTGGCTCCTCTATCCCAAAGTTGCAGAAGAATATATTCGCCATAGAGAAGAGTATGATGATCTCAGTCGTATGGAAAGTCACGCATTCTTTGATGGTTTGACCCCCGGTGAAACAACGGAAATCGAAATTGAACCCGGGAAAACAGTGATTGTAAAATATATCGGTCTTGGTGACCTCAATGATGACGGCACCCGTACCGTTATCTATGAACTCAATGGCGCCCAGCGTCAAGTTACCGTAAAAGACATGAATGCTGTCTCCATGGTAAAAGAAATCATTATGGCCGATGAAAATGATCCCGGTCAGGTATCCTCATCTTTACCCGGCGCGGTATCTTCGGTATTGGTTGAAGTTGGTCATGAAGTGGAAGAAAACCAGACGGTATTGATGATCGAAGCAATGAAAATGGAAACAAATATCGTTGCCCCCAAGGCAGGTATCGTCGAAAAAATCTGTGTACAACCCGGCGATACGGTAAAAGCAGGGGAGCTGTTGCTGGTAATTAAGTAAGGAGAATTTATATGGTTTACGTCAAGCCTTTTCAGGGGATTCGTCCTCAAAGTGGATTGGCGAAAGAAGTATCTGCGCTGCCCTACGATGTCATGAACCGACAGGAAGCAGCGGAAATGGCTGCCGGAAAGGAAAATTCGATTCTGCATATCACCAGAGCCGAAATTGACTTTCCGGCGGAAGTCGGTGATTATGATGACCGTGTTTATGCTAAAGCCAGAGAAAATCTGAACCGATTTTTGGCTGCCGGTGTTTTAAACCGGGAAGAAAAACCGGTCTATTATATCTACCGTGAAACGATGAACGGTATTTCTCAAACGGGTATCGTTGCTGTTGTTGCTGTGAGCGACTATAAAAACGACATTATCATGAAACATGAATTGACCCGAAAAGAAAAAGAGCAAGACCGTATTCGTCATTTTGCGGCCTGCGATTGCCAAACGGAACCGATCTTTTTGACCTATCGCCATCAAAAATCCATTGAAGAAATCATGGAGCAGTGGAGCAAAACTCATAACACTGTCTATGATTTTATTTCTGAGGATGATATCAGGCATCAACTCTGGGTTATTGATGACGATGCCGCCATCAATGCTCTGGAAAAAAATTTTGCCGCATTGCCCAAAATGTATATTGCCGACGGTCACCACCGAACAGCTTCTGCCGCTGCAATTTGTGAGCTTAAAGCCAAGGCAGGAGTTTTAAAGCCGGAAGATCCTGCAAACTATATTATGGCGGTTATTTTCCCGGATACAGACTTAAATATTATGGCATATCATCGCATTGTAAAAGCTCCGGAAAACTTTGATTTCTCGGATTTTGAAACGTACCTGAAATCGTATTTTACCATCTCTGAAATTACCGAAAATTTTCCGGATATGCCCAATCGCCAATTTGGGTTGTATTGGGAGCACAAATGGTACCATCTGATTGCCGAGGACCGTCTATATAAAAGTGAACGAACTGCCGACAATCTTGACGCTGCAGTTTTGCAAAAATATGTTTTAGCGCCTTATTTTTCCATTGATGACCCCAGAACCGATCCTCGAATTGATTTTATCGGTGGAATTCGCGGACGCAAGGAGATTCAACGTCGATGCGATGAAGAAAACTGCATCGGAATTTATATGTCCCCGGTATCGATTCATGACCTTATGGCCGTAGCTGATCAGGGACAAATCATGCCACCCAAAAGCACCTGGTTTGAACCGAAATTGAGAAGCGGCTTGTTTCTGCATAGTTTTTCGGCAAATGAAGGAGAAACAAAGTGAAAAAGCAACAGAAAAAACAGTATTTACATACCGATTTTTATATTCGCCGCATCCACTCGATTTTAGGGATTTTTCCCATTGGCATTTTTTTATGTTTTCACTTAATGCTAAACAGTGCCGCGATTTTTGGTGTAGACGCCTGGAGTATGGTTATTGACGGTATGCGCAGTGTACCGATGATCGTATTGGCGGAAATCTTTATCATTGCTCTGCCGATCCTATTTCACACCATATATGGTTTCTATGTCGTCTATCTTTCCGATCTACCGTTATTGCGCTATCAGTATCTTAGAAATTGGATGTTTGTACTGCAACGTGTTACAGCAGTGATCACCACGATTTTTGTTGTTTACCATGTGATATTCGTTCGTATCATTACAGACTCCACTATGGATGTAATGAAAGCGATGGCAGATGTTCTGCAAACACCTATTGGTTTTGTATTGGAACTCATCGGGGTATGGGCTGCGATCTATCATTTTACCAATGGTTTGTTTACATTCTTCATAACATGGGGCATTTTCCACGGTGAAAGAATTCAGAAAGTAGTGTCGGTATTAACAATGCTGCTTTGTGCAGCACTTTGTCTCTTAGCTCTGATTATCTTCATTCGTATTGCGATGATGCCGATTTAAAGGAGTTTGATCCATGAATCCCAAAGTAGTTGTTGTAGGCGGCGGTCTCGCCGGTCTAATGAGCACAATTAAACTTGTTGAAAGAAATATCGATGTCGATATTATATCTCTCGTTCCCGTAAAACGTTCTCATTCCGTATGTGCCCAGGGCGGTATTAATGCTGCGATCAACACAAAAGGTGAGGGGGACAGCGTAGAAGAACATTTTTACGATACGATCTACGGTGGCGATTTCCTGGCCAACCAAACACCGGTAAAAGGCATGGTAGAATCTGCACCGGAGTTAATATACACCTTTGACCGTATGGGAACCCATTTTACCCGCACCGAAGAAGGGCTTCTTGATCTTCGCCGTTTCGGCGGTACAAAAAAAAGACGCACCGTCTTTGCCGGCGCAACCACCGGTCAACAGCTGGAATATACACTGGATGAACAGGTACGCCGATTTGAGGATGCCGGTAAAGTAAAGAAATACGAAGGTTGGGAATTTCTTAAAGCCGTCATTGATGACAAAGGTATCTGTTGCGGCTGCATTGCCCAGAATTTGGCAACTATGGAAATTCGGGTTTTCCGTGGTGACGCCGTAATCATTGCCACCGGTGGTGCCGGTGTGATTTACGGGAAAAGTACCAACTCTTCGATCAACACCGGTAGTGCGGCTTCAATCATCTATCAACAAGGTGCAAGCTACGCCAACGGTGAATTTATTCAGATTCATCCCACGGCAATGCTTGGTGACGATAAAACAAGATTAATGTCCGAATCAGCTCGCGGTGAAGGCGGGCGCATTTGGACCTACCGCAATGGAGAACGCTGGTATTTCCTGGAAGAAATGTATCCTTCCTATGGGAACCTTGTTCCTCGTGATATCGCCTCCAGAGCTATCCATAAGGTATGTGTTGATATGGGCTTGGGGATCGATGGACAAAACCAGGTTTATCTGGATCTCTCTCACCTTGACGATGATTTCCTTGAACGGCGCCTTGGCGGCATTTTGGAAATTTACGAAAAATTCAATGGGGATGACCCTAAAAAAGTACCTATGAAGATCTATCCCGGAATTCATTATTTTATGGGCGGTGTTCACGTTGATTGGAACCATATGACCTGTATTCCCGGTTTATTTGCCGCCGGTGAATGTGATTATATGTATCACGGAGCCAATCGTCTCGGTGCCAATTCGTTACTTTCAGCCGCTTACAGCGGAACGGTTTGCGGCCCTGCGGCAGCAAATTATGTAAAAGGTCTTTCTTCTTTGGCTGTAGATCGTACAAGCAATGTTTATGATACTTACCTGAAAAAAGAATGTGATTACGATGCAGAAGTTCGCCAAATGGATGGTGACGAAAATCCCTATTTACTTCATCAGGAAATGGGAGCATTGATGACAAAATATGTAGGTATCGTGCGTTATAATAAAACATTGGCAGAAACCGATGCCGCTCTTCAGGAATTTATGGGGCGGTGGCATCACATTAAAATGATCGACCAGGGAGCTTACTCCAATCAAACCGTAATGTTTGTTAAACAGCTGAAGAACATGATGGAACTGGCCAGAGTTATTACCATTGGCGCATTAAATCGAAACGAAAGCCGCGGTGCCCATTATAAACCGGATTACCCGGAACGTAATGACGAAGAGTATTTAAAAACAACAAAAGCCTTTTGGACTCCGGAAGGTCCGCGCTTTGAATGGGAAGATGTAGATATATCCCACTTGACTCCGGTAAAACGAACCTACGGAGGTAATAAATAATGAGTGGTAAATATTTTATTTTTAAAATAAAACGTCAGGATTCACCGGAATCAGCGGCGTACTGGGAAGAGTTTCACATTCCTTATCGACCCAATATGAATGTCGTCTCATCCTTAATGGAGATTCAAAAGCATCCGGTGAATGCCGCCGGTGAAACGGTAAATCCGGTAGTTTTTGAATGTAACTGCTACGAAGAAGTTTGCGGTGCATGCTCCATGATTATCAATGGTAAGCCCCAGCAGGCCTGTTCTGCATTGATTGATCGCATTATTGAAAAAGAAGGCATCGAAAAACCCATTGTTTTAGAGCCGTTGAGCAAATATCCCATCATTCGGGATTTAATGGTTGACCGACAAATTCTCTTTGATAACCTTATGAAAGTAAAAGCCTGGATTCCTGTTGACGGTACATTTGGCTTAGGGCCCGGGCCTCGCTATGATAAGAAAAAAAGTGATTATGCCTATCAAATTTCCCGCTGTATGACTTGCGGCTGTTGTGCGGAATCCTGTCCGAATTTTAACCCGCGTTCGGATTTTATGGGACCACACGTTTTTGCCCAAGTTAAAATGTTTAATATGCATCCTTTAGGCTCCATGCAAAAAGAAGATCGGTTAAATGCTATTATGAAGCACGGTGGCATTCAGGATTGCGGTAACGCCCAAAACTGCGTAAAAGTATGCCCGAAAGGAATACCGTTAACCAGATCCATTGCAGAGCTGAATTTGGACGTGAATCTGCTGGCCTTGAAAAAAATCTTCAAATGGTAAAAGAAAAAGCTTCGGAAAAATCAAAATTCCGAAGCTTAAATATTTGCACAAATGAGCAGAAAAAACGAAGCCCTGAGAGCCGTTTTATTCGTGGAAAAAATTCTGCCGAATCACTTTATATGTAAGGCGCCAAAATAATTTATATAGTTTTTAAATGAAATCAAGAAAAACCACCTTGAAAGTATCTGACGGTTTTTCCCTCTCTTTTAATTAACATAATACCTATTATAAGAAGTTGCTGATGCGCGGAAAAGAAACCTCGTTTTTCTCTCTAATGGATATCCCATTCTTCTTGTAAAATATGATCCATGACAAGTTTTACATAAGGAAAAGAGGTTCCCCCTTGAACGTATCCAATGTAGGGTTCCCGCATCGGACCATCGGCACTTAATTCTATGGAAGATCCTTCCACAAAACCACCACTGGCCATAATGACCTGATGCTCATACCCGGGCATATCCCAGGCTTCCGGCAAAACATGAGAATCCACCGGCGAATATTTTTGAATTCCCTGACAAAAGGATTTCAATTTTTCCGGATCTCGAAAGCAAATTAATTCCACAATGTCGCTTCGGGGTTCATCCAGCTTTGGCAGAATTTCATAACCCAATTCCGCTAAAACAGCACTCATATAAACACTGCCTTTCAGAGCTTCGGCCACAACATGGGGTGCTTGAAAAATCCCCTGATACAAAGAAGAATTACTAATTAAACTGGGCCCGACTTCTTTCCCGATTCCCGGAGCCGTTAAACGATAAGAAGCTCTTTCAATAAGGTCTTCTCTGCCGGCAAGGTAGCCGCCGGAAGGTGCAATCGCTCCGCCGGGATTCTTAATCAAAGAACCGGCAATCAAATCCGCCCCAACTTCCAATGGCTCCCGATCTTCACAGAACTCACCGTAACAGTTGTCCACAAATACCGTAATATCAGGGTTTATTCTTTTGGCTATTTGGCTTAATTCTGCAATTTCATCAATAGTCAATGCATTCCGATAGCTATATCCTTTGGAACGTTGAATATAAAATACCTTCGTATCTTCGCGAATCGTATCCTTTAAAGTATTTTTTTCACCAAAGGGATGGATTTGGTACGTAATACCTAACTCGGTCAAACTGCCAACGTCTTCTTTTGAGGTCCCCAAAACCTTAAATAAAGTATCGTAGGGATCTCCATAAATTACCATATGATCCCCGGGAAGCAGCATTGCAAAAAGCGCCAAGGTAATACTGTGTGTTCCGGATACAATTTGTTGGCGGATCAAACTATCCTCCGCATGGAAAATTTCACTGTAAATGCGCTCCAATTTGTCTCGACCGGTATCACCCATGCCATAGCCACTGGTTAACTGAAAATCCTGATAATTTACGCGATTGCGACGAAATGCCTGCAAAACCTTATCTTGATTTTTCAGCTCTGTTGTCATATAGCGTGTATACCATTGATTTACTGCTTGCAAACCGATGTTTTCCAATTCTTTAAAGGTTATCATTGTATTCTCCATGAAAAAAGGGCGTAACATATCTGTTATGCCCTTTTTATATTTCTTGTTTGTTCGATTCGATTAGTCTTCTGCTTTTTCCACGTTAAAATTAATGGCTCTGGAAGGCATAATCGTTGAGATTGCGTGCTTATAAATTAAATTTTGCTTTCCATCGCTGTCGAGGACAACGGTAAAATTATCAAAACCTTTTACCAACCCTTTGGTTTGAAAACCATTCACCAAATAAATGACAACAGCAATACCTTCCTTGCGCACCTGATTCAAAAAGTAATCTTGCAGATTTACACTCTTTGCCATAGTTATTACCTCCAAAAGAAAAAAATAAAAATAAAAAATAATGTCACTAGCCTTATGTTATCACGACTTGGATTTTTTTTCAAGATGAATTATTTTATTTGCGATTTCTTTTATACTATTTTCTTCAACAACTTCAAACCAACAGATACGAGGATCCCGTCGAAACCATGTAAGTTGTCTTTTTGCAAAATGGCGCGTGTTTCGCTTCAGGATCTCAGCAGCTTTTTCCACGTCATAGCTTCCTTCCAGCAAAGGCAGGATCTCTTTGTAGCCCAAAGCGGAAAGAGCATTGCCATGGGGATCATATCCCAACGTTAAGAGATTTTTGACTTCCTCAATCAATCCCTGTTCAAACATACGGTCCACTCGCTCTTCAATGCGCCGGTATAAACGCTCGCGATCCATGGTCAATCCGTAAATCGATAGCTCATAGGGGCTTTCCCAGGAATATTCCCGATTAGGGTCAATATCATTTGTCATTTCAAAAGCACGGAGAATTCTTTGGTAGTCATTGGGATGAATTTTCGCGGCGCGGTTTGGAAATTTTTCTGTCAGCAAACAATGAAGTGTCCCCTCACCTTTGGATTCCTCCAGAGCCATAAGGGCTTTTCTTTGCTCCGGATTTGCCTCAGGTGTAGCATCCAACTCATATCCTTTGTTGATTACACTATTAATGTACAGACCGCTGCCGCCGCAAAGAATCGGTAAATTTCCCCGGGCAGTGATTTTCTTTATCGCAGACTGAGCATCTCTTTGAAAGCAGCCGATATTATAATCGGTTTCCGGACCAACAATGTCCAAAAGATGATGAGGAATCCCCTGCTGTTCCTCGTTGGTGATTTTTGCAGAACCGATATTCAAACCGCGATAGACTTGAGCCGAGTCTGCGGAAATCACTTCTCCATTTAATTCTTTCGCCAATAATACGGCAAGATCACTTTTGCCGCTGGCGGTAGGGCCAACAATTGCAAGAACTTTTTCTTTCATAATTTTCAGGTTCGCAGAAATTTTCTACGTATTTCATTTATCGTAAATTTTACGGAAATCGGACGACCATGGGGACAAGTAAAAGCATCTTTTTCCTGATCTAATTGCCGAAATAAATAGAGAATATCGGCTTTTGTCAAATACTGGTTTGCCTTCACTGCGCTTTTGCAAGCTTTCGACATGATTTTACGTTCCCGTATCGTTTCAAAAGTCAATTTTTTGGCGGAGCTGAGCCAACCATCGGCAAATTCCTGCAAGAACTTTACGGAGTCAATCTCTTCGGCCCAGGCCGGAATTTCCCGTAAAATAAAGCTATGTTCGCCAAATTCTTCCAGCTTAAAGCCCATTTGGTGAAGAACAAGAATGTTTTCCACTACCCATTGATACTGTCGATAGTTTAGCGGCACTTCCTGAGGTACAAGCAAGGGCTGTGTAAGTTCTTCTCCATTTTCCAAACTGCGACGAATACGATTAAAAAGTAACCGCTCATGTGCGGCATGTTGATCGATCAAGTACAACGCATCTTTATTACAGGCAGCAATAAAGGAACCTCCCACTTGACCAAGAATATCAAGAGAGCTGTAAAATCCTTCCTCAAAATCAATTGCCGTTTCTTCCGAACGATCTTGCAATGTAGAACCATGGGGTATTTGCGCTTCCTTGCCGATATGTTTTATTTCCGAAGCATCTTCAAATAAAGAGGAAACCGACACCGGCGGCAGTGACTCTTCTTGTCGAAGAAAATCTGTTGTACCGGAATCTTTTGCCAATAAAATATTAACATCACCGATCGAGGCGAATTCTTTCCCTTGAGGTTCTTCGGTATCTTTTGGTTTTGGTGTAGGAACCGTAGTTCTTGTCCCGCGGTTGAACCCTAATAGTTCTGCCCGGATTGCATCTGCATCTTTTTCGAATGCTTCTGCTTTGCGTTTTCGTTCTGCCGCCCCCGGCAAACCGGCCGGACGAAGATCCTGATGAATTTTTGTCATTTGCGGTATTTCTTCAGAAGCCGCAGAACTGCCCGGTTCATTTTTCTTTGGCAAATGGATCTCTGTTGTATAAGAGCGTTCGCCGGCAGCAAGCGTTTCTTTTACTGCTTGAAAAAGCTGCTCCGGAATATTGGTATCACGGTTGAATTTTACCTCTAATTTATTGGGATGTACATTGATATCGTACTGATCCGGAGAAATCATCACATTGATAAAGGCAACGGCAAAACGCCGCTCCGGCAATAACGTGCGAAATGCATTCTCCAAAGCTTTATTTAATTCATTGCTCTGAATGTAACGTTGGTTAATATAAAAATGGTAGTAGTTTCGATTTGGTTTCGAATAATTTGGGTGGGCAATATAACCGGTAAAATGATCATTTCCTGAAATTGGAATCAAAAACTTTAACGGCTCATTCCCATAAATTGCAGCGATCGCCGCCTTTTCATCACCATTTCCTGTGGATAAAAAAATCCGTTTGCCATTATTGATCAGGGTAAAACGGATCTTGGGATAGGCAATAATGATCCTGCCAATGATATCGCTGATCTCCCGCATTTCTCGTACCGGTGTTGCCAAAAATTTTTTTCGAGCCGGTGTGTTGTAGAACAGATCATGAATATAAATTTCTGTACCCTGATTTCCGGCAGCAGGAATGATTTCTGAGATTTCCCCACCCTCTATATTGCATTCATAAGCTTCCGCACTGTCCGCAGTTTTTGTGCGAAGGCAGATCTTGGAAACAGCAGCAATGGATGCTAAGGCTTCACCGCGAAAGCCCATCGTAAATAAATCGTTGAGATCCTCAATTTTACGGATTTTGCTTGTAGCATGGCGCAAAAAAGCCAAAGGAATATCTTCTTTTTCTATGCCGCTGCCATTGTCACTTACACGAATTTCTTCGATACCGCTTTCTTTTAATGTGATACGAATGTCTGTCGCTTCGGCATCAATGGCATTTTCAACAAGTTCTTTTATGATCAAAGAGGGCCGTTCTGCCACTTCACCGGCGGCAATTTGGTCTCTTGTGTTTTTTTCTAATACTTTAATTTTATTCATGCTTTAAATAATCTTGCCATTCTTCTAACAAACGCAGAGCATCAATCGGACGAAGGCAATCAATATCCAACTCCGAAATTTCCTTCAATACATCGGTTTCCTCCGGAGATACTTCACGGAATAAGGAATTTTTTTCTTCCTCCGTTGCGATCCTGCCATCCAGCTCCACTTTGGAGCGCTCCAGATTACGAAGAATTTTTTTTGCTTTGTTCACAATGGAAATGGGCATACCGGCTAAGCGTGCCACCTGGATTCCATAGCTTTTATCGGCCTTTCCCGGTGTGATCTTTCGTAAAAAGATCAGATTTCCATTCACTTCATCAACACGAATTGCATAGTTTCGCAGGTTTGTCTTTTCCTCTTCCAGTGTCGTCAATTCATGATAATGGGTGGCAAAAAGTGTTTTGGGACTGTTTTGAGATTCGCTTAAATAGTCGATACAGGCCCAGGCTAGGGATAACCCGTCAAAGGTGCTTGTACCACGACCAATCTCATCCAGAATAATAAAGCTTTTTTCGGTTGCTCGTTCCAATATTGTAGCGGTTTCGCGCATTTCCACCATGAAGGTGCTGTTGCCGCCGACAAGATCATCGGAAGCACCGATTCTGGTGAAAATACGATCCGTCAAACCGATATGAGCCGCTTCTGCCGGGACAAAGGAGCCTATTTGAGCCATCAAAATAATCAAAGCTACTTGGCGCATATAGGTGGATTTCCCGGCCATATTGGGGCCGGTAATAACCATGATCTTTTCATCGCTTCCGTTCATCTCGGTATCATTGGCAATGAAGGTTTCTTCGCTAACACGCTCCACCATAGGATGTCTGCCGTTTTTGATGGATATCACATCGCTGTTATCCACCACTGGGCAGCAATATTGATTTTCTATGGCAACGGTAGCAAAAGAAAGAAGGACATCAATAATGGCAACAAAGGTTGACATCATCTGAATACGGGGAGTATTCTTCGTGATATGATCGCGAATACCGCAAAAAATATCATACTCCATTTTATTCAATTTTTCTCTGGCACTGAGGACCTTTTCTTCAAATTCCTTGAGTTCTTCGGTATAATAGCGCTCGCCGTTGGTCAAAGTTTGTTTTCGAATATAGTGCGGAGGTACCAAATCTTTATTGGCATTGGATACCTCTATATAGTAGCCGAATACTCGGTTATAGCCGATTTTAAGATTTTTTATCCCGGTAAGCTCACGTTCCTTGGCTTCCATTGTAACCAGGATCTGCGTACCGTTTTCTGCAATCTCACGGTACTCATCAATTTTTGCATCATACCCCCGGCGAATAAGCCCACCTTCTTTGGGCGAAATCGGCGGATTATCATCCAACGCTGCGGCAATGATTTCGTGAATATCGGTAAGATCATCATAATGCTGAAAAATATCCCGAAACACCGGGCTTTCCATCTTAAATAAAACCGATTTCAGTTCCGGTAAAAACACAATGGAATCCCGCAACGCCGCAACATCTCTGGGGGTACCGCTTCCATAGGCAATGCGGCTGGACAATCGTTGAAGATCGTGGATCTGACCAATGACAGATCTTAATTCATCAAGTAATAGAGGGTGTTCAAAAAGTTCTTTTACACTTTCCTGGCGTTTGTTGATTTCATCAATATCAAGAAGAGGATTTTCCAGCCATTCACAAAGCAATCGTTTTCCCATGGAACCGCGAGCCTTGTCCAGCACCCAAAGGAGTGACCCCTTCTTCTGATTGGTAAAGATCGTTTTTGTCAATTCCAGATTGCGACGGGTGCTTTGATCCAGAACCATGTAACGATCATTGTTGTAATAAGAAATTTTGCCAATGTAATCAAGACTTCTTTTTTGGGTACGATTCAAAAAGCAGAACGTTGCACCGGCAGCGAGCTTACAGCTTTGAGGAATAAAGAGCTGATCTGTATTTTCCAAATGAAAATGTTCCGCCAAAACCTGATTCACATTTTCTTCTTTAAAATCCTCATCACTGAGCTCTGTAATTAAACCATGAAAAACATGGCTCAACCGCTCCTGAAAAAGATTATCACCGGCCAGTTTTTTGCTGATCAACAACTCTTTGGGATCCACACGATAAATCTCATCAAAGATGCGATCTTTATCGATGGTATTTTCAATTTTAAAACTGGTAGCTTTAAATTCGCCGGTAGAAATATCCGTATAGCAAAAGCCCCATTCCGTTTTCGCGCGGTAAAGAGAGGCCAGATAATTGCTACGGCTTTCCGGCAACAGTGCCGATTCCAAAACCGTACCGGGACTGATAATACGAACAACATCCCTTTTTACCAGTCCCTTTGCCAGCTTTGGATCTTCCATTTGTTCACAGATCGCAACACGATAACCTTTTGCGATCAGTTTTGCAACATAATTGTCTACCGCATGGTAAGGAACACCGCACATCGGGATCTTGCCTTCTGCTCCGGCACTTTTCTTTGTCAGTACCAGATCCAGCTCTTCCGAAGCAACAATTGCATCGTCACAGAACATTTCATAGAAATCGCCCATGCGGAAGAACAGGATCGCTTCCGGATGCTCTCCCTTGATCTGCCGGAATTGTTTCATCATTGGTGTTTCTTTTGCCATCGCTTTAGACCTCTTTCAAATCTTACTCGGTTCAGCAACCGGAGCAATGTGCGCAATCTTCATCAGAGCAACCTTCTTCACCGGTAATCGCTTTGCTGATCATACCGTTGATCTGCTGAAGCATTTGACCTAAGGCAACTTGACTCTGATAATAATCGGCTACTTCTTTATTCTGCTCCATTTTATCCTGTACGGCATTAAATTGAGCAAGAAGGTCATCGTCAGGTTCCACACCCTGTTCCTGAAGGGACATCAGCTGCTGCTGCATACGGAAAAAGGAATTCAAAATTTCATCGGCTTCTTTGTTTTCCTGCACAAGTTTCTGTTTTTCCTGAAAATCCTTTAATTCATCACTTTCTTCAATGGCGGCTGCCAATTCTGCGGCTTTTTCTAATACGAGAGACATAAAATATTTCCTCCTTTTATTTCACTAACCGGCCTTTCAAAGACCAGGTATGAGCTTCTTCAATTCTTACCTTAACAAATTTACCGGTAAGATCCTCCTCTGCGGCAAAATGAACGAGTTTGTTTCCTTCGGTTCTGCCACTTTCCATTGTATCGTTGGTTTTACTTTTCCCTTCTCCCAAAAGAAGATATTCCTTCCCGATCATTGCTTGATTCTTTTGCAAACTGATTTCATTTTGAAAATCCATCAATCGCGTTAAACGATCGCGTTTCACATCATCACTGATTTGTTCCACAGCTTTTGCCGCAGGCGTTCCTTTTCTGGGGGAATAGAGGAAGGTATAGGCATTGTCGAATTCTACTCGCTTTAAAATATCTAAAGTATCATTAAAGTCTTCTTCCGTCTCACCGGGAAAGCCGACAATAATATCGGTGGTGAGCACACCTTCGGGAAATCTTTCTTTTATTTTTGCCATCAGGTCCAAATAGTATCCTCGCTGATAATGGCGATTCATTTGCTTCAATATTTTATCACTGCCGGCCTGAAACGGTAAATGGAAATGACGGCAAACTTTTGGGGATGCTGCAATCGCATCAATGATCTCATCACTGAAATCCTTAGGATGAGAGGTCATATAGCGAATGCGTTCCAAGCCTTCTATATCATTTAGAGCATAAATCAAATCGGCAAAGGTTGCTCCGGAAGCTAAGCCTTTCCCATAGGAATTTACGTTTTGCCCCAATAGCATAATTTCTTTTACGCCGTCTTGAACAAGAGTTTTTGCTTCTGCATCGATATCCGTAAGTTCACGGCTTTTTTCTCTGCCGCGAACGTAGGGAACAATGCAATAGGAACAAAAATTATCGCAGCCATACATGATGGTCAAATAGGCACGATAATCTTCATTGCGTACATGATCCCGACCTTCGGGGATATCGCAATTAAGATCAAATTCAATAAAGGGACCTTTGCGGTGTTCTCTTTGCTCCAAGTAATACGGTAGCCGATACAAGCTTCTCGTACCCAATACAATATCAATATGCTTTCTTTTTTCCAGCATAGCTTCGATGTTTTCTTTTTTGGATACCATGCAACCGACAACGGCAATCACAAGATTTGGATTGCTGCGTTTTACCCGCTTTAAGCTATCAATAAAGCCCAATATCTTATTTTCTGCTGTTTCCCGCACAGAGCAGGTATTTATAACAATCACATCGGCTTGATCCACATCCTCTACCGGAGTGCCGCCCACCGAATGTAGCATTGCTGCAACAAATTGTGAATCATGCTGATTCATCTGGCAACCAAAGGTTCTGATTAAATAATTCATTTTTATTCCTTATATCATTGGTATCATTTTTCATCTTCCCAGGGTACATAACGGTATTGCTCTTCTGCCATTACATGACAGGGAATATCGGCTTGAAACTGCTGATTCAGCATGGTGCTGAATTGTTCTTCTTCCGAACCGGGAATAAGGCAATAGATCATTACATTGTTTTGATAATCGATATGATCGATATCGATCTCTTTTTGTATTAAAAAATTCTCAATCTTACCGGCAAGATCGTAATTTGCACAAACGGCAATGGAGCGCATCAAAACCGGACGAACCTTTTTACTGTTTTCCAATGCCAGCTTCGCTGCTTTGCTATATGCACGTACCAATCCACCGGTACCCAATAAAATCCCGCCAAAATAACGTGTTACGACGATCACCGTATTTGTAAGATTTTCTCCTTTGATGATCTCCAATATCGGCCGGCCGGCAGTTCCGGAAGGTTCTCCGTCATCGGTGGAACGCTGTGTATTGCCATTCTCGCCAAGAACATAAGCATAGACGTTGTGTTTTGCATCCCAATGCTTTGCCTTGATTTCACCGATAAAGGCATTGGCATCTTCTTCCGTTTCAACATGCTTGGCATAACCAATAAATTTTGATTTTTTTTCAACAAATTCGCCTTCGCCGGTATCTGCAATCGTGATCCATTTTGTCATAGTTTTGCCCTTTCCTACTATTATATCATACCATAAAATCCTTGTTTTTTCCATTCAAAAAGCTGTACATCAAAAAAGATTATACAGCTTTTATCGTTATATCTTTAATTGGAAAAATTTCCGGGAATGATACTGATTTCGCCACTGTCCAGATATTTTTCGGTACCATCTACCATGCGCACAAGCAAATGGCAATTTTCGTCAATATCCAGTGCGGTAGCAACGGTGGTTTCTTTTCCGGCAACCACCGTAATTTTTTGATTCAGGAAAAAGAGCTTCTTTTTATAGGCGTCTAAAAATGTGCGCTGCTCCAGATTTTTATAATATCGGGTAAAGCGATTTACAATATTTGCACAAAGCTTGCTGCGGATATCCGGGATCTTTTCTTTATCCTGAAATACCGCCGCTGCCTTTGATTCGATTTCCGAAGGAAATCCCGTTTCCGGCAGTTCAATATTGATGCCGATTCCAACGATCACGTATTCCAACCCACGATTTTCTATAGACATTGAGGCTTCGGTCAAAATACCGCAAGCCTTTTTGTCCTTAATAAATACATCGTTGACCCATTTGATACCGGTTTGAACTTCGCAAAGCTCATCAATACTTTCCGCAACAGCAACTGCCGCAGCAGAGGTCAAAAGACCGGCGGTTTGCACCGAAAAAGAAGGATACAGCAATATACTCATGTAAATTCCTTTTCCGTAAGGTGAAAAAAAGCTTTTGCCCTTTCTCCCCTTTCCGTGGGTCTGCTCTTCCGCAACAACCAAAGTACCTTCCTTTGCTTTATCCAATGCCATTTTCTTTAAGACATCGTTGGTAGAACCAACGGTTTTGTATACAAAAATATCAGAATCCTTATATTCCGGTGCAAAGTATTTCTTAATGGATACCGGAGATAAAATATCAGAATCTTCTGCTAATTTATAACCACGATTCTGGACCCCTTCAATACAATAGCCATCTCCCTCCAGCTGCTTAATACACTTCCATACCGCACTGCGGGTCACATTTAACTCATTTGCCATTGTCTGGCCGGATATATAATGATCTCTATTTTCTTCCAATACCTTCAACACATGATTTTTTAAACTCATTCTTATCACCTATACTTGAGAATATCATAATTTACCACGTATGTCAATATATGACAGCACTCCAAAAAGAAAAGGAGCTGATTACAGCCTCTTTTTAAATATTAGCGAATTTTACTGGTCGTTTCTCAAGAATTTTGCATACCCGCCGCCATACTGTACGCAACGGGAAATCCGGCTTAAAGTAGCAGAAGAAATTTCAACCTCTTCCATAATCTGACTATAGGTTTTACCTTCGATCAGCAACTTTGCGGCTCGAAGGCGTTGAGCCATTTGTTCAATCTCTTTAAAAGTACAGAGGTCTTCAAAGAGCAATTGGTAATCTTCGATATTTTCCAACGAAAGAAAAAGTTCATACAATTCATTTACCATTTCCTTGGTGACTCGTTTCGATGTCACAACAATCGACCCCCTTTATTTCATTAAAAGCTTTCCAGTGATTTGCAAAGAAATGCCTTTGTTTTTTCAGATCTCGGATGATCAAAAACTTCTTCCGGAGTACCCATTTCTTCGATTACGCCATCTGCCATAAAAATAACTTTGTCCGCAACATTTCTGGCAAATTCCATTTCGTGGGTCACCACAATCATTGTGCTGTCGCTGCTTTTAAGATTTTTGATTACCTTCAATACTTCCCCGGTAAGCTCGGGATCTAACGCAGAGGTAGGCTCATCAAAGCAAAGGATATCCGGGTTTAAAGCCAACGCTCGGGCAATAGCCACCCGCTGCTGTTGCCCACCGGACAATTCACAGGGATAATTATTTATTTTTTCGGAAAGTCCAACTCGATCAATAAGACGTAAAGCCATTTCCTCAATTCGATTCGGCGTATCCAGTTTTAATAAAGTAGGTGCAAGACTGACATTTTTTAAAACATTATACTGAGGGAAAAGATTAAAAGACTGAAAAACAAGACCAAAGTGAAGACGGTTTTTGCGAATTTCACTATCACTTTGGATTTTTGTATTACTGCCGTCATAAATCACTTCGGAATTTACCGCAATGGTGCCCTGATCTGCAAATTCCAGAAAATTTAAACAACGCAGTAGCGTGGTTTTACCGCCACCGGAGGAACCAATTACGGCGAGAACCTCTCCTTTTTCCAGAGAAAAACTGATACCCTTTAAGACTTCGGTCTTACCAAAATTTTTCCTGATATTTTTTACTTCTAATACGGACATCACATTTCCTCCGACTTATTCAAAATAACTCAATTTCTTTTCGATGAAACCGAAAAGAATCGTCAAAATACCACTGAAAGCCAGGTAGAAGAGACCGGTGCAGAATAACGGCCAAATGATCCCGGCACTTTTAATAAAGGTCTGACCGGCCCAGATCAATTCATACACGGCAATGATACGAGCTAAAGAGGTATCCTTTACCAATGTAATAATTTCATTACTCATTGGCGGAACAATGCGTTTAATAACCTGCAGCAAGATGATCTTGAAAAAGATCTGGCTTTTCGTCATCCCCAAAACCTGACCGGCTTCGTATTGACCGGAAGAGATGCTTTCGATACCGCCGCGATAAATCACCGAGAAATAGCAGGCATAGTTAATAATGAAGGCAACTAACACCGCAATAAAACGGCCTTCATTTCCACCGCCCCAGATATTGTTGTTCATCAGCAAACCGGGGCCGTAGTAAATGATAAGCAATTGCAGCATCAAGGGCGTGCCACGGACAATCCAAACTATAGTGCGTAAAAGAGATTTCAGAGGGCGAAAGCGACTCATCGTGCCAAAGGCTAAAATCAGGCCGATGGGCAACGCTCCCAGCAAAGTCAGGGCGAAAAGTTTTAAAGTTTCTAAAAACCCTTCTCCTAATACGATCATTACATTCTCAAACATTACTTTCTTCCTTTTAATATATAAGAAACATACGAAAGGACTGCCTCGATTAAGATCAAGGCAGACCCTGTCATTTTCAGAATTTTATATAGTTACGCTTATTTCTGTTCGATGAGGGATTCCTGTACACCATATTTTTCAGCAATCTGCATCATAGTACCATCGGCATAGGAATCAACGAAGAACTGGTTCAGAAGTTCGGCGAGGTCAGAACCTTGTCTGAAACCAACACCGTATTTTTCGGAATTCAGAGCAACGGTATAAGTCAGATTTTCATAACTGGTGCCTTCACCGATCATGGCGCCGGCCATTAAAAGGTCAATGACGCAAGCATCGGAAGTACCGGCAGCAACTTCCATCAAAGCATCGGCCTGGCTGGAAAGACTGGTCACATTGCAACCAAGATCATTTAAAGCAGCTTCCCCGGCGGAACCGGCTTCAGCGGAAAAGTTCAATTCAGAAATGGAGTCTTTGGTCTGATATTTATCGGCTTGATCACTGGGAACCACAACAACCTGTGCGTTGTCGCAATAGGGATTCGAAGTTTCCATAGCATTTTTCACTTCATCGGTAAGGGTCATGCCATTCCATACACAGTCAATGCTGTTGGATTTTAATTCCATAATTTTATTGTCCCAGTCGATTACAACGAATTCTGCATCAACACCGAGGCTTTCGGCAAAGGCTTTTGCCATGTCAGCATCAAAACCGATCCAGTCACCGTTGTCATCTTTATAATCCATCGGTTCAAATTCTGTGATCCCAATCACCAGGGTGCCTTTGTCTTTTACATATTCAGAGTCTGATTGGTCAGCAGAAGCACCGCCATTGTCTTTGCTGCCGCAGGCGGCAAAGCAAACGAGAACCGAAAGTGTCATTAAAATCGCTAATACTTTTTTCATTTTTTAATCTCCCTTGTTTTTATTTCCTGATGATATTATACTTTATCAGACTAAACTTGTAAAGAGGTAAAGTATGCAAATTCTTTAGATTTGTATGATATATTGTCTCCAATTTGATTTGTTGTAAATTCCACAATAAATAAATTGCATTATTTCTCGAAGTAAGGTATAATTGTTATATTGCATCTTCATACAATAAAGATCAGGATAGTAGATTTAAAAAAATAAATAGGGGTGGTATAGTTATGGGGTAACGATTTCCAACATTTTGTCTTTGCCGGTGATGAAGCAATCAAAACTGGTTGCGGGCCATCGCGGTGTTGGTAAAGTTGTCGATGGCATTGCCCTGATGGAAAGCGCCGACAGCGTTCAATGGCTTGTCCCAAACAACTTTGTCATATCCATTGCAGCACAGCTAAAGGATGATCTAGAAATGGGAGATAAAATCATTCGTACTTTGGCAAAAAAGCGCGTTTCGGGCATTGCGATCAAATTAAATCGCTATTTAAAAGAAATTCCGGAATCTATGCTAAAAGCCGCAAATGAATTTGACATCCCCATTGTGATCTTACCTTATCGCATTACTTCAACGCAAATCATCAATGCCGTAACCTTTGAGATCTTCCGCAGGGAAATGAATTCTCCCGGGATATGTCGCGAAAATACCTTTTTAAAGGAAGTTTTATTTGAAACTCTGGATCCTCACTCGATTAACAGTCATGTCATGAATTTGGGTTGGAGCGTTAATCATCCCATGGCCGTGGTCATAATCAAAGACGACGCTTTGGAATATACACCCAAACTGGAACGCCTTTTTTCACAATGTCATTTTGCTTACAGTTTTGCCACAAAAAGACATATCGTAGCCATTACCGAGTTGAAACCGGCCGAAGCAAAAGACGTATTGCATTTGATTTATCACCGGGATCCCAACAAACGCAATATTCTGATCGAAAGAGCTTCCAAACTTTCCGAAGCTTTAAAAGAAGCTTATCCGGAGCATGAGCCCATCATCGGCGTCGGCTTCCCCTCCCTTTCGGTTTTAGATCTTTCCAATAGTTTTTATCAGGCAAAAGTATCACTTTGTATGAATTTATCCTGTCGTATTCACAAACCCATCGCCTATTTTGGTGAAATTGGCGTTTTTTCTATTTTACTGAGCCGTCACAACGAATACGATACCAGTCAGTTAATTGAACGTACCATCGGTGTGATCAAACGATATGATGCGAAAAAGAACTCCGAATTACTAAAAACAATGGAATATTACTACGCAAACGGCATGAATATCGACCGTACCGCTGCAGAGCTTCACGTTCACAGCAACACTGTTCGCCATCGCATTGCCAAAGTCAACGATATGTTCGAAAACGATAAGTTTTATCGTACAAATAAAATGGATATACAGATTATGATCAAACTGGCACGCTGTCGCGAAATGTATGATGCCGAATTTGAAACAAAGGAACGACGTTAAATTTAATCCTTTCAAAAAGAAATCCGAAGCTGTATTAAAGCAGCTTCGGATCTTTTGATATGCTTTCGGAGCGTACTTCATGGGATACGGACGAAGAACAAAAGAGAGGGACTCCGAAAGATCAAGAAAGGTTTAATGAAAAATGCAATATTAGAAGGTGTAACTCAAACATATGATTCTGCTTCCGCAGGAACAGATTTCTGGTCAGCCTGGGGCTTTTTCACAAAGAAGGTCAGAACAAAGGAGATCAAAGCCAGGATCAGGATCACGATAAAGGAAGAAAAATAGCTGCCGGAAGAGGTTTTGAGGAAACCGCTGAGAGTTGGCCCAATGGATGCAGCAATAATCAGGTTACAAGAAGCGCAGGCATAGTTCAGGCTGAAATGCTTCGTACCGAAAAAGCTGCTGATCATTGCGGAGCAGGCGGACATGGAAGCCCCATAGCTCATGCCAAGAATAATAAAGCCGGCAACAAGAATCGGGAAACTTAAGGATTTGGTAGCGATGGCACAAGCTGCCATGGAAACCGCATATACAATAGAAATCGTCATAATCGATACACGATATCCTTTTTTATCCCACAAAACACCCAAGCCCAAGCGGCCAAGACCGTTAAATACAGAGATCATGCCCATAGCGGTGGTGGCCATCATTACAGCTGCTGCTTCACTCATATTCTTCAAAACAAGAATATCCTGAGCTGCTGGAACCGCCTGGCTAATCAATGCCAAACCACCACTGGTGACAAGAATGACCCAGAGAATAAAGATCCAGAAAACAGGTGTCTTTAACATTTCTTTGGTCGTAAATTCCTTTGCAGAAATTTTTTGGGCTTTTCTCGCCTTTTCAAGGAGAGCTGCGGAAAATTCAGCAGAGGGATTTTTACAAATAATGGCACCGATTACAAGCAAAGCTCCGAAAACAATACCTAAAAGGACAAAAGTATGTTTCCAGCCAAGGTTGGTCAGAAGCATGGTTACAAAGGGACTCAGCGCCATACTGCCCAAACCAAAGCCCATCAGTAAGGCACCAGAGGCAATCCCTTGTTTATCGGCAAACCATTTCAAGGTTGTACTCAATACAACGTTTGCACCAAGACCAACGGCAAAGCCGCAAGCGACACCGTAAGAGACATAAATCCAAGGCAAGCTGGAGGTAAAAGACGATGCCACAAAACCGCAGCAAATCACAACGGCGGCAATTAAAATACTTACACGCGGAGAAGTTCTGGGAGTGATCACCCCGGCAGCAAGATTCCCAACGCAGAAAAAGATCATGGAAATGGAGAAGATCAACGATGTCTGAGAGCGAACCCAGCCAAATTCAGCTTCCAAAGGAGCCACAAAAATGGACCAAGCATAAATCATACCGAGGAATAATAAGAGAATAAACCCGGTAATTCCGTATACAATACGATGCTTACTCATAGTATCCCATCCTTTCTCTCCATTACAATGCATCAAATTCAGTACGTTCAATAACCTGTCTCTGTACATCGGGACCAAGGTCAATAAATCTGGCGGTAAAGCCGGCAACACGTACCATAAGATCGGTGTAGTTTTCGGGATGCTTCTGAGCATCAAGAAGCATATTGCGGTCTACAATGTTATACTGAATCTGATAACCGCCAAGTTTGAAATAAGCATCGTTCAAAGCGATAAATTTCTTTGTACCGGCTTCCCCTTCGATGGCAGCGGGGTTAAATTTCATATTAAACAAGGTAGACTGAAGATCCAGCGCATGAATCTTTGTCGCGGAGCGGATCAAGCTGGTGGGGCCGCATACGTCAGTACCGGGGAAGGCAGAAAGTGCACCGTCGGAAAGGAAATCTTTGGATTTTCTGCCGTCGGGGCTGGCACCACAGGCTTTCCCAAGGAGAACCTGGGTTGTAACCGACAAAGTGCTGGGCTGCCACTTTTCACCAACCCAGTTGGTAACCTGGGTAGATGCACTGACCCACTGGTCATAAAGTTCCGTTACGATATCATCCACATAGTCATCGTCGTTGCCATATTTAGGCGAATCCAACAAAGCTTTGCGAATTTCATCGTAGCCTTCGAAATCAGCTTTAATCGCTTCCATCAATTCATGAAGGGTAAAGCGTTTTTCTTCAAATACATTTTTCTTAATGGCAGCAAGGCTATTGGCAACATTGATCACGCCGCAGGAAATAACGTAAGCGGGATCGTTGTAGCGGCAACCGCCAGCATAAGCGTGTTCACCTTTTTCAATGCAATCATCGAGAAGAGCACTCATGATGGGATGAACAAGACCAAGGTCATTGTGAACAAGCATAATCGCATTCCAATAATCTTCTTCCCGTTTGATGATGTTGTGCATTACACGGCTGTATTCTTCCATGATCTGTTCAAAGGTGGCACTTTCAAAGTCAATCTTGCTGTCAGAAAGACGATCACCGGTAACCGGGTTAACGCCGTTGTTCATGACCAATTCAAAAATTTTGAGGTTGTTGGTATGAGGCACCGAATACATCGGCATACGTTTACCGCAGATCTGCATATCAACACAACCGCAGGGGGCCCAATCTCTGGCATCATCAAGATTTGCACCGGTATATTCCATAAAGCGCTGAGTACCCATGGTATCATTAAATACTGCAGGATAACCGGAACCGGCTTTGATGCATTCGGTCACAGCAACTTTGAAATCTTCGGACATATCTTCTCTCCAACGAACGGAGATTGTAGGCTGCCAGGTACGTACATTGATACCGGCTTTCAATACGAGATAGGAGATCTGGTTTTCCGCAGGATGACCGTAACGATCCACACCGCCAAGGGTCATATTCTGGTAGATACTGCCACCGAGATAGGATTCGGTAAAGGTCGCATGAGCACGGGTCAATTCGGTGCATTTAATGCGCAAAAGTTCCAGATATTCCAAAACTTCATCATCGGTAATTTTACCGGCGGAAATTTCATTGAGATAAGGACGATACATATACTGGTCAAAACGACCGGGAGACATCCCTCTGCCGTTCAGCTCAATAAAGATAATCAATTGGGTAAACCAGAAAGACTGGATCGCTTCACGGAAGGTTTCACTGGGTTCTGCAGGAACCTTGCGGCAGATTTTGGCGATGTCCAACAATTCCTGTTTCCGTTTTTCATCAGTGCATTCCTTGCTGAGGCGTTCTGCTTCATCGGCATAATTATTTGCAAAAGCAATCATACCTTCTAAGGCCAAAATCGTACCTTTATAGAAGTTATAATGATCAAAATCTTCTTTGGAAGAAAGCTCACCGATCTGTTCGATTTTACGTTTGCAGGTTTTGATCAAACCATTGCAGCCCTGGTCAATGATCTTTTGATAGTCAACGATCACGCGGCCTTCGGGCACGTCAAACATAAAGCGCAGGAAAACAAGCTGCTGCTGCATCTTTTCAACCAGATCGTAATCGGCCATGGTTTCCTTCAAATAGTTTTCAGTCTGAGATCTCCAGTCTTTGCCATCCCAGAAGTTGGCAGCATCAAGGATTTTTTTGCTGTCTTCGGGATAGATTCGAAAAATCCCAAGACGTTCCCCATCTTTTTTCTGGAGTGTCCCTTCCATATAGGCTTCTTCTTCACGTTTGATTTGTTTAAAGCCTTCCAACATCCAGGTTTCATATTCGGGATAAACCTGAGTGCCAAGGAAATAGCGGGACTGGCTGCCGACGATAAGTTCATCGTCCCAAATTTTAGGGGTAAGATTGGAAAGGACATATTTCAATGCTCCGCCGGCTTTTACATAAGTCGGTTCATTCCAATGCTTTTTGATATATTCGGTATAAAGTTCGCTGCGTTCCGAATCAATGTAGGATTCTTTGGTGATCAATTCATGATAGCGTTTTTCTACTCTGGGAGTGGAAGGGCTACCAATGATCTCACGATCTACATAAGTCATATTTTTTCCTCCGTAAATTAAGGAAGGCTTTCCGTATAACATAGTTGCTTTCCGGGCCATCAGCCAAGAGCAAAATACCGGTTATACAGAAAGCCTACTTGATGGTATATAGAGAATTAAGTTAGGTAAGCGAATTATTTGTTTTCTTCGTCTTTATACCAAGCTTCATGAGCACCATGACCATTCCAAACGATGTGGCCGTTATCACGACGAACCATGTTGATGACCTGTTCTTTTGCGCCGCAATGGCCCATGCACCAGCCGCAACCCATGCAAACATCGGTATCAACTTTCGGTTTTCCGTCTACCATGCTGATAGCACCGTAGGGGCAAACCTTTTCGCAACGACCGCAGCCATTGCAGTGATCCAAATTGAAATCAGGAAGAATGGGGGATTTTTTCGCCATCCATTTTTCACGGGGCCAATCGCGGACATACGAGAATTGATCAACGCAGCAACCTTTGAAATCATCAATGGAAGCATAGCCTTTGCGATCCATGAATTCGTTCATGCCTTCGATGCAATCTTTCAATACGCCTACGCCACGGCTGTATACCGAGGAGCAAAGACCGGAAACGCTGGCACCAGCCATAAGATAACGTACACAGTCATCCCAGGTGAAGATACCGCCAACACCGATAACCGGGAAACCTTTAATGGTAGCAGTGGTTTCGAGAAGTTTGGCAAGAGAGAAGATCTGCCAGGGACGACCCATCAAACCGCCAACAGCATAAGGACCACCGTAGAAAGTACCGGTTTCATGGTCAATCCAGGTACCATAAAATGAGTTATTGGCAGTGAGGCCTTTGCAGCCGGATTTTTCAATGGCAAGAGCAACGGCAGCCTGATTTATGCACTGAGGAGTGCATTTGTAAATAACAGGAATTTTTACGGAATCCGCAGCTGCTTTACCGATTTTTTCAACAGTAGCAGGATCCATAGCCTGAGGTGCACCGCAATCAGTCTGAGATTCAACAGCACCGAAAGTAGCATGAGGGCCGCCGGTATCAAGTTCAACAGCATCGCAGCCGATGCTTTCCATATCCTGGCAGAGTTTTGCCCATTCTGCAGGATCGGTGCTGGCAGCGTCAACGCTACCAATATACATAACATCGTTGTCATGGCAGAGTTTTACGATTTTGGGACCTTCGGTTTCCATCCATTCATCATAAGGCATATTATGGAACATCTGGCTGCATACCCAGGTGTCTTTCAGTTCAGGACCAAAATGTCTCAGAGAATAGAAGAAAGGTCTCGGCCAACGATGTGGACCGTCGATCTTGTGAACGGTTTTACCGGTCAACCAACCGATCCCCTGGTCAATAACTCTTTTGGCGAGGTATTCATGACCGCCAAAGTCGCAGGAAGAAACGCCGATAGGGTTCTTCAATTCGTAACCTAAGAAATTTGTTTTTAAATTAGCCATTCATTTTCTCCTTGTGTTGCAATATAGTTATGGGTAACAGGTAATTCTTGATAATAGTTATGGGTAACAGGTAATTCTTGATATCATTCGTATCTATTACATCATACGACCAATGTTGACATCCAAACCAAAGCTCTTAATTACACGGCAGGCATCTTCAACCTCGTGCTTTTCCAATGTTCTGAAGGAATCATAGGGAGAATCCATGCCTAGATAGTGATATTTACCGTCCCCCAGTTTATGGAATGGATTAATATCGATCCACTTAATCCCAAGCTCACGAACGAATTCTGCCGTAGCTTTCAAATTTTCTTCGGAATTGTTGACGTCGGGGATCAATGGTAAGGAAATTCGGGTCTTAACCTTTGATGCAATGATCTTTGCGTTATTTAATATAAGTTCATTGGAAACGCCGGTCCATTTTTTATGTTCATCGGGATCCATGTGTTTTAGATCCAACAAAACCAGGTCGGTATATTCCAAAACTTCAAGTAATTTTTCAGTCTTGGCATAGCCGGTGGTATCTAAAACCGTAGATATTTTTTCAGCTTTACAGCGCGAGAACATTTCTTTCACAAAATCTGCGTGTTGCAGGGCTTCACCTCCGCTGAAGGTGAGTCCACCGTCTTCCCCATAAAACGGTTTATCCCTCAAAACTCTGTGAAACAGCTCATCGCAGGTATATTCCACACCGGAGATTTGAAAAGCTTTGTTCAAGCAAACATCTACGCATTTTCGACATAAGTCACATTTCGAACGGTCAATACGTCCGTATCCCAATGACGGATCGCCGATAATTCCCTGGGGGCAGCGGCTTTGGCATTTACCGCAGCCGCCGCACCGTGAAGGAATATAGTAAAGCATCTCTTTCGGTTGAAATGTCTCCGGATTGGAGCACCATTTACAGCGAAGAGGACAACCCTTTAAAAAGACGGTCGTTCTGATTCCGGGACCATCATGAGTAGAAAACCCAGTGATCTCGGAAACAATTGCTTTCATCACCTGTATCTTCCTCAGATCTTACCTAACAGCATGGAAGGAGTTTCCTTCGCCATGACGTTGATCTGTTCTTCGGTAACACCCTGGGCAAGAAGAGTTTTAATAAACATCTTCCAACCGGGAACCGGTTCGTTGCCGGGCTGGCCGGCATCGGTGATCAGGACACAATGTTCCGGACCTTTTTCTTTGATGAGTTCCTTGATGAGATTGAAGCTGTAATCGAAATTGATTATCTGATCCTGCATTCCGGGCCACGGGATACAGCTGACTTCTGCAAATTCGAGATATGCACCTTTATCGATCATTTCTTTAGCTTCTTCCGGTGTAACAAGCGTCAATTCCTGGCTTACATGGTCCATCAAAACTTTTACATCAAGACCTTTTTTGTTGATATAATCAAGGATGTCGATTTTTTCTTCATTGGAAACATGGCAGGCAGAGAGAACAACGCGTTCACCCTTGGTGTTGTCATTGTATTCTGCCATAATGTCGAGAATATCCATCATTTCCTGGGTCAAAGTACCTTTGCAATCGCTTACGCGGATACCGCCGTCAAGACCCATGGCTTCTTTCTGATGAGCAGCGTCCAAAGAAGGCAGCCAAATTTCTTTGCAACGGCCATAGTCCAAAGCAACCTCAACAGCGCGTTTGTTCATGCCGCCCACGGAATTGTTTAAGGTGATGCCACCGAAAACCTGTACGGGAGTGAAGTCGATACCGGCATCTTTTTTATCCTTAGCCATACGTTCGAGCCAATCCTGAATAATAATTGCGCAGTTATTGACCATCGTATTGTGATCTTTGAATACAAGTGCTTTCATCCCTGCTTCACTTGCTTCAATACAGGTCTGAACCATTGGGGGACGGCCGGGAAGCCAACCGCCAAGAGGTGCCCCATGAATGTGCACGTCGATGCAGCCCTTCAAGACTTCATCAACCTTTTCAGGATCAACGGCCTGACCGGGATTAAAATACATATAAGGCCATGCGGGATGTGTTCTCCTATGGAGCTCTTCTTCGGTTGTCATTCTACCGTACTTTTTGACTTTCCAATCTTCAATGGCTTTCGTCATGATAAATTCCTCCTTGATTCTAGGAATTAAGTGTCGCGACACGTGACAGTTAAATTAGAAATTTCTTGATTAATTTATATCATCAAATCCGATTTCCGTCAATAAAACCCATTTATTTTTTGATTTTGACACAAGAAACACGGATTTCGTTGTGAAAAATTATAATTTGACTCCATTTGACATGTTCCCATTGTCTGTTTTACAATCTTCAACATTTCCACAAGAAAAATGCAGGAAACAAAAGCTTCCTGCATTTTTCAGTGATAAGAGGTGTTTATGTTGTTTAAACTTATTTTACGGCTTCAAATGCTGCATCCAACGCCGCGATCAGGTCATTGACGTCTTCAATCCCAACGGAAAGGCGAATCGTATTGGGCTTGATCCCCTGCTCCAACAGCTCCGCTTCGGTAAGCTGAGAATGGGTTGTGCTGGCGGGGTGAATGACTAAAGATTTTACATCGGCAACATTGGCAAGGAGAGAAAAGATCGCTAAATTATCAATGAATTTTTGAGCCGTTTGCGCATCGCCTTTGATTTCAAAGGTGAAAATAGAACCGGCACCGTTGGGGAAATATTTTTCGTAAAGCTTATGGCTGGGGTCATCGGGCAAAGAGGGATGATGCACTGCTTCCACCTGGGGATGACGATTTAAGTATTCTACGATCTGCAACGCATTTGCAACATGCTGTTTTACCCGAAGGGAAAGGGTTTCCAACCCCTGAAGGAAAATAAAGGCATGGAACGGTGATAACGTTGCTCCGGTATCACGAAGCAATATCGCTCGGATATAAGTAACAAAAGCGGCATTACCGGCAGCCTGAGCAAAGGATACGCCATGGTAACTGGGGTTCGGTTCCGAAATCCAGGGGTATTTTCCGGGAGCAGCCCAATCAAAACTGCCGCCGTCAACGATCACGCCGCCAATGGCGGTTCCGTGACCGCCGATAAATTTGGTAGCAGAATGAATCACAATATCTGCTCCATGCTCAATGGGACGAATCAAATAGGGGGTTGCAAAGGTCGAATCGATTACGAGGGGGATTCCGTGCTTATGTGCAACCTTGGCAACGGCTTCAATGTCGATGATATTGGAATTGGGATTCCCCAATGTTTCAATGAAAATTGCTTTGGTGTTATCTTGTATCGCTTTTTCAAAGCCCCCTTCTTCTTCCGGATCCACAAAGGTTGTTGTAATACCGGAGGATAATGGAAGCGTGTGGGCAAGCAAGTTATAGGTGCCACCGTAAATCGTTTTCGAAGCTACAATATGTTCTCCGCTTCGGGCCAAAGCACTGATGGTATAATGAATGGCTGCGGCTCCGGAGGCAGTGGCCAAGGCAGCGCTACCGCCTTCCAGGGAAGCGATACGTTGTTCGAAAATTTCCTGAGTCGGGTTGGTCAATCTGCCGTAAATATTTCCGGCATCCCGAAGACCAAAGCGGTCGGCAGCATGCTGGGAGTCGTGGAAAACAAAAGAAGTGGAGGCATAAATCGGTACCGCACGGGCATCGGTAGTAGGATCTGCCTGCTCTTGGCCGATATGCAATTGTCTCGTTTCAAAGCTCCAGTTTTTAGAATCTTTTATATTTGTCATGATAATGTTCCTCATTTCTTGTGATTTCTTGATACACATTATAGAAGAATCTATACCATCTGTCCAATACAGGATATCAATTAGAATCTATAGATAAAACCTATATGTTAGATAGGTCTTATTCTTCATCACAACCAAGATAACTGCGAATTTCTTTAATATACAATTCGCCGATATTGCTCAATACCAGATTTTGCCGGGTAATATAGCCAATCTCCATTTTGCTGTCCTCTTCCACCGAATCGGCTTCAAAGGGAATCGCCAAATAATCATCGCCATTTAATTCCTCACAAATAATACTGGAGCAAAGGGTATATCCGTTAAGACCAATCATCAAATTAAGCATCGTTGCCCGATCGTTAGCTTTAATAATACGGGTATATTCTTTTGTGCTCAGTATTTCTTCCGCGAAATAAAAAGAACTGGCATCCCCCTGTTCAAAGGAAAGACACGGATAATTTTTAAGATCCTCAAAACCAATGGTTTTCTGTTTTGCCAGAGGATGTCCCGACCAAAGGTAAACATAGGCTTGGCAATCAATCAGGGGATGAAAAACAAGATGGTTGGTGCGCAACAGTTTTTGAATGGCGGCACGGTTAAAGCTGCTGAGATACAGGATTCCGATTTCACTGCGCATCCCGGCAACATCATGGATCACGTCTTTTGTCTTTGTTTCTCGAATGGCAAATTCGTATTGAGAAGTATCAAAGTGCTTCACCAGCTCTACAAAAGCCTTTACAGCAAAGGAATAATGCTGCGTGGAAACACCAAACTTCTTTTTTAAAGATTGGGGATTGTTGTATTTTTCCATCAATGATTCGTATTGCTGGTATACTTCCCGGGCATAAAGCAAAAATTCCGCACCGTCCTGGGTAAGAGAAACCCCTCGGCCGCTGCGGTAAAAGATCTGGATTCCCAATTCCTTTTCCAGCTCCTGCATGGAATTGGTGAGAGAAGGCTGAGCAATATACAGCTTTTCCGCCGCTTTATTGAGAGAGCCTTCTTCGGATATCGTGATTGCATAATGCAATTGTTGCAAAGTCATTACAAATACCTACCATTCCTATGGGAATTATTTGCACTATTATATCGTATTGGAAAATCTATGTCAAGAATTGTGATGAAAAACGCATTGAAAACCTACAAAATATATGGTATTATAGGGTCATATTTGAAAGGAGCGCTTATTATGAAGATTTCTACAAAAGGACGTTATGCCTTGCGTATGCTTCTTGATCTGGCGGAACATCAGGATAAAGGCTATATTGCTTTAAAGGATATTGCCGAAAGACAACATATATCAAAAAAATACCTGGAACAAATCGTACCGATTTTTAACCGGGTCAATTACTTAAAAACCAATCGCGGTTACCAAGGCGGCTATATGCTGGCAAAGAATCCCGATCAATACACTGTAGGTGCGATTCTACGGCTCACCGAAGGAACCCTTTCCCCGGTGCCCTGCGTAGAGGAAGACCCCATTACCTGCGACAGAAGCGCAGATTGCCCTACCCTCCCGGTTTGGAAAGGTCTTTACCATGTTATCAACGAATATCTTGACGGCATTACTTTACAGGATATTCTAGACCAGCAAAGAGAGCGGTACGCAAATGACTATATCATTTGATATCATTTTTACAAAATGAAAATCCGCCGACCCCGGAAGATCTGAACCGGAGTCCGACGGATTTTTATTTTACTTACCGTTTTTTATTCAGCAAACATCGGGGTGGAGAGATAGCGTTCTCCGGTGTCCGGCAGCAATGCAACGATCACTTTACCTTCGTTTTCCGGACGTTTGGCCAACTGAGTTGCGGCAAACACCGCAGCACCGGAGGAAATACCGACCAGAATACCATCTTCTCTGGCAATTGCTTTGCCGGTGGCAAAGGCATCTTCATTGGAAACAGGGAATACTTCATCGTATACGGAGGTGTTTAATGTTTCCGGAACAAAGCCTGCGCCAATCCCCTGAATCTTATGAGGGCCGGGAGTGCCCTTTGATAATACCGGGGATGTTTCCGGCTCAACGGCAACAACTTTGACATTGGGATTTTGAGATTTCAAATATTCACCCACACCGGTAACGGTGCCGCCGGTACCGACGCCGGCCACAAAAATATCGACTTTCCCTTCGGTATCACGCCAAATTTCGGGACCTGTCGTGCTACGGTGAATGGAAGGATTGGCAGGATTCGTAAACTGGCTGGGAATAAAGCTGTTCGGTGTTTCCTTTGCCAGCTCTTCCGCTTTGGCAATGGCACCTTTCATGCCTTTTGCACCATCAGTCAATACCAATTCTGCACCATAAGCTTTTAAGAGATTACGACGTTCCACGCTCATGGTTTCCGGCATTGTCAGAATGATTTTATAACCTCTTGCAGCAGCAACCGAGGCTAAACCGATACCGGTATTCCCACTGGTGGGCTCAATAATCACAGAACCTTCTTTTAAAAGACCCTTTGCTTCAGCATCGTCAAGCATTGCTTTGGCAATACGGTCTTTTACGCTGCCGGCAGGATTGAAGAATTCAACCTTGGCAATGACAGGAGCTTTTAAACCTCTGGCTTCGGAATAATTTTTAAGTTTAACAAGAGGTGTGGAACCGATCAAATCTGTAATTTCTTCGTAAATCTTCATCTTAATATTCTCCTTTTCGTAATAAATTTTCTTTCTTTAAACATTTAAATAAATATATCCAGGCAAGGCGGCTAACTTTATTAACCTAGTAATCCTAGCTGTTTTGTAGGTATTATTTTAGCACTGAAGATTTCGTCTGTCAACGGTATTTTGGAAAAAACCCGATAAAATCGTTATAGGATTAATCTATAACTGCGAATATTGATTTTATATCATCGATTTCGAAAAATTGTAATATATTCCCTTGACTTTTAGTTACATTTCTTGTATAATTCATAAAACCTATCGGAATAGGGTATTTTCAAAAAAGGAGACATATAAAATGAAAAATAAAAAATTAGAATTAAATAAAAACCTGGCGCAGATGTTAAAAGGTGGCGTCATTATGGATGTTACCACACCGGAACAGGCAAAAATTGCAGAAGCAGCCGGTGCTTGCGCCGTAATGGCATTGGAACGAATCCCGGCGGATATTCGTGCTGCCGGCGGTGTTTCCCGTATGAGCGACCCCAAAATGATCAAAGGCATCCAGAATGCTGTTTCCATTCCGGTAATGGCAAAATGCCGCATCGGCCATTTTGCAGAGGCACAGATCCTTCAAGCCATTGAAATCGACTATATTGATGAAAGTGAAGTTCTCTCCCCTGCCGATGATAAATATCATATTGATAAAACCGCTTTTGATGTACCTTTCGTTTGCGGTGCCAGAGACCTTGGCGAAGCACTCCGCCGCATCAATGAAGGCGCTGCGATGATCCGCACCAAAGGGGAACCCGGTACCGGCAATATAGTACAGGCCGTCCGTCACATGCGCATGATGCAGTCGGAAATTCGCCGCATCGGTGCTATGCGTGAAGATGAGCTTTTTGATGTTGCAAAGGAATTACAAGTTCCCTATGACCTCGTTCTTTACGTCCACGAAAACAAAAAACTTCCTGTGGTTAACTTTGCCGCCGGCGGCGTTGCAACTCCCGCCGATGCCGCATTGATGATGCAGCTCGGTGCCGAAGGTGTATTTGTCGGCTCCGGTATTTTCAAATCCGGCAACCCGGAAAAACGCGCGGCAGCAATCGTAAAAGCCGTAACCAACTTCAACGATGCAAAAGTATTGGCGGAGCTTTCCGAAGATCTTGGTGAAGCAATGGTGGGCATCAACGAACAGGAAATCGAGATCTTAATGGCAGAAAGAGGCAAATAATATGCGTATCGGTATTTTAGCCTTACAAGGAGCATTTATCGAACACAGCCAAATGCTGGCAGCATTAGATGTCCCTTCTTTTGAAATTCGCCAACGGAAAGACCTGGATATCCCCTGTGATGGACTGATCATTCCCGGTGGCGAAAGCACCGTACAAGGAAAGCTTTTACGAGACCTGGAGATGTTCGATCCACTGTACGATCGTATCCGCAACGGCCTGCCGGTATTCGGCACCTGCGCCGGCCTGCTGCTTTTAGCAAAGGAAATCGAAAATGACCAACGCAGCTACTTTGCCACCATGAATATCAAAGCCATGCGCAACGGCTACGGCCGCCAGCTGGGCAGCTTCCATACAACGGCCCCTTTCAAATGCCTCGGCGATGTAGAAATGACCTTTATCCGCGCACCCTACATTACAGAAGTAAACGGAAACGCAGAAGCCCTGGCCGAAGTCGATGGCAAAATCGTAGCAGCAAAAGAAAACAACCAGCTAGTCACCGCTTTTCACCCGGAACTAACAAAAGACCTAAAAGTACACCAATACTTCCTAAACATGATAAAATCCAAATAAACAACGAGGGTATCCCAAGATTGTATGCTACAATTTTGAAATACCCTCTTTTTTATTTCATAACTTTTTCAAGCAGTGTTTGATAGTTATCCACTACATCATACACTACATTCCCATTACTGATGGCTTTAAAATGCTCTCGTGCACAGTGTATTTTTGAGTCTTCGATCAGTCGAAGCTGCATGGAGGACATAGATCCTTTCGTCTCTGCAACAAAGTAGATGTGCTTAACGGTACCTTCATAGAAAGCTATCGCCCAATCAGGGTTATAGTGACCAACAGGTGTTGCAATATAAAAGCTATCCGGTAACTTCACATAGACTGCAACATCGGTATTGGTATCAAGGTCGGTAGCAAAGTCGCGTTCATTCGTAGAATCGTATACGATATGGTCATACAAATGTCGTTGCGCTTTCATTGCATTGGTTCCAAGCCTGCCTTTAATCGTTGGCTCCGTAAATATATCAGTATCATATTCCTCTTCCAACACATTGTAGGTAATATGTTGAATAATGGCTGTTGCTTTTTCATCGTTAATTAAAGCCGCTGTTTTCGTAATAAACTCTTCCGGATTGAATTTAAACTGTTCAAAAACAGCTTTTTCGATACCTGTCAAAATCGCAACAACGTCCTTTCGCGTTAAGCCGGTCTCACGAACAAGCTTGCCAATTAGATCGTACTTTACACTGGAGCTGGTATGAATTTCCTTGCTACGATCATAAGTAGAGGATTTTGATTTCGAGAAAGCACTCCCGTCAAGCAGTGAATCCTTCGATTTTATCTCATCCATTGCACCAGTTTCAACTTTAAAATAAATCTTTGGCACATGAAGATTCCGGTTAATGGATGCAATTGCCTTTTCGACTAATTCCTCCGTATCAAAGTTAACAACATAAATGGATTTCGGGCTAATACGTTTCCACAGAGCCTTAAACTCTGGCATAGCAAGCTTATCAGGATCAACGCGTAGCTCAATATTCTTTTCACGAGCATTTTCCGGCTGCATAGCACGACTGTCATAAATAGAATCGAGAATATTGATTACTGCATCACGGCTATCCGCAACTTCCTCTGCAACCTGAATACTTCCGTTTGCTTTATCGGCATAATATTTGTCCGTCAATAAACCGCGTTTAACATATCCGTTGGAAATCAAGTCTTCGTAGATTGCCTGAGCGGTATGATCATCTACAAAATATTCATTGCCACTTGCATCTATAAACATCCTTCCCTTAAAGAGATCGGCAGTAACAGTAGCAGGACGCCCTGCAACGGCATCAGCCAACTCTGTTTGCAATCCTTTTGCAAAGCTGTCATAACTTTCACTTGCAATGACGGTTAGAACGTTAACGGAATGCACATCGTTACCTAGGACATTTGCATCCATGCGCTCGCCAGCCTGATTGACGCAAAGACGCAAACCACGCCCAACTTCCTGTCGTTTACGAACTTCACTGCTGCTCTGTTTTAACGTGCAAATTTGAAAAACGTTGGGGTTATCCCAACCTTCACGCAGCGCAGAATGAGAAAAGATGAAACGTACCGGCGATTTTTTTGGATCATAATCCAAAAGCAACTCCTTCCTCTTCATAATCAGGTCATAAGCATCAATATCATTAGAGGTTCTATCCTTTCTGTTGGAAAACTTGCTGTCGATCATCTTGCCTTTCTTATCAACAGAAAAATAGCCGGCGTGGGTATCGTGGGCAGAAATCGCATCCAAATACCGTATATAGTTATCATCACCAAATTCCAACTGCATGGATCGGATAATATCATCGTATTCTTCTTCAAACATATCCGCATAGATACCGTTGAAAGGTTGGCCCAATTCATCATACTGCTTATACTTCGCGACTTCATCAATAAAAAACAAAGATAAAACTTTAATCCCTTTGTGGAAAAGCTGCCGTTCCCGTTCGATGTGGGAAAGTATGGTTTCACGAATCTGAATGCGCCGAAGCTGATCTTCACTAACTCGGCCAATCACATCTCCGGCAAAAATTTTAGTACCGTTCAGAAACTCCACTGAGTTGTCCCGACCATCAATGGATTTCACCACAAAACCAAACTTGTATTCGTCCAGATTCCCGGAATGATCATACAGATTGTAGCCAATTCCGACTTTGGCCGTTTTCTTACGGATACCGGACACGCCTTTAAAATCAAACTGAAGGGTCGCCGTTGGGTCAGCCTTAGATAGATTAATACCTTCCAAATATACAAATCCCTCAGTTGCTGTGCTGCCAGACTCAGTAATGCCTTTTACGGCAATTTTCTTAACCAGCCGCTTGTTATACGCCTCCATGGCATCCAGACGATAGACCATGTTATAGATACTATCTGTCTTATGAGTTGCGGAATAACGAAGCGTCATCAACGGGCAAAAAAGTTTTAGATTTTTCTTAGCAGCAGGTCCTTCCACCGATTGCGGTTCGTCAATAATCAAAATGGGATTAGTCTTTGCAATGATGTCAATCGGACGACGGGAACGAAAAATATCTAATTTTCTAAATATAATTGCAGCATTTTTATCAGCTTTTTTACCGTTTTCCAATTTTTCATTTGCGTCAACGGATTTATTAAATGCCTGCACATTGATGATCATAACATTAATAGAGTTATCCGACGCAAAATGATCAATTTCTGTGAGCTGAGCAGAGTTATAGATAAAAAAACGGATTTTCTTCCCGTATTCTTCAGCAAAATGCTCCTGTGTCACCTGGAAAGATTTATAAACTCCTTCGCGAATCGCGATACTCGGAACAACCACAATAAACTTACTCCAACCATAGTGTTTATTCAGCTCATACATGGTCTTGATATAGGTATAGGTCTTGCCAACACCGGTTTCCATCTCAATTGTTAGGTTATAGTGCCCTTCCAGATCAGCAGAGGGTTTGATCTGATTTATCCGCTGAATCCTCTGTAAATTGTCCAATATAATGTGGTCATTCAGCTCCGGCACTATTTTGTGGTTACTCCAACCGGTGAAATCTTCTTCATCAAACAGCGATAGTTTGTCATCATAGCCTCTGTCCATTATGTAAGAAGGTGTGAGGTACGGCTGTCCGGCAAAGACGTCAACAACCGCTTTTGCCGCATCCGCTTGGAATTTTTGATGTTTGAATTGCAGCTTCAATCGTCTTCACCTCCGGTTTCTTCCTCAATCCACTCTTGCAGCTTCTTTTGCAGAAGTTTTTTATCCGGTAGGTATAACTGATACTGTGACGCAAAAATATTGGAATTCTCGGGGAGTGTCAATTCGACCACAGCATCATTTTTCTGCGGACACAGCAAAATTCCAACCGTTGGATTTTCAAAATCTTTTTTCTCAAATCGGTCATAATAGTTCACATACATCTGCATTTGCCCAAGATCCTGGTGTTTCAGCTTTTCAGTCTTGAGATCAAACAGTACAAAACATTGCAGTAAACGATTGTAAAAGACAAGATCAACGCGAAAATGGTCTTCCTCGAAAGTAAAGCGTTTTTGTCTTGCAACAAAAGCAAAGCCTGTTCCTAGTTCCAGCAGGAACTCCTGTAGATGGTCAATCAATCTGCTTTCCAGCTCTGTTTCCGAAAAATCAGTTTGCTCCGGAATGCCCAAAAATTCGAGAATATATGGGTCTTTTACAAGATCCGCTGGCTTTTCTGCAAGCCTTCCTTTTTTCGACAACCTAAGAATCTGCTGTTTGTCCTTCCCGATCAGCATCCGCTCGTAAAGGGAGCTTCCATACTGACGGCTTAACTCACGCTTACCCCAGTTTTCCTGAATTGCCAGACGCTCATAAAAATCACGTTCCTCTTCATTCGGAATCCGCATCAGAATCAGATAGTGCGTCCACGACAAGCGAAAAGGTACATTGTTCTCGAATTTCGTAACCAGCGGTTGCGAATTTTGTTCCGTGAAATGCGTGATCATCGGTGCCGAAATTCGGCTTTTATAAATTTCATAAAATTTCCGGATATTCGTCAGTGTAGACACAGAGTAACCTTTTCCAAATGCCTGATTCAAAGCATCTGACAAAGTTTCTAAAACCCTTTTCCCATACTTTGCTCTGCCGGAGCCGCCCTGCTGCACCTCTACAATCCACTTGCCAAGCGTGTAATAGGTAAAAAGCTGTACCAGATTTACTTCACGAATTGCCGTATTCCTTGCTCGGTCAATCAAATCAACAGCTTTTCGGCACAATATTTTCAATTCCGGCACGGAATCATCGGTATTTGCCTGTATAATTTTTTTATTTTCCATTTCATGCTCCATCAGATCACCCTCACGCGCTTAGTAATGTCGTTGGCATCTTCCGGCATATAGAGCTTGAAAATCTCAAATACGTTAATTTTCTCCGGGCTGGATGCAAAGCAAGAATCGCGGAAAACGGCGCGGAGCGGGCGGCGCTGTGCAATCTCCTTGACCACATTTTCGGGGATATTTGCATCAAAGCAGGCGATTAGGTCACCGTCGTTGTAGGTGTGGACAGTACAGCCGCCAATTTCCTCGGATTGATACGGCAGGGACAATGGCAGACCCCAGTCAATCAGGCAGCCGAACAGCAGGTCGAGGTCGGTGCGGTCATCCTTAATGTTGGATTCCAAACCTGCGAGCATCCCCTGATCATAGTCATCCGGCGCATAGTAGACATCCTTCATGTTGGTATCGTCCAGCTTGAGAACGCGGAAACCGATGTCGAGGTCTTGCGTAGTCATGGGGCTTTCGGACTTGATTTTATCCCCAGCGCGGCGGATGCGCTCCTTGCCGATTTCGCAGATAGTTGAGAAACCCGCCTTATACGCAGTGCCTTCCTCGTCACACGCTTCCGGTAACTGCACCATAGCATATTTAATATGGCTTCCTTTGTCAGCGTTCATCTGCATAACCGCATGAGCAGTTGTTGCCGATCCGGAGAAGAAATCCAGCACGATAGAATCATCTTTAAGGTTTGCCAGCGTCAAAAGCCGCGTCAGCAACCTTACAGGTTTGGGACCGTCGAATGCACCAGCGTCCAGAAGTTTTGTGACCTCCTTCGCTCCTTCCTGACTATGACCTACATCCTTATAGAACATAATAGAAGTTGGAGCCATTCCGTCATATTTTAACTCGGTAAGGAACCTCTTCATACATGGAACGCTGTTGCCATCTGCTCCAAAATATATTCTATTATCTTGGAGTCTCTCCAAAAATGCATTTTTGGAGAGACTCCAGCAGCGACCTGCTGGAGGCTCTATTACACGCCCGGAGGGCGTTGTAATAGGATAATCACAAGCTGCATTATATGTTTTTACCGATAAGTCGCTCGGTTTCCAAACTCCTCTTGGGTCATTGTCGGGGTTCTGGTAGCGTGCGTTAGCTTCTTCTGTGCGAGGTAGCCTACCAATTACGAAATTAGCAAGATTTCTGGCATACATCAGTACATAGTCATGGCTATTTGAAATAAAGCGAGCATCGTTTTTGGGGGCATAAGCCCTTTCCCATACCAACTGCGCTACGAAGTTTTGTCCGCCAAATACTTCATCGCAACATTTTTTGAGATTTTCCTGTTCATTGTCATCAATGCTGATAAAGATAACCCCATCCTCCGTCAGCAGATTTCTCGCCAGCATCAGCCGTGAATAAATCATGCTGCACCAGTCGGAATGAAAACGTCCGTTGGTGTCGGTATTCTTGAACAGGCGATTTTCGTCCTCGTCGTACATTCCCATCTGCGCGTTTTCTTCTTCCTGCGAGCGCATAAAATCATCGGCATAGATAAAATCGTTGCCCGTGTTGTACGGCGGATCAATATAGATCATCTTGACCTTGCCAAGATAGCTTTCCTGCAAGAGCTTGAGAACTTCCAGATTGTTGCCCTCGATGTAGAGGTTTTCAGTGGTATCCCAGTCCTTGCTCTCTGCCACACAGGGGCGCAGCGTCTTCCGGATCGGCTTGTTGGCTTCCACGATTGCAGCCTTCTTGCCGACCCAAGTAAACTCGTATGCCTCGTCGCTGTCCACCACGTCCGGTGAGAGCATCTGTTTCAGCAGCTCAAAATTGACCGCTCGCTTGTACACCTTCTTCTCCGACGTGCTGTGTTCCTCATCCAGCATCTCCGTAATACAGTTAGGAAACAAAGCAGCAATACGCTCTATATTCTGCACCGTCATATCCGGCGATTCAAATTTCATCTTGTTCATTGAGGATCCCCTCCATTTTTTTCTTTCATGATAATTTTTCTATCCGATAATTTTTCACGTCCACAGAACAAAACCACTCATTGTCTTTATGTAAGCATTGATCATCAAGGGATAGGATAGCCAATTCAAAAGATTCTTTATATCCCTCACCGAATCTATTTTTTAGAAAAAATTCTACTGTTGAATATTTCCCCACTAGGGATTTTATAAATTTCTCATTTGCATAAAATACTATTTCTTTCTTCTCTCCCGCTGATAATCGCAACTTTTGATTTGACTGGTTCGCATATGTTTTAGACAAATTAGTTTCATCATTCGCGAATCCTCTTGAAAACTCTGCTTCCGCATATGATTCCGTTGTATTTTGTAAACAGAGTTCAAGGCAAATGGCCATTTTATCATTATATTCTCCAATACAAACATATAACTTTCTAGGATTAAAGATTATATTAAAATAATCTTGTTCATATGCCTTCCAATCCGTCACCATTACAAATGGACGTATCTCCATTTTATAGCGATTGATTTCGATATCCATCAATTTATTAGATATCTGATTTGCCCGTTGGGTTTGACTGATTGCAATATATCCTAATACCATTGTTCCCACAAATGAAATAAAGTCACCTGCTCCCCATGTCGCCTCTAAATACTTACATGGCGCAGAAATAGAAAATAAGAGCTGAAGAACTATTAAAAAAAGTAACGATGCAATAATCCAAAACCACCATTTATATATGAAACGCTTCATAAATCAATTATCTCCAAGCATTTTCTTTAACTTCTTCAACTCCGCATTCATTTCCATCTGCCGGTTAAGCTGCTTTTCTCGCCGCATCTTTTTTTCCAGTGCGGTGATTTGCTTTTCCAGCTGCTTTTTCTTTTCATCACGTTCAACAGACTCTCTAAGGCTTTCACTAGAATCCGTTTGCAGCTTATCTCCGGCAATCTGGCGGACAAAGCTCTCATAAACTGTATCCATATTCAAGCCGTTAATGGTGAGTTGCAGTTTTTCTTCCGGCATCCAGTCCGTATGATAATAACCATTGACCTTGAAGGTGCCGTTGCCGGAGGAAACTGCCTCCTTATATCCGATCCACCCTTGTGCCCTTCCGTCACAGGTCAGAATAAAAAGAATGTGGTATGGAATTTCCTTGTCAATCTGTTTCAAAACTGCTTCATCAAGCTGTGGCTCGTTCAGGCGTATCTCAAACACTTCCACTTCTGTTACCGTCTCACCCATCCCAACATTAAGTGTCGATGTTGCCAGCTTATTTCGCCAGTATACCACCTTTATCTGTTCAACAAACACACGCCGAAGTGCCGGCGATATGTTAAGATTTTCATAAAACTTCTGCTTCGGTATTCTTTTGTTAAATTCAGTAGATACGGGAAAGCCCAGCATATATCTCATTAGGAATTTCAAAGTAATGAATTAAAAATCCATTTTCTATTCCTAACCATTCCTCCCTTCTAATTTCTAACTACTAAAAAGCAAATCAGCTCAAAATCATCCAACCCAGACACAGCACTAAGCAGTGCAGATGTGCCGCCGCTTTTGAATAAACTATCAATATCGTTCTCTTCCTTTATATGGATTATCGAATTGATTGCTTCATTGAGCAGATCCGAAATTTCACCCATTCTGCGTCCATCATCCGTTTCTTTATTAAACGGTTTATAGGCGGCAGGGATCGGCTCTGTTTTTCCTTTGCACAGGAAGCGCATTTTATCAAGCATCTGCTTCGGAGAAAGGTGGTCACAGATGACCTCTCCATCATTGCCGATATACACCATATAAAAGGGATGCAGTCGGTTCTGATTATCGATGTTTACGCTGTTGGAGCGATTTTTCAGAACATAGACCACTCCGGCAGGGGCATCTTCACTGGCAGGAACAACCGAGTGCAACCCGAAAGGCGTTTTGTCTATGTCAGGATGACGCTTGATGTAGTCAAGCAGGTCGAGCCGGAACTCGTTTAACCCCAAATCCATAATGGAGATACCCGTTGTCATATCCTCAATGTCTACAACTTCATCCTGCAAGCGCTTGAGCTGCGCCTTTCGATATTCAAGATCGGTCTTTTCCTCATCACTGAGCAGATTATCGTCACCCGTAGCGGTCATATCCACAATCTTCATACGGGTTTCGACTTTGGCTTTCAGATTGATGTAATCATCAAGGGTCACATCAGGCCAAAAGTTCACAAGCTGAATGACCTTATTGCGGCTGCCGATACGGTCAATACGCCCAAATCGCTGAATGATACGGACGGGATTCCAATGAATATCATAGTTGATGAGGTAGTCACAGTCCTGCAAGTTCTGACCTTCGGAGATACAGTCGGTGGCAATCAAAACATCGATTTCGGTTTTATCTCCGGGCATCAACAACTCTTTATCTTTTGAGATCGGCGAAAAACAAGTCAGTACCGTATTTAAATCCCCTTTGAGTTTGGGACAGTTTGTGCGCCCCTCAACAGAGCCGGAAACCATTGCCGTATACAATCCAAACTTTTCCTTTACATAGCGGCTTACATGATCGTAAAGGTAGTGGGCAGTATCCGCAAAGGCCGTAAAAATGATGAGTTTTCTATTCCCTTCGTTTATCGGATGTGTGATTTTCTTATGGATCACATGGAGAAGCTCCTGAAGCTTTAAATCATACTTTGGCGTGATATCTCCAACCATAAAGGTAAGCAATTCAAGAACTTCGGCATCCTTTTTTAAACTATCCCGCCAAGAAACATAATCCATATCCGAAAGATTGATTTTCACCTTTCTACCAAAGGAAAATAAGTCTTCCGTGTTCTGATCCTCGGCATCAAACTCGTCCACAGAAGAAATATCCGTAAGCTCCAGGATTTTACCGGAGTGTTTATCAAAACGGTCAATCGCTTCAATCGTGCTATTTATCAAATCCTTAATGCGGGTTAAAGTCAGGTTAAAGGAATAGACCGAGCTTTCCATACGCTTCATTAGATTGATGGCCGTCAATCTGCGAATCCCCTGCTCACGGTTGGCTTGGGTAAATCCAACATTGACTTTATTATCGCCATAAAGTTCTGCGTATTTTTCCATTCTGCTGGGCAGAATATATTGGGTCGGCGTGTAAATTGTAAGCATCAAAAGCATCAGTTGTTCAAAAATTTCATTATAGCTAATGGCTTCTTTCAGATCCGTAAGATGTGGACGAAGAGAAATCGGTTTTAACCGCTTGGGGAAAGTGCCGATATCTGCCATATCATAATATTTCTGAATATGTTTTCTCGAACGGGCAATCGTCACGCTATCCAGTACTTCAAAGAAATCAAAGTCCAGCATTTTAAGAAGATTTTCTGTTGTACGGTCGCAAGAATCCCATTTGCTCCAAGTATTAAATGCCCGCTGTGCATTTTTGAAAATCTCATCAATGGAACGATTGGTATTGAGCTTTTCATCAATATAATCGGTATGCCCCTCATAGGCGAGAGCAAGTTGATTTTTTAAATCGTTAAAACGATTATTGACCGGCGTTGCAGAAAGCATCAATACTTTCGTTTTCACACCGGCACGAATAACCTTTTTAAGCAATTTAATATACCGATTTTCCTTAGCATTTTCATCTGGATTCTCTACGATCTTTCCACCGTTACGGAAGTTATGCGATTCATCAATGACAACAAGATCATAATTACCCCAGTTCAGACGGCCGAGATCAAGACCGTTCGAGGTGCCGTGGGTTCGGTTCAAATCCGTGTGGTAGAGTACATCGTAACGAAGCCGATCTGAGGCAATGGGATTATTGACGTAATTGTCCTTATAGGTATTCCAGTTGTTTGTCAGCTTTTTAGGGCAAAAAACAAGCACGGATTTATTCCGGTTCTCGTAATATTTAATCACCGCAAGAGCTGTAAAGGTTTTCCCCAAACCGACACTATCCGCAAGAATACATCCATTGTATTTTTCAAGTTTATTGATAATAGCAAGCACTGCATCCTTTTGGAAATTATACAGCATACTCCAAATCTTACTTTCTTTGAAACCCGTTGCTTCATTAGGCAATACATCCTCCGATATATCTTCAAGAAACTCATTAAAGATATGATAGAGTGTCACAAAATAAATAAAATCGGGGGAATTTTCGTTGTATGCAGCAGTAATATTATCGATCACTTCATCAGTGACAACCTGAAGAACTTTGCGATCATTCCATATTTCATTAAAATCCGCAAGAAGAGATTTTGCAAGGGATTCATCTTTAACAATGGTCGTGCTGATAACATTGCCTTTCTCGCATCCAAGCTCAACCGTGGTAAAATTATTGATGGGTGTATAGCCAACTTCATCTACTACAATCTGTCCTTGAATGGTATTCTCACTGACATTTGATTTAAATGTAACTTTCTGCCGAATCCAATCGGCACATTCTCTTGCAATCGCTTTCTGTGTCAATTCATTTCTAAGTTTGATTTCAAACTCTGTCCCGTAAAGACTCCTTTCACGAGCAAGACGAGGGATATAAAATTCCCGTCGTTCCTTTTTTGCCTTTTCGGTAACAAAGGTGGGAGAGGTAAAGATAAAACGCAGCTCATCAATTTCCATAAGCTGATCTTTTAATGCTTGAAATGCATATATCGAAAAACAAGCAGCAGCAATCGAAAGCTTACTACCCTTCTTTATTTGAGATGAAAGATCATTTTTCAGCGTTTTAGTTGTATTATTTATCAATTCCATATCGATACCTCAAAGTCAAACTTTACCACAAAATTCCGCACAAAAACACATTTTATTTATATTATAACATAATGCGTAATTTTATCAATATAGCAAAATCCCCTCATAATAAAGAGTACAATTTGGTTAAGATTTCAAAAAAAAAGCCTGTCGAAAACGACAGGCTTTCTTTTATGGTGCGGATGACAGGACTTGAACCTGCACTCTTTTGACGGAACTAGAACCTGAATCTAGCGTGTCTGCCAATTCCACCACATCCGCTTAAAACTGGTGCTTAACTATAATACCACTTTTTAGGGGGATTTGTCAATGACCAATTTAGATTTTTCAAAATTTTTTTGTAAGGTCTCACTCATTTTCCAGAAAATAGGTAGCTTCCATATCGGCGGTGGACAATGCAAAAGCCAGAGGAAACAGACGGAAGCTTTCCCCTACGTTTCGGGGATCCTCGGTACCGGCAAAGCCCATGTGATAGCGGATAGCAAAGGCCTCTTCCCGAGAAAGGTGCATAAATCCGCTGATGATATAAACGGATTTTTCCCCGTGGCCATAAGGCATCGGATCATTGTAATCATAGGAAGGCACTCGCTGCCACTTGCCGCTTTCATCCTTTACGTTGCGAAAGCTTTTTTTGTAACAGTTGGTTTTGCATACATCGTGAAGCAATGCAACAACGGCGGCAGTTTCCGATGTCGCCTCCAAACCGTAGGTTTCCCGAACCCGTTCACGTTCCAGGTAAGATACCAGGCAATGATATACATTCAGACTGTGTTCCACCAATCCCCCTTCCCGGGAAAGATGAAACCGCGTCGATGCCGGTGCGGTAAAAAAGTCGCTGTGGTTTTCCAAATAATCAAGAAGCGTTTCACTACCGGGCCGCTGAATATTTTCCTTGTAGATCGCGATAAATTCATCCTTTTTTGTCATGTTCTTACCTCTTTTGTATCAGAATAAGGGCCTTCCCTTTTTTCACCGTTAAAGAAGCCTCCGGTTCCTGAAATTCATTGCTGATGCCTCTGGTCTCCCCCAGATGAAAGGAAAGCCCCCCCAGGGGATATTTTAATCCGCAGCTTTTACCGGTAACCAACTCTTCACAAAGAGGAATCACCGTCAAGTAGTCTCCCACATTGGCATTTACGGTAACGGAAACACCGGCATTGAGACAAAAGGCTTCGGTATAGGCATTTTTCATGCGAATGTACTCATCATATTTGGCTAAAAGCAACAGATTTCCCAAAAACATATCGGTACGCTTTCCGCCAAAGGCTCCGAGAATAAGAATATCATGATATCCGCGATGTTGCGCTTCTTCAATGCCCAATTCCAAATCAATAAAATCTTTATCGGCAGGAAATGGGATCCTTTCTATTTTATGTTCTTTAAGGTACGATTCCGCTTTTTCATCAATAGAATCAAAATCGCCGATGGCGATGGACGGCAAAAGACCAAGCTTCTCGCAAAATCTTCCGCCGCCATCTACGGCAATGATAAAATCATCCTGGCATATCAACTCACGATGAAATTGTTCATGATCAAGTTCTCCGTTGCAAAACAGAACGGCACGGCCCATTATTTCAGTTCTCCCATCAAATTCGCCATTTCAATGGCAGTTACAGCCGCATCATACCCTTTATTACCGCTTTTGGTGCCGGCACGATCAATGGCCTGTTCCAAATTATCGGTGGTAATGATGCCAAAAATAACCGGTTTTCCGGAATTCATGGAAACCTGAGCAACCCCTTTGGAGGCTTCTGCCGCAACAAAATCAAAATGCGGGGTAGCTCCGCGAATAATCGCACCAAGACAAATCACGGCATCGAATTCGTCTTTTTCCGCAAGAGCTTTGGCAACGACAGGAATTTCAAAGGCGCCGGGAACGCGATAAAGTGTAATATCGTCCCCATTGACGCCATGACGTAAAAGACCATCTTCCGCCCCTTCAATGAGCTTACCGGTAATAAAATCGTTAAAACGGGCAGCAACAACTGCAAATTTTAAACCTTTTCCAATCAAATTCGCTTCGACAGTTTTCATTTTAATTCTTCTCCTTAGTTTAAGTCTAAGATATGACCCATTTTTTCTTTTTTTGTTTCCATATAAAAGAAATTATCGCTGTTTGGCTGTATATCAAGGGGAACGCGTTCCACAATATCAATACCGTAATCGGAAAGATCGTGAATCTTTTGGGGATTGTTTGTCAATAAACGCAAACGATGCACACCGAGGTCGGTAAGGATCTGGCTGCCGGCGCTGTAATCCCTAAGATCCGGTGCAAAGCCCAATTCAATATTTGCTTCAACGGTATCCAATCCCTGGTCTTGCAGGGCATAGGCCTTTAATTTATTGAGTAGACCAATCCCGCGCCCCTCCTGACGCAAATAGACAATCATGCCACGGCCTTCCTTCCCAATGGCTTTCATTGCGGCATCAAGCTGTTGACCGCAATCACAGCGACGGGAGCCAAAGACATCGCCGGTTAAGCACTCGGAGTGCACACGACAAAGCACCGGCTCTTCATTGGCAACATCTCCCAAAACAAGAGCCACATGGTGTTCTTTATTGATCGTGTTGACATAACCGTAAATTTTAAAATGACCATACTTCGTAGGCATATCCGCACAAGTTACCTGCTTCATAAAACGATCGTTAATCTTGCGGTAACGCTGAAGATCTTTGATGGAGATCAAGGTATAACCTTTTTCTTTCGCAAATTCCATCATTTCTGTTTTCCGCATCATCGTGCCGTCTTCCCGCATTACTTCGCAGCATAAACCAATCTGTTTTAAACCAGCCAAACGCAAAAGATCCACGGTAGCTTCGGTATGGCCATTGCGTTCCAGTACACCGCCGGGTTTGGCTTCCAATGGAAACATATGACCGGGACGGCGAAATTCATATGGCCGTGCCGTATCTTTTGCCGCTTCCATTGCGGTAATGGACCGTTCTGCAGCGGAAATCCCCGTTGTTGTATCAATATGGTCAATGGATTCCGTAAAAGCCGTTTCGTGATTATCGGTATTATGCTCCACCATGGGACGTAAGCCCAGACGCTCAATATATTCATGGCTCATCGGCATACAAATCAGGCCTTTTGCCTCACTGGCCATAGTATTTACATTTTCTGTGGTGGCAAATTCCGCCGCACAAATCATATCCCCTTCGTTTTCACGATCGGGATCATCGGTAACTAAAATAATCTTACCGGCCCTTAAATCATCAAGAGCCTGTTCGATAGTTTGAAAACTCATTTTAACCTCCTGGATCATTCAAATTATCAAAGAAAACCCTTTTCCGATAAATATTCCAAAGAGAGTTTTCCGGAAGTTTCTTCCTGACTTGGACTTTGATTCAAATATTTTTTTACATATTTTCCAATCATATCGGTTTCAATGTTAATGGTATCTCCGATCCGTTTCTCTCGAAGATTTGTCACCTGCCTGGTATGGGGAATCAGTGAAACGGTAAACCAGGAGGAGGAAACATCAATAACGGTAAGACTGATACCGTCTAAAGTGACGGAACCCTTCGGCACAATGCCATCGGTTAGTTCCGGTGCTGCGTAAATCGTTAAAATCACCGCATTATCGTTTTCCTCCGCTTTTTGAATAGTACCGACACCATCAATATGACCACTGACGATATGACCGCCAAAACGGCTATTCATTGCCATGGCTCGTTCCAAATTCACAGAAGAGCCATTGCTTAGTTCCTTCAATGAAGTGCGATGAATCGTTTCCGGCATAACGTCAACGGTAAAAGCATTGCCGCTAAAAGAGGTTACGGTAAGACAAATGCCATTCACCGCAATACTGTCTCCGATGTGAACATCTTCCAGCACCTTTTGTCCGCCAATGGTCAACGACGCACCAGATGTATGCCGCCGGACGTTGATAAGCGTACCGGTTTCTTCGATAATTCCTGTAAACATGATTCTACTCCATTATTATTTCTATAGGTCACGTGAATATCATTGCCACACAATTCCGATTCAACCTGACAATTCAGTTCCACCAAATCATCGGCATCATCGGCATAAATCGGTATGCCATGCTTTCCGAGAAATTTCGGTGCAATAAAGCAATGATATTCATCCCAAAGATCTGCATGAAAAAAACGTGTCAAAGTATTTGCACCACCTTCTACCAAAACACTGCATATGCCTCGTTCATAGAGATCAACAGCCACTCGGAGAAGATCCATGCTCTCTGCTCGTTCCGGCAAAGTAATGATACTGCCGCCGTTCCCTTCAATTTTATGACGAATCGTTGCGGATACTTTCGTTGTCGTATAAATCAGTGTCGGTTCTTCACTTTGATTCAAAAGCCGTCCATTTATCGGCAGCTTCATGTGGGGATCCAGTACAATGCGTACCGGTTTCCCCTCGGCATGGGGAATATCATAGCGAATGTTCAACAAAGGATCATCCTTTAAAATCGTCTGAATACCAACAAGAACGGCGCCGTAGTCACGGCGAAGCATGTGCGTACGAATCCTGGCTTCTTTTCCTGTAATGGGGACAGGGCAACCATTAGCCGGGCCAATCTTTCCATCAATGGTTTGGGCAGATTTTAAAGCAATATAGGCGCGTTTTTTGATTTGATTGGTCAAAAAAACACGATTTTGTCGGATTGCTTCTTCACGAAGCATTCCGGTGTGGACTTCAATACCGGCATCCTTTAAGATTTGAATCCCCTTTCCGTTAACCAGAGGATTGGGATCCTCCAAGGCAATAAAAACCTCTTTGATGCCGGCTTTCACAACAGCATTGGCGCAAGGCGGTGTCTTTCCGTAATGAGAGCACGGCTCCAATGTAACATACATTGTCGCACCGCGGCTTTGATCTCCGGCGGCAGCCAAAGCATGCACTTCAGCATGGGGTGTTCCGGCTTTTTTATGGTACCCCTCTCCCACAATCTCTCCATCTTTTACGATCACTGCGCCGACCAGAGGATTTGGTTCGGTAAAGCCACGAGCATTTTCCGCCAAGGTCAATGCTCTTTTCATATATTTTATATGTTCTGAGTAATCTATTTCCATTGTTTTCTCCATAAAAAACCCCACATCAAATTGATGCGGGGAAAGGTACAAGTATCATAACTTCTCTCATCCAGACTATACTGTCGGCTTCGGAATCTCACCGAATCGGCCTAAAAGGCTCGCGGGCTATACCGCCGGTACGGATTTACACCGTCCCCGAAGATTTTTGATTAATGTAATAATACTACCACAGACTTTAAGATTTGTCAACAGAAAGCGATGTATAATAAACAACTTCATCGGCAACTCTTTCTTTTCCAAAAACAGCAGTTCCTGCTACAAGAACCTCTACACCGTTTTCCAAAGCCTTAGTCGCAGTTTCACGGTTAATGCCGCCATCAATCTCAATGAAGTATTGATATTGATGAAGCTCTTTTTGTTCTTTCAACCAACGTGTTTTTGCCAGCATATTTTCCATAAAAGATTGCCCGCCAAAGCCCGGCTCAACGCTCATAACAAGCACAAGATCAAGATCTGCCAAATATGGCTCCAATACTGTAACGTCAGTATTTGGCTTTACAGAGATACCGCATTTCATGCCTGCGGCTTTGATCTGAAGAATCATGGATTTCGGATCTTTTACGGTTTCCCAATGAAATGTGAAAATATCCGCACCGGCTTTTGCAAAAGGTATCACGTAGGTTTCCGGATGGTCAACCATAAGATGAGCATCAAAAACCATATTGCTGATAGGACGCAGCGCTTTCACAATACCTGCTCCAAAGGTTAGATTCGGTACAAAGTGAAAATCCATAATGTCCAAATGAAGCCATTGTGCTCCGGCTTGTTCCACTAATGCAACCTGCTTATCCAAGCAGGTAAAATCAGCAGCCAAAAGTGATGGTGATAAAATGGTAGACATCAGTACTTTTTCTCCCTTTCCTTTAGCTCTTCCAAAAATATACAATAACGCTCATAACGTCCACGATCAACGGTTCCGTCCTGAACATCATTTTTCACTTCACAATCGCGTTCTTTTACATGCATGCAGCCTCCGTAGGGGCAATATTTTGCAGCCTCTGCAAATTCCGGATAAAAATCACATAAATTTTCAGAGCTGATCTCCGGCGGTAAATTTAATGCAGAAAAACCCGGCGTATCGGCTATAAATGTATCATTTCCCAGCGATAATAGTTCCACTCGGCGCGTGGTATGCCGACCACGTTCCGTTTTTTTGCTGAGAATACCTGTTTCCAGCTCGTAGCCAAGACCAAAAGCATTGATCAGACTGCTTTTACCAACGCCGGAAGGTCCTGCAAAAATCGAAATCTTACCGGCCAACACTGATTTTAAAGCATCGATCCCCTCACCGGTGTGTGCAGAAACCGTGACAACATGAAAACCTGCGTTCTCATAGGGAGCACATATCTCCGCAGCTCTTTCCGCAGATACAAGATCTGCCTTATTAAAGCAAATCACCGGCTTGATTTTTTGCGCCATGACCTGAATCAGTATCCGATCCAGCAACAAAAAATCCGGCTCAGGATTGGTACAGCCAAAGGTAATCAAAGCCGTCTCGACATTCGCAACGGCAGGACGAACCAAACGGTTCGTCCTGTCCATTACTTTTTCGATCACGCCTTTGGGGCATTCCAGCTTTGTAAATTCAACTTTATCTCCGGGGAGAAAATCCTGTTTTTTCACACGAAAACGACCACGCAGAAAACAGGTCCAAAGCTCCCCTTCGGCCTCTACATAATAAAAGCCGTTATATCCTTTGATGAGTAAACCTTCCGTCATAAACTACCTGCCTTACTCGGTTTCCCCTTGATCCGCATTGTCATCCGGAGAGGGAGTTGGTGTAGGCGTCGGAGTCGGAGTGGGTGTGGGAGTCGGTTCCGGAGTAGGCTCTTCATCCTGAGGTTTCGGTCCCTTGGAGATCTTGATATTGATCACCGTATCGGGAGATACACTCTCACCGGAACTGTAATTCTGATAAATAACGTATCCTTCATCATAGGAATTGCTGTATTCATAAGAAGTAATGCTATACTTCAAATTCTTTTCCGAAAGTTTTGCAATGGCATCTTCCTTGGTCAAGCCAACCAAACCGGGAACGGTAATATTTTCTTTGCCGGAGCTGACAACGATAGTAACCGTTTGACCGGATTCCAATTTTTGACCGGCACCGGGCGTCTGACGAATAACCTTTCCTTTTTCGATCGTATCCGAAGCTTCTTCTTTTACATCGACCTTAAATCCGGCATTTTCCAAAAGGATCGTTGCCGCATCCTCGGTTTTCCCTTCTACATTGGGAATTTCAACGCCTTTGGTTCCGGCAGAAACGGTAAGCTCAATGATCTTTCCTTCTTTTACCTTTTTACCGGCATCAACACTTTGTTTGATAACATAACCGGGATCATATTCATCGCTTTCCATTTCGGTGATCTTGTATTTCAGATTAAGACCTTCCAGCTGGCTGATGGCATCCTCCTGTTTCAAGCCGACAACGTTGGGCATATCCACTTCTTTTCCGGAAGATAAGTTGTGGATCAAAGCAAAACCGCCAACGGCAAGCAAAATGATCGCAGCAGATACCAATACAATGGCGATCACCAATTTTTTATTGCTTTTGCCATCATTCTTTTTTCGGCGTCGATCTCTGGAATCACTCTCTCTACGTCGATTGGGCTCATTTCGGCGGCTGTTTCTTGCCGAGCGGCGTTCCGAATCGTAGTCTTCAACAAAATCCGCAGAGGCCGCAACACGGTTACTTCTTGTTTTTGTAGGCTTCACGCCATCCGTCATTTGAATCGGTGTAAGGATCACATCATATTCGTCTGCAGCCGTTTCAATATCTCCCATCATGATCTTGGCATTGGAATAACGATCATCGGGATCCACCGACATGGCTTTATCAACGATTCGGGCCACTTCGTAAGGGATATCCTCATCAATTTCATCAATGGGCGTATAATCCCCTTCTACGTGTTGAAGAGCAATCGAGATCGGACTGTCTCCGGTATAAGGAACCTGACCGGTAAGCATTTCATACAACACGATGCCGGTAGAATAAATATCTACCCTGGCATCACCGGAGCCTTTTTGAGCAATTTCCGGTGCAATATAGTAAACCGAGCCAAATACACTTGTATCATATGTGATCGTTGTATCGGTAAGATTCATTGCCAAACCAAAATCCATGATTTTTACCTGCCCCTGGCTGGTAATCATGATATTCTGTGGTTTGATATCGCGGTGAATCACTCCAAAGCTATGGGCATGATTCAAACCGGCAAGAATCTGGTGTGTATAATCCAGGGAGCGGTCAAGGGATAAGGAACCCATTTTGTTAATGATATCCTTAAGGGTTTTTCCTTCTACATACTCCATGATCAGGTAATGTTCCCCTTCTTCACTGCAACCCACATCATAAACGCTGACAATGTTGGGGTGAGAAAGGGCTGCAATGGCCTGAGCCTCTTTCCGAAAACGCATTACAAATTTCTGGTTTGTAGTAAACTGTTCCTGGAGGATCTTTACTGTTACTTCACGGTTGAGGACGGTATCAATAGCCTTGTACACAATGGCGGTACCGCCACTGCCCAATTTTGATACAATTTGATAGCGATCCATAAAATTTCTACCGATCATATTGCACCTCTATTATAATTTTTTTCCTATAATTGCGGTAATATTATCTGTACCTTTACGGTCTAATACTTTATCGACTAAAATATTCAGGGTCTGCTCTAAATTATAGCTGTTTTTAATCGTTGCAGCAATTCTTTTATCGTCAAGATAGCCGGTGATCCCATCGGTACAAAGGAGAAAAATATCATCTTCCTCTGTATCTCCGGCAGCAAAATCTATTTTTGATAGCGGCGTACGCCCAATTACCCGGGTGAGCATATTTTTACCGGGGTGTTTCAGGGCATCCTTTTTGGAAATTTGGCCGGAGCGAAGCAGTTCACCCACCATATTATGATCCTCGGTCAAACGAGTCAATCGTCCATCCCGAAAAAGATATGCTCTGCTATCTCCAATATGACCGATGTAATAACGGTCATCCTGAAAACAGATCACCGTAAGAGTGGTGCCCATTTCACTATAGCTGTTTACTCTTTTTGCAGCTTCCATCACTTCCTGATTACACATGGCAAAAAGGTCGGTAAGATCCTGCTGATACGTGCTCTCACTTACGCCCATATAATGATTCTGGAAAATTTTTACCGCAAGGGCACTGGCGATTCTGCCGCCGGCATAGCCACCCATACCGTCAGCCATGACCATCAACCCTTTTTTTTCATCATAATAACAGGAATCATCATTATAATCCCTGTAATTACCGATATCTGTTATGGAGCGAAAGAGCATGGACATTTTTAAAAAACTTTCCCAACTTATAGTATTTATATCAAGATATCACTATTTTAAAAATTTTTCAAGTGAAAAAAGGAATTATTTGATAAAATTAATGTTTTTTTAAGAATTTTTGATATTTTGCCCGAAGCTGCCCGCAAGCACCGTCAATATCCCGCCCTTTTGACTCTCGAATACTGGCAGGAATATGATTGGATTCCAATATCTGCAAGAAATTTTTAATTTGTTCCGGAGCGGAAGAATACAAACCGGTACCCTCCACAGGATTTCCCGGAACCAGGTTCACATGATACAGGTTGTTTTTTAAAAGTTCGACCAGAGCCTTTGCATCCTCATCACGGTCATTGATCCCTTGAAAAAGAGCATATTCAATGGTAACACGCCGGCCGGTTTCTTCGATATACAAATCCAAAGCATTCATAAGCTCTTCTAAAGGATAGCGTTTGTTGATGGGCATCAATTTTGTCCGAACCTCATCATTGGCTCCATGGAGAGATACTGCCAGGGTCAGCTGCATTTTTTCTGCGGCAAGCTTCTGTATTTCCGGAATCAGGCCGCAGGTCGATACCGTGATCCTGCGCATACCGATTTCCTTCGCATCATTTAAAATACGGATGCTTTTCAACATGGCATCGTAATTTGCAAAAGGCTCTCCCATGCCCATATAGACCAAATTGGAGATCGGTGATTCTCCGGCCTCACGTAGATATTCATTAGCAAAATTTACCTGATCGACGATTTCACCAACGGTGAGATTTCGTTTTAAACCACCCTGACCGGTAGCACAGAATTTACACCCCATACCACAACCCACCTGAGTACTGACGCAAAGTGTATTGCGGTCTCGAGCGTTCTTGCGATGATAATGCATCATTACCGTTTCGATAAGATCATCACCGAACTGAAGCAAAAACTTGACGGTTTCCCCATCTTTGGAAGGCGAAACCGCTTTCAATGTGCCGCAGGAAAGATACGTATTTGCCTTTAGAAATGATTTCAGATCCTTTGGCAAATTCGTCATTGCATCAAAGGAAAAAACTTCCTGTTTATGGAGCCATTGATAAAGTTGTTTCCCTCGAAACTTCGGAAAACCATGAGTAATAAGGAAAGTCTCCATATCACTTTGGTCCATAGATAATAAATCGATCATAATGAATCCTTTTTCATAAGCGAAATAAAAAATCCATCGGTATGATGAATATAAGGCAACAATTCCAGATATCCCTTCCGGGCTTGATTGGCTTCGATATCAGTTAATCCATGTAATCTCAAACTGAAATCCACCGACTTCATATCGGAATAGGTATCAAGAAACCAACTAAAATTTTCCCTGTTTTCGGCGTTACTGAGGGTACAGGTAGAGTAAAGCAAATAACCGCCGGGTTTCAGGCATTGATAAGCAGAATCCAACAGCTCACGCTGTAAGGAAGCCAATGCTTCTATATCCCCACTGTTTTTGCGCAAACGACTGTCGGCACGACGGTGAAATACCCCCAAACCGGAGCAAGGTGCATCCAACAAAATCTTATCAAACTGCCGAGGACATTCCTTTCCCCAGGCGGTGCCATCCTTCTGCACCGCTTCAATCATGGTAATACCAAGGCGCTTGGCATTATCCCGGATCAAAGCCACTTTATGCTCATAAAGATCCGAAGCTAAGATGGTTCCTTCGTTTTTCATCCGTTGAGCAAGATGGGTCGTTTTCCCTCCGGGAGCGGCACACATATCCAAAACACGGTCTTCCGGCTGAGGATCCAAAACAAAAGAAACCAACTGCGAAGATTCCTCCTGAACCGTATAATAAGGCTGCCAGGTCTTGGGAATACGGTCAATATCCGTACCTTGAACCAACCGCAGGGCATCGGGACTCAACGTTCCTTGCACCGTATCAATATTTTTTTCCGCCAGTTTTTTTTGAAGTTTTTCTCGGTCAGTTTTTAAAGTATTGGCCCGCAACACCGGCGTAGGTTCATAAGTCATTGAGGCCAGAAGCTGAGAAGCAACCTCTTCCCCACGTTCTTTTTGCCATAGGGAAACAAGCCATGAGGGAATGGAATAATAAAAAGCTGTTTTCATACCTTCGTCCGAAAATTCCGGCCATACAAGTGTGGATTTTTGCCGCAGGACATTACGAAGAATACCGTTGATCATTTTGGCCCAACCGGGATTTCCTCTTTTTTTGCCAAGATTCACATATTCATTTACTACAGCATGTTCCTTTGCCGCGGTAAAAAGCAACTCAAAAAGAGCTGTCCGAAGAATGGTTTTTAAATAAATATCCTTTGCCTTGACAGGTTTTGTTAAAAATCGCGCCAGCTGATAATCAACCGGTGTCAGGCGATGAATCGAGCCATAAACAAGATTGGTCAAAAAGGCTCTGTCTCTGGAATGTTCCAGAGAAGCCAGAGCCTTTTTCAACTGTAGATTTGCATATGCACCGTTTTCCAATACCTCATGAAGGATATCGGTGCCAATTTCTCTGATCGTCTTCATATCAATCTCTGTTTCCGAAAATCAAAATCAGACGGAGCAGCTGTAAAATAGCCATAACAGCAGCGGCAACATAAGTCCACGCCGCAGCGGAAAGCACTTTTTTCCCACCGCTAAGTTCCTGATTTGTTAAAATACCATGATAAGATACCTGAGCCAAGGCCCGGGAGGAAGCGTTAAATTCCACAGGTAAAGTGACCAGCTGAAACAAAACAACACAGCTGAAAAGTAAAATCCCAATTTCAACCAAGGGCTGCCAGGATAAAACAAGACCGACAATCAACAAAATCCAAGCCCCGTAATTGCCAATATTTGCAGCAGGAACCAAGGCACTGCGAATCCTCAAGGGGACATAATCTTCATGATGCTGAATGGCATGTCCCACTTCGTGAGCAGCAATGCAAACAGCTGCGATAGATGTTTTATTATAAACCGCTTCCGAAAGAAAAACCGTTTTCTTTGTGGGATGATAGTGGTCGGTCAAATTGCCTCGGGTTGCCTGAACACCAACGTCATGAATCCCATTGGCCTGAAGCAGTTTTAATGCGACTTGAGCACCGGTCATGCCGGATTGACAATAAACCTCTGAATAACGATGGAAATTTGACTGTACCTTAAATTGTGCCCAAATCGAAAGAATGATCGCAGGAATCAAAAGGATAAAGGTAGGATCAAAATAATAAAATGGCATATATCGTCACCTTTCTTTTTTTTCTGTTATAAAATGCAATTGATCTTTATCGTGCAGTCCACGATACCAATCGTTTGCATTCATTTCTTTTTTTCCTTGAGGCTTCACGCGCAGAAGATTGAGATAGCCGCCTTTTACGGCAACAATCACCCCTTTTTTCTTATCTGCCCCAAGAATACTGCCGGGAGCTTCTTTACTTTCACAAGTCTCAAAGGTAGTTTTGATTATTTTAAAGGGATTATCCTCTAAAAAAGTATATGCACCGGGCTCTGAAGATAAACTGCGAACCTGGTTGTGGATGTTAATTCCATCTTCATCCCAATGGATCTGCTCATCCTCCCGGGTCAGCAGCTGACAATAGGTTGCCTTTTCATGCTCCTGGGAGATTCTGGGAGCATTGCCTTCTGCCAGCAGATCCAAGCATTCCACAATCATTTTTCCGCCAAGATTTCCCATTGCCTCTCTCAACTCGTCAAAGGTTTCATTGGGATCTATGGCCAAAGCTTCGCTTTTCAGGATATCGCCTTCGTCCATCCCTTCATTCATATACATAATGGTGATGCCGGTTTCCTTTTCACCGTTACGAAGCACGGCATTCATCGGCGATGCTCCGCGATAATAAGGCAGGAGCGAACCGTGAATATTCAACACTCCATAGGGTAAAAGCTCTAAAAGCTCTTGTTTTAAAATACGTCCGAAAGCAGAAACGACGATCACATCGGCGCCCAGAGATTTTAACTCCGTCAAAAAGCCGGGATCATGGATCTTTTCCGGAGTATAAACCGGAATATTCAGCTCCAAGGCACGTTTTTTTAACGCCGTAGGCTGCAATTGCTTTTTGCGTCCTTTGACCTTATCGACACGGCTTACCGCAGCGACAACCTGATGATGACTGTTTACCAAAGCGTCAAGCCCATATACGGAAAATTCCGGACTTCCCATATAAATTACTTTCATTTTGTAGCCTTCTTTTCTTTTTTTGCCTTATCAATAAATAAAATGCCATCGAGGTGGTCAATCTCATGCTGTAATGCCACAGCGGAAAAATCTCTGGCCTTGAGCTGCACACGATGACCATCCCGGTCCAGACCCTCTACAAAAATCGTTTTGTAGCGTTCCACATTTGCGAAATAATCCGGAACGCTCAGGCATCCTTCTTCCCCGATCTGTTTACCGCGACCTTTGATCAATACGGGATTGATCAGCTCAATCAAACCTTCTCCCACATCCACTACGATGATTCGGCGGGAAATACCGATTTGAGGTGCAGCTAAACCTACACCGTTGGCTTCGTACATCGTTTCGGCCATATCATCAAGCAATGTACGGATTGTATCATTTACTTCAGTTACTTCTTTTGCCTTTTGACGAAGGACTACGCTTTCGCCGGCTTTTTCAATGGGATAAATTGCCATAATAACTCCTTATGAAAAGCAGAATCAAAATCACCGGATGCTGCTTTTTCATACCGAATGAATCGGTTCTGTCTCGATTTGAATTGATATATTTTTATCTATTATTTTTTCGCTTTTCAATTGTAAAATTCCTTTATTTATTCTTTCCCGAATGGGAAAAACTTTATTGCACAAAAAGGATAAAACCCATTTGTCCTTGCCCTTGTCACGATAGATCCCGGGAGAAGGTCCAAAAATACGGACATCATTTTCATCCTCCTCATCCTCAAAACCGTCGCGGATTTCCCGAAGATCTTCCGGACGAAGGTATCCCTTCGGTGCGGAAAGAATCACTTTCATCAAGTGTGTGAAGGGAGGATAACCAAATTTCTGCCGTTTTTCCGCTTCCCAATGATAAAAACCGTCAAAGTCCTGCAAACCACCATAATAAAGCGTCGGCTCTTCCGGTCGGTAAGTTTGTAAAATCACTCTGCCCTGTTCTGCACTTCTGCCACACCGGCCGGCAACCTGGGCAATAAGCTGAAAGGTTTTTTCAGCAGAGCGGAAATCCGGAAAATTTAAAGTATAATCTGCCGCAATGATCCCCATCAATGCCACATTGGGGAAATCCCAGCCTTTGGCAATCATTCGCGTCCCAATTAAGATTTGGGTCTTCCCGCTGTACATTCTTTTAAATACATCATCGACACTGCCTTTATGCCGAATTCGGTCGGAATCCAGTCGATCAATTTCCACAGAGGGGAAATAACGATGAACAATTTCCTCCAGCTGTTCAATACCCAAACCAAAATATTTGATTCGCTTGCTGTGGCACTGAGGACAACGTTCCTCGGGATCATGGTGATAGTCACACCGTGTACAACGAAGCGTGCTCTCCTCTTTATAGTACGTCAAAGGGACATCACAATCAGGGCAGCGATAAACAAATCCACAATCACGGCAGGAAATAAAGGTATGATAACCAAGACGGTTTAAAAACAGCATGACCTGTTTTTTTTCCGCCAATACCGATTTCATATTTTCGATTAACGGGCGGCTTAGAACATCGGTCCATCCTTCTTTCAATTCCCGCCGCATATCTACCGTCACGATCTTGGGCAAAGGCGTACCTTTCACCCTTTGGCGCAGTGGAACATACAGATAATTTCCATCCATTGCTTCACGATAAGACTCAAAGGAAGGCGTGGCACTGCCGAATACGACCGTTGCTCCGGTGATCTCCCCCCGGAGCAGCGCAGCTTTACGAGCATGAAATCGAGGTGCAGAATCCTGTTCATAACTGTCCTCATGCTCTTCATCAATGATGATAAGCCCCAGATCTTTCCCGGGCGCAAAAATACAAGAGCGTGCTCCCAAGGCAATTCCGGCTTCGCCGCGGCGAAAAGCAAACCAGGCATCACGACGTTCGCCTTCACTGAGCTTGCTGTGAAATAAAGCCACATTTCCATGGAAGCGTCCTTCAAAAATACGAACGAACTGGGGCGTTAAAGCAATCTCCGGCAGGAGAACGATCGCCTGCTTTCCTTTGGCCAAGGTATCTTCGATCAAACGCATATACAGCTCCGTTTTACCGGAACCGGTCACACCATGAATCAAAATCGGGCGGTGATCCTTTTCGTCACGATGGCGGATCTTAGATAAAGCCCGCTGCTGCTCCGGTGTAAGCTCCGGCACATTCACCCCATTTCTTTCCATGTTTTGGTAGGAATATCGGCGCACCCTTTGTGTCTCTATCTGGGCAAAGCCGTTTTTCACCAACCCTCGGCAAACCTCTGCCGAAAATCCCTGCTTTGCAGCTCCCCCCAAAGTCATACGACCGGCATTTTTCAGAATATCCGCTAATTCTCGCTGCTTTTTACCGCGCAAAGAGAGAATGTCTCCGGCATCCGGAACAAAAACAAGAACTCGTTCCGTTTTTTCTTTTTGCACCTTGCCAAAAAGATTGACCCCACGAGGTGTCATGGCACGGATAAATCCAATAGTAGTGCTCATATAATATTTTCCAAGCCGATCGGCTAAGATCAGCAGATCCTCCGGGAAAAAGAAGCCTTCGTTGCAAATGCCGTCAATAAATTTTGGCTGAATATCTCCGGGATCATCGGCAAAGCCGATCACGATCCCTTTTTCCGTTTGACGGCCAAAGGGAACCACAACAGCACTGCCAATATCCACCAACCCCCAAAGCTCCGATGGCACCTCATACAAAAAATCGTGATCGAGGGACTGTATTTTCTTGTTAATCAAAACTTTAATATACTGCATTTTACCTCATCAACAAAAACAGAGACTGCAATGGAAACCGTCGTCGTTTTCATGCAGTCTCGCTGTTTTATAGTTCTTTTTCAATGGCGATCCCCTCCTTGAGAGAGGTTTGCACATCAATCAAGCGCTGATTCTTTGAACCGCGAAAGGATAACTCTAAACTGCGCTGATCCTGTTGAAAAGCACCGTCAACCAAAACATCGGTTTCCCTTAATAAAGCCTTCCTATCCTCATCTCCCTGAGTAAGAAGCTCCTCAAAGGTCCAACCGCTGTAGACCCATACGCTCAACCCCTCATTGTGCGCTTTTTTCGCAAGCTCCAACAATGGTTTCGGTTGAGAAAAAGGTTCACCGCCACTGAATGTAATGCCGGAAAGAAGAGGATTTTCTCGAATTTCCGTCCATATTTCGGCCGTGTCCATCACTTGACCGCCGGCAAAATCATGGGTTTGAGGATTGTGGCAACCGGGGCAACGATGAGGACATCCCTGTACATAAATAGCATAACGCAAACCGGAACCATCGACAATGGAATCATCAATCAGCGAAGCAATACGCAGTTCCATTCTCAGTCATCTCCCTTTACCTGTTCCGTGCAGGAGCAATTACCCAAGCCATGGATCACACGATCCTTTTCTTCCGCTCTTTTCGCATTGTTAAAGCGGTTCAGGGTACCCACAAGATAGCCGGTGATACGGCGAATACGTTCAAATTCCACATTACCTTCACTTCTGCCGCAGCTGGGGCAGGTATCACCGATAATGCCATTATAGCCGCAAATGGGGTCACGGTCTACAGGATGATTGATGGAACCGTAGCCAATCCCCTGCTCTTTCATGCAACGAACGATTTTTTCAAAGGCTTCCAGATTCTGGGAGACATCACCATCCATTTCCACATAGGAAATATGCCCGGCATTGGTCAAAGCATGATAAGGCGCTTCTAATTTAATCTTTTTAAAAGCACTGATATTGTAATACACCGGCACATGGAAACTGTTGGTGTAGTAGTCGCGATCGGTAACACCTTCGATAATACCGAAGCGTTTTTTATCCATACGCACAAAACGACCGGAAAGACCCTCGGCAGGGGTTGCCAGCAAAGTATAATTTAATCCCGTTTTCTGGGACATTTGATCCAAATAACTGCGCATATAGCCAATAATCTCTAACCCGAGATTCTGGGCTTTTTCACTTTCCCCATGGTGTACGCCAATCAAGGCTTTCAGCGTTTCCGCAAGACCAATAAAGCCAACGGATAAAGTGCCGTGCTTCAGCACTTCGCCGACTTCATCATTCCAATCCAGCTTATCACTATCCAACCAAACACCCTGTCCCATCAGAAACGGGAAGTTGTGCACACGTTTCTTACACTGAATGGCAAAACGTTCATTAAGCTGACGCACGGCCAGATCCATTTTACGATCCAACTCATCGAAAAAGAAATTCATATCGCCCTTGGAGCGGATCGCGATGCGAGGCAGATTGATGGAAGTAAAGGATAAATTCCCCCGCTGCGTTGAAATTTGTTTGGAGGGATCGTGTACATTCCCAATCACTCTGGTACGACACCCCATATAGGCGATTTCCGTTTCCGGATGACCTTCTTTGTAATACTGCAAATTATAGGGAGCATCCTGAAAAGAAAAATTGGGGAACAAACGCTTTGCACTGACACGGCAAGCCAGTTTGAAAAGATCGTAATTCGGATCTTCGGAGTTGTAGTTAACCCCTTCCTTAATGCGGAAAATCTGGATGGGAAAAATTGCGGTTTCTCCATGGCCAAGGCCGGCTTCGGTGGCTAGCAGCAGATTCCGCATAACCATGCGACCTTCCGCAGAAATATCGGTACCATAATTTATAGAGGAAAATGGCGTTTGCGCACCGGCTCTGGAATGCATGGTATTGAGATTATGCACAAAAGCCTCCATAGCCTGATAGGTAAGCTTATCCACTTCCTCGTAAGATTTTTTACGGGTAAAATCAATAATATGCTCTGCCGTATCTTTATCAATACCCCGCATCTGCAAATGCTCCAGATAAACCTGATCCTGATCTTTATCGGCAATCATCGGTACACCGCATTCCTGAACCATTTCCGCGGCATGGGTTTCACTATCTGCATCATCACACAAAAGATACAATGCGTTGGAAAGATTGTTCCGGAACCGCTTGGCATAGGTTTTTCTCACACCGGGCGCCATATTATAGTCAAAATTTGCGATACTTTGACCACCATGCTGGTCATTTTGATTACTCTGAATAGCAATGCAAGCTAAAGCAGAGTAGCTGGCAATATCATTGGGTTCCCTTAATACGCCGTGACCGGTGGAAAAACCATCGTGGAACAATTTTTCCAAATCAATTTGACAACAAGTTGTTGTCAAAGTATAAAAGTCCATATCATGAATGTGAATATCGCCTTCCCGATGGGCTTCGGCAAACTCTTTATCAATCACAAACATTTCGTAGAATTGTTTTGCACCTTCGGAGCCGTATTTCAGCATGGTACCCATTGCCGTATCGCCATCAATATTGGCATTTTCACGTTTAATATCCGAATCCTTTGCCGCTTTAAATGTAATATCCTGATAGATACGCATCAAATTGGTATCCATTTCACGGCGGCGGTTGCGTTCCGCACGATAAAGAATATAGGCTTTGGCCGTTTGAACAAAGCCGTTAGTCATCAAAACATCTTCTACAACATCTTGAATTTCTTCTACACTGGGTTTGGAATTTCCCGCAGCTTCCAGATTCGCCACGACTTCTTTGGTCAAACGAGCTGCGGTATTTTCCCTATTGGTACTGCCGGAACCGATAAAGGCTTTTACAATGGCCTGTACGATTTTATCTTCGTTAAAAGGTACTTCTCTTTTATCGCGTTTAATAATCGATTTAATCATATTCCATCCTTCTCTTTTCCCAGCATATGCCAATTTGGCTGGGGAATTGCTCAAAATTGCTCTGTATTTTTCTCTATCTAATATTATATCATCTCCGTAAAAAATGTAAAGACGAGTCAAAATCCACGGATTCCATCAACCTGCACCTTTACAAAATTTAAGGACAAAAAATTTTTTCTCATTTAAATACCAGATCGTAAAATATTTCAATCCTTACTGTTCCGGAATATCTTTGTGCTCATGATCATGGTGATGAGCATGACCGCAGCAGCAATGACCATCATGGTGATGGTGGTGGTGTTCCTGATGATGGCAGACTTCGGAAGGATCTTTCTTTTTTAATCGTGTCAAAGAGCCGTCTTCTTCTTTAATGCGAATGCTTTCCAGCGTCGCCCGAGTGCCGGCACGAAAAGCTTCAATATATTCATGACGAAGCTTGGCACGTTCTACCGTTTCTTCGGCAGTAAGGCCTTCAGCCTTCGCCTTTCGTGCCAGCTCATTAATACGGTCAATTTTTTCTTTTTCCATGATAACCTCCTATGGATCCTTAATTCTCAATATTTAAAACAGATTATCGTCAATTTCATCCAATATATTACGACGATCCCGAAAAACAGGGATCATCTCCCGTATGGAGCGGCTCTGCTCCGGGTGTATGGTACAATGATACAAGCCCTCTTTTTCATCGGCATCCAGCACGATGGAACCGTCCGGAGCAACCACAAGAGAACCGCCCTGGTAACGTATTTTCTTGCCGCCGGTACGGTTTACACCGATCACGTAGATTTGATTTTCCACGGCACGAGCCTGCAACAGCAAACGGAAATGATTCAACCGTGCAGCCGGCCACTGGGCAGGAACAAAAACCACCGAAGCCCCTCGCAATGCCAAATTGCGGCAAAAAGCAGGAAAACGAAGATCATAGCAAATCATTGTACCAAAGGTCAGCTGTTCATGGGTACAGATACCCCAGTCATCGCCGGCCTGAAAAAGATCCGGTTCATTGATTTCCAACGGAAAAAGATGCACCTTTCGATATTTATAAATACAATCGCCTTCCCGATCAATCACCGGCAGCGTATTAAAAATACCGTTTTCATGCTTTTCCGCAATGGAACCACCGATGATATTCACACGGTGTTCCCGTGCCAATTGCCGTAAAAATGCGATGGATGGACCTTTCATCGTTTCGGCCTTTTCCTCAATGTGATCTCCATCGTAACCGATATTCCACAATTCCGGCAAAACCAAAAAATCACAGTGTTCCGGTAACGCTTTTACAAGCTCTGATATTTTCTTTTCATTGGCTTCTCTATCGCCTAAGGCGACATCCATTTGCAAAAAAGAGAGATTTAATTCCAAAAGATCATCCCTTTCCTTTATCATGCATCCGCATTTTCCAGCGCATATCCGAGGAACATTCTAAACGGAAAAACTTACAGGCCTCCAAAAGCCTGGAATAAATGCGGGAGCCAAGTAATTTTTCGATTTCTTCTTTATCCAAATTCGTCGTCACAACCATCGGTTTTTCATAGTTTACCCGATAATTGATAATGGCAAAAATCGTTTTGATGGACCATTCCGTGTAATTATGAGCGCCAAGATCATCTAAAAACAACACATCGGCTTTTTTTACGTCGTCCATGAGCTGGCTCTCGGAATAATCAGAGCCTTCATGAAAGGTCTCCCGAAGCTGATCCAGAAAATCCGGGACAATAATGAATTTTACATCGACCCCCCGGTCCAACAAAGCATTTGCACAGCTGGCGGCTAAAAAAGTCTTTCCGCTGGCAACGGAGCCTTCAAAGAGCAAGCCGCCATTATTCTCTCCACGGCAATAATCCGCGACAAATTGTTTGGAAGCTGCCAAAATTGCCTTTGCATTTTCATAATAGGTTCTGCGTGTCGTGCCGCGAGCATCATCGGGATAATAGGAAAGATCAAAGCGGTCGAAGGTCTGCCGCGCCAAATGCGGCGTAATACCAGCCTTTTCCCTCTTGATATTCTTCATCTTCTCTTTGGAACAACGGCAGGGATAGGCAATATCACCTTTGAAATAAAATCCGTGATCTTGGCAAATCGGACAGCGATACTGTTTATTCTCTTCTTTTTTTACTCTAAGATCTTGTCCCTGAGGGATCTCCGAAAATCGTTTCATTAAAATACCTCATAAATATCATCCGAGAAAATATCTTCTTTATTCTGCCCACGACGGAATTCCCGATGAGGATAAACCGGTTTTTCTTTGTTCCTGTTCTGCTTTTCTTCATAGGAACGGTTCTCTTCTTCTTTATGCTTTAACTCCGCAAGGCTGTGAATCCCCTGCTTTTGCCAAGAAGAAAGGATTGCATCAACATAACGAAAATTATATTTTCCCAGCAAAACAGCACGAGTCAATCCCTCTTTGATCAATTCCGCCGGAAGCTGCAAATTTTTGTACCAGTAGGTAATCTGTTCCCCTTCAATAGGAGACAATGGACGCCCCATCTCCTGTTCAAAGCATTGGTAGAGAGCCGCAAAGGTTTTATCCTCTTTCAAAGCTTTTTTTTCTTTATAGATCTTCTGCTCCTGTTTTACCGCCTGCCAGCTTTGCACTTCCAAAAGCTTTTCCACCAAGCCGTCAAAGAGAATCGCTCCTCCGTCATTAAAGCTTAAAAAACCTTTATCGATCAACACCGGTACCAGAGACGTCACTTCCGATTCGCTGTAAACACTGTCTCTGGCAACACTTTTAAATGTCATTTGATTTTTTTTGCGATTAAGCCGCAGCAAAACGATGAGGAACAAAGTCTCCTCTTCCGTCAGCCCAAGCTCTCTGTAATGATCCAGCAGAGTATTGGGTACTGCCACTGTGTCAGTCAGTATATTCATAAAATACTTTTTATTTTCAGGAGTCATATTTTACCTCATTTTTTCCAAAACGCGGGAACAAAAATGATAAGAACCGTATAAATTTCCAAACGCCCCAGGAGCATCAATACACTCAAAATGATCTTTCCAAAATCGGTAACGAGAGCATAATTTCCGGTAGGACCAAGAGCACCGATGGCACAGCCGTTGTTTGATATCGTAGCCATAGAACCGCCAAAGGCTTCAAGAAAAGGCAGCCCCGTCAAAGACAACAAAAACGCACCTAAAAAGGTGATCACAAAAAATAAAGCAATAAATTGCAAAACCTTCATCACCGTCTTATCGTGGACAGCCTTACCGTTGATACGAATTTCAGTGAGAGCACGGGGATGAAGCATCCGAAAGAACTGAGACTTTAAGCTTTTATAAGCCAAAAGATACGTACCGATCTTCAATGAACCGGAGGTCGAAGAATAGGATGCACCGATCATCATCAAACAGACCATGACCATATAAGAAGTTGCCGACCAACCATTATAATCCGAAGTTGTAAAGCCGCAGGTAGTGATCTGTGAAATCGTTTGGAAAAAGGACTGCCGCAAACCGCCGCTTAAAGTGAGATCACTGTGAAGCATACGATCAACGGCAACAATCATCGCCACAATAACCGTAAAGATCAAATAACAGCGAAATTCTTCATTATGAAAAAAAGTCTTAAGAGAGCGAGTTGCAAAAGCTTTATAAATTAAGGGAAAGCTCACACCGCCGATAAACATAAAAACAGTAATGACCCATTCAATATAAGCACTATGAAAACCGCCGATGCTGTCATTTAAGGTGGAAAAACCACCGGTAGAAATGGCACTAAAGCTGTGACAAACCGCATCGGTAGAATTCATGCCGCCCATAAGTAAAAGGACAATCAAAATCGCCGTTAAAATCGTATAAATCAACCAGAGGATGATGGCGGAATCCTGTACCTTTGAAGAGATTTTCTCATTGAAAGGACCGGAAAGCTCTGCCCGAAGCATCGTCAGACCACCGGTATCTACCTGAGAAAGCACGGCAACAAAGAGAACAACAACCCCTAAACCACCGAGCCATTGGGTCATGGCACGCCAAACAAGAATCGAAGCCGGAACTTCCTCCACATCGGCAATGGCAGTGCCGCCGGTGGTGGTAAAACCAGACATCGTTTCAAAAAAAGCGGAAATATAATCGGGCAAAATATGTCCAAAATAATAGGGCAATGCACCGATCAACGACACCAGAACCCAGCTGAGCGTTACAATCAAAAAGCCCTCTTTCGCCCGAATGGCACCACGCTCACCGGTGGAAACCACAAAAGCCAATCCCAACAATGCATAAATCAACATCGTCAGCAAAAGGCTGAAAAGCTCACCGTCACGGTGAATCAGCGACCACCCTAAGGGGATCACCATCATCACCGCAACGATCAATAGAATTTTACCTAAAGCATTAAAAACACATTTAAAACGTATCATAGCTTATGGTTCTCTTCAAAGAATTTTTCTACGGCTTTGGTACTGCTGGGCAACGTAATGACCAGCAATTTATCTCCGGCAAAGATCACATCGTTCCCACGGGGAATAATTACTTCTTTTCCACGCACAATGGAACCGAGAATCGCATTTTTCGGGAAATCCAAAGCCATCAATGATTTACCCAAAACCTCGGAACGTTGGGGCGCCATAATTTCCATGACATTGGCATTGGTGTCGCGAATCAACGTAAGAGAAAGCACATTACTGCTGTGGAAAAACCGCAGAATACTGCCGGCAGCCAAAATCCGGGGACTAAAACTCTGGTCAATCCCGATGCTATCGGCAACGGGCATATAGTCCGACATTTTTAGCTGCACCACGGTGCGGGAAGCCCCCAATTCCTTTGCAATCACCGCACTGAGAATATTAAAGTTATCTTCATCGGTAACGGCAATAAAGGCATCGGTTTCTTCGATATTTTCATCTTTTAACAGCTGAATGTCACTGGCATTTCCATGAATGATCAGGGAGCGATCCAGTGCTTCTGCCAGAACCTTGCATTTTTCAAAATCTTCTTCAAAGATCTTGATATTGATATGTTGTTTTTCCAGCTCTGAAGCGAGATAATAGCTAATGGTATCGCCGCCGGCAATGATTACATTTTTCACCTTTTCCCGATCTTGTCCAAAGTCCTCTTCCACCTCGGGAATATATTCTACCGGGGTAAAAAGGAAAAGACGGTCACCCACTCTTATGGTTTCATTCCCATTGGGGATGATCATTTTCCCTTTGCGGATAATGCCAACGATGAGATAATGAAAATCCGTCTTAATCTCTTTCAGCATTTTTCCGGCCACCGCCGTGGCTTCCTGAATTTTAAATTCCATTAGCAAAACACGGCCGTCGTTATAAAAATCCACATTGGTGGCATCGGGATAATTGAGCATCTTGCAGACCTGAGCCGCAGCGATTCTCTCAGGATTGATCATCAAATCAATCCCCAAAGCTTTTTTTACAGTTTCCGAATCCAAATCGGCAAATTCCGGGCTGCGAACCCGCGCAATGGCAGAATGAACGCCATAAGATTTCGCAATAAAGCAGGATACAATATTCAGCTCGTCCCGTTCCGTTACAGCCAAAAGCATATCGGCGTCACGCACACCGGCCTTCATCAAAACCGCCGTAGAAGCGCAGCTGCCCAATACCGTATTCACATCCAATCGCTCTTCCACGGTGTCAATTCGGGATTCATCCCGATCCACTACGGTAACATCATGATCTTCATTTGATAGCATATGCGCCAGGACAAAGCCAACCTTGCCGGCGCCGACGATAATAATTTTCATTTTATCACTTTAAATGACTAATATAATCCTCAATTCGATGGAAAGCTTCAATAATATGCGGCATCGAGGTTGCATAGGAGCAACGAATAAAGCCCTCCCCGCAATCGCCAAAGGCAGTTCCGGGCACTACGGCAACGTGTTTTTCCCTCAGCAATCCCGTGGCAAAATCATCACTGCTCATACCGTATTTTTTCACCGATGGAAAAGCATAAAAGGCGCCCTGGGGAGTCACCATATCCATCCCCATTTCCTCAGTACGCTTTACAATATAACGACGCCGCCGGTCATATTCGTTGCGCATCTTATCAATTTCCTTGATCCCATTGCGAAAAGCTTCAATGGCAGCTTTTTGTCCCATAATCGGCGCGCAAAGAATCGTATATTGGTGGATCTTTACCATTTCTTCAATAAAATCTTTATGACAGGCAATATACCCCACACGCCAGCCGGTCATGGCAAAAGCCTTTGACATACCGCTTACAAGGATGGTGCGATCCTTCATCCCGGGAATGGAAGCCATAGAAACAGGCTCCTGCTCATAGGATAATTCACAATAGATTTCGTCACTGATCACAATCAAATCGTGGTCAATCGCCACCTGAGCCAGAGCGGTCATTTCTTCCCGGCTCATAACCGCACCGGTAGGATTATTGGGAAAGCTCAAAATCAAAACCTTACTTTTCGGTGTAATTCTTGCCTCAATATCCTGAGGTGTCAAACGAAAACCATTTTCCTCTGTGGTAGGAATTGCCACCGGCACCCCATGAGACATCAAAGTGCAAGACTGATAAGAGACATAACAAGGCTCGGGGATCAGTACCTCATCTCCGGGAGAAAGCAAGGTACGCAAAGCCATATCAATAGCTTCACTGGCGCCAACTGTCACAATCACATCGGTTTTTTCATCATAGGTCAGACCAAAGCGCTCATAAAGATATTTTACGATCTCATAGCGAAGTTCCGGCAAACCGTAATTGGAGGTATACATAGTATAACCCTGCTCCAGGGAATAAACACAGGCTTCCCGAATCGTCCAGGGAGAAACGAAATCCGGCTCCCCTACCCCCAGAGAAATAACATCCTTTGAGCCGGCGCACAAATCGAAAAATTTTCGGATTCCCGAAGGCTTTACCGATTTGATATTGTCATTGATATATTTTCCGGGTTCAAAGATCATAACGTCACCACCTCACGATGGTCCGATTCGGTTTCGCCGTAAACGACCTCATTTTCCTTGTATTTTTTCAGTACGAAATTCGTCCAGGTGCTTTTTACACCGTCAATGGTAGAGAGCTTTCCGGAAACAAAATTGGAAACCCCCATCATCGTCGGCGCTTCCACCATAACCGCAAAGTCAAATTTACCGGATACCAACATCATCGCTTTCACTTCGGGAAAACGGCAAATGCGTTTTGCGATATCATCGAATCCCACATCACGCTGGGGCTGAACCTGTACGTCAATACGGGCATACACTGTAGATTCCATATTGGTTTTTTCCCAATCTACAACGGTGGTGTATTTTAAAATCACATGGTCATCTTCCATTTCCTTAATTAAACGGTCTACAGTTTCCCGGTCGCTGCCAACCATTGCGGCAATGGTATCTCTATCGGTGGTGCTATCTTCGGTCAAAATATTTAATATCTCAATTTTCAAATCTTTCATGGTGATTTTTATCCTTTCATTTTTCCATAGGTATCTTTTTTCGTAAAAAAGTTGTTCAGCTCCGAAGTCCCATACAGGCTGCAATTGGGTGGAGCAACAACCGTACGCAAAAGGTCAGTCCGGCCTTTCAGCTTCAGACGGTTGTAAGCCGTCACATAGATACAATGCCTCTTATTCGGATAAAGTTCGCAATAGCCGTTGCGGCTGCCGCCGCAGGGGCCGTTACGCTGTTGTTTTGGGCAATGCGTCATCGGACAGATCATATCAGTAAAAGCAATTGCACAATCGCCGCAGTCCCGGCATTGAAGCAAAGCGCTGCGCAGCCCGCGCTCTACTCCGCGAGAGAAACCTCCCTTGGCCGACCTGCGGCCGAATGCAGAAGCAGCTTTTGATAAAATACCGTGTTTTTCGTAAATATGAGAATGCAAAAAACACAGCATACGATAATTCAATGTTCGCTTTTCTTCTACCGGCAGCAAAGAAAGGTCGTTCTTTTCCGCCGTATTCAAACCATTTTTCGGATCGCGATGATAATAGTAGAAAGCACCGTCATCAAAGCCTTCAAATTCCGGCAGTAATGCCTGCCAATCCAAAGAAAGCTCGGTTCCCTTTGTCAAAATAAAATCAATATCTTCTGCAGTCAGGCTTTCTCCGCCGATATGAGCGCCATCGTAACCCAACCCCTTCATAATGGCAAACATCTTTGCCCCGCGAATCAGGCTATGTTCTTTTTCCGCTCGAGACTCATCCTCTGCCATAATCTGGTGATACAGCTTTTCCGGTATGGTGCAACCGGTAAAGCGATGCAGATGGATCATCTGTGCCAATTTCTTATCAATAACAAAAATATTGCCAATAAGAGGCACTTCCGGTGCCAGTTCTCGCGTCAGCTGCCGCAGCTCATGAAATTTTCGCATATCGTAGCCGACCTGAGACATGATAAATGCAGCGCCAGCATCCAGCTTTTTTTGCAGTTTGATATATTCCGTAATGATTTCAGCTTCCACATTCTTAAAGGGCGTAATCACACAGCCTGCAAAAAAATGGGATGACTGCAATGTTTTCCCTTCCCGAATATGAAGCCCCTGATTCATGCTGCGGATCAGCTCCAATGTATGCACGGGATCAATATCAAATACAGGCTTTCCGTTACCACTGAAATAGCCTTTTTTAGGGAAATCTCCGGTCATAATGATCAGATTTTCAATGCCGGCACGTTCATAGCCGTAAAGCTCACTTTCGATATGAAGGCGATTTTTATCCTTTAACGTATAATGTACAATAGGCTCAACACCGGATTTTTTGATTTCCAGAGCCATCATTGCCGGGTCAATTCCGGGACGTCCACCGGGGGAATCCGTAATGGAGACAGCGGCAATCCGTTTATCTTTCCCTGCCCAACCTGCGATTTCCACCGCTTTTTCCTGGGCACGTTCATAGCTGCCTCGTCCGGCAACAATTTCCAAAGACACGGCAAAAACATTCTTATTCAAAAGATCTTCTTGAAATCGATTGCCCATTGAGATCCCCCTTTCTGCTAATATATCAATTTACATTATACCATAAGAACCGGAAAAAAACTATATCATTCTTATTATCTCTTCTTTGCACCAAACAGATTTTCTATCATACCACAGTCTCTCCGCCGGCATCGGAAGACGTTGCAGCCTGCAAAGAAAGCAATGCTAACTGGTCACCGACCACAGAAAAAACAGCGGCCCAAAAATTAATCTCATCACTGGACATCCCCTGGGCAAAGGACGCGGTAAACAACGTCACACACCATAAAAAGGTAGGGTCATAACAATTTGTATTCATGATATCGACCTGCCTTTATCTCGATCGTTTCATCGATACAGCCGGATCTCCGGGATCAATTTCCGGTTTTTCATATCAAGCCTGATCATCGGTTTTTTCATTTTGGCAGCCCAAAACTCCGTTTCCCGATCCCGCCCCAAAAGAAGTATCACATCGGCAAGATCCATCATCATAATATTGCGCTGAAAGCGCATTTCACTGCCGTATACCGGCCGTAAAATCACTTCCCTGCTGCATTGAGAAATAATTCGATACAGTGTTTCCCTTTCTTCTTCCAACCAGGAACTGGCCTCTTCTTCATGGGTAAAAACCCCCTCGATCTCCAATTTCGGATAACGATGCTTTTTAGCAACAAGACAGCTTAAAGATTCCAGCTCCATACCGCGATGAACTCCCGAAATCAAACGATGAACACCGTAATCCCAATACAGAATATCCAGCTGATCAAAAAAAAGATTGGAAATCATATCCTTTTTATCTGCGTTTCCCGCAATCATTGCACATGTTTTCATGATACTCCTTTATCAGAAATAAAACTCTTTCTAGCTTATGCAAAAAATAAAGATATTAACCCAATCACAGGAGAAACAGCTTTTCAAAGAAACAAATGCTCCGGGAAAACCTCGGAGCATCTTCTCTCAATTCTGTTTACTTTAAAGTGGCAATGGTCACACCGGCACCGCCTTCGCTGTAGCCGCCCAATCGCTGCTCTGCAACACGATGATCTTTTTTCAGGTAGTCATGCACCATTTTTTTCAGAACACCGGTGCCAAGGCCATGAATAATCTTTACTTCCGTAAGATTGGCAAGGCAGGCATCATCCAGGAATTTTGAAAGTTCTTCCTCGGCCTCATCGGCAGTCATACCTCTTAAGCTGACTTCATTTTTAACAGTCCTGGCTTTTGCCGCCTTCATATGGCTTTGGTAGGTATTGGAGCGTTCATCCTTCATCGGTTTTGCCACTCGCAATTCCGAAAGCTTCATGGTAACTTTCATGATCCCGGCTTGGATCAGTACCTCATTTTTCCCTACAACATCGAGAACAACGGCATTTTTATTCAGGCGGGGGATATAAACTTCATCCCCTTTTTCCACCTTTTTGAGTTTTTCACCACCGTAAACAACTTCTTCTACGGGGGTTGATAAATTATCAATCTTTTTCTTCTTGGCCTTCACCTTGCTCATGACCCGTTCTCGGTCTTTGGCGGAAACTTCGCTAAGCATTTCTTTGATTTCTTTTAAGGCTTCCTCTGCTTCACGACGTTTTTCTCGCACCAAGCGGTCCGCACGTTCCTCTGCCTTACGAATCAAAGTGGCTTCTTTATTTTTCAAGGCTTCTTCTCTAGCCGCCATGTCCCGTTCAACCTGTTCCAACCGGGCCTTTAATTCCTGGGCTTCTGCTTTGGCTTTTTCTGTTTGCGCACGGCCTTCTTCCAAATTCGCAAGGAAATCATTGACTTCCTTAGCTTCCTTGCTCATATATTCATCGGCCTTTAATACCACATTTTTATCAACCCCAAGGCTCAATGCAATATCAAAAGCATTACTGCGGCCGGGTACCCCCATCAATAAACGGTAGGTAGGACGTAACGTATCAACATCAAATTCAACACTTGCATTGGCTAAATGACCATGGTTATAAGCATAGGCTTTTAATTCGCTGTAATGGGTCGTGACGATAACTTTTGTACCTTTGGCTAAAAGCGTATCGATGATTGCCATTGCCAAAGCGGCCCCTTCCACCGGATCGGTACCGGCGCCCAGCTCGTCCAATAGAACAAGGTTATTCCGGCCGGCCTTTGCCAAAATATCTACAATATTGACCATGTGGGATGAAAAGGTACTGAGTGACTGTTCAATACTCTGCTCATCACCGATATCGGCATAAACGCCGCGAAAAACACCTACACTACTGCGGTCGGCCGTAGGCAGATGCAAACCGGCCTGGGCCATCAATACAAAAAGACCGGCAATTTTCAGAGAAACGGTTTTCCCGCCGGTATTTGGCCCCGTCACAATAATCCCTTTAAGCTCCTCGCTCATTTCCAGATCAATTGGTACGGCCCGATCTCCCAAAAGCGGATGACGCGCTTTTTTCAAATGGATCTCACCGCGATCATTCAGGAGCGGTTCAAAGGCATTCATATGCAGGCTCAGTTTTCCCTTGGCAAAAATAAAATCCAAATCGCCAAGGATCTCTACATTTGCCTGCAGCTCACCGGCATTAGCACTTACCAAACCGGAAAGCCGGGTAAGAATACGGTGAACTTCCGTCTCTTCTTCACTGCGTAATTTTCTAAGGTCATTATTCAGATCCAATACCGACATAGGCTCAATAAAAAGTGTTGCACCACTGGCGCTTTGATCATGAACCAAACCGGGAACCTGGTTGCGATATTCCTGTTTTACCGGAACAACGTATCGGTCGTTACGGATCGTGATAATATTTTCCTGTAAATATTGATTTTGATTGGAGTTTCTTAAGATATTATCAAGCTTTTCTCGAATGCGATCATTGGTACGCCGAATCTTTCGTCGGATATCAGCCAATTCTACCGAGGCACTGTCCAGAACTTCACCGTCTTCTCCAATGGCCTCTTCAATGGCGGTTTCCAGGGAATTGATAAAAACAATGCGAGAAGCCAAACCCTTCACAATCGGATAGTCTTCCTTGGTTTGGCTCAAGGTCATTTTTAAGCGTCGCCCGGCGCGGGATGTTATCATAATATCCCGAAGGTGACTACCATCCAAAATACCGTTTTTCTTCGCCAAAGCAACGGAGTTTCGAATATCCTTGACATCGCTGAAACCAAAATTCGGCAAATAAATCAAAATATTCCGTGCTTCGGTGGTTTCCTTCTGCCACCCCTCAACGATAACCATATCCCGATGGGGGAGCAATTTATCCGCTTTTTCCTCACCCAAAGGAGAAGAACATTCATTTTTTAAAAAGCCGATGATCTTATCATATTCTAATTTTTTTAGTGTCTTTTCATTCATTATTTTACTCCACGGTGGAAATGGCCCTTTGTAAAACCGCTATTCGGGTATTTTGCCAATTCCTCCAAAAGTAATTCCTTTTGAAATTCCATTCCGGATAAAGCCTGATCTCGAACTGTTTTGTAAAGGGCAACAATCTCCCGGAGAGAGCCGATATCATAAAACTGTCCTTCGATCCGCCAGGCGGAAAATCCCTTTAATGCAGGAACTTCATCAAGGAGACAAAGCTCACGGCAATTAAATATATGGCAGTTATGGTAAAGATCTCCCATCACAGGAAATTGCATTCCCATACGGTCAACAAGAGCATGGCGACAACCACGGCAATGGAAGCCGCAAGGAACATGATTTTTATCCTTTCCTTCCACGGCGCCGATCACGCAATGGCGGCTTACCATCATATGCATCGCCCCGTGAACGATCACTTCCCGGTTACCAATCCCTTTTGCAAATCGTTCCAGCTGTTCTTTCGTCATTTCCAAAGATGCAGTAACAGAAGAAAAACCGGCGGTGATCAGATCTGCAGCAGTGTAACGATTGAAAACGTTGGCAGAAAAATCCGCAGCAATATTCTGAATTTCAGGAAATTCCTTTTTTAAATTCAAATCCGCAGCCTGCCCCACCAGGAAATCACGGAAGCCATGATTCAAAGCCGCTTCGATTTGCGGATACAGTTTTTTATTTTTTTCATCCTGGGTCACCTGGGGTAAAGCATAGTAAAGCTTGCCTTCATGCTTCTCTGCATAATGGGCCAGCTCTTGCCATGTTTTTTCATCGGGGAAAGCAAAACCGAAATGAGGTGCAAAATAAACTCTGTCCGCCCCGCCTTCCAATGCCGAACGCAACTGATAAAAATCACTTACCTTAACGCTAAGCAAAGGCTTATTGTTCTTTTTGCGCTCATCGCTAATGGAAAGAGTCTCTTTTTTTATTTCCTGAAAATGATAATTTTTTATATCCGGATAAACACCAAAGATTTTACGATCGAAATCCATCACAATATCACGCCGCACCTGATTTAAAATGCTGGCAGGGATCATGATATTGCCGTCAATGGACAATGTAAGGCTGCGGAATTCATAGCCGCTGCCTCCCAAACGGGAAAATTGCTTTTTGATCAGATCATAGTCCGTTGGCCGATTTTTCGCTTCTTCCACAACAAAGGGCGAGATGACCTTGGTTTCGTGACCAAAATCATCCGCTGCGGTAACCACCAGGTTTTCCCCAACCTTGGCAAAAAGGGTAAAATCAATGGGAATATCCGGATCCAAATCCTCAAAGCTGTTCATTGCCGACCGCATCAGCTTACTATCATAAGTCTTGAAAACGCGGTCCCCGATACGAATCCGACCGGGAAGCATAATCTCACAGGTTTCCCCTTTATGTGCTGTTTCCACATTTTTTTTATTGACTCGCAAATCGGTAATTGTCGCACCAAGACGTCCGCCAACCTTCACCCAGATTTCAATACCGTCATTTACGCTAAGATCATTATCAAGAGACAATGTCACGATCTTATCATCGATTTTTGTCACTCTTCCTAAAAAGAGGCCGCGGTTGTTCGGTTTATCATGGCTCATCAGCTCCAAGCCGGGGTTACCGTGCAAATATCCGGAGGTAAACTTACGATTAAATACCTGTTCCACAATATTTTGATCAAAGGCATCCACCGTAGCGTGTCCGTCATGGATGCGATCAAGAGCACGACGATAAACGCGCCCCACCGTTGCAACATATTCCGGTCGGCGCATACGTCCCTCAATTTTCAGCGAGCATACACCGGCATCCATCAAAGCTTTCAGCTCATCCAGTGTATTAAGATCTCTCGGGCTTAAAAGATGGGTCGGTTTTTTCGTTTTGTAATGTTGAAAGCCATCGACAAGATCGTAAGGCAAGCGGCAGGGCTGAGCACACTGACCGCGATTGCCGCTTCGGCCGCCGATAAGACTGCTCATCAGACACTGACCGGAGTAGCAGATACAAAGGGCGCCATGGCAAAAAACTTCCAACTCCAGCTCCGGTACGGCATCGTGGATCATTTGGATCTCTTTCAACGTCAATTCCCGACTCAAAATTACCCGCTTAAACCCAAAATCTCTTGCCCATTTCGCACCACGCACATTGTGGATGGTCATTTGAGTACTGCCATGCAAGCGCAAAGCAGGCAGGAGCGTTTTAATTGCCCCTGCCAAACCGATATCCTGAACGATCAGCCCATCAATACCGATATCATACAAAAATTTTGCATAATCAAGAGCTTCCGCCATTTCCGAATCCGAAACAAGCGTATTCATCGTAACATAAAGCCCTACATGATGTTTTTTACACAACTTTACTGCGGAGCGCATTTCGCTTTCATCAAAATTACCGGCGTTGGCTCTTGCACCATACATATTTCCGCCGAGATAAACTGCATCGGCACCGTTGGCCACGGCAGCCCGCAATGATTCCGGCTTCCCTGCGGGGAGCAGCAATTCCGTTTTCATCAAATTTATTCTCCAATGATTTTTGCTTTTTATAATTTCTATAATTGCTAAATATATCTCAAGGAAGCACCGAAAAATAACGGCACTTCCTTAAGTTAAAAACTCTTTCGCTAAAACTTTAACGACTCTATTTCCTTGCGGAAGGTTTCATAATCTTCCTGTAATTTGCGGTACTCATCCAGCAACTCCATAGAGATCAGCACTGCGGATTTTGCCACCGTCAAGGAAGGATTTTCCTCCCGCATCTTCGCGATACGTTTATCAATGGTATCCGCAAGATCAAGGAGATAGGCATCATCATGATCTGTTTTCAAATAAAAACTCTGACCACCAACGGTTACAGCGATTTTTCTCTGATCCGACATAGCAATTCCTTTCCGTTGCTTATGACCGCAAAACAATACCGAATTTTTCGTTAAGCTCTTTTTTGATGTTTTCTACTACCGCGGCGACTTCCTCCGCCTTTAAGGTGCGTTCTTTCGCGCGAAACACCAGATTGTAAGCCAAGCTCTTCTTCCCGGCTTCAATGCGATCGCCTTCATAAATATCAAAAAGCTCAATATTTTTCAGGAATTCACCGCCGGCCGCGGCAATCACACCTTCAATATCACCGGCTGCCAAACCTTTATCGGCAACAAAAGCCAAGTCGATGGTGATTGCAGGGAATTTGGAGATGGCTTCGTAAACGATTTCTTTCCCTGCCAATTCCGTAATCACATCCATATCCAACTCAAAAACAATGGCTTTTTGGGTCAGATCATAATTAGCAGCAACAACAGGATGAAGCTCCCCGAGATAACCGACAGTTTTGCCGTCAATAAGGAGATCGCAGCCTCTGCCGGGATGCAGGAAAGGTTCAATGTGTGCAGTAGATACCGTAAGGCCGTCAATACGCAGCACTTTCAGAAGCTGTTCCACTACGCCTTTCGTGTAGTAGAAATCCTTTTCTACCTTTTCACCGTTCCAGCCCTTTGCGAATTCACCGCTGACCAATGCCGTAAGCATTGCTTTTTCCCTGGGCAGCTGCTGACCTTCTTCAGGGTAATAACCGCTGGCCACTTCAAAGAGAGAAAGGTTTAAATTGCGACGGCTGATATTTCTGGCCGCAGTCTGAATCAAAGCAGGCAATACCATCGTACGAACTACACCCTGCTCATCGCTGAAAGGATTCATAATCTTTACGCTGTTTACACGCAGATCATCTTCGGGCAAAAGCAAATTATCGTAGTGTTTTTTATTCATGAAGCTGTAAGTGATGATTTCATCAAATCCCATGGAAATCATGGCATTTTTCACATCATCTACAACCTTTTGTTTTTTGGTTCTCTTCCCTTCGGTCATTTGTCCCACAGGAAGTGTTGCCGGAATTTTATCGTAGCCATTGAGACGGGCAACTTCTTCGATCAAATCAACTTCCCGTTCAATATCCACACGATAATGAGGTACGGTAACACGAATACCGCCATCAATGGGAGCATGAGCAAATGCCAGACTATCCATCATCGCTACCATAGCATCATCGGCGACATCTACGCCAATGGTTTCTCTGGCATGGTCAAAAATCAAATCCACTTCAGCTTCCTTAAATTCACCGTCAAAAGAATCCAAAGTACCATCCACCAAGGTGCCACCGGCCAACTCGCAAAGAAGCTGGCAAATACGCTCCGAAGCACGTTCGGCGGCTTCAATATCGATCCCTTTTTCAAAGCGGGAAGCAGCTTCCGAAGCCAAACCGAGTTTACGAGAGGTAAGACGAATGGATTTCGGGTAGAAATAAGCACACTCGATCAAAATATTCTTCGTTTCGGAAGTGATTTCCGTATTCTGACCACCCATCACACCGGCAATCCCAACGGCCTTTTCACCGTCGCAGATCAGGAGCATATCCGTATTGAGATCCCGTTCCTGATCGTCTAAAGTGATAATTTTTTCGCCTTCCTTTGCCCGGCGCACAATGATCTGATGCCCGGCAATGGTATCGTAGTCAAAAGTATGAGAGGGTTGATTCATTTCCAACATAACATAGTTAGAGATATCAACCACATTGCTGATGGAGCGAATACCGGCAGCCGCCAAACGATGACGCATCCACAACGGAGAAGGCCCAAAGGTTACATTTTCTACCAATTTAGCAGTATAACGAGGGCAAAGATCTTTATCGAGAACTTCCACCTTCGCCATATCTTCGATACGCTTTTCGGCTTTCGGCAGCTTTACTTCGGGCAACACCAAAGGCTTGCCGCTGATCGCCGCAACCTCCCGGGCAACATTGATCACCGAAAGACAGTCGGCACGATTGGGGGTCAATTCAAATTCTAAAATTGCATCGTCCAAATCAAGAGCGGTAACAATGTCTTCCCCAACGGTAAGTTCATCGGGAAGGATGAAAATGCCATCATCGCTTTCTGCTGTGGCAAGACCTTCCGGAATCTGCAATTCGGTAGTGGAACAAAGCATCCCTTCGGAAATCACGCCGGATTTATCCGCAGCATCAATATGGAAGCCTCCGGGGAGATCTGCACCGACCAAAGCCAGAGGAACCTTGATCCCTACACGAACATTGGGAGCACCACAGACAATGGTAAGCTCCTCACCTTTTCCGGCATCCACTTTGCAAACGTGCCACTTGGTGTGTTTGGGATCCGGGTGGTTTTCCACCGATTTAATTTGTGCCACAACGACATTTTTAATGCCTTTATTAAAATATTCAATTCCCTCTACACTGAGACCGACAGAAGTCATTCGTTCCCCAAGCTCTTCGGGGCTCCAATCAATATCAACAAGGGATTTTAACCACTGATAAGATACATTCATTTTTACAAAAGCCTCCCTAATCTTCCCTTAAAACTCGTCCAGGAAACGAACATCATTGTCATAAAAAACACGCAGATCATCAATGCCGTATTTTAACATGGCAATACGTTCCACACCCATACCAAAGGCAAAACCGCGAAGCTTTTTACTGTCATAACCGGCCATTTCCAAAACATTGGGATGCACCATCCCTGCTCCCAGGATTTCCAACCAACCGGTATCACTGCAAGTACGGCAGCCTTTACCGCCGCAAATACCACAGGAAACATCTACTTCGGTGCTGGGTTCGGTAAAGGGGAAATAACTGGGACGAAGACGAATTTCACGGTCTTCTCCAAAGAGCTGCTTCATAACTTTAAGTAAGGTACCTTTTAAATCTGCCATGGAAATATTTTCGTCAATCACGAGTCCTTCGATCTGATGGAACATCGGCGAATGAGTTGCATCGTCGTCACGACGGAAAACACGGCCGGGGCAAATCACCTTCACAGGATAATCCGGCACCTTCGCAGCCATCGTTCTGACCTGCATCGGAGAAGTATGGGTACGCAATAAGATATCTTCGGTAATATAGAAGGAATCCTGCATATCCCGGGCAGGATGATCTTTCGGCAGGTTCAGGCCTTCAAAGTTGTTATAGTCATTTTCAATCTCGGGACCTTCACCGATTTCATAGCCCATACCAAGGAAGATCTCTTTGATCTCATCAATAATTCTGGTCAAAGGATGAAAATGGCCGCATTCCACTTTGGTACCGGCCAAAGTAACATCAATTTTTTCCGCTTCGATCTGTTCTTTTAAAGCAGCATCCTTCAATTCCTTGGCTTTTGCGGTGATAACTTCTTCCAAAGCCTGACGAATTTCATTGGCAATTTGGCCAACCTTAGGACGGTCTTCGCCGCTGAGTTTTCCCATACCTTTAAGAATTGCAGTAAGCTCACCTTTTTTCCCAAGGTATTTTACACGCAAATCATTCAATGCATCCTGACTGTTTACTTGTTCAAATTGAGCTTTGGCTTCGGCCTCAATTTTTTTCAAGTCCTGCAACATCTGTTCCAAAATCGTATCCTCCTTAGAAGCACGTCGATATAAAAAGAACCTTCGCCCGGCGAAGATTCTTAAAATCAAATACGGACGGGCAATCATTTTGAAATGAAAAATCATTCCACCATATCAATAGTACATTATACCAAATCCGTTCCTTTATTTCAAGGTAAATATTATCATCATTTCGATCTGCGGCGTCGATAATCAAAGGCAATAATGGCCGCAGCCATTGCAACATTGAGAGATTCTACACCATTTTCCATAGGGATCATCACCCCGGGATAATTTCCTTTTCGCCAGGTTTCGCTGATACCGTTCCCTTCATTTCCCATTACCACTGCGATCGTTTTATCAACCGGCAAAACATCATAAGGCACCGCCTGATGCATATCCGCAAGAAAAGTCGGAATAGCATGGGCTTTCAGCGCTGCTGTAATCTCTCCGTGATGAAGTCCGGAAAAAATCGGGATCTTCGCAATACACCCCATCGTTGATCGAATCACTTTGGGATTGTACAGCTCTACACAACCATCTTCCAGCCACAAGGCATTTACACCGGCAGCGGCTGCGCTGCGAATAATCGAACCTAAATTTCCAGGATCCTGTATGCCGTTGAGGATTAAAATGAAACCGTTTTCCTCGGGGGCATAATCTTTAAAAGAAGGACAAATCATGGGAAAAGCAGCAAGAATTCCCTGATCGTGCTCGGTTTCCGCGAGTTTGCGGAAAAGAGAACCGGCAACGGCAAAGCAATGATCCGCCGATCCGGCAGCTTTTTCCAAAAGAGCAATATCGCGAAAATCTTCGTCGTATAACAAAACATGAGGAGACAGCCCGACAGCAAGGAGATCATCCACTAGACGTTTTCCTTCCGCCAAAAACAGGCCGTATTTTTCCCGGTATTTTTTTCGGGAAAGCTCTTTCATCAATCGGATATACCGATTGTCCTTTGAAGTGATCACCATATGCTTACCCTCTCTTTCGGATCCCGCCAATGGCAGCAAAAATCAAAAATACCACTACATTTACAAGAACAACACTGGCACCGGTAGGAGCTGCAAAAAGATATGATATGGTAAGACCGACGAAGAAGCAAAAAACAGAGATCAATGCTGAAGTAAGGATCACCGAAAGAAATCTGCGGCATACCCGCATGGAAATCAATGCCGGGAAAATGATTAAAGCAGAAATCAACAAAGCCCCCATCATACGCATACCTAAAACAATGGTAATCGCGGTAAGCAATGCGATCAGCATATTATAAAATCCAACGTGAATACCGGTGGCTCTGGCAAAATCTTCATCAAAAGTTACAGCAAATATCTTATGATAAAAAAAGACAAAAAGGATCAATACAACAACGGAAAGAACGATGCTTAAAATCACATCGCTGTTGCTCATAGCCAAAATACTGCCAAACATGTAGCCATAGACATCGCTATTCATTCCCTTGGAAATAGAGATGGCCATAATGCCGATGGCAAGGGATGAGGTCGATATCAAGGCAATGGCAGCATCCCCTTTAATCTTACTATTTTCGCTGACGCGCAAAAGCAGAAATGCCGCAAGAATCACCACCGGTACCGCTACAGCCAACGGCGCCACATTGCAGGCCATGGCAACGGCAAGAGAGCCGAAACCGACATGGGAAAGACCATCACCGATCATGGAGTAACGCTTTAATACGAGACTTACGCCAAGCAGTGCAGAACAAAGGGAAACCAGAATCCCCACAGCCAAAGCCCGGAGGATGAAATTATAGGAAAACATGGATACAATCAAATCAAACATGAATCTCTCCTCCTAAAAAACTTTTGGCAGCATCACTCTTTAAATAATCCTCAGTTGTACCGAAAAAGAACCCGTCTGCCGAAAGATGAAGAATCTTGTTGGCATTACGCAGAGCAAAATGCAGATCATGAGACACCATTACCACCGTCATATTCATATCTTTATTGATATGAGAGATCAGTTCGTAGAATTCCTCCGTTACCAACGGGTCTAGACCGGTCACCGGCTCATCCAAAAGCAGCACTCGGTTGGCAGCGCAAAGGGCTCTGGCAAGCAACACCCGTTGCTGTTGCCCACCGGATAACTCTCGAAAACACCGATTTTTCAAATCGGTAATGTGCAATGCCGCCATAGCTTCGGCAGCTTTTTTCTTTTGCGATAAGGCATACAAAGGATGAAATCCCTGCTGATTGAGGCAGCCGGATAAAACAACCTCCAAAACACCGGCGGGGAAATCCTTTTGCACCGGCGTTTGTTGGGGCAAATACCCAATATCACGACGGGATAACCCCTCTTCAAAACAGATGGTACCGCTTTTTTTCTGCTTTAATCCAAGGATACTTTTCATCAAAGTACTTTTTCCCGAACCGTTTTCCCCTACAATGCAAAGATAATCGCCGGTTTCTACGGAAAAGGAAACATCACGTAAAACATCTTTGCCCTCATAAGATAATGTTAAATTTTCACACGTGATCAATGTCATCGATACAATGCCTCCTTCAGTACATCCAAATTCCGACGCATCAAAGAAATATAGGTTTCGCCGTGAATAAAATCATCGGCAGGAATATTATCACAGGCATAAAGGGGTTCCACCTTGGCACCGCATTCCTCTGCAATCGCCTTGGCAATATTGCCGTTGCTCATAGCTTCCTTACAAACAACCGGCGTATGCTCACTTCTACCTTTGTCAATCAAAAAGGCAATGGTGGAAGCATTTGGTTCCGTTTCCGAAGCACAGCCGGGAAATGCTGCGTAATAATCAAGGCCATATTCCCGCACAAAATACAGAAAAGGAAAACGATCTCCGAAAAGGAGCATATGAGTATCGGCATGAGCAATGGTATCACGAATATCCTGATCCAAAGCCTGCAACTGTTCCAGATAAGCCTCGGTATTTTTCTCATATACATCACGATACTCCGGATCGGCAGCACATAATGCCGAAGAAATCTCCGAAACAATGGTCATGCTGTTTACCACTGAAGTCCAAACGTGCTCATCATACTCTTCCTCGGCATCACCGTCATGATGATGTTCTTCCTCGTGATGATGTCCACGCTCCGTCATCATGCCCTCTTTTGCTTCTTCTTCAAAAATTTCAACACAATCCATCATGGAAATAGTCTTTCGATGTTCCGTATCGGTAGAATCTAAAATATCACGCACCCATTGATCCGATTCCCCGCCAACGTAAATAAAAACATCACAGTTTTCAACGGCAATGATATCCGCCGGTGTGGGGTCAAAAGAATGCGTTTCTTCACCGGGAGCAAGGAGCATTTTAATATCGGCCTGATCTCCTGCAATGGCTCGGGCAAAATCATACCCGGGGAAATTGGTGGTCACAATCGAGAGCTTGTCTGCGGTTTTCCCATTCATCATTTCATTTTCCGCCGCACAGCCGGGAGCAGCAAAAACGATGAAACAAAGAAGCAGAAACAAAAAAAATCTTTTCATTGCTTTTTTCCTGCACATTCCTGACAAGTACCGTACAACACGGTTTTCATCGAATTCACTTTAAATCCATGATCCGTAAAAATATGATCGGCCATAGAATCAAGGGTTTTGCATTGAAGATGGATCAAGCGGCCGCAAGTTTCACATTTCAGGTGATAATGTTCTTCGCAGCTGCCATGCTCCTCATCTATATATTGAAAACAAGCTCCGGCTTTGCCGTCTAATATATACTTTCGCACCAAGCCATCTTTTTCCAATTTTTCCAATTGGCGATAGATCGTAGCTACACCAACACTGTTTCCATGTTCCATGAGATACTGACTGATCATCGGAACAGTAACGTGAGCGCCACGATAAAACTGCAAACAGGATAAAATCTTCTGACTTTGTTTTGTTTTATAGGCCATAATTTCACCTCTGTAAAAGTATGAATCAATTTGATAACCATTATCATTTTAACACAATATCCCCCTATCGTCAATGAAAATGATTCTCATTTTCACAAAAAAACGTGGATTTTATATGTTAAATTTTATTAATACGGCGAAAAATGCGATTTTCAGACGAAAATCATTTGACAATTCTGTGTATTTTCATTATAATTTTATTGTTATTTTATTATTCTTTTATTTTGCATACTGCAAAACAAATTATGTCATTGATTCCGATCATAGATATTATAATGGCATAAGGGAGTTTGCACCATGCAAGGGAGGTATTTATTTTGAGAGATCAATGGAACTCGAAACTCGGCTTTGTATTGGCCGCAATCGGTTCTGCTGTCGGTCTGGGGAACATTTGGCGTTTTCCTTATATCGCAGCAACCAACGGTGGTGGGGCTTTCCTGCTCCCCTACTTCTTTGTTATCATTACCGCCGGTATTCCGATTTTGATTTTGGAATATACCATCGGGAAAACCTACAAAGGCGGTGCTCCCGCTGCTTGGGCCAGAATCAACAAACGCTTTGAATGGCTCGGCTGGTGGCAGGTTATGTGCGCTTTTGTTATCGCAATTTATTACACCGCTATCGTTGTATGGGTCATTTCCTACATCGGTTTCTCCTTCACCCAGGCTTGGGGCGCAGATCCCACCGGCTTCTTTGTAGAATACCTGGGCTTGACGGATTCCGCACTGACCCTCGGCGGCATCCAGACCCATTTGCTGGTTCCCTTCTTCATCGTCTGGATTGTTGCAGCTATTATTCTCTACAGAGGGATTAATAAAGGGATCGATCTTGCTTGCAGAATCTGCCTGCCGATCCTTTTGATCATGACCGTTATCCTCGTTATCCGCGGGATTACCCTCCCCGGTGCCGTTGACGGTCTCGCTTATATGTTTACTCCCGATTGGAGCGCATTAGCAAAACCCAGCGTATGGGTTGCCGCTTATGGCCAGGTATTCTTCTCCTTATCCATCTGCTTTGCCATCATGATCGGTTACTCCAGCTATCTGCCGAAGAAAACCGACGTTGTTAACACTGCTTTCATCACTGCCACTACCAACCATGGTTTTGAAGTTTTTGCCGGCATCGGCGTATTCTCCATCATGGGTTACATGGCATTCCAGCAGGGTGTTCCCGTATCCGACGTTGCCGGTGCCGGTGTTGGTCTTGCATTCATGACCTTCCCCACCGCCATCAGCACCTTGCCCGGTCTCAATGCGCTCTTTGGCATCTGCTTCTTCGGCGCATTGCTTACCGCCGGTGTCACTTCTGAAATTTCCATTTTCCAGGCTGTTATTTCCGGCTTCCAGGATAAATTCCAGACAAGCCATAAAAAAGCAGTTACCATCGTATTGGTACCTTCTTTCATTATCAGCTTCCTCTTCATCACCGGTGCCGGTCTCAACATCCTCGATATCGTTGACTATTTCATCAACAACATCGGTGTTGCTGCCGCCGGTTTCCTCGAAGTCGTATTGCTCGGCTGGTTCTTCAACACTGAAAAATTGCGTAAAGAAGCTAACGAATTTTCCAATTTTAGCATTGGCAAATGGTGGCTCTATGCTCTTAAAATCGTCACCGTTCTCGGTCTCGGCATCATGGTCATCCTTAACATCAAGGATACCATCATCAACGGTTACGGCAGCTATGCCATGAGCGACATCAGCGTTTACGGCTGGGGTGTTATCGCCCTCTGCTTCGTTGCTACCATTATCCTGACACTTGTCAAAGGTAAAAAAGGCTACGATGAAATTCCCGAAGAAGTTGAAGAAGTAAAGGAGGCTGAATAATATGCCAGTAAGTGCTATTATCATGATGATTATTGGCTGCGGCGGCCTCTGGGGCGGCTGTGCCGTTGCGATTGCAATTGCAATCAAACACAAAAACAACAACTAATTAAATGAAGTTATGCAAGAAACCTCTCTGTACATCACAGTACAGAGAGGTTTCTTAAATACTGTTTTTGAAATTGATTCGCAATAGAATGATCTTTCTTCACAATGCCATCCACGGCGACAACCGGCATGATGCCCATAAGAGAATTGGTAAGAAACACTTCATCGGCAAAAAAAAGATCCTCTTTACGCAATGCCGATTCCGTAATATTATCATAGGTGGACAAAAGATATTGACGCAGGATTCCATTTAACAAACCCGAGGACACCGGCGGCGTAAAAACATGACTCCCTTTTACACAGAAAATATTGGAAACAGAACCTTCGGAAATCTCCTCTTTTCGATTCAAGAAAATCACTTCGTCATATCCTTGGACTTTTGCAATTTCCCGTTCCTCATTCAAAAACGAGCGCTCCATAGATTTCACATAAACCATGGGATCATCTTCCTTTCGGAAAACGCTGCTAAAGGAAAGCTGAAAACCCTTTTGATAAGATTCTTCCTGATAAGGATTTTCCCGGGTAGTAATTTCCGCGGCATTCTTGGTAACAGCAAGCTTTAATACGCCTTGTTCTATTTCTTTTGCTGCATTTTCCAGCCGGGCTTTCGCATCACTACGTCGATAGGCGGAAGCCGCGAGCGATATCAGCCTTAGTCCATCATCCAAACGATTCAAATGCTGATCCAAAAAAATCGGTCGAGAGCGAAAGACCGCAATGGTTTCAAATAGACCAAAGGTGTCAGGCATGGGCATCATCCCCCTGAAAGATCCGAAGAAAGGATCTTCCCTTCTGAATCGTTTCCTCATATTCTGCTTCCGGATCCGATTCACAGGTAATCCCACCGCCGATACCGATATGATAGACCCCACCCTGATAAACTGCGGTACGAATCACGATGTTCAAATCACAGTCTCCGTCAAAACCAATATATCCTAAAGAGCCGGTATACAGCCCTCTGGCCGTATGCTCCAAAGCGTCTATTGTTTTCATGGCTTCAATTTTCGGGGCACCGGTAATGGAACCGCCGGGAAACATAGCTTGCAAAAGATCGGCATAGGTTAAATTCTCCTTCATACGTCCGGCAATCGTTGTAACCAGGTGAAAAACGGTAGCATAGGTTTCGACGTCAAAATGCTTCGTGACCTGAACCGAGCCAACCTCGCAAATGCGGTGCAAATCGTTACGTTCCAGATCCACGATCATCAACAGCTCGCTTCGATCCTTTTCCGAATCGATCAGCTCCTGTTTCAGCTGTACATCCTCTATGGCATTTGCTCCCCGCTTCCGAGTACCCTTAATGGGCTTCGTTTCGATACAGCGATCCTTCATCCGAATGAATCGTTCCGGAGAAGCCGAAACGATTTCAAAACCCGGATAATGAAAATAACCGCCAAAAGGCGAAGGATTTTTCTCCCGCAGCAGACAAAACAGATTGTAGGGCATAATATCGCAACGCACCTTCATTTGCTGCGTCATATTGGCGATATAAACATCACCTTCAACAATATGGTCAATCAGATCCACAACGGCCTGCATATATTCTTCCTTCGTAAAATCAAAGTAGATTTCTGCCGTGCAGTTATTTTTACAAAGAGAAATTTCATGGGTTTCCGAAAGCAGACGCGAAAGCTGCGTCAAAGATTCTTCCGGCGGCATCAATTCCCCCCGAGCGGTCAAATACAGGCAATGTTCAAACAAATCAAAAATCAGGTAATTATCATAGAAGCAAATCAATGCCTCGGGCATATCCACAGCCTTGGGGTTGGTGATGGGAATATGTTCGAATTTACAGCCGTAGTCATAGCTGAAATACCCGATACCACCGGAAAGAAAAGGCAAATCCGTCGTGTTTTCTTCATAATGATCTGCAAGATAATCGGATAAAACCTGCTCAAAGCTATCCGCGAGGGCCTCGCCGTTGCCATAGGTCACACCTTCCCGCTCTTCTAAAATATAGTAAGGGTGAATCCCTATAATCGAATAACGCCCCGTTTCTCCGGATAATGAAGAATCCAAAATCGCACAATAGAGCTTTTCATGCAGCAAGGAATAGGCTTTCTGAGGTGATACTGCATTTCCCAGCTTTTGAATCATCGTTCTCATGACACCGCCTCCCCGCAGATAGAAATAAAGTTTTTCACCAGCTTATGGCCGTATTCCGTCAGCACCGCTTCCGGGTGAAACTGCACACCGTACACCGGGTAGCTACGGTGATGAATGGCCATCACCGCACCATCATCTTGGGTAAAGGCGTCGGAACAAAGACATTCCGGTAAAGATTCGTCGGCAACCATCAGAGAGTGATATCGTGTCACGGCAAATTCTCCGGGCAACCCGGTAAAAAGGGACATTTGATTATGCTTCACTCGGGAGATCTTTCCATGCATGGGCCGCTGCCCCTTGACCACTTGCGCACCATAATGATAAGCAATGGTTTGATGCCCTAAACATACGCCCAAAATCGGCACAAGCCCTTCAAATCGTTCTAAAATCTCAAGACAAAGCCCGCTATCCTCGGGACGTTTTGGTCCCGGAGATAATATAATTCCTTGTAACGCCCCCTCCTCATAGGCCTTATAAAGCGCATCCGGAGATACAACATCATTGCGCAACACCACAACTTCTGCCCCTTCCTGCTGAAAATAGGCGGCAAGATTGTAAACGAAAGAATCATAGTTATCGATTAAATAATACATAGCAGATTTCCTTTCTTTCCAAAAAAAATGCCGAAGATAACAAAAGTTATCTTCGGCAGTATTCTCATCAGATCACGCTGAAAGCAGCGCATCGTTATAGGCACACCGAGTGCATATGAAATTATTGATATTATACAATGAATTTACAAACTTGTCAAGAACCTTACCACATACCGATTATATGCTGCATCAGCAAGCTGACACAAGCGATGGCGACCCAGCAAAGGAAGCCTAACAAAATCGGCTTGCCGCCGGAACGAATCAACTTTACAACGTTAGTATTTAACCCCACCGCGGCCATAGCCATAACGATAAGGAATTTACTGATTTCCTTCAAAAGGCCAAAAAGATCATTGGCAACCGAAAGTGCGGTACCGCTAAGGATTGACGTCGCAATCGTTGTGATGATCGAAGCAACCACAAACCAGAGAATGAATTTCGGGAAGATCTTGCTGAAATGCACCTTCACTTCTTCCCCTTCGCTGTTTTGCTTTACCTTGCGCATTTCCCAAAATGCCAAAATTAGCGTAATGGGGATAATAGCCAAGGTTCGAGTCAATTTTACAATGGTAGCATATTTCAATACAGCCCCATCGGTACCGTGAAGAGTATCCCAAATAGATGCCGCTGCGGTAACCGAGGAGGTATCATTGATGGCCGTTCCGGCAAAAAGACCAAAGCCTTCGTTGGATAGCCCTAAAAACCCGCCAATGGTAGGAAAAATCAATGCGGCAATAACATTAAAGAAGAAGATTACGGAAATAGATTGAGCGATCTCTTCATCATTGGCCCGGATCACCGGAGCTGTAGCGGCAATGGCGGAACCACCGCAAATGGAGGAACCCACGCCGATCAACACCGAAAGACGACTAGGTACAGAAAATAGCTTACAGGCAACAAAGGCAACGATCAATGACGTGGAGATTGTGGACAGGATTACCGGCAAAGATTCCATACCAACCTGACCGATGGTAGCCAGATTTAGCCCAAACCCCAAAAGTACCACGGCAGACTGCAAAATGATCTTTGAAGTAAAGCCGATCCCTGCATCAAGATTTTTTCGATCCTTCAGCATCAGTGCCACCAGCATCCCGACAATAATGGCAATGATCGGGGCGCCAACAATCTGCAAAGCAGGAACCAGGTGAACGAGTAACCAGGCAGGGAATGCAATGACAAAGCAAATCAACATCCCCTTTCCTTTTGTTTTGATAAAATTCATAATAACACCTTCCAGCGATAAATATAGTCAAAGTTTCATCGGCATCACGGCAAAAAGCTGTCGAAAATGATGATATCAAAATATTGGTCGGCAAAGGCCAAATCCTCTTGAGAACGGATGGTCCAGCCGGCAGTTTTTCCACCGTGAAGCTTCCGAAAAAGCTTTAACGGCAGTTTTTCTCCACAGTGAAATTCATATGAGATAAAATCCGGCGCACCGATACGGTTTGCCAATAAATTCGTGGAAATAAATTTTACAGGCCAGGGCTTGTCCACACCATGCTCCGGATCAAAGAAATCCATGGATAATTGCCCTCGAAGCACATGAGGCTCATGGTCCTTAAACCACTTTAAAACGAAGGGAGAAAAGGATTGAATACAATATTCTCCGGGGTAGCGGTAAAGCTCCCGCATCACCGCCTTGCAAATATCAAAAACATCGTATTCCGCTTTGATCTCGATCATAAGCGGCGCCTTGCCATCAATCAACGCCAATGCCTCTGCAAAGGTTGGAATATGTTCGGCGGAGGAAAACAACGTAAAAGCCTTTAGCTCCTCGTAAGCAAAATCCTCGATACGCCCGGGAACGCCGCAAACCCGATCCAAAGTCTCATCATGAAAAACAACAGCTACGCCGTCCTTCGTTAAGCGAACATCAAGCTCTACGCCAAAGCCCAAAGCAATAGCTCTCTCAAAAGCCGGCAAAGAGTTTTCCGGTGCATCACCGTCATTGCGATGATAGCCCCGGTGAGCAATACGCACAATTTCATAAGGACGAAGCCGCGCTTTTCGGGCAGTTTCCCGATTCGGCGCTGTAGCATAGGCAGCCCCTCCGGCAATACCCAACATTCCAAGTTTTAAGGCGGTTTTCAGCTTCATAATTTCACCTGCATCCTGAAAAAATCAATCGATCTCCAAACCTGCCAATTCCGCCACTAATTCTAAATCGTAATTGGGGATAAGGATCTCATAGTCTTCCCCAACTTTCAAAGAATAATAAGGCTTGACAATCAAAAATCCATTGGATTCCCGAATACCGTAGCCGCGATATTTCGGATCCCGATAGCTTTCCTCTTTGTTCCAATCGGAAATGGAAACGCTCTTTTTCACCTTTTCTACATCATGGATTTCAGAAATGGGAATGGCGATCACCTTTTCCTCATCAGCAAAACAGAGATTTTCACCTTCCCGGAAAAGATAATAGCTGCGGTTAATATAGTCAAATAAGATATTGGCCCGGGCCGCTTTGCCGTTTTTCATCTTATAATCCCGACAAAGAACATCAACAAACACGCTCTCCTCCGGCAAAGCTAAAACTTTTTGCACTTCTTTTAAAGCTTCTTCGTAAACAGTTTCAAAATCCAGCTCGGTTGCTTTTGCTTCTACCGCACGGCGGCGATTTTGTGCAATACGGGCAAGAATAAGCCAACCTCCCAAAGCTGCAACAGCACCCACATAAAGATAACCGGCATTACTAAATGCGCGTTCAAAGGAAACCCCGTCAAAAAGCACCACCTTAATGGAAACAAAAAGCATAAGCATAACATAGGTAGTGCAAACCCAACGCAAAATACGCAAAGGGATCGGCAGGTTTGCTTCCTTGGAAAAGGCATTGTCCTGATCCTGCATCAAACGCATTTTGTCCAGCAATGCACCGGATACCTGCCGAGATACAAAACACTCTCCGTCAATGACCTTACTTTTGGGATCATTGGTCAGATCAATACTAAACAAATTCTTTAATTTTTCTTTTTTCATGTTAACCCTTTCTGTTACAAAATATCTATTTTGCTTTATTATAACACGGCAAAGTTCCCCATTCAATGAAAGAAAAATGATTCCACAAACAAAGCAAAAATCCCCCACTTTGCGTGGGGGAAAAAGAAAACAAAATAGAAAAGTATTAACTTAATCTATGCCTAAAATATTATGATTTAAGCGCATCAGGATTGTTGCGACCTCAGCTCGGGTAGCATTTCCTTTGGGAGCCAACATTGCATTGTCTCTGCCGTTGATCAATTTCACGGCATTTGCCCAGGAAAGAGCATCCTTTGCCCATGCACTGATTTCGCCGGAATCGGCATATTTGTTAAGGTTGCTTCTCTTGGATACGGCAAAACCTTTGAATTTGGTATACCGCATCATCATTGTGGCGATCTGCTCTCTGGAAATATTTTGATCCGGAGCAAATTCCGTTTCGGAAATACCGTTCACGATACCGTTTTTATTGGCCCAAACAACGGCGGAATAATAGTAGGCATCGCCGGGAACATCCTGGAAAACGCAGGCATCTGTGGTTTCCGGAGTCCCTTCCATACGATACAATACGGTAACTAGCATCCCGCGGGTCATGGCAAGATCCGGAGCAAATAGAGTTTCGGAGATGCCATTGAACAGCTTGTGCTGGTAAGCGTATTTAACCGCATCTTTACTCCAATGATTTTCAATGTCGGTAAAGGGTACCGGCGTTGTCAGCATAGCGTAGGTTTCTTCTGCCTTGCTAAGAATTGCTAAGTTTGTAACGTACTGTTTTTGACTGTCCGTAAGTGCATCGTAGGCGGCCCGAACTTCGGCAATGATATCACCGCTGTTTTCCGTTACGGTGCCGATGGCATTGATTTTATCGATTACCACCGCAGCAACTTTCAAATCGGCAAAGGCGCTTTCAATCTGGAAAAGTCTATCCCGATTGCTTACAAGCTCTTTCTGAGAATCTTTTAAGGCATCATAGCCTTCACGGGCAGCTTTGATCGCCGCTTCATCGCTTAACTGTAATTTCTGGGGATCCGGTAGATTTTCAATCAGGGATTCCACTGCGGCAACCCCCTGATCTTCCGGAGCCACAAAAGAAGCCGTGATGGTAACAGCACCTTTGGGCATTGCAAAAACGGCTTTTCCGTCTTTTTCTTCCAAAGTTACGGCAAAAGAAGCCGGGATCTGTTCATAAACAAGATGTCCTTCTTCGTCAAAGCGAATGTTGCCTTCCTTCTGAACATAGCGCAGGCTGCCGGGGTCAAGTACGTAGCCATCTTCCGGCGCAACGGTTACCGTTACGGTATCGCCCTGAGCTGCCGAAGGAAGATCCACGGTTACGGTACCATGCTCCGTAGCAGAAACAGTAACATCACGTTTTTTGTCAGCATCGCTTAAATCAAAGAGACTTGTTTGTCCGGTAATGGAGCGCATATAGGCTGCCAAGGTATACAACCCCTGTTCTGTAGCAATGCCATTGCTCCGAGATTCGCCAATGCTATGAACAAAGCCTTTGTCTTCAAAGCGATAGTATAAAAGGCCATCAAACATATTCTTGCCCTGGTCGGTAACAAAGCCCAAATTACCCGCAGAATCTTTGTAATCAACGGGGTCAACACCGGCAGCAAGGCAAGCCTGAATGACCCAGCCTGTTGTTTCGGGGCTGATCCCCCAAAGACTGCCCATGGTACCATGTTCGTCTTGGGTGTGCTTAGTTAAGGTAATCAAGCCGCGATCCACATAATCCTTTACACGACGTTCCGAAGAGGTTACATAGTCTTTCTGATAATAGGGAGCCAATGCCACCATTGCCATGCCGGTGAGGTCGCTGTCCGGGCCGTTATATTCGGCAAGACACCAACCGCCGTCAATACCAAAGACAGATTTATCGGCCTTGATTTCCTGCTTCAGCAGTTCATCAATTAAGCGATCTCTGGTTGCAGTAGCATCTTCCGGATCGGGATAGGCTTTGGAGTCAAGAGCCAACAATGCCCACATAGTACCGTTGATCCCCTGCTTGGAAACGGCAGTAAGATTTTCGATACCGGTCAGGAGAGAATGTCCTTCTCCATCGAGATCAGAGCAATCCACATTGAGGGAGCTTAAACCGATAATGGTACGAGAGTTTTCCGTCCGATTTGTTTTGTTCAGATACTGATAATCATTTTTTTCCAGGGTATCCAAAATTTCCGCTTTTGCAGAAGTTTTGTATTTTTCAAAAACATCCTGAGGAATGGCCACATAGGAGCGATTCAGCCCTAAAATAAACCATTCACTACCATAATCAAAGCCATTTGCAGGATAAATTCCGCCATTGGGATCAATAACAAAGCTGCAAACCTCACGCATGGTATCCTGCAGTTTTAAGATACGCGCCTGTTCTTCGGCAGAATAGGTTTTTTCCGAGATATAAGTATCATCGGAACCGGCGCCTTCCTTAGCTTCGGTCATGTTCATGGCATAGTCCACAACCTGCACTGAAACCTTACCGGGGTCAAAATCGCTCTTTTTGGCAAGAGCGGAGATATCGTAGGAAATCTCTGCGGCGTTTTGATTCAAAACAGTATCGCTGTTTTCAATTTTTTCGCCGTTGTAGAACACCGCATAAGCCTGAAGCATATGGTTATCGGCGGCTTTTGTCTGTACGATGGTTTTACCGTCTTTTTCCGTAACGGAAACATTGTTTACGGTAGGTGCCTCCCGATCAACTCGAACTTTCATATCAAGGCTCTGGGGAGATTTCTTTTCTTTATCGTAGGAAAGATAAGCCGTGGAACGGTAAATGTAAGTACCGTCGGCCACTTCATTTCCATCGTTATCCCGTCCATCCCAAGGCTGATCTTCCTGGGACATTCCGGGAACATTTCCGTAGGCGCTGGTCGGTGCAATATCCGTCCAGGTGCCAAGATCCCGAACAACATTACCGCTTTCATCCAGAATCTGGGTTTTTAACGTACCGACATAGCGTAAGAGATCGATTTTGCCGTAAACTTCATCGGCAAATCCATCGCCGTTAGGCGAAAAGGCAACATAGTCGGCACTCAAATTGTTACTTTCCCGCAAGCTCTGGCAATAATTGCGGATACGATAGCTATTGACAGAAACATAGCTGCTTTCTCTCGGCAACTCTTCACCACAGAACTGATTTGCCCCCAGCACAGCCACGCTGCTCTTTTTACCATTGACATTAACTGTCTGCAAGGAATTATTGTAATATACAGGGCAATCATCGGCAGCGACGTTTTCATAGGCATGGTAGACATCACCGTTATCAATGCTGGGTGATTTCAGCCAATCGCCATAAAAGCCTACATAAGGAATGCTGTAGGTCTGCACATCGTTCTTCATGAAGATATAGCCTTCCAGGAACTGTCCGTTGGGCCATTCTTTTTCTTCATTGCTCATATCCGGCAAAGTAACCGTTAAGGTAACCGTTGCAGTGGTATGAGCGGGAACTCTGATGGTTGCACCTTCGGTATTGCCAAAGGCGTAAATATTGTTACCGCCGTTGCTCAAAGTACCGTTTTGAACATCGGAAACCTTAATTACGGTGCCATTGAGAGTTTGCTGGTGCAAAGTATAGACATTGGCCAAGGCCGAGGAGAGGAAGAGATAATCCGAGGTAATCAGCTGCATATAGCTCTGCAAATAAGCACCGTTGGATGTTGCAGCCGCTTCCGTTTGCAAGGCGGCGGTTGTAGTATAGTCCTTAGCGGAGTCACTTACATTGCTGACATAATAGGTCATGGTAAAGGTTTTACCCAATTTATCGCCAAGCTCAAGCTTGCAGCGCTGGCTTTGACCGGTTTCTTCATTAAAGGCTGCACCGTTGTGAAGTACCGTATCGGTAGCAACGGCCTTATCAAGGCGAACCAGCCCTGCCCCCTGCTTTCTGGGAGAGATATAGCCTTTTTCCTGATCATTGGCGGCTAAGGTAAATTCATAGGGTTCCGCCGTAGAAGCCAAAATTTCATCGGCAAGATCGGCGCGTTTCAGTTTATAATCCGCAGCGTTTTGATCCAAACCGAAGGCAGCGGCATTTTTATCAATATACTGCTGCATCAAAAGAAGGGTACCGGTATACATCGGCGTTGCCATCGAGGTACCGGTCATCAATGCTACAGCCGTATCGCTGACGCTGCCGGCGGACATGATGTACTGTCCCGGGGTCATGATTTCCGGTTTCAAGTTCAGCTCTTCGGTTACACCCCAAGAAGAGAAATAGGTAGCATTTTTATTATTCTCAGGATTGGCCACCGATTTGCTGGGATCCGTTGTGATTCCCCGGCTGGAGAAATTACCAACGATATGAACGCCACTATCAAGGGCATCGGCAACTTTGCTCCCCTGAGCATAGCTTACAAAGCCTAAGGACGGGAAACGTTCGCCATCCCATAAGCTGAAGCGGGTTTCCGTATTGGTACGGGACACATAAAAGATGGAGCCAACAGCACCGGCATTGTAAAGCTGCTGCTGCCGTTTTAAGATCGATTCGCTGTTTTCGCCATATTTGGCCATTGCTAAAACGATCTTACCCTGTACATCCAGGCCGGAAGAAATCACCGCATCGATATCTTTCCCGCCGATATGGATCAAATCCTTGTCCTGCACCTTTTCATTATTGCCAAAGGGGATATAGTTGTAGTCATCCAGGCTGGCTACGCTCCACCCTTGGTCTTCATCTTCCGGAGAAGTCAATTCTACGGTAGTGCGATACGTTTCAATGGTGGGCATCGTTTCATTGATGGCCGCAGCTACCGCCGTTGCACCACCGGCAGCTCCGGGAAAGCTGATGGTAGAACCAGCATTGGGATACTGGGTTTTGGTATAGCCAATGAAATCCGCAAAACCAAAGAAGCCGCGGCTGTCTTTTTCGCTTCTGTCATATTTTAACTGATCGGAATAATAAACGGAGCTATGTTCTTCCCTGCCATCGTTCCCGGCGGCACAGGCAACGTTAACCCCGGCTTTTCTTGCCGTGGTGAAAGCTTTAACATAGGCGCTTTGTACGCCGGATTGATAAGTAGCAGCCCCATAATAGGAGCCAAGGCTAAGGTTAAAGGCATCGGCCCCAAGGATGACGGCATCTTCTACCGCAGCGATAATCACATCATCGCCAACACTGCTGGCACCGGTGGGAAAGACCTTGTAAAACAGGATCTGGGCATCGTAGGCAACCCCTTTGGCATCGGCCAAGGAGGCGCTTCCGCCGGGATTCCCGGCGATAATACCAGCAACATGGGTACCGTGACTGCTGCTGTCGGAATCATTCACCTTTGTATCGCCATCGGCATAGTCAAAGGCAAAGGGAACCTTTTCCGAAACGTAAATGGCACCGTTTCTGGCTTCCTCCTGGACATTTTTATCAAAAGCTTTGAAAAGATTCAAAGAGCTTTCGTGGTCCAGGACATTTTTCATGACGTCATCTTTTGTTAAAAATCCCGGAGCATTACGGGATTCGTCGCTTACATAAGAAAACAACTGATGAGTGTGGCGCAGCGTTGTATCGAAAATCGCTACGGTTTTCCCGACCCCGGAATAGCCAACATCCCAAATCTTTTGGGTGTGCATCATATTCGTGCTGTTGGTATCCATGGGTTTCATGCTCTGACTCTGATTTTGAGAAAAGAGAGACAAAGAAGGCAATGTATTTTCCGGTTCCTCGGCCACGGTAACTTGACCAACACCGGAGACATTTTCAACTTCGGGCAAAGCCAGGATATCGGAAATGGCATCGGCATCGACTTTAGCAGAGAAACCATTTAACAAATTGGTATAGGAGTACACAAACTCCGCATTTTCATCCAGAGCCAAAATCTTTTCCTGCACCGCATTTTGTTCCGCCTGCATTTCTTCGCGCTGATTTTCAGTAGCAGCATCACTGCTGAATTCCGATAAAGGCTCCTCGGTGGCGTCATAATCTTCCAGACAGCCATCGCCGATATCAATAATAACATTAACGGTTCCTTCTGCTGCCGGAGCGACGGCATTAAGGCGCATATCGTCGGTGGGAAGCAAATTGGTACCGTTATCGGAGAGCACACCGTAAGAGCAACAAAAGACTATAGCAAATAGTACGACCACAAGACCGGAAACGATGGAGGTTCCTGATCGTGTATGCTTAAGACCTTTCTTTCTCATAAATCCTCCAAATACAGGAACAGAGAGAAGGTATAAACCTTCCCCTGTTCCGATTTTCTATGTCATCAAAATAGACAACACTTTTCTTTTTTCTGCAATCCCTTATTTATTCAAGAGATTCATAAATCTGTACATAACTTCGGCAGCCTGGGCACGAGTGGATTTGCTCTGAGGAGCAAGGTTGTTGTCACCCATGCCTTTGATCAAACCGCTGGCAACCGCCCATTTTACAGCGGGAGCAGCCCATTCGGATACGCTTGCGCCATCGCTGAAGGTGGAAATATCCGAAGCAACGGAAACATCCTGTTTCAGGAATCCGGCAAAACGATACATCAAAGCAGCCATCTGTTCTCTGGTTACAGGCTGTTCCGGAGCAAATTCTGTTGCGGAAACACCCATAACGATTTCATTTTCATTGCCCCAGGCAACATATTTTTCATAGTAGCTGCCGGCAGGAACGTCGGTAAAGACGGTGGAAGCGGCATCCGCAATGGTGTTGCCCTGCTGTTCATAAAGACGACCAAGGATCGTTACGAACATTGCACGGTTGATGGTTACATTGGGACCAAATTCGGTTTCGGAGATCCCTTTGAAGAGACCAACCTTTGTCATTTCATTTACCGATTTTGCGAACCAGGCATCATCGGGAACATCGGTGTAGGGGCAGGTATAAGCAGGACCGAAAACGACTTCTACCGTGTCGCCGGTTTTCAGGTCAGTAACCTTTTCTACAGCGCCAAGAGATTTTCCGTTGACGATAACGTCTTTGATGACATATTCTTCATCGGCAGTGATGGTAAGTTCGGTACCGTCTTCATTCAGTGCGGTGGTGCCGCCTTCGTTGGCCTTAATTTCGGGCTTCTGAATGGCGATGGTCTTTACTTCCAAAGTATCGCCGGTTTTCAAATCGGTAACGGAGGTGACTTTCCCTACGGATTCGCCGTTGACGATAACATCATCAAGGAGATAACCTTCGGAAATTTCGATTTCGGCAACGGTGCCGTCTTCGTTAAGAGTTACATTTGCGCCTTCACCGGCATTGACAGTGGGCTGCTGTACAGTAATCACATCAAAGGATACCACATCATCCACGGTAAGGCCGGTAAGTTCGGTAACATTACCTTTGGATTCGCCGTTAACAAGAACATCTTTCAGAAAATAGCCATCGGCAACCTTCACGGTAAGAGAAGCCATATCTTCGGCAACTTCTACGGAAACACCTTCCGCAGAAACAACGGTGAGAACTTTTTCCCAGGAAAGGATGGGATAACCATTCTGATAATAATCCGAACCGGCTTTGAAAGGAGTTACAGGTACTACAGGCACCACAGGATCTTCGCCATCGCCGGGTTCTGTAACATCGCCTTCGCCTTCACCTTCAGTGGGTTCCGGAGCAACATAGCGAGCAGCATTGTCATTGAGAAGCTGTACGAAATCGGCAGATTTCATTTCTTCTGCAGTTTTTGCAGTAGCGTTTTCTTCTTCGTTGCCACCTTCTACCGCAAGATAATAGTTATCGGCAAAGGTAGTAGTATCGGTGTTATCTTCAACGGTGAGATATGCACCAAAGATATTGGTGTTTACAGAACCTTCTTCACCGGAGATCGCACCGACGGTGTAGTTGTTTCTCATGGTCAAAGAAGTGGAAATATTTGTGGAGCTACTCTGCTGCCACATAGCCATGAGACCACAGGAGATACCGGGAGAAGTTTTTTCATCGTCAACGTAAATCGTGCAATGGATTGCACCCTGGTTGTAGTTATTTTCTACTACAGCATTCGTGGTACCGATAAGACCGGCGATACCACCGGCAACATAACCTCTTACGCTACCCATGTTGGCGCTATTCTTTAAGGCAAAGGTAGATTCGGTGCGACCGAGATACCCATTAAAGCGACCAACAATACCACCCATTACGGAAGTATCACCTGCTGCGGTGAGGTCACCGTAGTTCTTTACATTTTCAACAACAGCTGTGCCAGTACTGGAGGAGTAACCCACGATACCACCGGCATAACTATTGCCACCGGAGATATTTTTACCATAGATAAACTGGCTGTCAATTTTACCATAGTTGACGCAATCACGAACTTCGTAATCACTTTGAATCAAAACGTTGCTACCAACGATACCGCCCATGCGAGCAGCGTAACCACTGAGGTTCCCATAGTTGGTGCAATTTTCAATACGACCGGTGCGATGGTCGCTGGCAGAGCCGCATTCGTTGCCAACGATACCGGCAAGAACGGTTCTGGCATCCCAGGAGCCTTTGGTGCTTTCACCGGTTGCGATGTAAGTACTTTCGGGGAGAGCGATATCACCATAGTTTACGCAGTTGCGAATGATCCCGCCGCGCTGTTGGTAAGCAATCCCGGCGCCGTAAGCCTGAATGGTATCGTAATATCTACCGCTGTCGAGGTATTCGCAAACGCGATCGATATTCGCATAGTTGGTGCAATTTTCAATAAGGAAATCTTCTTCGGTATAGTTGCTATTACTGGAAGCTTCCTGTTCCAAAACGATCCCGGCAACATAGGCGCCGCCGCCGTTAAGAGTACCTTTTACCGTAGAGTTTTTCAGCACGCCTTCGTTCATAGCGCCAAGACCTGCAATGCGGCCGCCAAGGTCTTCATCGGTACCGGTGGAGATGGTGCCGTCGAAATGGCAGTTATCAACAACAGCGCCGGTGTTAATGGTTTTGAAAAGACCAACAACTTCGCCGGTTTCACTCTGGAAAGTACCGGTAGAAGTGCAATTTTCCATGTGGCCTTTTACTTCCTGTACGAGAGGATAGATATTACCGGAAGTGGTGTTGATTTTCCCATCAACTTTGATATTTTTCACAACAGCAGATTCGCCAAAGCCATAGAAAATGGAGAAATCAGCGTCTGCGTTTTTAATTTTCAGATTGGTAAAGCCAAAGCCTTTCCCATCAAGAGTACCATCGAAGTAAGCATATTTGGTCATCATGGAGCCCCAGGAGGTCGGAGCTTCATAGATGCCCAGAGGAGACCAGGTTTTTACACCGGAGAAATCGATATCATTGCCAAGGGCAAAGAATTTACCGGTCTGGGTTTCTTCAATGGTGAGCAATGCGCCGATGAGTTCGAGATCATCAACGGTTTTCAGGAGGTAGGGATTTTCTTCCGTCCCTTCCCCTTCCCAGGTTTTACCAACAACGATGGTAACCGAAGCGGTTCTGGCGGGAGCCAGCGTAGAAGCAGCGGTAGCGGTGAGCTTCATGGAAGTTTCATCGGCACCGACAGTCAACACGCCATTGTCATTGATGGTGGTAGCAGAGGATGTATTGCCTTCCAAAGTCCAGGTAAAGGTCTGGGGAGGATTGTTGCCGCCGGTTGCTTCGGCATTGAGCTGCACGGTAGCGCCGGGAGCTACAAAGTTGTTTGCCGCAGAGGCGGTAACCTGGGTTACATAGGGAACTTGGTCGATCTGAACGCTGATGTCCACTTTTGTTTCCGGCATGGTGAAGGTGTAGTTCTGATAATCTACTTTTTCAGGAACGATCTTCTGACCGTTGCCGGCGGTGATGGTAATGGAATCGGCGGTGAGGAAACCTTTTGCAAGGCTGTTGCTGGCGAGTTTCAAGGTAACTTTCGCACCGGCATAAGCATCGGTTACAGGAACCGAAGAAACAAGAGCCACGCATTTGTCATCTGTTTTTGCAATATTGATGTCATAAAGAGCATCCGGATCAGAACCGGTCATCCATTTCAAAACCGGGAAGCCATCGTTGACTTTGCTGTCGGCAACAAATACGTTGCTGCCATTGTTCAGCTCAATCACGAAAGCTGCTTTTTTCATTTCTGCGGTGGTTTTAATACCGTCCTCGTTGTTGGGAGTGATCCCATCGGCGGTACCTTTTTTGGTGTAGCAGTTTACAACCTGGCTGGTGTTGCCTTTGTCCACATAGATCCCGCCGGAATATCTGGCGCTGCTGCCGTCGATAATGGCAACATTGTAGCTGTTGTATACACCGGAAGGCAGCTGAACCTGGCTGGATCCGCTGCAGCCAACCTGAGCGGTGATACCGCCGGCATAGCTGCTGCTGGAGGAAACGGTACCGGCATTGTAGCAGTAGGAGATGTAACCTTCGTTGATCCCACCGGCAATCCCACCGGCATATTGACTATTTAAAATTTTACCCGTGTTGTAGCAATTGCGAATCACGCCGACATCCACATGAACGGTGTGTTTCCCGTCTGTAACAAATCTTGCAGCCCCTACGCCACCGGCAATCCCGCCGGCACCGGAGGCAGAAACGGAGTTGGAGCCACCGCCGGCTGCTTCAACCTTCATGCCGTTGCCACAGTTTTCAATCAAGCCCATGTTGTAACCGACAATACCGCCGGCTGCTTTGGTGGTGGAAGAAGTACCCACAACATAACCGGATTCCATGTAGAGGTTTTTCACCGTACCGGTGAGATAACCGAAAAGCCCAACGGCTTTGGCGTTTTTGGTCGATGCGCAATAGAAGTTGCGGATCGCATGGTTTTGTCCGTCAAAGGTACCGGCAAAGGCTGCATAGTCCTGAGCACCGATGGGAACAAAGTCTGCCCCACTCCAAATTCCGCCGATACTCAAAGCGCCCATGTTGATGTCGCCGCCCAGCTTTACGATTTTTCCTTCAAAGTTGTCTGCGGCGATCCCTACGGCAGCGCCATTCACGATTTTTGCAAAACCGCGAAGCTGATCCGGAGTAGTGAGGGTGAATTCCTTATCCGTCGTGTTGTACCAGGAGGTGTCCGCCGTCATTTCGTTGTTAATGGCAAAAGTACCTTTCGCGGTATTGGAGGTTTCACCGTAGGTGACCTTTGCGGTAACCGCTACGTTTTTGCCAACGGCAACAGTATCAGCGCTGAGATCTTTATTGGTGAGATCCCCGGTGACATAAGCGGCGGAAGTTCCGGTAGGAACATTCAGAGTAGTGGTACCGATGACCACATCGCCGATAAGCAATTCCACTTTTGCATTCTTTACTTCTGCGCCGGTGGTGTTGCTAAGGTCAACACGGAAAACCTGGGCATTGTTCAGTTCCAGATGATCCCCGGGGACCGATACGGCAGCAGGTTTGCAGGTGGCAAGAACGAACTGCAAGTATTTGTAGTCATAATTTACGCTGAACTGCAATCTGCCGACATTTCTGGGAATTTCAAAATATCCCTTGTCGTTTCTCGTGTAGGTCTTGGGAGGCCAATCACTGTAGTCTTCAAATTGTTTAGCACCGATGCTTTCGGGGATCGTAACATTTACGATATATTTCCCGGTATCCGGTGTGTAAATATTAATGGTATTTCCCACATATTCTACGTTGTACACAGTGCCGTCGGTGGCATTTACTGCGGTAATGCCCTGACTGAGATCCTCGGCAGAGACGCCGACGGGGCCAACGGCCCAAAGGGTCAAAGCCAATACCAGAGCAACGAACAATAAACTCAGTTTCCAAACGGCATTTTTCTTAAAAGCTTCTGACATTTTAATTTATCCTTCCATAATAATTTTGCTTGCCGATTTACCCTTTCGACCCAAAGTGACGTCGGCAAATAATTTTTTGCAGCAAAGCTGCGCTACCTCCTCTCATAATATTTTGATATGCTAAATCAATTTAAAACAACTTCATTGCTGCCGACGCTCTTGTTCCAGCTCCCGAACGATACGGCTCATAAAGCAATCCCAAGGTCCCAAACGCTCCACCAGATAACAATAACCGATGGTGTTGACCCGGGTCATCTTTTTTCCCTTGGCACGCTTTTGCTCCTTTACATAGAGAAACAGCTCTTCATTGCTGCAATCAGCATTTTTTCTTGCAAATTCCTCCTCGAGTCTGTGCCGCGCCGGCTCCTGCAATTTTTGCTGTAAGCCTCTTTCAATGGCAATACGCTTCCCCTTCGGGCTGAAAGCACGCATAGACATCACCCCTTTACGCAGATATTCCTTCGCGGAAGCATTTTTTGCAATAAAAAAAGCCATAGCAATGCTAATCATTGCTATAGCCGGATTACGCAATTGACAGAGAAGAATGGTGGATCGCCACATTCTATCAAAACACACTACCAAGTTTCTGGCTCACGTACTATGGGAAAATTCCCGCACTTCGCAACCAGCCTTCTCAAGCATACGCTCAATGACCGACTTTCGTCATGTTGCAAAACTCATACGTTCACAGCTGCGGCACAGCTCCGGGATTTACCGGATTCCTTTCCTCTCCTCAAAACAGGATCGGCTGAGTAACGTGCTTCCGCGATTCAATTGTATTTCGGATGAAACGACCCGTCGACCAATATCGACAAATCACCCAAAACTAATACTATATTATACAGAAAAAAAATGAAAAGTCAACACCTTTCCCCAAAATTAATCACAACAACAACAATTTCCCGGAGTTGCCAGTGGATTTTCAATGAAATACCCCTTCGGGCGTAAGATGCTGCCTTTGGCAGCGTGAAATCCGCCTTCGGAGGGTGAAGTCTTGCTTCGCAAGGTGAAATCTCGCCTTTGGCGAAGTTGTGGTGGCGTTGCTGTTGGCAACGCAAATTAGTATATTTTGGGATGAAAAGTAATTCGTTAGAGACAAGCTTCTCCATCAGATTTCAGTAGCGCTTCCCCATGGCTTCTCCTCGAGGAGAAGCTGGCGGCGCAGCCGACTGATGAGGTGTCGCGATGAGCAAACACGCACTTCATGCAGCAAAATAGCTGCGGCGCAAAACCTTCTTGCGATAGAGTAACCCCTCACCTTCTTGGTTGATAGTGAATCCATAGCATGGTATAATAAAGAAAAGGAGTGATTACTGTGCCTGTGATATGCATGTTTAGAGGAATTAAAATCTATATTAACTGGAATGACCATATGCCCCCGCATTTTCATGCGACTTATGGTGGCAATGAGGTCATTGTATCAATTAACGATATTGAAGTTTTAGAAGGTAAAATCCCCGGAAAACAGCTGAAAATGCTTTTAGGCTGGGCTGCTTTTCATCAAGAAGAACTAAAAGAAAATTGGGAGCTTGCCAGAAATCATCAGGAATTATTTGCTATTGAGCCGCTGCGATAATGGCGTGAAAGGAGGATTTATATGGGAGCCAGTGTTGATTTTTATCTTTCCAAGGGGTTTGATCGTAAAATGGCCGAGTATTTTGCTGCCGGCCGACATAAAATTATCAATGTTGAAGCGCATGATGATTTTACCTTAACCATCTTTTTTGACAATGGAGAACGGCGCTTGTATAATGTTGCTCCGTTATTGAAAAAAGGCACTGTATTTGAGCCTTTTGCAGATATCAAAAACTTCCGTCGCGTTTATGTAGATGACTGCCATTGCATTGCATGGGATATTGATCCATCCATCGATAGCAATATTGTCTGGAATAATAAAGTAGATCTCTGCCCCGACAGTTGCTATGTAGATAGCGTCCCCCTAGAGGATCAGGATAAATAGGGTGAAATGCGGCCTTTGGCGAGACTTATGGTTTTTCAATGAAATACCCCTTCGGGGCGTAAGATGCTGCCTGCGGCAGCGTGAAATCCTCCTTCGGAGGGTGAAATCTTGCTTCGCAAGGTGAAATCCCCTTCGGGGGTGAAATCTCGCCTTTGGCGAGGTTGTGGTGGCGTTGCTGTTGGCAACGCAAATTAGTATATTTTGGGATGAAAAGTAATTCGTTAGAGACAAGCTTCTCAATCAGATCTAAGTAACGCTCCCCCATGGCTTCTCCTCGAGGAGAAGCTGGCGGCGCAGCCGACTGATGAGGTGTCGCGATGAGCGAGCCTTTATATTTTTAACCTAGTTACTGCGGCGCAAAACCTCCCCGCAGCATATAAACACAAAAGTTACGCATTTCAATTTTAGCCCTCATTGCCCTTGGCAGTATTGATCGATGCAATGAGCATCATGCGTATGGATCCGCACTGGTCTAAGTAATTGTGATAACAATTCGCGCTGATTTTGTGTATCCGAAAAAACAGCTCCAACCAATATTCCGTCTCGTAACACTCCTTCAAGGCAATCTGCATTTTAGAAATAAAATCAGCTCTGCTATGAGCATAATTTGCTTCTCGAATATTAGCGCCAATCGAAGTGCCGCTACGAAGCAACTGTTCCTTAATGGAATTACTGTATTTCATGTGCTCACACAAAGTACAAATCGCAACGGCAAAGGCCATAGACTCATCAACAAGTTTATTCTTTTTCATAATATCACCCATTGCATTATATCATAAAAAAGAAAGAAACACCAAACACAATAAAAAAAGCGTTGCAAAAAACAACGCAAATTCATTTCATCCCAACACAACTCTACATATAATATAATAACCAATAAAATCAACAAATAAACCGTTAAACCAAAAAATAAGCAGATGGCCTCTCCTCAAAGAGAAGCCATTTTTGCGTTGCAAAAGCAACGCTTCCACAATGCCGACCAACGGGAGGTATTTCATGCCGGTCATAGACCGGTATTTCATGCGGCCAAAGGCCGTATTTCATGCCCCGAAGGGGTATTTCATTCAAAACCCACCCCAAAACAAATTTTCACCCTTCCACAGAAAGCCTTTACGCCGCAGGAACGAAACTAAAAGAATAAAGTCTCCCCCTTCGCGACACCTCATCAGTCAGCTAACGCTGACAGCTTCTCCTCGAGGCGAAGCCATAATTAGATCGCATTGCGAAGCAATGCTTCATCAATGCCGACCAAAGGGAGGTATTTCATGCCGCGTAGCGGTATTTCATGCGGCCAAAGGCCGTATTTCATGCCGACCGAAGGTCGGTATTTCATTAAAACACCATGCCCCGAAGGAGGATTTCACCTCCCGAAGGGAGATTTCACCCCGGCCAAAGGCCGGGATTTCACAAAATAAAAAGGGAGCGCAACAGCCGCCCAAAGGTGGCCATGCGCTCCCTCTGCATCCAAACGTCACACGTCGGACTTTACTTTTCCAACTGCGTCCAGTCAAAGTTTTCTCTCATTTCCGTCCATTTTTCCATGAAGAAATTGGTTTCCGGAACCTGGTTAAAGGTTCTTTCGTAGAAGTGGGAGTTTGTGGCTTCCAGCACGTGGAAGTAGTACCACTTATCCTTCGGATTGTCGCTCCACTGTTTGGCAGCGGCCAAAAGACCCGGTTCATCCACGGCACGTTTTAGCACGTAGTTGATGAGCTTCATTGCTTCGGCACGAGTAATGAAACGTTCCGGGCGGAAGGTTCCGTCGGGGTAGCCGTTTACCCAGCCGTGACCGGCGGCCAGCTGAATATTCTTTTCTGCCCAATGGCCCTTGATATCGCTGAAATCCTTGGTTACGGACACAGCTTCCGTTGCCTCGTCAAAGCGGCTGGCAATGGCGGCCATTTCCGCGCGGGTAATGGGGTTGTTGGGTTTAAAGCTGCCATCGGGATACCCCGAAAGCACCTTTGCTTTTACCAATGTGGAAACGGCGTTGTTGTACCAATCCCCTTTCTTCACATCGGAGAAGCTGTTTGTGGTGGACCAAAAAGCATCCCGGGAATCCTGAGAAAGGAGACGGAAGTAAATGGTTGCCACCTCGGCACGGGTAATCTTGTTTTCCGGGCGCACATCCCCTTCGGGATAGCCGACGATATAGGCAAAGTGGTCGTCCTTGTTGAGGATGGGTTTTTGATCCCCTTCCACGGAGAAAACCCAATCCACCTGGGCAATGAGATCCTGAAGCTCATTGCCGGCATTTTTGCCGATATTCAGGGTCACGGTAATCTTAGCTTTTCCGTCATCGGTAAAGGTGCCGAGAAGGACGCCTTTTTCTCCTACCATATCGGCGGTGATCACCGTATCGCCTTTTTTCACTTCGTAGGATACATCCTGATCCGCCAGGAGACGGCTGTAGTTTTCATTGCCGTTTTGGGCTTTCAGGTAGATCCCTACCACGCTGTCCGATTGGATGGTGGTATTCTTAACGTTTTTCACATCCAGGGTGATTTCCTGGGTTACGCTGTCCCCGGGCATTAAACCCTTCATATCCGGGAAAAGATCCGGGTTGGTGTTGCCTTGGAAAGGCAAGGTGCTAAAGCGGAATTCCGGTGTGCTCTCACCGTGATGGATATCACAGGTCACCGTCACATCACTGTTGTTTGCAAAGGCCGAAGCCGCAAAAACACAACAGATCAGCACAAGAGCCAGGGGAATCGCAAGCCATTTCGTTTTAGAATGTTTCTTCATAAAGCTCTCCCCCTCTCTTAATTACCGGATGCGGAAACAGCTTCAAGCTGTTTCACGCCTTCTACATCAACAACATGTACTGCTTTCCAAGATTCTTCAACTGCATTATCCGGAGTGCTCTGGATTGCATCGGCAAGGATTTCAACGGAAAGTGCATAATTCCCGCCGGGATTCTTTGCGTTCTCCTTTGGTTGACAGCTTGCGATCAACACAGGAGTTTGTTCTCCAACAGCAACGACACTTTTGCAATAATAATAGCCATCGCTACTTTTAAGCCAATCGCCACCAATTTCCAGTTCATAATCATCGGAATCCGGCATCTTACCAAAAACATTTCCGTTTTCACAATCTTTCCAAGTAACAACGATCGCAGCACGAATATAAGCTTCAGTATTACCGGTGTTTCTAATAGCTACATTTTCTTTAACGCTACCGGTGAACTGAGGCTCCTCCACTTCACAGGCGACCTGGCCCGGCGTGAAAGTATTTTCTACATTCTCGGTATTGGTGACAATATAAGCAATGGTGCCACCAACCGCGAAAACAAGGATCAACACAAGGGAAAATAACACGATGATTGATTTTCTCTTGGCAGATTTGCCGGTTTGATTAAAACTCATTTGTTATTCCCCCTTCCTTAATTCATACTTTTCTTATTTGTGCAGCTATGGTTCCAAACGCCGACACATTCACCAAAGGTCTTATAACCATTATGTTCAAGATTCGGATTGAAAAGATTCTTGGCAAAGTTACCGCCGTTGAGCCATTTAGTGTTATTTCTTGTATTGGTAAAAGTCAATTTATTATTGTCAGAGCCGGGTATAGGTGTAATCGTTTGCTGATTACCATCCCCGGCTGTATAGCGCCAGCTCCAGCCGTTGTTCTGTCCATTCATTTCCGTTACACGGTAGGTACCGGCAGGCAGGCTCTTTACCGTGGTATTTCCGTTTCCGTAGACGATAACATCCATATCGACCGCCTTTGCCATCGGCAGGTATTCATTTTCACTGACATCACCGGAAATATGGAAAATGAAGCTTTGATTTTCATCAACATCCACGGCACCGCTTTTCACGATCGTAAGATCAACAATATCCGGTTCGAACTTGGCATAGTAGGTCGCACCGATATAACCATCGGAACCTTGGCTATAGTTATGATCTTTTTTGGGAACAAATTTCGGGTCTGTACTGATTTGATTTGTACATCCTGCATCACTGTACCAACCGACGAACTTGTAATTGGCTTTCGCAGTTGCCTTTGAGCCGTTGGCTGTTCCGGTAAAAACTTTAACATTTTCTGTGTCAGGAGAAACATATCCGCCATCACTGCCTCCGAAGGTCTTGGCAACGTACTTGATTTCTGCGGAGGTTTCAGTATAGTAAAATGTTACGACATTCTTTTCCGGTTCACCACTTTCATTAAGTTTATCGGCAACGATAGTGATACTTTGAGGACTTTGACTCACCAAAGTATACCCGGGAACATCTATAGCACTTTCGGTTACTGTAGCCTGGAAGCGTCCCTTACCGTCAGTTCTTTTAAATTCATTTGTTTCGTTATCCTTCTCGACATGCTTAAATAAGTAAGGATATTCGATCCGATCATAATAGAGATTAAGAGTTAGCCCATTTGCGTCTTCTATTTTACCGCGGGAATTACTTTTATTAACATTATATTTGAAATTATCATACTTTTTTGGGCTTTGAATAACTTCATCTCCGATTTTCCCGAACTTTGTAGAGGATTCATATTCCGTGTATCCGTCACCGGAAATATTTTGTTGCCAATGAATGATCTGTACCGGAACAAGGTCACTCTTTTCATACAAGAAGGTAATAACATTTTCACTTTCCGTTGCGGAAAGAACCAATCTTTTCTGATATGCGTCCGGAGCATATTTGTCAATGGGAACAAATTTTTCGGTAACAACGGCGTCACTTGTTTCCACGATTTTTGTGTCTATAAGAGGTCTGCTATTTTCTTTATTAAGATATTGCACCGTATATAGAACCTTATCTTTCGGTATATACTTAAAAGTAAATTCGTTCCCCCCATCGATCTTCATGGTAAGACTGTGACTTGATGTCTCAGGATAATAACCGGATCCATATCCATCGTTAAGAGCCTCTCCGATTTTCGCCTCAAAGGTTTTTGTAGCTCCGACAAGGGCTTTTCCGGTCGTATCGGCGGCAATGGTCGTACCATCCTCAAGTTGGTAATGTATCGTATACGATACCAACGTATTTGAACTCCATTTTGCATAGAGTTTAAGGTCTTTATTGATCGGTATGGAAAAATCAAAGGCTTTTTCCACATTGCCGTCTCTATAAAACCAACCGACAAAAGTGTAATCGCCGTTTGTAGGTGTGGCCGGAGCCGTTGCGAGACCTCTGTGTTCAATCGTCTGGATATTATTTTCGCCTACATTTACAGGAACACTCAGATCGTCGGTCAGCCAGGTTTCTACGGTGTGCGACTTTGGAACCCACTTGGCATAAAGCATCATATCGGAGGCAGGCATTTTTGCGGAATCCCAATCGACCTCGGAACCGGGAAAGCAACCCGAGCTGGTATACCAGCCGCCAAAATTATAGGCATTTACTTCAAGGTCTTCGGGGAGCTCCGGCTCAAAATAGTAGTCCTTTAAAGAAGCTTCATACTGAACGTTTTTGGCTTTATCTGTAAGCTCTTTATTAACGTTATAAAATTTCAAATCATAGCTGTTACGGGTGTAGTAGAGGTAGTTATTACGTTTCATTGTTACACTGCCGTCTTTAGGCAGATAAGGGTTCGAGTCTCCCTGTGTAAAGCCGTTGATTGGATGAAATTCCTCTGCGTAGGTTAAGGAGGTGCCAGAGCTATACTCAAGATCGATCTCTTTGTATTTATTGTAATTCTTTCCGTTATAGGTGGTATCACCGACAGCTCCGTTCAAGGTTTCTGTATAATAGTAGATCTTTGCACCGGATTCGGACGCATTTTCTTTAAACGTAATATTCTCTCCCGGCATGGTATCGATACTTCCAATATAATTGCCGGGCACAAAGGACTGGCAGCCATTGGGAACCGTCCACCAAATCGTCTCATTTCCGTCTTTGATCGGGAAATTCGAGTGAATATCCTGTCGGTATTTTGCCGTGATCGTTTTTACGGTTTTCCATCCACCAGTGAAATAACCACCCTCCCACACTTGGAAAGTCAACGTATAGATGTTTCGTTTGAAGTACACATTCAACACTGTTGTTCCGTCGGCTTTCACCGTTACGGTCTCGGCTTTATCGGCATCATAAATAAAGTGCTTATCGTCACGACCTTCAAAAGATTTATCTTTATAAATGTCGCTCGATGCTTCCTCTCCATCTTGACTAGGTTCTTTGAAAGAATGAACATAACTATAGCCGTTATCATCTGCATTTTCATACCAGTAAACAATATTAAAAGTAATGTCTTCTCTAGGATTCCAATATGCTTTGTAGGAGAGGTTTTTCGCAGGCATGGTTTCCGGAATCGTTTGGGGAGACCCACTACCATCCACAGGACGCCATCCGTCAAATTTATACCCTGCTCTTTGGGGCTTCTTCACGATAGTCGCAGCTGCGGAGCCAAAGCGAGCATAGATCGGTTCGGAGCCGTAGCCACCATCTAAATCAAGGGAAAGGAGGTAGTAGTTGCGGTCGTAGTAGATCTCCACAACGGTGCTGCCGTCGGCGGCAATTTTTGTTGTGGTGTCATAGAGCAATGCCGTAAAGCCTTCGTAGGTTTTCGCAAGTCCTTCACCTACAGCACCTTCGGTCATTCCTTTTTCCGTTTCTGTATCGACAAGGGTATACTCGTCATTGGCTATATTCTGCTGAAAATGCTTTACCGTATAGGAAACTTCCGCGGGATTGTATGTAACAGTATAAGTTTTATCGGATTGAATATTCGCTTCATTTATTTCAACCGAAGCTTGATCCGGCGTATAGCCGATTACAGCGGGACTTACGATCGTCTGGTAAATACTTCCACCCTTTTCGATGGTAGCCGTCCAGGGACCGGCGGCCTGTGTACCATTTTCAAACTGATAATTGATGACGATACTATAGGTATCCTTATCTTCACTGCCGGCTTCCCGTTTATCCGCCACCGTTGCTGCGTTGTCGGCTCTGACTGCGGAGACCTTTGCCGGAGTTGCTTTTGGTTTCTTTACCGTGATCTTTACGGCATCACCAGCGGCGGTTTCTTCACCGACAGCGACACAGCGGAGGGCGGTTTCGTTATCCTTGAGAACGCTGCACACCATAGCGTAGGAAGCTTCGATGGTTTTGGCGTTTTCTCCGGAGATATTGACCCAGAGGTCGCTATCGGCATCGGCGAGGATCTGCCATTGATATTGCACATCGCCGGTCAGCTCTGCATTGGCCGTTAACGTTACCTTTTCGCCCTGAGGGAGAGCCACATCGGTAACGGCGTTGCCGGAGGCATCCACCACAGTCACTTTAGAGTTGCCCTCTCCTTCCGCAAAGGCGAAGGGGGTTACGGCGAAGACGGTTACGGCGGCGAGGAGTACGAAGCAGAGCGACAGGATGCGAATTTTCTTTTTCATATGTCACTCACCTCTCTCACTCCGGCCAACCTACAACTTTGGTCACATCGCTGTTTTCGTTGTTTTTCACCTGAACGGCTTGGGTGGAGATATCGACCTTCACATATTTGTTCTGGTATTCATTGGGCATTTTCTTATCAAAGGTAACGGTGTTGAAAAGCACCACTTCCTCATCGGGTTTTACAATGCCGTTGTAATAGTACCAGCCGTCGCCGCCATCGATCCACTCTTTGGTGATATCGTAGGTCACATATTTTGTATCAAGGTTCACAAGCTCTTTCCTATCCTTATCGGCATAGAAAGCCACGCTCACTTTGGCGCGAGTGTAAAAATCGTTGTCCCCGGTGTTTTCAATGGTGGGGATCTTGGAGATCACCGTACCGGGCATAGCCGCAACGGCATCTTCGGCGGGATAAGGCTTCGTTTCGCCGTCTACCACTTGATACTCGTGTAATTTCATTGTTACATTACCTGTGGTAATAACGTTGGTTGCTGTATCTTGGGCGGAGAAGTAAGCAACGGTTGCCAAAGCAGCCACGGCCAACAACGCAATTACAGCAACGATCACAAGCTTTTTCTTCATGATCTTTCACCAACTCCTTCCTAAATTAATTCATTTTAAGCAGCCCTCCAAAAAAGGAAAGGCAATGTTTTAAGCAAGCTAAGCGGAATGGCTTCCCCGCAAGGGGAAGGCATTGTTTTGCCTGCTTAGTACGCTTTGCGAAATGGCTTCCCCTTGAGGGGAAGCTGGCAGCGCAGCTGACTGATGAGGTGTCGCGATGGGCTACCCTACATTTTTTCAGCGGAGTTACTGCGGCGTACATGAGTTACTATATCCGGCAAGCAATACGGACAAGCGAGGTTTTCACGCCGGAGAAAGATTGATTACAAAATCTATTTTCCTCCGTCACGCCACCTCATCCGAGCACTTCGTGCCCACCTTCCCCTCAAGGGGAAGGCATGCGTTTGCCTACTTAAGTACGCTAAGCGATATGGCTTCCCCTTGAGGGGAAGCTGGCAGCGCAGCTGACTGATGAGGTGTCGCGATGGGCGTATCCTCATTTCATACAGCTGAGTTACTGCGGCGTACATAAGCTACTTGGTCCGGCAAGCAATACGGACAAACTAGGTTTCACGCCGGAGAAAGGTTGATTATGAAATCCACTTTCTACCGTCACGCCACCTCATCCGAGCACTTCGTGCCCACCTTCCCCTCAAGGGGAAGGCATCTTTTTGCCTGCTTGGTACGCTTTGCGAAATGGCTTCCCCTTAAGGGGAAGCTGGCAGCGCAGCTGACTGATGAGGTGTCGCGATGGGCGTATCCTCATTTCATACAGCTGAGTTACTGC
>CAKUYE010000004.1 GCA_934702375.1 uncultured Bacillota bacterium | reverse complement strand
TGGGTGTAAAATACCCAAAGAAATCTCTTTTTATCTCCTATATGGATTTGATAGCCGTACTTCATAAAGACCAGCAGTTCTTCCTCTGATACTATGCCGTATTCAGGCATTCTTTTCGCTGGCAAATTCTTTCCCCCACGCTCGCCATCGAAGGATCGAAAAATATAGCGGTCATCAATCGTCGTAGATATATTCCCGGTATCTCGATCCTGCACGGCGCGATTTGCCGCAATCATAACAAGCTTCAAGTAAACCACATAGATTACAAAAACCACAAAATCTGCTATGCCGCATTCTATCATCGTAGATAAACCACCTACAAGACCCACCAAAGCAATAGACAATAGCATCGATATCCCAACAAAAAAATACATAGGCTCATAGTATAGCTGGTAAAGCCTTAAATAAATATCGTCATCTTTCTTCATTTCTTTTTATTTGAGCTTTTTCTGCTATTGTAGTAGTTCATTAGGAACTTCGTTTTCCAACCAAATCTCGCGCTAAGAAATGCTTGCGAGACAGATCCTCTACCACACTTGAGTCGAGCATTGATTTTTTGTCCCCATTTGCCTTTTTTATAGGCTTGCCCTATTTTCGATTGAATGAGTTTCTTTCCAAACAAGGACACACTGGAGCTTGTGTGTTTCGCCGAATCTATCAAATTTTTAGCACCTCTGGCTCCTACCACAGAAAGTCCGGCGTTTACCAAAACAGACGTGCAAGAGGTTGGAGAACCTTTAATTTTATTATTTAGAAGATCAGTAGATATTGACACTACCCCAGTAACTATTAACCCTGGAATTGAAGCAGGAAGCAAGGATGAAACGGCACCAGAAGCAGCAGAAACACCAACAGCTCCCCAATCTGTAACTTTACCGCCGGACGCGACAGCCTGCGATATCATTTCTATCGCGGCACCGGCAACAGCACCAAAGCCTGCCCCAACAAGAACATTCCAGATTTCGCCTTCGGCATCTTTACGATTCACCGGGTTATTATCGCAGTAATTATACAGATTCTTATCGGTAAGCGCGGTGAGGGATTCTGTCAGCAGCCCCAAGTTATCAGCATTAAGGAATCTTGCGATCTGGGGATCGTAATAGCGGCTATCAAGACGGTACATCTTGATATTATTTTCGTAGTAATAGCCTTTGTACTTTATGGGGTTAAACAGGGAAATATTCTCCCCGTTATAGAGAAGATTCGTTTCCGACAGGATTTTTCCGTAGGCATCGTATTCATAATGCACTGCCGGTTCAAAATCGGAATATCCTGCACCGGGTCGATACACGCGCACAAGATCCGTTATCGTTCCCGTTCCGTCATAGATATAAGCATACAGGAAATAACGACCGGGTTCATCAAAGTTGTCGTTTTTCGTTTGCAAAAAGCGGACAACACCATCATCGTCATAAAAAAATTTATGGAGTCGAACAACACTCCCCGACGAATCGCGGTATTCTTCCATTTCCAGCTGTTCATCGTCGTAGTAATACTCTATCGTTGAGCCGTCACTCTTTGTCAGCTTGGAAACAAGGCCGCTTTCGTTATAACAATAGGTGTTGTTTACACCGGGCGCGCTGATGTTTTGCAGCTTTTTCCCCTGGGTCCAACTGAGGGAAGTCGTACCGTTGGCACTGTCTGCAATCCGGGTGGGGTTGCCTACACCGTCGTAGGTGTAATCTCGGGTGCTGACCACAGCTCCGGCACTGTCATATAGAGTATAGTTGCTCAGCTGATCCAGCCGGGCGGTATCATACTGATAGAGGGAATAGCCATTGAGAGCATTGCTTGATGCATTATAGCAATCTTTCCGCGTTATATTCCCGCGACTATCGTATTGATAGACATCCTTTAACCCAAGGTTACCATAATTGCTTACCGATGTCAATTGATTTAATTTGTCGTATTCGTAGTTTATGGTTTGGGCGGCGAAGAATGTTCAAAAAGTGGGACAAAAGAACCGTCCCCTAAAACATTAACCGACGTATCCACAGCATTTTAGTTTACATCGTGCAAATTGAATAATAATATTGCGCAAAAGAAATATCATTACGTTTAAAGTGCCCCGGAAACTTCATTTGCATAGCAACAAACTTCTATATTGCCTCTCATTATTTCTTATATGCAACAAAGTACAACGATATTGCACTCGAACGACTTCATTCGATTTCTTTCATGCAATACTGGATGGAAAAAACCGCCGTACTGAGCGCATATATTTCTCGCAAGAAATTACACGCAAAACAACGCACTAAATATATTGCATTAAAGCAATATTACTAGTAAATACCGTTCGCAAACCAAATCAATATATTTCTCTAAAGAAACGCATCGACCTGATTTATCGCGCAGTATTGCACAAATGAAATATTCTCAATTCACCCAACAACACAAAAGGTTCAAAAAGTGGGACAAAAGAACCGTCCCCTATTACTAAGAAGCAGCCCGAAGGCTGCTTCTTGATAAACATATTTGTTTTAAATTCTGCTTACGGATACAGTGTATTGAATCTTTCGATGGCCGCCAACTGCTCTGGAGTATAGTGGTACCCCTTTACCGGAGCAATAGATATTAGCTCCGATCCGGAACTTTTATAAGTAATGTTTAAAGGTACGCCATCTCTAAGAGAGAGTCCCTTACGAAGCGCCGGTTCATCGGATCGAGAGGCCCACGGACGATACGGCGATTCATTGCGATAAGGTTCTGTTGATAACGTACTTTCACCGGGCAGAGGAACAAAACGAACAATTTCTTTGCATTCATACAAGTTATCCAATACATTGATTTTTGATCTCGTACAAATCCAATTAATATATTTTTCCGTATGATATTCCGGCTCTCTGTCAAAATAAAACGGTCGATAAGATAGCTTCTGAAATAACGGACTTTCTTCCGGGAAAAGATAGCTCGAGATCCAAGTTCCATTAAAACTGGAACGAAAGGAATCAGAAGATATCAACATCACATCTTCGCTTTCGGTTTCTTTACCAACCCACGAACGCAAAACGTCGGTGCATTCCTCAGGGTTGGTCAGACACTGATAAGCAAAAGCCAGCACAAAGCCGTACACAAAAAACAAAGCCGGGTTAAGGAAGTAGATTGCCAGAGAATTCAAAATACCTCCACCATCTGCAAACAGACCGTGCACATACAAAGACATATCAAAAAGCAAAAAACCCAGAAATATCGACTCGCAAAGCAATACCCCCCAACGATACGGTAAGCAAGAACACTTTTCTTCCATTGTTTTTTTCGAATTTTCATTCAGTCGCTGGATCAAGTTCTGTTGCTCGTTTGTATAAGCATAGGAATCCACAGGGCAAATCCTTTTGAGAACAGAACTACTCTTTCCCAAAATGATCTTTACCGGAATTTCTCGTGAAAAATCAATTCGATGAGGATGCAAACCCACACGACCGTACTTTTCTTCTGCCAAAAACAACTTTCGAAAAATATCAAGGCGTTTTTTCGTTAGAATGAAATAGAAATGGTTATGGGATATTTCATTATCTTTCGGACGAAAACAGCATTTATGAAAAGCAGCTCCTTGCGTATAGTAATAGATCCCTGTAATCTTATTAGGCAAATTGAAGTATCGATGCCCAATAACCCGTTCGGAAAAAACAAGATATCCTTCGATTTCGAGATAGGCACCTTTGCGCCTGTCTTTTCTTTCTTTTCTCAAAAAGGAGCATTGAAAAAGATAGATTATTTCCCATAAACCAAAAAATATTGCAGCCAAAACAAAGGGGATTGAATATACATCATCCTCCATGCCCATCGTTCCGTAATGAAAGATCAGAAGAATAAACAACGGAGTAAATACCAAAATAGGCAGCGAAAGCCAGAAGAATAAGGATATTTTAAAATAAGAAGGTTTGAATCTCAATAACAACCTATTTATGAATGAAAACACCTACTACCTCCTTACTTTTTTTCGAATCTTTATTCTATGACCAAGTTTACTGATTCGTTGTTTTTTATATGATTTAAAAATACCATATTTATAACGCCTTTTCTTCTCTTTTATATATTTATTTCTAACCTTAAAAAAGCTATTGACAACCATATTATAAGAAATTCCGTAAGATACATCCAAAAATATTTGCGTGCCATGATTAACAGCCAAATCAATAGTTTTTGTCATTACGCGAGGATCGATAAGCTCACTACCCACGCCAATAGGTATATTATTCATAGCAGCATTGCGCAAAGTCGAATTATATGTTTGGTTTTTAATAAAAGCTTCGTTATATGTATCTAACCCCAACTTACACAACGCACCAACACCACTTGTAGCTCCAATTCCTCCGGTAACAAAAGAATTAAGAGAATCTAGCGGCGAATATTCATTTTCTTCAATCGCAGCAGATGTTGAATCAATCAATCCACAGGAACAACCGCCCAAAAGAAAAACAACAACAATAACCGGAATATCTCCGCCATCATCATAATACATCACCGGGTTATTATTGCAGTATGTGTAGAGATTTTTATTTTCGATATCGCTGGCGTTGTTATTGATGATACCGATGCTGTCGCAATTGATAAATCTGCCTACCGAGGGATCATAGTATCGGCTGCCAAGGTTGTACCAACCCAAATCGGTATCATAGTAATAGGCTTTGTACCGGATGGGGTTGATATTGCCAAAGGTATCGTCATTGTAGGTGTTTATGCTGACGATATTGCCGTAGGGATCGTATTCGTAGTGCGCCACCGGCAAGTTCGAAATAGAAGAAGCAGAAGGACTCAGACCATTTCGAACCTTTACGATATCCGTAATTTCTCCAATCCCGTTATACACATAGGTATAGAGGTTGTAATATCCATAGGAAGTAGAAAAATTTTGGTTTTTGTAAAGGGCAAACTGAACTCTGTCCTGATCATCGTAGAAATACTTGATGAGATAGGAAAGGCTGTTATTTGCGTAATGCTCTTCATATTCCAGATTATCACTGTCGTAGTGATATTTAATATAGTTGCCACTTCCCTGATCGATCTTCTTTATCCGGCCCGATTCATCGTAATAGTAGCTATAGGCCTTTGTGACATTTCCGTCTACAACAAATTCTACTTCTCCCAGCCGTTTTCCTTGTTTCCAGCTGAGATTTTTTCCGCTATTTGACGTTTCATTGCTATCCATGATGCGCAATTTATGGTTTTAGTCGCCAGACCAGAGAATAATATTGCATAAAAGAAATATTGCCACACTTAAAGTGCTTTGGAAATTTCATTTACCCAGCAATAGGTCTCTATGTTACCAATAGCTATTTCTTGCATGCAATGATGCACAACAGCATCGCCCTCAAACAACTTTATCTTATTTCTTTCATGCAATACTGAATAGAAAAAGCCGCCGTACTAACAATAAGTATTTCTCGCAAGAAATTCAGCACAAAAATGTATCAAACATATTGCACGAATGAAATATGGCTAGTAAATATCGTTTGCAAAACGAGCCAGCGCAATTCTTTGAAGAAACGCGCTGGCTTGATTCATCGCACAGTATTGCGCGAATGCAATATTGTCAATTTACCTAACAACACAAAACAACACAAAATGCTCAAAAAGTGGGACAAAAGAACCGTCCCCTATTACTCCAAAAGAAATGTCGTCGCATTTAAAGTGCTCCGGAAATTTCTTTTCCCCAGCAATAGCTTGTCATATTGCCACGATATATTTCTTATGCGCAATAATACATGAAATCTCCGACTAAATACCTCTCCCTTATTTCTTCCAGGCAATACTCCTATCTGTGCTCAACGAAGATATTTCTTTCATGCAATATCGAACAGGAAATGTCGATATATTGCTCGCATGTATTTCTTGAAAGAAATATAGCATAGATTAATAGACTGTAAAATTGCGCAAATGCAATACCCTCAATTCACCCAATAACGCAATAGTACACAAAACCACCAAAAAGTGGGACAAAAGAACCGTCCCTTATTACGCAAGATTACCATAATTGCTTACCGATGTCAACTGATTTAATTTGTCGTAGGTGTAGTTTATGATTTGGGTTGCGAAGTTCGTTAAATGATATTGCATGAAAGAAATACATATCCGATCAAAGCGCTGTCTAATTTCTTTTGCGCAATAATGCGAAAAATTCCCAATCAAATCACCTATTGATATTTCTCTAAAGAAATTCCACGCAAGACAATATCTCAATTCAATCGCATAAAAGCAATACTGCCAATAAATATCGCTCGCAAAGCGAGCCTACATATTTCCTCAGAGAAATATTTCTGCTTGTTTTATCGCGCATGTATCGCATATGTGCAACGCATGCAATCCGCTTAACGGCACAAAACAACACAAAATGTTCAAAAAGTGGGATAAAAGAACCGTCCCCTATTACACACAAAATGTTCAAAAAGTGGGATAAAAGAACCGTCCCCTATTACAAAAAAATTGTGCCGAGATTTCTATCTCGGCACAACTACTTTCACTTTTCCCAACCCAACTGTTAACATTAAGCCAAAATAATTACCAATTTTTTCGTTGATATTTTTCAGCACCTCGATATATCCTCCCACCTCTCGGAGAGTCTTTTGTACCGAAAAGATGAGCAATCAAAACCACCAAAATAAAAAAGAAATGAAAAACAGCTAAAATACCTGCAATGACATTCAAAAAATCAAAATAGTTGCATAACAGACAAAGCAGCATTACCAGAACGAACAACGCTAAATTGACTAAATAGCAGCGATAAATAATATCAAACCAAAAACGATCCACTTTTTTATATATGTTTTGATACCAATGAATTAAAAGGATTCGCTGAAAAATATTGTATTCTTTGCGTATGTATTTATCTTTTTTCTCCGATTTTTTTATGCCATAGATAAAACTCAAATAACCCTTGATTGCGGAAACAGATAAAGCAAAGAATAAAATATACATTGCATACACATTATTTTGATACATGAATTCAAAGCCGTCAAAGTGAGCGACAAATGAAAAAACTTTCAAAATGAAGTCCTTCATCTTCATCTACCCCTATATGCTTTATAACCATTATATATACCATTCACTATTGTACTATTTCGATATCCACGCCAATAACAATCTTTCCGGAGTCCGCGCGTAAATAAATACTTCGAATGTTTTTTCGCATAGCGCCACCCTTTTCTGAATTCTTTTGCGGCTGTTTTCAATCCTTTTCCGCTTTTCAGCGTATTCACTGTTCTTTTTATGGGCGAAGACGCTATACGACCTACTTGTTTGCCTACCCCCGGACCTCCGACACGCCCGGCAATTGCTCCAACCGCGCCCCCAGCAGCGATTTCTATAATTTGATCCGTCTTGCTTTTAGTTTTATCAACCGATAATGCAGCTGTTGCTAAGCCAGAACCGGCATTCACCAAAACCTGCAATGCAAGACCTGCTCCACTGGCAGCAAAACCTCCCGTAACGGCACCGCTTACTGCATTTTGGGCAACACTTCCCCAATCCGTAACCTTGCCATTACAATATAGCTGTTTTCCGATTTCAATCAAGGCTCCGGTAGCCGCACCTATCGCAGCACCTACAGCAACATTCCAAAATTCCCCATCAGAATCCTTGCGATTCACCGGGTTATTATCGCAATAGCTATACAGATTCTTATCCGTTAGCGCAGAGGGGGATTCTGTCAGCAAACTGGGATCATCCGCATTGATGAAGCGGCCGATTAGCGGATCGTAATAGCGGCTATCCAAGCGATACATTTCAGTATCGGTTTCGTAGTAATAGCCTTTATATCTTATGGGATTAAGCTTTGCTATATTCTCTGTGCGGGCGTAATTCGTTTCCGATACGATTCTCCCATAAGCATCGTATTCATAATGTGCGGCCAAGCTGGCAGATACCAACGGGAACTGCGGCCTTTGCATCTTCAGCTGTACCAAGTCCGTAATATTCCCGGCTCCGTCATACACATAGGCATAGAGATTGACATTTACATTGTTGCCAAAAATACCGGCACTGGTCATTATAAAACGAACAACACCGTCGTCATCATAAAAATACTTGTGAACACGTAAGATGCTACCCGAAGCAGACCGATATTCCTCATATTCCAGCTGATCGTCATCATAGAAATATTCTACCGAAGAGCCGTTTGCTTTCACTACCTTGGAAACTAGACCGCTTTCGTTATAGTAGTAGGTATTATCTGTTTCGCCACATGCATATCGTGTAAGCTTCTTTCCCTGGCTCCAACCAAAGCCTATAAAATAACCGGCGCCATCGGTAATTCGGCACAAATTGCCTACCTCATCATACTGATACAACCGATCCTTAGTGATGTACCCATTTCCGTTATAGGCAGTATAAGTATTTAACCGATCCATATGGGAGGTATCATAGCTATAGAAAGCTTGACCGGCATTGCTATTTGTAGCAATATCCCGGCTTATCTTGGAAACAATATTTCCTCGATCATCGTACGTATATTCATCACGTATTCCAAGATTACCATAGTTTTCCACCGATGTCAATTGATTTAGCTTGTCATAGCCATAATTTACAGTTTGCGTGGTACCATTTTTCAAGGTATTTGCAACACTGGTGATGTTACCACTGGCATCGTACGTATATTTATAGCTGTAATCGGCAGTGCTTTCATTCCCGCATAAGTACACTTTGTAAGTATCCAGAAGATTCGTAGTCCGGGTACTGGAAACATCAATATATTGACTCTTTGTGTGCAGGGCTTTTGTATTCCCCAACGCCGTAGTAGTTTCCGACAAACGAGAAAAATCATCATAGGTAAGATCAATCGTGCTTTCATCCGTTTCCGTTGCTACCGTCATTTTAGTAAGTGCATTAACATTATTGTATGCATATTTTGCATCGAATGATAAGTTAACACCGCTATGTTTCAAATATGCCCGATATCCGGTGTTATTGTTGTTCTTGTCGTAAGTAATGGTATCAATGCCAAAGCCTTTGCTGTTGTAACAGCTGGTGTAGCGCTCGGCAAAGTCATACTGATAGTCGGTGGTTACCGGGGTACCTTCGGAATAGTAGGTTGCGCTGCCCAAAAGTCCGCTGCTGTTGTAGTCGTAATCCAGAATCTTACCGTTGGCATCGGAGGCGGCGGCTAATCGTTCCTGATTGTCGTAGGTATAATTTACAGTTTGGCCGTTGCCGTAGGTGATTTGATCCAGTTGATTGCGGCCATTGTAGTGATAGGACTCGACATTGCTTGAGCTGCTGCCCGTACCTACCGAAAGGATATTGCCCAGAGCATTGTAGGCAAAGTTGTATCGAAGGGTGCCCACCATAACCTTGGTCAGCTGCTCGTTGGAGTAGCCGTAAGTCACGGTGTTATTCATACCACTATGCGATACTTTCGTAAGCTTATCGGTATCGGAATCGTACACATACTCGGTTTTGCTGTTGGCATCGCCGGGGTCGCTTACGCTCTTCAAAAGATCACTGTTTTGGGATTCATAGGTATAGTTCACCACATTTTCCCGGGGGTCTACCGTGGCCTCAATATGGATACCGTTGGAATCGTACCGGGTCTCGGTACGGATCGCCTTGGAGGAGCTGTTTCGGGCAGTATCGCCATTGGCATAGATACTCATGAAAGTGAGGTTGCCAAAGTTGTCGTAAGCCATTTTGCTTGCGGTACCGTCGGGGGAGACGCACTGAGTCAGCTCGTGCTTTTTCGGAGCGCTTGTGTTGTAACTAAAGCTGTAGGTATTTCCTGCTCCGTCCTTATAGCTGGTGATATCGGTTTTCGCAGCATTGGTAGTGATGGATGCCGTATTTTTTGCCATATCCACCACGGAAATTACATTTCCTTTGCTGTCGTAGGAAAAGCTTTCGCCAAAGACATCTTTGAAGATCGTAACATCGTCAAAGTAAGTAAAATTAGCGTTATAGTTGCATTTCAAATAGATTTTGATTGTATCGTAATCGGCATTGGCGATAAGCTTATTACTTACATAAATCCAATCCCGCCCCGAGGGGGTAACAACAAGGTTTCCGTACTGAACGGCAGAGCCTTTGCTGAGAGCAATAGTCATGCCGATGCTCTGATCCTTCCCCTCACCGCTGGTATCTTTATTGGGCAAAGCTCCGCTTTTGATCCAGCAGCCGTAAACAATACCGTCATCTTTCTCAATACTGGCATTGATGGTGGAGTAGAGCTGTTTTTTTACTTTAGGATTACCATAGAACTGGAATCCATAATTGTCGCTATGCTTCGTATGTGTTTCCACGCCATCGCTTTCCGAATCAAGCCCCACACCGACCCAACCGGAGGTAGAACCATCGGAAAAATCACTGTTTTCCACAAGATTATATTGATTGGCACAGGCACCCTGTTCCAGCTGCAGGCAATCGAAATAGGTCAGCTCATAACCGCGCTTTACGCCGACATAAGCCGTAAGAGTTACATTTTGATTTGCAGAATAGCTGCTAAGATCAATGGTGACCTGATGACGGGTGAAAGCGCCTCTGCTGATAATGGCAGTTTTTTCCGCAGTGACGGCACCGCCGGGGGTCGATAATTTCAAATACGCTCCACGGCCATCGGTACTGCCGCTGTAATTGGTTTGGATGTAGGCAGAAAAGGTATATTTACTGCCACCGGGAACGGATACCGATTGGCTCATGTAGATATCATCCACATCGGTACTTTGATTCATAAAGGCTTTGATCACACCGGTACCGTTAACCGTAGGCTCCGAGGAGTTGTTTTTCAAGACGATATTTTTGTTGACCGTACCGGAACTCAGCGCCGTTGTGGGCGTAAAAGAACCGGTGGTTTCACAGTTGTGGTTTTTCAGATAGTTTTTTGTATAACGCTGGGTTTTGGATGCAAAAGTTACCTTGTTTTTGGCACCGCCGCTGATGCCGGATTCGGTAAAGATGGCGTTGCCATCCTGATCCACCGCCGAGGTGGTTTGCCCCATGGTATTGAAGGTGTATTTTTCCCAACGGCTCGCAGAGGAAAAATCACGGCCGCTGGGCGGCGAATTCATTTCGTAATATGCTGTGACGTAATCGTGGAAATCCAAGGCGTAATAGGCCCCTAAACGGCTCCCGGAGGCATTTACATAATAGCCCGAGACACGGCGGGTGTTATCCGTCCAGGTATAGTCGTAATGTACACCCACCCCCTTATTGACATCAGTCATATCCGTCAGGGAGTTGCTGGCCGTGTAAGTATAGGTCGCAATATTATCCGAACCGCCGTTGCTGTCGTAACTGACCTCACTTTGACCGGAGAATTTTACCTGCGTAAGCTTGTGATAGGTATCGTACTGAGTCGTATTATCCGCATAGGTATAATAGATCCTCTTTCCATCGGGAAGAACCATGCAGCTCAGGCGGTTATCTCCGGTTCTCTCAAACTTTATCTCCCGTTTAGCGGCATCGAGCACGGAAACAAGCTGCTTGTTTTCGTTAAATTTCATCTCCACAACATTGTCATGATTATCTCGCATTTCCAACAGTGGCGCAACACCGTTAATCGCCTTTTGTCTGGAAAAGATCCACTGATTATCCTTTTTGTCCGTAATAATATAGTAATCATTTCCCCAAGTAAGGGTCAGCTCCAAACCGGAATCGTCCTTCCATTCGTTGGATGTATTTTTTTCAAAGTAATGCTCGGTGCCGTCACCGTCGATATATTTATACTTTGTTTCGCTGCCAAAGGTTCGGGGTTCCACCGATGCCTGAATGCTAAGACGCCAGCCGCTGCCCACATCCAGCGTCGGCTGGATTTTACCGACATCGTAGCCATTGTAAACATGGCAAATGCTCAAAGGCATTCTTTCGCTGCTTAAAGAAACATCTTCAAAGGATGCCACCAAAGCCCCGGTAAAATCGTTAATAGAGCCGGTACCGGCAATACCGGCATCCTGAGAATGATTGGTCCAGTAATCCTCCAAACCGGTCATATTGACAAAGGTTACTTCCAGCACCGGCCGGGACTCGGTATCTGTTGTCCGACAGGACCGAAAAGTAGATGCCGCGTAGGGCTGCATATAATTATCCGGCGTTTTTAGCAAAACGCCAAAGCTTTCGCCGTCATCGCCGCCGCCGGCATACCACTTGCCTACGGCTTTGGTAATATCCCAGCTGTAAATTTTGTTGTTACTGCTGATACCGTTTTCCGTTTTCGGCAGATCATAGTCCAGCAAAAAGCTGTCGTAAGTAGGCAGAGTATTCCAGGTAAGACCGGTATCACTCCAACTGCCGGTAATCTCATGGGCTTCAATGGGCGGACAGCCCTTGTTTTCCATATCCGTAAAAAGATTGCCGTAAGGAGTGAGATAGAGATTTGCGCTTACAATACGATCGGAAGCCTTAATTGCCTTAGGAGTTTTGCTTTTAAGCAATATCGCATAGCGTTGGGGGTTATTGGTACCGATGGTCAAATAAGTATTTGCCCGGGAGTCAAAGGACGTATTGGGCTGATATTGATCCACATAGGTACTGCTCATGAGATAATTGGTGTCGCTGTTGGTACCGCCAAAGGAAATGGTGGGGTCAATCTTTACCGGATAAACCCGGGCGCTATCCTTGAGCCATTCCGCTGAAGGCGTAACGGTAATACGGTATTCGTGGTTATTTTGGTTATCCTTTAACGTGGTGAGCTGCATTTCGATATCGCTGCTGACCGCCTGAGCCTCGTCCATCATCACCAGAGGATCCATGCGGCAAACTTCCGTTTCACCGCTGCGCAGCAGGATGATACCATCTTCCAGAGACATGGTAAGATCCTTGGTGTTGTACAGGAAAGAAAATTCTCCGGGTGCATCGGTGGATTTCAAAATGATATTTTCTTTGATATCCACACCGGCCAAATCATAACGAAGATCCGTATCCTTTTGCAGGTCTTCATAGATCACCGCAGAACGCACATCGACAAGCTCTTTGGGGTCACGGTTTAAAAGGGCATTGCCATCCACATCCAGTTCCTTAATACCGGATTTTTTGGTGATATTTTCCATACCCCAGGAAATTTTATGACCATCGACCTCCATTTTGACCAGCTTCTTTTCCTTGGCCTTTTTGGCAAATTTTATGGAAAAAGCATTTTCCTTATTGCCCAGGGAGTCGCCGAGATCGGCATCGCTTACCGATTCCAGAGAATTGTCGATATCCTCGTAGGTTGTGCCGTCCTCGCTAAGATAGTGGACAGGATAAGGATAAGTCGCCGCAGTAATGGTGCTATCCTCATTTTGAAAATACTTTACCGAGGGTTCTCGCATATCAACGATTTCTTTTTCAAGATCGCTGTTTACCGCCGCTCCGTTCAGAGCGTTTTGCGAAAGATTCTCCAACTCGGAAACATCCGTTTCCGAGATTGAGCCAAATTGGCTCATAAGATCCGGTATTGATTTTTCACTGTCGTTTTCTTGCTCCGAAGAAATTCCCTCTCCTGCCGAAGCACCTTCTGTTTCTTCTTCCGTGATTGCTTCAGTGTCGCTTTCTGTTGATTCTTTCGTTTCCGTAGCGGCGGGTAGGTTGCTTGTATCAATGGGTAGCTGATCCAAGGCATACACCGGTCCGCACTGAAAAAGAAACGCAGCCAACACAATGGCGGCAATCACCTTTTGCCATTTCTTCACCTTCTTTTTCATTGTGACATTCTCCTTTCTCTTTATTGCTTTTGCGCAATATCGACATTCTAACATAAGGAGAACCATTTGTCTACAAATTTCTATCAAATTTAACAAAAAAGGCGTGCCGCTCTTTGGAGCAATGCACGCATTTGGTTTTGTTTTGGTGCGGATTATACCGCAGATTCCTCAGCAGGATCTTCCGGCACTTCTTCCTTGGGGAAAACCGGGCCGGGGATATCGCCTACACCGTTCAGTACCAAACGGGGGCGATAGGGGAATTTTTTTATGATATCGCGGTCAGTCACACCGGAAAGCACCAGCACGGAGTCGAGACCGGTTTCGATACCGGCAATGATATCCGTATCCATACGGTCGCCAATGATGGCGGCATCCTCGGAATGAACGCCTAAGATCCGCAGACCGGTGCGCATCATCAAGGGGTTGGGCTTGCCCACAAAATAGGCCTTTTGGCCGGTGGTAAGTTCAATGGGGGAAATCATAGCACGGCAAGCCGGAATGATGCCTTCCTCCGAAGGGCCGGTAAGGTCGCTGTTGGTACCGATCAATCGGGCACCGTTCATTACGAGGTGTACCGCTTTGAGAATATTTTCATAATGATAGTTGCTGCCTTCGCCAATGACCACGTAATCGGGGTCGATATCGTTGATGGCAATGCCCTCTTCGTAGAGAGCGGTAATCAATCCGGAACCACCCACCGCATAGACAGTGCAACCGGGTTTTTGGCTGCCAATGAATCTGGCCGTAGCCTGCGCACTGGTGTAGAAATGGGAAGGGTCTACCTCCAGCCCCATGCGATGGAGCTTTTGCTGCAGCTCCCGAGGGGAATACTCCGGAGAATTCGTGAGGAAAAGAAAGTTTTTATCTTCCCGATAGAGCCAATCCACAAATTCCTTTACTCCCGGCAGCAGCTGATTGCCGGAATAGATCACGCCATCCATATCGCAAATATAGCCTTTTTTGTTTCGTAAGTCTTGCATATATGCCACTCTTTCTGTAAACATTTTTTTGCCCTCTTATAATAATATCTCCGTCGAAAAATGTCAATGCAAAAAGATATCCCAAATAAGGCAAGATCATTGTTCCTTTTTGCGGCGGCAAACCTTGGCAATGAGATCCGCAGCCAGATTCAGCAGCAGAGTCATAACCATAAGAATGGCAGCAATGGCAAGGGCAATGCCAAACTCGCCCTGTTCTTTGGCGTAAAAATAGAGGGCAACCGTAAGGGTAGCGCCGGAGCTGCTCATTGCCGAGAAAAAGCCGTTCATCACATGGGCAAAGCCTGCGGTAAACAACAGCGCTGCCGATTCCCCGAGAATACGGCCGATGGCAAGAATGCAGCCGGTGATTACGCCATCCACACAACCGGGAAGCACCACGGTGCGGATGACCCGCCATTTCCCGGCGCCAAGACCAAAGGCACCTTCGCGGTAGCTCTGGGGTACCGTTTTTAAACTTTCCTGGGTCGTGCGCATAATCGTGGGCAGGTTCATAATAACCAAAGTGAGGGCCCCGGCCAAAAGGGAGGTACCCATATTCAAAAACTGGCAGAAAAAGAGCATCCCCACAAGGCCGTAAATGATGGAAGGAATCCCGGAAAGGGTTTCCGCCGCATATTCAATGGCGCCGACGATACGCCGATTGGAGGCATACTCCGTAAGATAAATCGCAGCGCCAACACCGAGAGGCACCACAATAAGAATGGTAGCCAAAACGATATACAGAGTATTTAAGATATCCGGCAGGATACCGATATTATCCGAAAGATAGCTGGGAGAGGTGGAAAGAAGGTTCCAGGAAATATGGGGAACACCCTTGATAAATACAAAACCGATCAAAAACAATACCAGAGCGCAGGTAAGACCGGCACAAAGCCACATCAGAGAGCGCATCACCACCATGTAGATCCTGCGCCGGGGTGCAAGTTTTTTTGTTTCCATGATCAACCCTCCTTATTTCGTTTCAAGAAGAAGTTCAGCGTAGCATTGATGAGCATAATGAAGAGGAAAAGCACCAATGCAATGGAGAACAACGCCTGCTGCTGCAAACCGCTGGAATAGGACATTTCGCTGGCTACCGCCGTGGTAAGGAAACGCACACTCTCAAAAAGATGCGGCATATTGGCGGCATTGCCCGATACCATCATCACCGCCATGGCTTCGCCAATGGCACGGCCCACACCAAGGACTACCGCAGCGGCAATACCGCTTTTGGCTGCCGGCACAGAAACCTTGAAATACGTTTCGATATCCGTTGCCCCCAGAGCAAGAGAGGCATCTTCGTACTCCTGAGGCACGGCATCCAGGGCCGTGACGGAAACCTTGATAATAGAAGGCAGAATCATAATGGCCAAAACGATGATCGCCGCCAACAAGCTGGCGCCATCGGGAAGATGAAAGAGCTTGCGGATCCCGGGAACGAGAACCAGCATACCGACAAGACCATAAACCACCGAGGGAATCCCGGCAAGCATGCTCACTGCCGACTGCATCACGGCCTTGATTTTTGCCGGAGCAAGCTTGGAAAGATACACTGCGGTAAGAAAACCGATGGGCACACCGAGAACAATGGCGCCGGCAGTACCGTAAATACTGGTGAGAATAAAGGGTAAGATGCCAAAGGCCGGATCCGCTGCCGTGGAAGCCCAGGTCTTACCGAAAAGAAATGGCACCAGACCGATTTCCTTAATGGCCGGCACACCGGAGATGATAAGGTATACCGTGATCAGCAATACAAAACCGACGGTGATAAGCCCCAAAATCAGAAAGACGCCATGCATGATATTTTCTATAATTTTTTTATTTTTCATCACGTATTTCCTCTCCATACAGAAGGAGCGGCCACAACGGGCCGCCCTTCCTTTTTTTCGGGTTCTTTTATTTTACAGGAACTGCACCGGCATCGGAGATGATCTTTGCTGCATCAGCAGAGGTTGCATAGTCAAAGAACTTCTGGGCGGTATCCGAAAGCTTGGTGCCTTCCTTGGTAACGAGAACGAAGGGACGCTGGATTACATAGCTGCCATCTTTTACGGTTTCTTCGGTGGGAGCAACGCCGCCGACGCTAAGGGTGGAAACACTGTCGTCAATAGCTGCGATAGAAGCATAACCGATGGCATTGGGGTTTTGAGAAACGGTGGTGATAACGTCACCGGTGGAGGTTAATTCCTGGCGATACTGGCAGGCATCTTCGGTGCCGGTAATGGATTCAAAACCATCTCTGGTGCCGCTGCCGGCTTCACGACCGATGAGAACGATCTCGGCATCGTTGCCGCCAACATCTTTCCAGTTGGTGATTTCACCTTTGTAGATCGATGCGATCTGGTCAAGGGTAAGATCTTTTACAGGGTTTTCGGTGTTAACTACCATGCCGATACCATCCAGAGCCAAAACGGTTTCGGTCAAGCCCTGAGCTTTTTCATCGTCTTTCAGGTCACGACTGGAAAGACCGATATCGCAACGGCCTTCGGCCACTGCTTTGATCCCGGAACCGGAACCGGTGGGGTTATAAGTAAAGGTAGTGCCGCTGTTTTCCTGCATGAAGGATTCACCGAGGGCGCCGATAACTTTTTCCATGGAGGTGGAACCATCGGTGGCTACTGTGCCGCCGGCGCTGCTGCCGTCACCGTTACTACTGTCTTTTGCACCGCAGCCAACAAGAAGTGCTGCCGCACAAGTAAGTGCTAATACAATACTGAGAATCTTTTTCACAACTAAGATCTCCTTTCTGTTTTTTCTTCCTTGTTTTCTATGTCTATAAGGATACCGCTGCCATGTAAAAACAAAAAGGAACCTTATGTAAAATCCAAATCAAATCGTAAAATTTTTTCATCGAAAAAACTGCAAAGGGATGCAGACCTCAAAAATATGAGACTGCATCCCTCACAGGTTTTATATATAATTAAGAAAGGCCTAGTATTGTAAAGCAGACAGCAAGCCTTCTTCTCGAAGAGAAGCCATTGCGGGTTGCCTATCTTTTATTGAAGCGCTTCCGTAGCAGCGTTGATTTCTGCTTGCGTGGCATCCATCTTCTCCATTACTTTCACAGCATTTTCGTAAGCCTGACCGGCTTTTTCGTGGTTGCTGGCTACGGCCATGGCATGGATAAGAGCATCCTTTTCACCTACAGTGACGTAGGGATCCTGATTTTTGATCTTTGCACCAAGGTCAAGACCCATGCCATACACGCTGAACTGCCAACGAATGACATCGCCGGCTTTTACATCTGCATTTCCGGCACCGACGCCCATATGTTCATGATTTACCCAATAGATCCAACCGCCCTGGGCGCTGTTGTAATCTTTTTCGCTGAGCCAGGTCTGGCTTTCCCGACCAATCAACACAGCACCGGCTTTTTCCATAGCATCGAGAATGTACTGTGGAATATTGGCTTCTCTTGTTTCATCATCTCTTACTGCGGAGAGATAGAATCCATACTCACTGTCGCGATACTGCAATTCCACTCCGACCTGTTCGGCGGCGCGAAGGGTTACATCGGCGGCGGTGTCACCAGCTTCTACCTTCACGACCACGGGCTCCATAATGAAGCCCTGGCCGAGGGTGAATTTTTCGATATCGACGATAACACAGTCGGTATCATCAACTTTTACAAAGTCTTCGTATTTGTAGGTGAGGAAACGGTGGAGCACCGCGGCAACTTCCGCTCTGGTGGTGCTGCCTTTGGGATCGAATATGTTCCCGTCTTTGCCGTTGATGATTTCTACGGCTTTCAGTTTATAAACAGCTTCTTTGGCATATACTGCGATGTCTGCATCATCGCCAAAGGCTTCTTTGCTCATTTCCGGCAGCCGGATGCCCATGGCTTTAGCGTAGCGGAGCATCATCGTTGCCATATCCTGACGGGAGATTTGCGCGTTAGGTGCAAATTCCGTTTTGCTTACCCCTACGGTGATGCCGTTTTCTACCGCCCATTTTACATGGGAAGCATAGTAAGCATCGTTTGCCACATCGTCAAAGACGGAAGTGGAGGGATAAGATGCGCTGGAATCTCCCACACCAGCGTTGCGGCCGAGGACGGTAACGAACATAGCACGGGTCATAGCCTGGTTAGGGCTGAAGGTGGTGTCCGAGGTACCTTTGAAGATATTGTTATCCAATACGTATGCCACATCATTGTAGAACCAATCTGTGCCGGTTACATCGGTCATGTTCTTGACCTTGCCGTTGTCCTTTTCAAGGAGTTCCTTGATAACGCCTTCGGCTTTGGTCAGTTTATCGAGATTGGTTACGAGAGCTTTCTGTTCTTTGGTCAGGGCATCGTAGGCGGCACGAGCAGCAGCTACGGCAGACTGATCATCGAGAGTTACATTTTCATTGATCTTGTTGATTTCATTGATTACGTTAGCAGCAGCTTCTTTGTCGGCTTCGGCCTGTTCCAAACCGGCGATAGTATCGACTGCGGCAGTGAGTTTTGCTTTTACTTCTTCAGCTACGAGAGCTTTCTGGTCGTTGGTAAGAGCATCGTAAGCTGCTTTGGCAGCTTCTACGGCTTCTTTATCGGCCAGAGTGATTTCATCGTTCAGAGCGTTGATCTGGTCCGCAACCTTATCGGCAACAGCCTGATCCATTTCGCTCTGGCCTGCCAATTTGGCATAGCGTACGGCATCGTAGAGGGTGTAGTATTCTTCACCGTAATCGGCAATTTTGTTGTTCAAACGTTCTTCGGAAATGGCGTTAACCTTTTCCATTGCAGCTTTGATATCCTTAATGGAAGCGGCTTCATACTTGGTTTCTTCTGCCAGAATAGCATTAGCTTTTTCCATTTGAGCATCTAATTTGGCCTTGGTCACACCGCATTCCAGCCAACCAACGTTGCGATTATCATAGTACACATTGTACATATCGCAGAATTCCATAATCAACTGAGTCCCGAAGGTTGTAGAGTCTTTGCCAAACATTGCTTCCATGCCGGTATACATGGAACCAATGGGATCCGAAGCACTCCAAGGCTCATCCTCTACCACATTCAAGCTATCGATACCGTCAATTTGGGCATTCCCGGCATAGAGAGCTGCCAAACCGGTAGAAACACAACCCATGGAAAGGGAGCCGGAACCGGTGGTCTGCCCAGCCATATCTTTGGCTACCGACTGCAGGAAATACGTGGTCTTTTCTTTAAAGGCTGCCACATCTAAATGACGGGAGATCGGCACACAAGCCCAGCCGCCGATATCCGGTCCGTAAGAAAGGGATGTCAGCCAATTTGCAGCACCGTTTAATGCCGGCATCAAATCAATGTTGTTCATACCGGCGGCTTCGGCTCCGAGAGCATTATAGACAGGCACCGACCATGCACCGCCCAAACCGGATTCTCTCAATTTTTCTACGTAATTGACACCTTTATAATTATAGGGATTTTCTCCCAAAGCAATAATGCTTAAAATCGAAGCGCCAAGCTGAGAAGCAGAGTTTCCGCTATCATCATAAATATAGTCGAAGTTGGCAATATCTTCTCCAAGAGCAGCATAAGCAGCCCAAACATCCCAATAACCGTTGAGAACCGTCTTATTCATATAGATCCAACGGCTCTGGTAGTAAGCTTCGGCAACCTTGCCTGCATTAGTCGAAGTATCTACGTTAGCCCAAACCTTCACCATGAAATCCTTGGTTTCGGTTACATTTCCCTTCGTTACCGTAGCGGTAAGAGTTACCTCGGCATCTTTTTCTCCAATGGCGGGCCGAACCACCTTACCCTCGGCGGAAATTACTTCCGGAGCAGAAGAAGCCCAGGCAACGGCGGAGCCATTTACACCAGCAGTGGGCAAAGACAGATCATAAATTGCTTCGGGATTGATTTTCAACCCGGCAAGATCTGCAAAAACTTCATCGCCGCCTTCGCCGCGTTGAGCGGTTACGGTGATTTTGTAATCATGGGTTAAAGTGCTGCCCTGGTAAGTAGCGGTTACGGTAAGTGTTACCACGGTATCGCGCTGGGGACGAGATACCGTGCCATCGGCTCCGATAACTTCCGGATGATCCGAAGACCAGGAAAACACCGTTCCCAAACTGCCGGATGCAGGCAAGGCAATATCACTCAGAGCCGCAGCCGGAAGATTGATTTCATTCAAATCCGCGGCAATAACTTCCAAAGGATCGGCGGTATAACCTACGTTCCCAAGGAAGCAGCTTTCTTTGGAAAGATCGGAAAAGGCCATCAACACCGCTGCCGTTGCCTGTACATCCCCGGTGGCAGGGGGCTTCGAAACGGTGGTCATATCGGCAAAGGTACCATCCAAAGCCACAGCCTTAAGAATGTTTTGCGATACGGTTTTGGCCTTTTCCAGATAGGCATCGCGTCTTGTTTCACTTTCCGTGACCTCTGCAGCGGCAACAAGAGCCGAGATATATCTGGCGGAAGTTTCCGTGTACTGCTTCAAATATCTTTGATTGTCGTATTGATAGGCAAGCACGGTAAGAACATCGTACATTGCCGCCTTTGCCTGTTTTTCCAAAGCAGGATCCTGAGCAAACCGTGCCATCAAAATGACATATTCAGCGTTGTAACGCAATGCCATTTTTTGATTATTCATCGAGCCCAATTTATTGAAATTGACGAAATATCTGCCGTCTGTCCGGGAAGGACGATCATCTACTAATTTACCGATAAAGTACCGGAAAGCAGCAACTTTCCCGGTAGTACCCTCTTCATTTTCGTTGCCCCAGGTAGAAGCACCGTTAAAATACATATCAATGGCCATGGCATAATTGATATTTGTCATAGCGCAATTGTAGGTATCATTTTCCTTTCCGTTATAAAAGGAACCATCGCCGGTATAGGACTGCATTTCCAAATATTCAGAGATGAGATTTGTCGTTTCCGGGTTGGCAATACCGGCACCGGTCTTTTTGTAAATCGTCGGGTTTTCCCCCTGGGCAATGGCATCAATGGCCGCCCAACCGTAAAGCCCTTTGCCGAGGGTATTGCTAAGCTCCGAGCTATTGTACTGCTCATAGAAGCTCACATTGATATTGCATTGGCTCAAATCACTTTGAAATGCCGCCATAGCCGCCGGAACCTTCATGTCGGTAATTTCTGAAGCTGCAAATTTTTCGTAAAGATTCTTTGCAATCACCCCGGGAGTAAAGTCACTGTCCGAAATGGTAAGACGCGCAGAATCGCTATACGTAACGGTACCGGCTTCATCGGTGATCTGGCAGCGAATCAAGCTGTTGTCATAACGAAGCCCCGCGGTCAGGGAAAGATGCTTATCGGTGGCAAGGGGTAAATCCATCCAGGTTTTGCCGCCGTCAACGCTTTTTTGCCAAAGGTAGGTATGCGAACCGACCCCCAGCTTACTGGCGACATAAAAATCTGCAGCACGGTCATTGTAGGCCGTAGCGTCACAGGGCTGTTCCGTAACAACGATGGCATAGGGCACCGCTGCTCCGGATGAAACCGGGCGATTTTTCGCCTCATTCCAGGTCCAGACGCTGGTTTCACTCAAGTCAAAGCCGCGATCACTCCAGGTTGCTTTTTCCTGCAATTTCGCCGCTTCACAGGTGGTGCCCTGAACGTTATCGCCGGATTCTCCGGCAAAGGCTTTTCCGCCCAAGGTCATCGAATCGACAACAAGATTATTCTTAAAAGTACCAACCGCCGCACTTTCCGATTTATCACCGAGGCCGACGACACGGCAATAAACGCCACTGTCGGCCAAACCGCTAAGAACAGCGGAAAGAACTACATTGTCCGTAACTACAAGATTTTTCGGTGTGAAATAAACGCCGTCCAAACCGGGGTCACCAATCAAACCGCCCATACGCGTTGTACCCGCCGCAGCAGTGATATTACCGGCGGCATAGCAATGATTTACGGTAATATAATTACCGATCATCGTTGTCCCGATCAAGCCGCCCACGGTGCCTTTTTCATCGGTAGCAGGCAACCCCGTAACATCGCCGTCGGCATAGCAATTTGTCATAACGACATTGCCGTAATCCGCAGGTTTGGAGGGATTATTGGAGGAGCTGTAGCTAAAACGACCGGCAAGCCCCCCGGCAACCACACCGCTGACTTTTGCCGAAGAAGAGCTGTTGGCAATGGTATAGGGCAAAGTAACATCACGATCACCAAAGAAAACACCAACCAAACCGCCAACATACAAGTTCCCCTGAACCGAGCCGGAAAGAATATGGCAATTTCGGATTTCCGAAGCCACCGCCGTACCGGCCAAAGCACCAACGTTGGAATGATCCCCAGAAACCTGCACCTGTTCCAATTTAATGTTGTGAATCCGACCGCTATAGACATAACCAAACAAACCGGCGCTGTCATTTTCCGGGGAAACTTTCATGTTTTTGATCACATGATTTTTCCCGTCGATGCTGCCGTTAAAAGATTTATAGGACCGATCATTGATCTGGTAGCCAATGGGATCCCACAATAATTCTCTTTGATTCACCGCAGCTTTTTTCAGATCAATATCATCGGTAAGGACAAAATATTTATTTGCAAATTTGTTTTGAGTGACATTCACCTCATGGGCCAAATAAGCCAGCTGCTCTGCCGTTGCGATTTGATAAGGATCGGCATAGGTACCGGTCCCCCCGGCAAAGCCCTCGGCAGCATAATCCTGCCAATGGTCACTAACGGCAATTTTAATGGAATTACTTTCCTTGGCTGCTCCCTCTTTAAAGCTTACGCCGCAAAGGTACTGGGCATCGGCATAAGTCCCGGGGATGGCAGGAAAATCGATGGTAACAACGGTATTTTTTCCGTCCTCAGAAAGGCCCGCAGAAATATTCGTGCATTTTACGGTGTAAGCAGCACTTGCTTCACCGATCTTCTGTTTAAAGCTGATCTTAAAATCACCCAGAACCGGCTTTGTATAAACAAATGCCTTGTCCAGCGTAACTTTGATTGTCCCATTTGTCAACTCAACAGCGGATACTGCCGCCGATTTGGCTTCATCGGCTTCATAGGTTCCCGTAGATTCCCATTTTAACAGAGGATATCCCTGGGCCGAAGCAACAAAGTCCGCACCTAAATCCGGGGCAATATTTTTTAATTCCCCGTCATTTTGCCCCTTTGCACCGGCAACCTCTGCATTCGTATCGGAACCGCTGCCGTAAAGACCGGCATTGATACTTTCGGATTTCAGATAATAGCAATTCTTCAATGCCGTGGCAGCATTGGAGCTACCCGTAATTGCCCCGACATTTTTCTTCCCGGAAACGCCGGTAAGATTCCCGGCGTGATAACTACCCCGGATGGAAACTCCATCCCCGGCACCGGCAATGCCGCCGCAATAAAGGCCGCTTGTCTGGGTAGAAGCCTCCATATTCATATCGCCGGTATTGCGGCAAGAAACAACGGCACACCCTGCGGTGGGGTTGCCAACGATTCCGCCAAAATGATTCGCCGTGTTATCGGCAGCACAGGACAAAGATCCCGTATTTACACAACGGTAGATCACCGATTCCGCACCGGCAGTGCCAACGATCCCGCCGCAATTGGCACGAGATCCTAGGATATCGGCATGATTGCTGCAATCTAGGATGATCCCCTTGGAATACCCCACAATAGCGCCGGAATGGCCCAAAACGGTGGCATGACCACTTTCGATAGTGATATGCATTAATTTTGAGGTTTCCTTTGCATAACTGAAAAGGCCGGTATAATTCCCTTTATAGGTACCGCTCAAATGCAGATACATATTCCGAATTTTGTATCCGTTGCCGTCAAAGGTACCGGCAAAAGCGCTGTAATCCGGATTTTTGAAATCATTGGTATTCATCCCGATGGGAATCCAATTCTTGCTCTTTTCCGCATCCCAGCTGCCATCGGCATTTTGCACGCCACCAAGATCCAAATCTGCCGTTAAAGTAATGGTTTTCCCGGCAAAATTATCCATGGTGATGCCGCTGGCTTTGTTGTTTGTAATCGCCGCCAACCCGGCCAGCTGTTTTGCATCATTGATTTCAAAGCTTGTTTTGTCCGTACTGTACCAGCTGGTATCTACGGTGCCATCCCAAGGAGTGGGTTCGGCAGCGAAAATACCGGCACTGAAAGCAAATACGCTGATCAGTACGCAGACCAGAACGATAAATTTTTTGTTCATGATCCTTTTTCCATCCTTTCGTTTTTCTTTGTGGACATAATGAGTGACATTGAGACCCCGGTATGCAGCAAGGGCGATGCACACCGATAAAATAAAAAGACCGCAAAGCTACATTAAAAAAACGTAACTTTGCGGCCGCCTTATTCCCACAAAATAGATATTCTTTTTTCTCTCACAAAATCAAGTCTTCCGGCTTAGCGATCTCGAGGTTTCCCTCTGCGCCTGTACACAACCTTCTCATGGATTCCCACAATGGCGGCTTTCGTCCTATGTTGTACAGACTTTCGCAATACGGCTAGCGGTTAAGCGCCGGATTCTCACCGGCTTCCACAGGGAGAAATTTCTCCCCTGCCCTTCCCATCACAGGTTGGGCGATCTTGCGATTTCTTCCGTTGGGGTATTTTTCCCCTTTGGAGTGTCTACTTTTTAAATCTTGTGTCTACTTTTCGTTGACTAGTACACTAGTACATTCTATACAATTTTACCCACCCCCGGCGCTCCTGTATAGTTTAAATATTTGCGAAAAGATTTTATATATTGCTAATCTCACAAAAAAACGCTCCCCTGTTTCCAGAGGAGCGGAAAGAACATTGCATTATTCCAGGCCAAGTTCTTTGGCGGCTTCTTCTCTCATTTTATATTTCTGAATCTTCCCGGCGGCATTCATCGGGAAGCTATCCACAAAGCGGATATACTTGGGCACTTTATGGCGAGCCATATGGTCGAGGATATATTTGTGCATTTCTTCCTCGGTCATGGTCTGGCCGGCCTTTAAGATGATGCAAGCCATGATTTCTTCGCCATACTTCTTATCGGGAACGCCGATGACCTGAACATCCTGAACTTTATCGGAGGTATAGATAAATTCTTCGATTTCCTTGGGGTAGATATTTTCACCGCCGCGAATGATCATATCCTTTAAGCGGCCGGTGATTTTGTAGGTGCCGTCAGCAGCGCGGCAGGCAAGGTCGCCGGAGTGGAGCCAGCCTTCGCTATCCACCGTTTCCCGGGTGGCTTCGGGCATTTTGTAGTAGCCCTTCATGGTATTGTAGCCGCGGGAGCAGAATTCGCCGTTTACACCGTCGGGAACTTCCTCACCGGTATCGGGGTCAATGACCTTGCATTCCACATGGGGGAAGGCATAGCCCACGGTTTCGCAGCGGAGATCCAGAGGATCGGTCCAGGTAGACATGGTGCTGCCCGGGGAAGATTCGGTCTGACCGTAAACGCTGACAATACCGGTCATATTCATTTCGTTGGGGTCGGCGGCGCGGCGCATCAGCTCCGGCGGACAACCGCTCCCGGCCATGATACCGGTACGCATATAAGAGAAATCTGTTTTGCGGTAATCGGGATGATTGAACATGGCAATAAACATGGTAGGCACCCCATGGAAACAGGTGATCTTTTCCTGATTGATGCAGGCCAGAGAGGATTTTGCCGAGAAATAGGGCAAGGGGGAAAGTGTGGTACCGTGGGTCATTGCGGCGGTCATGGCAAGAACCATCCCAAAGCAATGGAACATGGGCACCTGGATCATCATGCGGTCCGCAGTGGAAAGCCCCATGCGGTCGCCGATGCATTTGCCATCGTTCACCACATTATAGTGGGTCAGCATAACGCCTTTGGGGAACCCGGTGGTACCGGAGGTATATTGCATATTGCAGACATCCCCACCCTTTACCGCCGCAGCAAGGCGATGTACTTCCTCTACGGGCACCATATCGGCTCGGGCCATAACCTGATCGAAGGTGAGGGAGCCGGGCTGGGAGAAGCCCACGGTAATAACGTTTCTAAGGAAGGGCAGCTTTTTGCTGTGGAGGGGTTTCCCGGCTTCGGTTTCCTTCAGTTCCGGGCAAAGCTCGTTGATGATGGCGGCATAGTCGGAATCCAGAGCCGATTTTACCATAACAAGGGTGTGGGTATCGGACTGCTTGAGCAGATATTCCGCTTCGTGGATTTTATAGGCGGTATTCACCGTAACGAGGATAGCGCCGATTTTGGTGGTTGCCCAAAAGGTAATGTACCAGGCAGGAACGTTGGTTGCCCAGATAGCAACTTTGCTGCCGGCAGTGACCCCCATGGAAAGGAGTGCTCGGGCAAAGTTATCCACATCCTCCCGGAACTCCCGATAGGTGCGGGTGTAATCCAGAGTGGTGTAGCGGAAAGCGTATTGATCGGGGAATTCCTCTACCATGCGGTCGAGAACCTGGGGGAAGGTTTCATCAATCAAATCTTCCTTTTTCCAGACATATTCCCCGGTGTGGTCGTGGTTAAAATAGAGCTGCCGCTTTTTGCTGTGGGGGTTATCAAAGCGATTCATATAAGTCACAAAATGAGCAAAGATGATTTCGGGATCATCAATCTCCGGCAGCCAGGAGCATTTCCATTCCACGGAAATAAAATCATCATAATTCACCGAGGAAAGAGCATCCATAATTTCGGAAACCGGCAGGGTGCCTTCGCCAATGATGCGGAAAGAGCCATCGTCGGCAGAATCACGAAGGTGCACGTGGCGGACATAAGCCCCCAGGTTGCGAATGGTGGCCGCAGGGGTTTCCCCTTTTTCCCGATAGGGATGATGCACGCTCCAAAGAGCCGCCAAGCCATCGCTGGCAAAATAGTTCATGAGATCCCGGAGCTTTGCGGTATCGGCATAGATATCGCAGGTTTTTACAAGAATCTTGAGTTTCAGTTCTTCCGCCCGGGGAAGGAGCTGTTCCAGAACGGCGATGATCCGCTCCCGGTCATCCTTTCGTGCGCGTACCGAAACATAGGGTACATCCAGATTGTGGGCAGTTTCCATTAAAAAGCGGATGGTTTCCATTTCTTCATCCCCGGCAGCGGAGATATCACAGGAGCTGTCGATACAGGGAATGCGGAGCTTTTTATCGTGAAGCATTCTGGCAGTTACCGCCGTTTTATATTTATGAAAGGGGCCGCTTTTGCCAATGAGTTCTTCATGTTTGGCAATGTTATAAACTTCGATCCCCTGAAAGCGGAGTTCCTCCGCAGTTTTTACCATATCGTCCCAGGAAAGTTCATTCCATCCCCGGACAGAAAAGGAGAGTTTCATGGATTAGTCCTCCTCGTAGACAATTTTATTTAATGCGTTGACATAGGCGCGGATACTACTGCCGACAATGTCGGTGGAAACGCCGCGACCGGAATAGAGCTTGCCGTTGGAACGGAGCTTAACCACGGTTTCCCCCATGGCTTCCCGACCTTCGGTAACAGCCTGAATCTGGAAATCATCCAATTCATAATGATGACCGACGATCTGTTCAATAGCAAGGAAAGCAGCATCAATAGGGCCATCCCCGGTGGAGATCCCCTCTTTCAGCCGGTCATCACGGCGGAGCTTCATATGGGCGGTGGCGGTAATGATGTTGCCGCTGTTGATCACATAGCTTTCTACCCGATAGGTGGGCGGCACCTGCATTGCCGCAGAGGCAACAATGGATTCCAGTTCCTTGCGGCCAACGCTTTCCTTACGGGCGGCAATGCGAAGGAAAGCTTCGTAAACGGCAGCGCCATCTTCCTCGGAAAGGTCATAGCCCAGCTTTTTCACGGCGGCCATCACTGCGGGGAGATCATCGCGGCTGTTTAAAGCAACGGCTTTTGAGGTTTCTTCATCGCTTACGCCGTTATCAAAGGGGGAATTTTTACTGCGGAAGGTACGGCAGATGCGGGTGATCTGCTCTACGCCGCGGTGCAGCTCGGTGTTGCGAATGTGGGTTTCGGAATCCAGCGTTTTCCCTTTGGCGGCAATGATCTGTGCCACATGAGCCAGAGAAGCGGTATGATCACCGCAAGCCGCCACTTTGATTTCATCGACACCGGCTTCAACGGCGGCAATGGTGCAGGCATCGGCAAGGGACAAAGCATTGGAGCAGCAAACACCCAACTTTACATTGCCAAAGGCAACGCTTTCCTTGATATCTTTAAGGAAAGCAACATATTCATCGGGGAGGAATAAGCCTGCGGTATCGTAAAGAGTGACTTGGGAAACGCCGGCTTCGATGGCGGTGGAAAGAGCCTGTTTGAGAAAATCCGACTCCGCCCGGGTGGCATCGTAGGCCAGAAGCTCTACCTGATCGGTATATTTTTTACATTCGGCCACCATTTCCTTGATGGTTTCGATCATGCCTTCGGGTTTTTTATGGCAAAGGTACTCCATTTGCACGGCGCTGACCGGTGCCGGAATTTGGATCCGGAAGGATTTTGCCTCTTTCAATGCGGCGGCGGTTTCTGCAACGCTTTCTTTATTCAGCTTTACCGGAACGGCAAGGGTGCTGTTGTGAATCGAAGCGGAAAGAGATTTCAGCAAAAGGCTATCGGTTTGATGATGCTCAATAGCATCAACTTCGATCACCGATACATTCAAACGATCGAGAATGCGGCCAAGGTCGATCTTTTCCTTAAAGCTCAATTCAAAATCCTCGCTTCTGCCGGTGCGTTTCATCGTGACGTCGCTGATGGAAATTTGATTCATAATTAACTACTCCCTTACTTTATAGATAATAAAAGTCCCTGAAGCGCATTGCTTCAGGGACGAAAATACTTCGCGGTACCACCCTGATTATTTTCTGCCGAAGCGGAAAATCACTCTCTCGGGCTCAACTAAGCCCAAAGCCTGTAACGGGGCGGCCGTGCTTTCTTACTCGCAGCTGCTTTCACAAAGCCTACTCGGGAAGGAGACTGCGCCATGACCTCACTGTTCGCCTCACACCAACCGGCGACTCTCTGGACAGCGTTTAAATCACAGGCATAATTCCGTCAAAGTATTTATGTCATTCATGAGATTGGGACAATCATAACATAAAACCCGGGAGATTGTCAATGGATTTTATATGACAAGACCATGTCAATTTTTTTACTTTTTTACTGACAAAGTTCTTATTTTTATTTAGCCCGAATTGTGGTATGATAAAATCATGAAAAAAGAAACACGCAAACAACTGGAAAAAGATTTTATGGAAAACCTGAAAGCCGAGATGAAAAATGCACCAAAAGACAAGGTTATGGCCATTGTCTATCTGCTGGCATTTTTATCGGCAATATCTGCCATTGCCGCCTTGCTATATCTGTTTCACTAAAGCCTCAGGACTTTTTGCCGATCATACAGAGGGCATCGTCACGGATATAAGCCGTCACACCCTTAAACCCGGCTTTGCGCATGGCATCGGCCAGAGAATTTGCCGAAGGGAGACGCAGATGGATATGCTCCACAACCTCTGCGATCTTTTCCGGATGAGGGCCATCGGCGCGAGCGTCGGTAAGGATCATCAATTGTCCATCCTTCACCATAACGCGGTAGATTTCCTTTAATGCCGCTTCCAGATCCGGCCAGAAATAAACGGTTTCTACGGCGGTAATGATATCAAAAGTATCATTATCAAAGGGCAATGAGAACACACCGGCCTTGCAGATCATTACATGGCCGCTTTTTACTGCCTTTTTATTGGTATGAAAAGCTTCGTTTACTGCCGTAGCGGAAATATCGGCTCCCCAAACCGTGTTGCAGGTAGCCTGAGCCAGCTTTTTAACGGTCTTACCGCCGCCGCAACCGACATCAAGAATCTTTTCTTCTCCATTTACCGTGAGATAGGAAAGCCCCCAATCCGTCAGGGCATCATGATCCTTATTCATCGCACGCATGGTCCAACGCCCCCAAAAACCTTTGGGATGGCCGGCATTTTCCACTCGTTTTCGTTTTAAGTAACGCATGAAACAACCTCCTTATACTCTTCTTACTTATTCTCTCTGTCATTCTCACCGATATTCTTCGGCGAATGCAAATAATCTGCGGTTTTGGCAGAATAGGGATTTTTATTGGGCAAGGGTTTATCCCGGTGAGATCCGCAGCGGGAAGCCCAGCCGAAAACCAGCATCCATAAAAAAATTCCCAAAAGCCATACAATCAAAGCCAAACCGGCAAAGATCAGCGGCCAGCCCCAAAGGATATGCGCCGCCAGCAATAGCACTGCCGGAAGAATCCCTTCAAAATTCAGGATCAAATTGATTAAAAAGCAGAGCAAAAAACCTCCGCTGCAAGTCGTTTTACGCATCATGTAAAATTCATTTCTTTAAAAATTCCATCAGAGCCGGCAGAGCTTTGGCGCTGACCGCCCGGCCTCGATCGTATACATCCTGCAATACCTTGGGGTCGTGCTCTACTCTTTTGATGGGAAGCTTCCCTTCGGGCCGCAAAACAAAAACATCACCTTCGGCCTCTCTGCCTTCAATATAAGCTAAAGTTTCGTTATACATTTCATGCCGCCGGGCAATCGCTTCGATGATCCGGGGGTATTTTTTTAAAACGGTACGCAGCAACGGAACCATTTTATTGGGTTCCTTTTGGTACCCTTTCGGCTGGGTCAAAACCACAACGTTACGGTCGTAACCCATTGTTTCAAACTGCCGCAAAGGGATGGAATCGCAAATACCGCCGTCCAGAAGTTTGTAGCCATCCACCTCCACGATACGGGAAACAAGGGGGAGTGAAGCCGAAGCCCGCATCCATTCCAACATATCGTAGGTTACTTTATCACAGCGATGATACACCGGCTTTCCTGTTTCCACATCACTGCAAACGACATAAAACTCCATAGGGGAGGCCTCAAAGGTTTTTACATCAAAGACATCCAGCCGCTCCGGCATCTCGTGGTAGCAAAAGTCTGCACCGAAGAGGTCTCCTGTTTTCAGCAGAGAACGCAGGCTGCAGTAGCGAGGGTCATTGCAATATTTCAAGTTGTAGCGAAGCACCCGCCCCGGCTGATGGGATTTGTAATTGCAGCCAAAAGCCGCTCCGGCAGATACGCCGATCATGCCGTCAAATTCCACATGATGCTCCATCATAACGTCGCACACGCCGGCAGAAAACAGCCCGCGCATTGCGCCGCCCTCCAATACCAAACCCGATTTCATGAATAGGCTCCTTTCACCGACTCAACGGTCGTGACCGGTTCGATGATTATGACCGGCATTTTCTTCATCTTTATGGTTATGCCCGCCGCTGTAGCAATTATGCCCGGCACAATCATCATGATGATCATCCCGGTGATAGTGACAACCATGATGCTCATGATGGCCGATACAATCGGCATTGGGCGTATAAAGCAGCTCTTTCCGCAGCAATTTGCCAACGGCTTCATCGGCAGAACCTTCGTTGCCGGCATAGACAAGGATCCCGGCGGCTTGCAATGCAGAAGAAGCTCCCTGCCCCAGATGCCCGCAGATAAGCACCGAGACACCGGTTTCAAAAAGATATGCGCCCAAAGAACAATGGGTAACGCCGTTGGTGCCGATTACCTCGCTATGGGTGATCTCGCCATCGACGGTATCGTAAATTTTAAAGGATTTGGTCTGTCCAAAATGCTGAAAGATCCGGCCATCTTCATAGGTTACGGCAATGCGGATCGTTTCTTTCTGATTGAATGCCATATCAAAATGCCCTCCCTTTTCTTTTATTTTAGCACAAAATTGTGTAGAAAAAAAGAAGAGGTACTCTCAAAAATTTTAAGAATACCTCGGCATTGTTTTATTGCAAAACTATTTATTTTTACTCCGGGGATCCGTCGCGGCGGATTCCTAATTTTTTCATGCGATGCTGCAGGTTTTGGCGCTGGATTCCCAGCATCTTCGCGGCTCGGGTAACATTGCCGTCGTTTTTTTCCAAAGCGTGAAGGATCATGTTTTTTTCATATTCCGCCATGATCTGAGGAAGATTCGAAGTGTTAAAGGACTTACGGAAAGAAGTTTGCCGGGTGGTTTTATGGCGGAGGTTTACCGGCAAATGCTTCAACGTAATCATCGTTTCCTTATCTTCCAGCATGGCCATGCAGCTTTCAATGGTAAATTCCAGCTCCCGCACATTGCCGGGCCAGGAATAGTTGGCGACAAAATCTAAAAAATCTTCGCTGAAGCCTTGAAATTTTTTTCGATGCGCAAGGGCCTGCCGCTCGGCAAAATAATGCGCCAACAATTTGGCATCCCCCTCCCGCTCCCGCAAAGAAGGGATATCCACACGCATGATCCCCAAGCGAAAATAAAGGTCGCTGCGAAATACTTTTTCTTCAAGGGCGACTTCCGGGGAGATATTGCTGGAGCTAATGATACTGCAATGAATGGGGTATTCCTTATCGCTGCCTACGGGGCGCACCTTCTTTTCCTGTAATACCCGAAGCAGCTTCGTTTGCATGGGAAGGGACATGGAATTTACTTCATCCAAAAAGAGGGTTCCCTTTCCCGCGGTCAGAAAGAGGCCTTTGTTGTTCTCCGCTCCGGTAAAGGCCCCTTTCACCGAACCAAACAACGTGGATTCGATCAGGTTTTCCGGTACTGCGCCGCAGTTAACGGCAACAAAAGGTTCCTGAAAACGAGAAGAATAATTGTGAATACTCTGAGCAAAAAGCTCCTTACCGGTTCCGGTTTCGCCGTAAAGCAAAATCGGAGATTGGGAGCGCGCATACATCTTGGCAGCATCCACCGCCCGGCGCAAAGCAGGACTTCGTCCGATAATGCAATCAAAGGTAAAAGAGGTGTTATTCTGGAAGGATGCCTTCGTAACGGCCTTTTCCAGATTTGCCACCTTTTGCTGCAGCTCCTGGATTTGGGAGATATCGCGTTCCACCGAATAAACACCGAGAACTTCTCCGGAATCCGGGTCCAACACAGGGCAGGTCTGGGCAACAATCGGAATGATATCACCGCGGATCGTGCGGTATTTATGGAAGTACATTTCCAGGGGTTTTTTCGTTTTTAAAACGCCGGTATGGTGTTCAAAGGGATAAATTTGACTGAGGTGTTTTCCGATCACATCGTTTTGTTCAAAGCCGTCAAGAGCAGCGTGAGCATGATTGTAAAGGGTAATATACCCATTGACATCGGAGAAAATCACACTATTATCCACATTTTCCAGAATCTCCCGATAGATCAGATTTTCATGGCATACTTTTGTTTTTTCCGGATCATGAAAGACGAAAAAGCAATAGCAAGCCTGGGTCTGATAGAAGAGCTGAAATATTTGCACGGATTTTCCGTGAATGACCAGAGGGTATCCCGAATTTTTTTCCGCAGAATATTTTTCCAGGAAAAGCTCGCTGCTCATGTTTAAGGCATCCTCAAATTTTTTGTTTTCGTATAATACCTCATCGGCATCGGTGGCGATCATGATGCCAAAATCGGCATTTTCCAAAACATTTTCCAGAAAATATTCATTTCCACCGGCATACTCTTTCTTTTCATCCATCGACAATCACTCCGTATGCAACATATTGTTGCCGTGCAACTATTTGTTGCGTTATCGTTCTATCATTAATGCGATCCCCTGTATTTCGAGGGGATTTTAATAAAAACATTATAGCACCGCAAAACAAAATGCGCAACATAATGTTGCACATTTTTTTACGCCAAAATTTCACTGCACATTGACGATTTTCCACAAAAACGGCCCTTAACAGGGAAAATAAGATTATTCCTCCCCAATACCGTATTTTGGCACACATCTTGCAATAACTAATGCTGCAAGATGCGATCAACAATTCTAGCCAAAAATAACATGTTATAGGAGGAAAAAATGACAAAACAGGAAGAAGCGCTAAAAGACCAAGAAGTTGTGGAAGCGATCCACAAAAATACGTTACGTGTTTTGGAAGAAATCGGGATCGCCTTTTTAACCGAAGAATCCCGGGAACTTCTTAAGAAAAACGGGATCAAGGTAGAGGGCACCCGGGCTTACTTTACCGAAAAACAAATTATGGATGCTCTGGACACGGCAACGAAAGACTTTACCGTATATGCCAGAAACGAAAAATACAATGTAAAGATGAACACGGAAGATATCTACATGACACCGGCTTACGGCAGCACCAGAATTTGCGAAGCCGATGGCACTCTCCGCAGCGCAGAGCTGGATGACTTCCTGAAACTTGCCAATATCTTCCAGGCAAGCGATGAATTTTCCATCAATGGCGGCATTATGGTACAGCCCAACGATATTGATCCGAAAATCGCCGCCGAAGTGATGGTCTATGCCACCTTGTGCCGTTCCGACAAAGTTCTTTTCAATGTCTGCGACGGCAAAAAGAATGCAGAAAACATTCTGAAAATGGTAAAAATCATTTTTGGTGATGATATCACCGAAAAGCCCTGCACCTTCAACCTTATTTCTCCTCTGGCTCCTCTTGCCTACACCCAGCAGGCACTGGAAACCGCAGAAGTATGGGCGGAAAACGGCCAGCCCTTGGTCCTTTGCCCGGCACCGATGGCAGGAGCAACCGGCCCGATTTCCGTGGTTGGCGACGTAACCGTCTCAAATGCCGAATTTTTAGCCGGTAACGTATACGCTCAATTGGTACGTCCCGGTACACCTATCATTTTCGGTCATGCAGCCACCGTCAGCGATATGCAAAATATGCAGGTGTCCAATGCTTGTCCCGGTTTTGTTAAAATTGCCAAATACGGCGCAATGTTGGCCAAAAAATATGGTGTGCCCTGCCGTAGCGGCGGTGGTATGTCCAATGCCAGCGGTGTAACCGCCCAAGCCGGGGTGGAAAGCGCCATGAGCATGTTTGAATCCTTCACCGAAAGAGCAAACTTGATGATGCACGCCACCGGTTCCCTCCATTCCTTTAACTCCGTAAGCTTTGAAAAGGTATTGCTGGATATCGAAACCTTTACCAGAATGAAATACTACTTCAGCGAAACCCCTGCCGACGACCATGCTTTGGCATTTGACGCCATCAAAGAAGTCATCGACAACAACAGTAACTTTGTTGTCAGCTCCCATACCTTTGAACGTTTCCGCATTGACCCCTGGTACAGTCAGGTATCGCTGCACTGCAACACCGAAGGTGATCCTAACCAGGCTCTGTACAATTCCATTCAAAAGAGATTGGATCTCCTTTTGGAAAGCTATGAATACCCGGAAATGCCCAAAGAACAAAGAGATGCATTGGATGCACTGATGCGTGACATCGGTATGCAGGAATCCGACATGGCCAAGATCTGAACAAGGTCGGGAAGGGATAAAATATGAACAAAGAATTTATCAAAAAATACGGAACACTACTGTTACTCGCCATTGGGGCCGGATCTATTTTCCAGCTGCCCTATATTCGGGAATCCTTCTACATTCCCATTCAAAATGCAATGAACCTGACCAATGCCCAAATGGGGGCATTAACCGCCTGGTATGCAATCGTCGCTACGCCCGCCTACTTCCTCGGCGGGATCGTAGCCGACAAATTCTCTCCAAAAATCATGCTGACATTCTCCTTTATTGCCACGGGCTTACTGGGCTTTTGGTTTTCCACCTTCCCGGGTTATGAAATCAGCCGTATCATCTTTGCTTTAATGGGGCTGACTACGGTCATGACCTATTGGAGCTCTGTGATCAAAGCCACTCGTATGCTGGGCACCTCCGAAGAGCAGGGTCGGCTCTTCGGTCTCCAGGAAGGTCTGCGCGGTTTTGTCAATGCCGGTATCGTTTTTGCCATGACGGCTGTTTTTGCACACTATACAAACAACGTTCACGGTGCGGCTTGGGCTATCCGCTTCTGTGCGGCGGAACTCATTGCCGTAGGGATTCTCTGCTTCATCTTTATTAAAGGCAACTCCGAAGAAAAGAGCGAACCTTTAAAGGATATCTTTGTCGGAATGTTCCGCTGCTTCAAATACCCCCGGGTATGGATGCTGACAGGTATCGTTTTCACCGCTTACAGCATTTATGCACTTATGAGTTACATCAACACCTATGCCGTTAATTTCTGCGGTATGTCCGAAGCTTCCGCTGCCACCCTTGGCGGTGTTCGCTACCTGCTACAGGGGATCGGCGGTATCTGCGGCGGTTTCTTAGCCGACAAACTCCATTCTCGTCTGAAAACCATTGGTATTTTTGCAGGCCTCTTAAGCCTTAGCTGGGCCGCATTCATCTTTATCCCCGGCGAAACCGCAATGCTGATGCCGGTTCTGGGCAACTTCTGCTTCGGCGTAATCCTTGTTTACTCCATTCGCAGCCTTTACTTTGCCGATATCGACGAAGCCTGCCTGCCGGTTCATCTTACCGGCCGCGTATCCGGGATTCTCTCCTGCTTCGGTTATTTGCCCGATGTGTTCCTGCTGACTCTGACCGGTTCCTGGCTGGACAGCTATGCCGGAAAAACCGGCTACAACATGATATTCGTCTATGCTGTTGCCATGGGGCTGCTCTGCATGATCATCTCCTTCTCCCTTTACTGCATCATCAAAAAGAAGAAACAAAGCGATCCTCAGGGAGCAACCGAATAAAACATCCCATAAAAACAAAAAAAAGAGAGCAACTGCACACTTGCTCTCTTTTTTTATTGCGATAGATCCGTGCCCCGCTGCACACTACAGAGCCATCAGATCAGAGATTATTTCATTAGGAGTTCTTCCATTGCCCCAATGGCTTTGCCAGGAATGATTTCGGCGCCCAAATGTTTCAAAGCCATTTCAAGGCCAACCATCACCGCAAAAAGGTCAAGAATCCGAACGGCACCCAAGTGACCCACACGGAAGGTCGTCGAGGCAAATTTGCCCTGACCGCCGGCAATGATAATATTAAACTTATCCAAAAGCAGCTTTCTTAAAACGTTGGGATCCACGCCTTTAGGACATTCCACCGCCGTAACCGCCGGAGAAGCGATTTCATCGGCAGCAATCAGCTTTAGACCCATGGCGCGAAGGCCGGCACGGACAATGTCACGACGTTTGTAATGCTCTGCAACAATGGCATCCACACCAACTTTTTCAAAATACGCCAATGCTTCCTCCACAGCATAAATCGTGGAAATTGCCGGGGTAAAGGGGGTTTGTCCCTTTTCCAACAGCTGACGATACTTCAAAAGATCAAAATAGAATTTGCGGTTGGTGCATTTTTCCGCAACAGCCATAGCTCGTGCATTGGCGGCAATAAAGGCTAATCCGGGAGGAGCCATAAAGGCCTTTTGGGAACCGGCAACAGCCACGTCCACATTCCAACCGTCCATATCAAATTCCGCGGCTCCAAGCCCGGAAACCGTATCCACAATAAGCAATGCCGGATGTCCCTTCCGGACGGCGCTTACTTCCTTAATGGGATTTACAACGGCGGTAGATGTTTCGTTGTGCTGACAGAGGATCGCCTTAATCTCATGATCCGTGTCTTTTGCCAGTCGTTCCTCAATCACCTTGGGATCAATGGCATTGCCCCAGCCAAAATCGATAAATTCCACATCGGCATCGTACATTTCCGCGATTTGACAGAAACGTTCTCCAAAATTACCGATGGAAGCAACGATCACTTTATCGCCGGGATTAATGAAATTTACAACGGCAGCTTCCAAACCGCCGGTGCCGGAGGAAGTCAAAGTAAAAACTTCACCCTTTGTCTTAAAGACCTTTTTTACCTCGCCCGTCATTTTTTCCATGATCCCTTGAAATTCGGAACCGCGATGATTGATCATCGGCCGGGCCATTGTTCTCAATACATTAGAAGGTACATCGGTGGGGCCGGGCAGCAAAAAATATTCCTGAAGCTTCATTGTAATCCTCCGTTATTTTCGTTTTATTTATCATATACCTATTTTCGTCATTTGGCAATAAAATTTGTTGATTTTTCAAAAAAATATTGTCACATCCGCGAAGGTGGTTCTTCTTTTTTTTCCATACGGTCCGTGAGCAGCTTGGCGAGAACGGCAATCACAGGTACGCCGAGAATGATGCCGAGGAGTCCGCCAAGCTCTCCGCCGCAGACAACACCGACCAGCACCCAAATACCATCCAGACCGACACGTCCGCCAACAATCTTGGGGTAGATCAATTTATTTTCAACTTCCTGAAGAATAATGATCGTAATAACAAGGATCAAAGCCTTAAAAGGACTGATCACAAAGGTAATCATCGCACAGGGGATCGCCCCCAGCCATGGGCCGATGACCGGGATCATATTGGTGATAGCCAAGGTAACGGCAATGACCAGAGCAAAGGGCATACGCATGATCGAGAGGACGATAAAGGATAATATCCCCAGGCAAAGCGCATCCAAGCACTGCCCCTCAATGAAGCGGCTACAAGTATCGTTTGTGACCGTTACAACATAGTGAGCCTTGCGGTTAAAGGATTCCGGGAAAAAGCAATCACAAAAGCGATTGACTCCTGCGATAAGCTTTTCTTTTCCGGCCAGCATATAGATGGCAAAGATCAAGCCGAAAACCACATTCAAAATACCGTTGGCCAAACCCACGGTAAAGCCCAATACATTGGGAATGGCATTTTCCAGCACTCCGGTAAGAGAGGTCATAAGCTGAGCTGCATATTTCGCCAGATCCGTCAGCAGCAGCGTATCTAAATTATAAAAGATCAGCAGATGATTGGCCCAGGTGGCAAATTGCTCTACGTATTTTGGCAAATTCCCGGCTAAAGTGCTGAGACTATCGATAAACTGCGGCAACACAATAACAAAGAACAACGAAGCAAAAGCACTGACGATGAGAAACGTCAAAACAAGGGATACCGGCCGCTCTACCTTTGCAAAAGCCGGATGCTTTCGGGCAAGCTTATCAAAAAATCGTGTTTCCAAAAAGCGCATCAGCACATTGAGAACAAAGGCAAAAAGCAACCCGGTCAAAACAGGTTTCAGCACATCCACGATGCCCAAAACACCATGCCACAATTCTTTGATGTAAATGCATACGCCAAGCATGGCGATGCCAAAAAAGATGTAAAAGAGAATACGCCGGTCAATATCGTATTTACGTATCGGATTATGCAAAATACTTCCTCCATTCCTTAAAAGGTATGAGAAACCGACTTACTTATTCACTAACTGAGATGTTTCTTCATTTTCATTGACAACGATGGCCATGGATTTTACCTGATCCTCGTTGCCAACCTTCATGATCGTTACCCCCTGGGTATTGCGGCCAATCACCGGAATTTCCGAAACCATAGTGCGGATCACAACACCCTCGCGGCTGATAAACATCACTTCTTCATCTTCGGAAACAACACGGATGCCGGCAACCAGACCGGTTTTACCGGTCACCTTCAAGGTGTAAATCCCTTTGCCGTCGCGATGCACAAGGCTGTATTCTGAAAGCTTCGTCCGTTTTCCGTATCCATTTTCACTGACGCAGAGAACATAATGATCATCTGCCGTAGCCGGGTCGATCACATCCATGCTTACAAGGATATCATCAGGACTCATACGGATACCGCGAACACCCTTGCTGATACGGCTGACTTTGCGAACTTCCTCTTCATTAAAGCGAATCGAGTAGCCTCGTTTTGTGGAAAGAAGGATTTCTTCTCCGGGCTCGATAAGGCGTACTCCCAAAACACTGTCGCCATCGTTAAGGGAGATCCCGAGGATACCGTTCTGACGATTGGAATCGTATTCCTTTAAGGGCGTCTTTTTCACCAAACCATGGGTGGTAACCATCAGCAGGTAACGGTCATCATCAAAGCTCTTTACCGGGAACAGTGTTTTCACCCGGTCATCGCCGCTGATATTTACCAGATTAACAATAGGCGTTCCCTTGGATGTGCGGCTGTATTCTCTGATGGCATGGACCTTGAGCCGATAAACACGACCTTTTTCCGTAAACACCATAAGATAATCATGGGTAGAAGCGATAAAGAGGCTTTCCAGATAATCCTCATCCTTCGTTATCATGCCCACGACACCTTTACCGCCTCGCTTCTGACTGCGGTAAACATTGGGGTTCAGACGTTTGATATAGCCGCTATTGGTGATCGTAATAACGGTGTCTTCCTCGGCAATGAGATCTTCGTCATCGAGATCATTGACACTGCCTTCGATCCGAGTACGACGCTCATCGCCGTATTTCCGTTTCATTTCAAGGAGGTTTTCCTTGATAATATCGTGAATCCGGGTTTCGTGGGTCAGGATATCTTCCAAATCAGCAATCAAAGCAATAAGCTGCGCCAATTCTTCTTCGATTTTTTCCCGCTCCAGACCGGTCAAGCGCTGGAGCTGCATTTCCAGAATATGGTTTGCCTGGCGTTCGCTGAAGCCAAAGGCTTTAACCAATGCCCCCCGGGCAACGTTACGATCCCGGCTGCCACGGATGATGCGGATCACTTCATCAATATTATCGAGGGCGATTTTTAAACCCTCAACCAATTCCTTTCGCTCTTTCGCCTTTTTCAGGTCAAACTGACAACGACGGGTTTCCACTTCGATCTGATGGTCGATATAAACTCTTAAAGCCTGTTTTAAATTGAGGGTCTTTGGCTCACCATTGACCAAAGCCAACATGATAATACCGTAACCATCCTGAAGCTGGGTATGTTTATACAGCTGGTTCAGGATTACCTGAGGAACCACATCCTTACGCATTTCAATGACAACTCGCATACCGTTGCGGTCAGAGAGGTCATCCACAGAGGTGATCCCGTCGATTTTTTTATCTCGATGTAGCTCGGCAATGGTTTCAATCAAAACTTTTTTGTTGACCTGATAGGGCAACTCGGTAATGGTGATGCGAGGCTTTCCGTTACTGGTGGTATCGATGTTGACCTTCCCACGCATTTTAATGGTGCCACGGCCGGTGGTGTAAGCTTCCACAATACCATTGCGCCCCATAATGCTACCGTAGGTAGGGAAGTCCGGTCCTTTGATATACTGCATCAAACCGGCAACATCCAGATCCGGATTTTCCATTAAGGCAATGGTGCCATCCACAACTTCTCCCAAATTATGAGGGGGAATGTTTGTTGCCATACCAACGGCAATCCCGGAGGAACCGTTAACCAGCAAAGCAGGAATACGGGAGGGCAAAACAACCGGTTCCGTTTCGCTCTCATCATAGTTGGGCATAAAGTCAACGGTATCTTTATTGATATCCGTCATCATTGCCATGGAGATCTTTGCCATACGAGCTTCGGTATAACGCATGGCAGCGGCAGAGTCGCCGTCAACGGAGCCATAGTTACCATGGCCGTCAATAAAGGGGTAGCGCACCGTGAAATCCTGAGCTAAGCGCACAAGAGCATCGTAAACGGAGCTATCACCATGGGGGTGATATTTCCCCAAAACGTCCCCAACGATACGGGCACATTTCTTATAGGCCTTATCCGGGGTAATTCCATTTTCAAACATCGAATAAAGGATGCGGCGGTGTACCGGCTTTAGTCCATCCCGAGCATCGGGAAGGGCGCGGCCGATGATAACACTCATCGAATAGTCGATGTAGGATTTTTTCATTTCCGCTTCGATCTCCACCGGGGAGATACTGGCTGTATTCATCAATTCATCTGACATAACCTAAATAACTCCCTTCTTAGATATCGAGATTCTGGACATAACGGGCATTGGCGGTAATAAACTCACGGCGGGGTTCTACCTTTTCGCCCATAAGAATATTAAAGATTTCACCGGCATAAAGACGATTTTCGTCTTCCAGTTTTACCTGGAGCATCGTGCGGTGTGCAGGATCCATGGTAGTTTCCCACAATTCCTCGGGGTTCATTTCACCGAGACCTTTAAACCGCTGTACCGAAAAGTCTTTACCGGTCATGGTCTTTTTCATTTCTTCCAAAGCACGGTCGTCAAAGACATACTGGGAATGCTTCCCTTTCAGCACCCGGTATAACGGCGGCTGGGCAATATAGACATATCCGGCTTCGATCAGCTGAGGCATATAGTGGAACAGGAAGGTCAACAGCAGCGTGCGAATGTGGGCGCCGTCGACATCGGCATCGGTCATGATAATCAGCTTATGATAGCGCGCCTTTTCGATGTCAAAATCTTTTCCGTGGCCGGTTCCCATGGCGGTGAGCATTGCCTGGATTTCCGCATTGCCCATAATACGATCAATACGAGCTTTTTGCACATTGAGAATTTTTCCGCGCAGCGGCAAAATTGCCTGAATTTCAGGGTTTCTTCCCTGTTTGGCAGAACCACCGGCGGAGTCCCCTTCCACGATAAACAGTTCACTGACAGCAGGGTCTTTGCTGGAGCAGTCGGTAAGCTTCCCGGGGAGAGTCGTTTTTTCCAAAGCGTTGCTCTTTCTGGTAGCTTCTTTTGCTTTGCGAGCTGCTTCTCTGGCACGAAAAGCCTGAGTGGCCTTTTCAATGATCTTTTTCGCTACCGCCGGGTGTTCTTCAAAATAGGTGGAGAGGAACTCGGTAACAAGAGCATCCACATGGGTTGCGAACTCCCGATTTCCCAGCTTGGTTTTGGTTTGCCCCTCAAACTGAGGATTCAGGACCTTAACGGAGATTACCGCCGCCAAGCCTTCGCGCACATCTTCACCGCTGAGATTTTTATCTTTTTCCTTCAGGATATTGTTTTGGCGGGCATAGCTATTGATAATACGGGTCAAGGCCGTTTTAAACCCGGTTTCATGGGTACCGCCTTCATGGGTATGGATATTATTGGCATAGGAATAGATCTGTTCCTGATAACCATCGTTATACTGAATTGCAAATTCCGCTTCAAAATCATCTTTTTTGGCAGAGGAGTAGATCACCGGATGAAGAGGATTTTTATTGTTATTGATATATGTCACAAAATCCTTAATCCCGCCTTCATAGTGAAATACCTGATCGCTGCCGGTACGTTCATCCTTAATGCGAATGGCAACGCCTTTGTTCAAATAGGCCAGTTCGCGCAAACGACGGACTAAAACCGGGGTTTGAAATGCGGTGGAGGAAACATCGCAAAAGATTTCCGGATCCGGAATAAAGGTAATTTCCGTACCGGTTTCATCACCGTTGCCAATCACCTTCAAATCGGCATCGGGGACACCGCGATGATAGCTTTGATAATAGATTTTCCCGCCGCGGCAAACTTTGACGGTAAGCCATTCCGAAAGGGCATTTACCACGGACATACCAACACCGTGGAGACCGCCGGAGACCTTATATCCGCCGCCGCCGAATTTACCCCCGGCATGAAGAACGGTAAGTGCGACTTCTACCGCCGGACGACCGGTTTTTTCGTGAATATCAACAGGAATCCCTCGGCCGTTATCTCTTACGGAAATACTTTCATCTTCGTGGATCGTGACAATAATATCCGTGCAATAACCGGCAAGAGCTTCGTCAATACTGTTATCTACAATTTCATAAACTAAGTGATGCAGCCCGCCTTCGGACGTATTCCCAATATACATACTGGGCCGAACACGCACTGCTTCCAACCCTTCCAGAACCTGAATTTGGTCCGCATTATAGGAAGGGCCTTTGGGTTTTTCTGCCATGCAATATCCTCCTTACCATGTGTCAAAAGTCTTATAAGAAAGTACGGATCAAATCAATCGAAAGTTCTCACACAGATTGATTTGATCAGCGCACCCTCAAAACGATAAAAAGCCTTTAATACGCACAAATCTTCTTACTATATATTTTACCATAAATGCAGGCATTTTACAAGATTTACACCCTTCTCACAAGTCAAAATTTTCACAGATTTCCGGCTTTCATATCATAAATAACAAATTCGTCGAATCAAGCATATTTTATGCGCTTCTGAGAAAAGAAATTTGGCATGGTTTTGTGTCCAACGGATGAAAATATACGCATGAAAATTCTCGGCCTTAAATCCGCAAAAAAATTCGGCAAGATAATAAAAAGTATTTCCTTTCTTTCCGATTTCTGCTAAAATTAAATCTGATCATTCTATTATTCAAGCGCAAAACACAGAGGTTTTACAAATGCTGCCACAACTGCCGCCGGTAAAAAAATACAAAAGCTTAACGCTCATCGGTGTTCTCATCTTGCTTTTTTACACTTTTCAGAATTTCATCCCGGGCATTGAAAAGCTATCCCGACCGGTAGCATATATCATCGTTCTCGGTGTATTTTGCCTTACCATGGCAACATTTTTCCCGGAGCTGAAAAGAGATGCCCCGGTCTTTTTCCGAAAATTTCCCACCTATGCAAAGTTTTTCTTTCCAAAGTTCGGAACATTTCTCCTGATCTATTTTGTAACTGCCATCACTATTTCGGTAATTGTAGGCGAAGCCTCGGCAAATCAAACGGCATTGCAATCATTTCCCATTGGAATTTTAGCGGTGATGGCCATTGTATACGCACCACTCCAGGAAGAAACGATCTACCGGGGATTTTTGCGTCGGATCATCCCCAACGATGCGTACTTTATACTGGTATCCGCACTGGTATTCGCCATGATTCATATGCTGCAGCCGGGACAGACCCTGCTGCAATACCTTTACGTGCTGGAATATGCCCTCCTTGGCGGTTTTTTGGCATGGCTCTATGTAAAAAGCGATAATATATTTGTTGCCATGATGGGGCACTGCTGCCTAAACCTCATAGCCTTTTTACCAATGCTTTTGTAAAATAACGAGGAAAGATTCTTTCAGAAAAAACTTGCATTTTTGCAGATAGCATGCTATACTATGTTCGTTACAAAGAAATGATATCTTCAGGAAATCAGCGGGGTATGTTTATCTGCAGCGAGCCGGATCGGTGAGAGCCGGTGTTAGACAGCCGTTTTCCACCTGAGACAAAGGGTATCACGGGTCATCTCCGTTAAAGGATCCTAAGTGGAGTTGTATTCAACTCAAATAGGGTGGCACCACGGAATTGGAATTTGTCCTCCGTCCCTGTATTACAGGAACGGAGTTTTTTTATAAGGAGGCTACTATGCTGGATCTTAAATTTGTTCGTCAAAACAAGGAATTAGTTGAAGCGGCAATGAAACGCCGTCAAATGGATCGTAATCTGGATCATTTTGCCGAGATCGATGAAAAACGAAGAATCGCTCTGGCCAAAATGGAAGAAATGAAAGCGAAAAATAATGCCGTTTCCAAGGAAGTCGGCATGCGAAAAAAAGCAGGCGAAAATGCAGATGATTTGATGGCAGAAATGAAGGAATTTAAAGCTGCAATCAAGGAATCTGAAGAAGAAGTTCGCAATCTGGAACAAGAGCTCCGCAATGAGCTTCTGTATATTCCCAATATTCCCCATGAAAGCGTTCCCGAAGGAAAAGACGATCGGGACAACCAGGAAGTCCGCCGTTGGGGAGAACCCAAACAATTCGACTTTGAACCCAAACCTCATTGGGAAATCGGCGAACATCTCAATATTCTCGATGCGGAACGTGCCGCAAAAGTAACCGGAGCCCGTTTCACCTTCTACCGGGATCTCGGTGCGCGTCTGGAAAGAGCCATCATCAACTTCTTCCTGGACACTCACACTTCCCAACATGGCTACGAAGAACTCTTCCCGCCCTACATGGCAAATACTGCCAGCATGACAGGGACCGGTCAGCTTCCCAAATTTGCAGAAGATATGTTCCATGTGGAAGGTACCGATTATTACATGATTCCTACCGCAGAAGTACCGGTAACAAACTTCTTCCGTGATGAGATTCTGGAAGACGGTATGCTCCCGAAATATTTCTGCGCTTACAGCGCCTGCTTCCGTGCAGAAGCCGGTTCCGCCGGTCGCGATACCCGGGGCCTGATCCGTCAGCATCAGTTCAATAAAGTAGAGTTGGTAAAATTCACCCGTCCCGAAGAGTCCTGGGACGAACTGGAAAAACTTACCAACAATGCAGAACACGTTTTGCAGCTTTTAGGACTTCCCTATCGTGTTGTAACCCTTTCCAGCGGTGACCTCGGCTTCTCCTCCGCCAAAACCTACGATATCGAAGTATGGCTGCCTTCTTTCAACTGTTACAGAGAAATTTCCTCTTGCAGCAATTTCCTTGATTTCCAGGCCAGAAGAGCAAATATTCGCTTCCGCCGCGATGCCAAGAGCAAACCGGAATTTGTACATACACTAAACGGCTCCGGCGTTGCCATCGGCCGCACCGTTGCGGCAATTCTGGAAAATTACCAGACTGCCGATGGAAAGGTGATCATTCCGGAAGCCCTCCGTCCCTATATGGGCGGTGCAGAGATCATCGGCTAACAAAAAACATCTTTGCGGCAGTGTTGAGCTGCCGCAAAGATGCAACCTATAGAATCAGCCCTTATAGCTCAGAGGATAGAGCAGCGGTTTCCTAAACCGTGTGTCGGATGTTCGAATCATCTTAAGGGCGCCAAACCCGCACTTCTCGGTGCGGGTTTTTTATTGGAATAACAAAAGACAATCCTTTTCACTACAAAAAAGAGCCTTGCACACATAAGATGCAAGGCTCTTTGAAATCGGTTTTGTTTAACGTTTGGAGAACTGGGAAGCTTTACGGGCTTTTTTGAGGCCGTATTTACGACGTTCTTTCATTCTCGGATCACGAGTAAGGAAACCGGCAGCTTTTAAAGCGGGGCGGAATTCTGCATTGGCTTCGCAGAGTGCACGAGCAAGACCGTGACGGATTGCACCGGCCTGACCGGACATACCACCACCGTGAACGCTGGCGATCACATCGAAGTTACCGGCAGTACCGGTAGTTTCGAGGGGCTGTTTTACAACCATTTCCCAAGTTTTTTTGCCAAAATAATCCTCAACAGATTTTTTATTGACTTCGATATTGCCTTCGCCGGGTTTTACCCAAACCTTGGCGATGGCGTTTTTGCGGCGACCTGTGCCGTAGAATTTATCTGCCATTTCTCTTCCTCCTTAGAAATTCCATACTTCCGGTTTCTGAGCAGCATGATTATGTTCTCCACCTTTGTAGATGCGAACTTTTTTCATGAGCTGACGACCAAGACGGTTATGGGGAATCATGCCTTTGATAGCATATTCCATCGCTAATTCGGGTTTCGTTTCCATCAATTTACGATAAGAGATGGATTTTAAACCGCCGGGATAACCGGAATGACGATAAGCAAATTTCTGATCCAATTTTTTACCGGTAAGGATTGCTTTTTCCGCATTGATCACGATAACATGATCGCCGGTATCAATATGGGGAGTAAAAGTAGGTTTATGTTTTCCTCTCAGCAGACGAGCGGCTTCGGAAGCAACACGACCGAGGGATTTCCCTTCGGCATCAAGAATGTACCACTTCGAATCCACTTCACTGGGTTTAGCCATATAAGTGGTTTGCATTTCATTTCCTCCTGGAAAATATTTCAAATTCATAATGTTGTATTGGTTCGCACGGGGCTGAGCTTGCCTATACAGATACTATATTATTTTAGCCGATGAAGCTGTCTTTGTCAAGATAATATTCCTCATTATAGTAAATTTTTCTCAGCATCAGGCCTTTCGCCGGAGCTGTAAGCGATAAAAGGGAGCGATCGCCGGTTTCAAGGGCTTTTACAAGGATTTCTTTATCAAAATATCCTCGACCGACATCCAACAAGCTGCCGGTAAGGCTTCGCACCATTTTATACAGAAAACCTCCGCCCCAAAAATCAAAAAGGACATAGTCACCTTCTCTTTTGGCGGTGATCCGGTCCAAACGACGCACAAAGTTTTTTTGCCCGCTGTGAGAAGCCGTAAAAGCCTTAAAATCTTTTTCACCGATCAACAACGGAATGGCATCTTTTATGATTGCTAAATCCAATTTTCCGGGGAAATGGTACGTGTAATTTCGATCGAAGGGCGAAGTCCCCTTTGTATTGCGTACCGTGTAGCAATAATGCTTGCCAACGGCATCATGGCGGCAGTGAAACCCTTGGGGCACTTCCTCCGCATCTACGACAACAATATCCTTTGGCAATAAACCATTCACCGCATTGCAAATGTGGTCCGTTGGAATCCTGCCGCGAAGAAAGAAGGATGCACGCTGCCCTAAAGCATGTACACCGGCATCGGTGCGACTGGCGCCAAGAATCGAAACCGGATGCCCCGCGATTTTCGTCAATGCCGTGTTCAATTCCGATTCCACTGCAATTCCGTTGGGCTGCCTTTGAAATCCACAGTAGCCGGTACCGTCATATGAAATTGTCAGCAGGATCTGCCTTTCCATCCATGTACCTCTCATTACTTTTTATAGAATATTACCGGATACGAAAGAAGAGGGCAAAAAGCCCTCTTTCCTCATTCATTTATCGTGGTCTATGCCATTAAAAGCTTTAGACCAATTCGATGCGAACCATTTCCGCAGCATCGCCCTGTCTGAGGCCGATTTTTACGGTGCGGGTATAACCGCCGGGTCTGTCTTTGTAGCGTTCTGCCAATACGGTGAACACTTTGGTAACAACGTCTTCATCCTGAATATAGGCAAGAGCCTGTCTTCTGGCATGCAAGTCGCCTCTTTTGCCGAGAGTGATCATTTTTTCGGCGATACTTTTGAGCTCTTTCGCTTTCGGGGCAGTTGTTTCAATACTTTCTTTATCTAAAAGAGAGGTTGTAATGTTTCTCAACATAGCCCGGCGGTGAGCACTGTTTCTTCTGAGTCTGCCGTGTGCCACTGTGGTATCCTCCTTAAATTACTGAGTTCAATGAATTATTCTTCCGGCATACGCAGGGAAAGATTAAGTTCATTGAGTTTTTCCATAACTTCTTCCAGGGATTTTCTCCCCAGATTTCTGACCTTCATCATATCTTCTTCGGTACGCTGGGTCAATTCCTGCACCGTATTGATGCCGGCACGTTTCAAACAATTGTAGGAGCGAACAGACATATCCAATTCTTCAATGGTCATGTCAAGGATCTTATCCTTATTGTCTTCCACTTTTTCGACCATAATGATATCATCACCGGGTATTTCCGTAAGACCGATGAAAAGTTTGAGATATTCGGAAAGAATTTTTGCACTTTTGCTGATGGCTTCATCAGGGAAAATGCTACCATCGGTCCAAATATCCAAGGTCAGTTTATCAAAGTCGGTCTGCTGACCAACACGGGTATCTTCCACATGGAAAATCACCTTGGTAATGGGGGAAAAGAACGAGTCAATGGGAATCACACCAAGAGGTGCATTTTCCTTTTTATTCTTTTCTACACTGTTGTAACCTCTGCCCCGTTCCACGGTTGCTTCAAGATGAAGACTGCCGTTGGTATCGAGAGTGGCAATATGATGATCCGGATTGAGAATTTCCACATCGGAACTGCATTTGAAATCAGCGCCGGTAATTTCCCCTTCGCCATCGGCTTCCAGGGTGATGGTTTTCTCATCCTCTGTATGGAGCTTTACACAAAGACCTTTCAGATTCAAGATCAGATCCGTTGTATCTTCATAAACTCCGGGCATGGTGGAGAACTCATGGAGTACCCCATCAATTTTCACTGATGTCACTGCCGCCCCGGGGAGAGAAGAAAGCAAAACACGGCGAAGCGCATTGCCCAGGGTAATGCCATATCCTCTTTCCAGGGGTTCAACAACAAAGCGGCCATAAGTTTTCGCATCATTCATTTCCACGCATTGAATCTTTGGTTTTTCCATTCCTGACAGCATATATCTGGCCTCCTTATATAAACTATCGAACGTTAAAGACTACTTAAGCCTTAGCGGGAGTAGAATTCAACGATTAAGTGTTCTTCGATGGGGATATCAATCGATTCGCGAGTAGGCATTTCTGCTACTACAGCGGAAAGATTATCCTTGTCCAGCGTAAGCCACTGAGGAATGGATTTTACTGCGGCCAATTCAGCAATGGCCTGGAATTTGGGGCTCTTTTTGCTCTTAGCGGCAACAGCAACCACATCACCTTTCTTTACGAGGAAGGAAGGAATGTTAACTTTTTTGCCGTTCACGGTGAAATGACCATGGAGAACGAGCTGACGTGCTTCGTTTCTGCTATTTGCAAGACCAGCACGATAAACTACGTTGTCAAGACGGGATTCCAAGAGGACGAGGAGATTTTTCCCGGTGACACCGCCCTGTCTGACAGCAGCTTTATAATAAAGACGGAATTGTTTTTCCAATACACCGTAAATACGACGAACTTTTTCTTTTTCTCTTAACTGAAGGCCATATTCCGAACGTTTTTTACGAGCGGCGGCAGCACCATGCTGACCGGGAGCGTAACTTCTCTTTGCAAAGGAGCATTTTTCGCCATAGCAGCGGTCGCCCTTTAAATAGAGCTTTTCTCCTTCACGACGGCAAAGCCGGCATTGGGATTCTGTATAACGTGCCATTGATTAAAAGACACCTCCTAAACTCTTCTTCTTTTGGGCGGACGGCAGCCATTATGAGGAATGGGAGTGACGTCCTTGATCATGCTGATTTCAAGACCTGTGGCCTGCAAAGAACGGATAGCAGCTTCTCTGCCGGAGCCGGGGCCTTTTACAACACATTCAACGGTCTTCATACCGTGTTCCATAGCTTCCTTTGCAGCGGTTTCTGCGGCGAGCTGGGCAGCAAAGGGAGTGCTCTTTCTGGAGCCTTTGAAACCGGAAGCACCGGCGCTGGACCAGGAAATAGCATTACCGGATTTATCGGTAATAACGATAATGGTGTTGTTAAAAGTAGAATTGATATGGGCTACGCCGAATTCAATATTCTTTTTTTCTCTTCTTCTACGAGTTTGTCTTCTTGCCATGAATCTGTCCCCCTTCCTTTATTTCTTACGTTTTCCGCCCACAGTACGTTTGGGACCTTTGCGGGTACGAGCGTTGGTTTTGGTTTTCTGCCCTCTAACAGGGAGACCTCTTCTGTGGCGAATGCCGCGATAGCAGCTGATTTCCACAAGACGTTTGATATTAAGAGCGACATCTCTTCTGAGATCGCCTTCTACGAGATAGTTGTTATTGATGATATCACGGATGACATTCACTTGGTCTTCCGTTAAATCTTTAACTCTGATATTACCGTCAATTTTGGCTTCCGCTAAGATTTTCTTGGCGGTGGGAAGGCCGATACCATAAATATAGGTAAGTGCGACTTCCACTCTTTTATCACGAGGAATATCAACACCAGCAATACGTGCCATTGATTTCATGCACCTCCAATTCAGATATTATTATCCTTGTTTTTGTTTATGCTTGGGATTCTTGCAAATGACCATAACGGTCCCTTTTCTTTTGATGATTTTGCATTTTTCGCAAATTGGTTTTACCGAAGCGCGAACTTTCACGGTAATCCCTCCTTTTCCTTTGCGCAAATTTTCTTATCGCTTATTTATAGCGGTAAACGATACGCCCACGATTCAGATCGTAGGGGCTTAATTCAACAGTAACTTTATCCCCCGGCAGAATACGAATGAAGTTCATCCGAATTTTCCCGGAAACATGGGCCAGTACTTTGTGGCCGTTTGCCAATTCGACGGTGAACATCGCGTTGGGCAACGGTTCTACAACTGTGCCTTCCACTTCGATTGCATCTTGTTTCGACATCCGGTACCTCCTGGGCTCGTTGTTACGAGCGATGTTTATTCAAAAACGCCCGAATCTCCATATCCGAGGGAGCATTTCCCTGTCGAAGCGTATCTTCGATTTCCGGGGAGATCCAATGCGTTGCCTGCAGATGTTTTACATTCTTTTTTTTCGGTTTCAGATATGACGTTTTTCTGCCGTCTGCGACATAACAAAACTGATCTTCGATTTTCAAGACGACATAACAGGTACCATTATCTCTGCCCTGTTTCGAAACGACAAATTGACCTCGGGACCATTCCATGCCACCACTCCTTAAAGTCTGGTTAAAATTTCAGGTTCTCCGTCGGTAATGGCAAAGGTATTTTCGTAATGAGCGGCCATGGAGCCATCTCTCGTTACGTAGGTCCAATTATCTGCAAGCTGTTCCAGAGCATAGTGGCCGGCTGCAACCATGGGTTCAACCGCAATAGTCAAACCTTCGCAAAGCTTAATGCCCCGGCCTTTTTTGCCGTAATTGGGAACCATAGGATCTTCATGCATATTTTCTCCAACACCGTGGCCAACCAGGTCGCGAATGACGGAATATCCATTTTTCTCCACATACCGTTGAATTGCGTTGGAAATATCGCCTAAGCGGTTTCCTTTTTTCGCATGGGCAAGACCTTCATAAAACGATTGACGGGTCACCTCGATGAGTCGAGCGTTCTCATCGCTGATTTTCCCCACAGGAAACGTTCTCGCTGCGTCACCCACATAGCCGCGGAAGGTGGCACCTACATCAATGCTGATGATATCACCCTCATTTAAAATGCAGTTGCGATTCGGAATCCCATGTACAACCTGTTCATTGATGGATGCACAGATAGAAGCCGGGAAACCACCATAGCCCAAAAAAGTCGGAACGGCACCACACTTGCGAATATAATTTTCGGCAATTTCGTCTAACTCCCAAGTAGATACGCCGGGTTCAACGTGTTCTTTCATCAGAGCCAGTACTTCCGCAACGATTTTGCCGGCATCTCGCATTTTTGCGATTTGTTCCTTATTTTTGATAGTGATCATTATTTGCCTCCTAAGGCAATGGCAATGTCTTCAAGTACTTTTTTAATATCCTGATCCCCATTGATGTTTTTGATAATACCGGCATTGGTATAATAATCGATCAGGGGAGCCGTCTGCTGTTCATAAACATCAAGACGATTCTTTACGGTAGCTTCGGTATCATCGGCTCTTTGGATCAAGGCATCACCGCAGGCGCCGCAAAGGTCACCTTTGGGAGAAGGATTGAAAGCCACATGATATGTCGCACCGCATTTCTTGCATACACGACGCCCGGTCAAACGAACCATCAATTTATCAAGGGGAACCTCGATATTGACGACAGCATCAAGTTTCTGACCAAGCTTCTTGAGCATTTCGTCCAGGGCGTCGGCCTGAGCCGGCGTTCTGGGAAAGCCATCCAGGAGGAAGCCCTCTTGGCAATCTTCCTTCTGAATCCTTTCCTCCACCAGCCCAAGGATAAGGGTATCGGGGACTAATTGCCCCGATTCCATATAACCTTTGGCTTCTTTGCCCAGTTCGGTGCCGGCTTTTACGGCAGCACGGAGCAAGTCGCCGGTGGAGATGTGAACGATATTGTATTTTTCGACCATCGAAGCAGCCTGGGTTCCTTTCCCGGCTCCGGGAGGTCCTAATAATACCAATCTCATAATTCGATTCTCCTTATTTCATGAATCCCTGATAGCTGCGCATCAGTACCTGGCTTTCCAGCTGTTTCATGGTATCGAGAGCAACACCGACAGCAATGAGGAGCGAAGTACCACCGAAACCAAGATCAAGCTTGGTGATAGCCATCATCAAATTCGGAAGCAGTGCGATAAATGCAAGGAAGATCGCACCGGCCAAAGTCAGACGAGTGAGGATCTTATCAATATATTCTGCAGTGGGTCTGCCGGGACGAAGTCCGGGGATAAAGCCACCATTCTTCTTCAGATTATCTGCAACATCCGTAGGACTGAACGTAACGGCAGTGTAGAAATATGCAAAGAAGATGATCAAAGCAACATACAGAATCATATAGACCGGATGATCCGCATTAAACCAGCCGCCGATCATAGCGCAGACCTGGTTGTCAGGGAAAAGTGAGAAAATCATCCCGGGAAGCATCAGGAGCGACATGGCAAAAATGATGGGAATAACGCCGGCCTGATTGACCTTCATGGGGATGAAGGTGCTCTGACCGCCATACATCTTACGACCAACAACTCTTTTTGCATACTGAACGGGGAGTCTTCTCTGCCCTTCTTGAATGTAGATGATGCCAATAATGATGATCAGGGCAATCACTACGAAGAGCAAAACGGCAAAGAAATTTGTTTCGCCGCTTCTCAACGACTGGAAAACATAAACAAAGCCGTTGGGAATACGGGATACGATACCCGCAAAGATGATGAGAGAAATACCGTTACCGATACCCTTTTCGGTAATCATTTCGCCCATCCACATAAGCATAGCAGTACCTGCAGTTAAGGAAATAGCAACCACCATGACGGTGAAGAAGTTAAAGCTGTACATGGCGCTCTTAAGATAGAACGACATGGCAATGGCCTGCACAAAACCAAGGATCACACATCCATAGCGGGTGAGCTGTGCCATTTTCTTACGGCCTTCGGGCCCCTGTTTTGCAAGATTTTCAAAATAGGGGATAACGATGGTCAACAGGTTCATAATAATCGAAGCATTGATGTAAGGCATAATCCCCATGGCGAACAAACTGACACTTTTAAAGGCACCGCCAGAAATAATGTCAATAAAGCCAAAGATGTTTTGCGAAAATAATGAATCCAAAGCATCCGGATTGATTCCCGGGGCAGGAATATGTGCACCGAGACGGAATACGAGGAACATTAAGATCGTAAAGACAAGTTTACCACGGAGTTCTTTCACTTTGAACGCATTTGCCAGCGTTGAAAGCATGTTACATCACCTCTACTTTACCACCTGCGGCTTCGATTTTTGCTGCAGCAGCTTTGCTGCAATATACATACTGTAAGGTTACGGGCTTTTCGATTTCGCCGTTGGCAAGGACTTTAACGCCATCGCAGCAACCGCTGATCAAGCCGGCTTCCCACAGAGTTTCGGGAGTGATTACGGTATTTGCTTCAAAAAGATTGAGATCCTGCAAAGCGATTTCCGCAATTACTTTTTTATTGAAGTTCGTAAAGCCTCTCTTCGGCAGTCTGCGCTGCAAGGGCATCTGACCACCTTCAAAGCCGGGACGAACGCCGCCGCCGGAACGGGCTTTTTGGCCTTTATGACCTTTACCGGAGGTTTTACCCAAGCCGGAGCCAATCCCACGACCTTTTCTGGTGGCAGCTTGTTTCGCGCCTTCCGCGGGCTTTAAATCATTTAAAAACATAATTTTACCTCCCTTGGGTGCTTAGCTGTCTAATTCTTCCACCTTTAAAAGATGGCTAACACTTTTCACTTTCCCCAAAATATCGGGGGTATCATTCTGAATAACAGAACGGCCGGTTTTGGTCAAGCCCAAAGAACGGACGGTTTTTCTCTGCCGTTCACTGTATCCAATGACACTTTTTACCAGGGTAATCTTGATTTTTGCCATGGTTTTTTAATCCTCCTGACCCAAGATTTCCTTCACGGTTTTGCCTCTGAGTTTTGCAACATCTTCGACGGTACGCATACCTTTCAAACCTTCAAATGTTGCAGAAACCATGTTGATTGCGTTGTTGGATCCCAAAGATTTCGTCAGGATATCGCGAACGCCAACGGCTTCAAGGACGGCACGGACAGGGCCGCCGGCAATCACACCAGTACCAGGGGCTGCAGGTTTGAGCATAACTCTTGCAGCACCAAAGCGACCGATGATTTCATGAGGAAGCGTATAGTTTACGATAGGTACATATATAAGATTTTTCTTTGCGTCTTCAACGGCTTTGCGGATAGCTTCAGGAACTTCCCCAGCTTTGCCCATGCCGAAACCGACATGACCGTTACCATCGCCGACGACAACGAGAGCGCTGAAGCTGAAACGGCGACCGCCCTTTACAACTTTAGCAACACGGTTAATATTGACGATTGTTTCAGTCAATTCACCAAGACTATTGGCGTCAATTCTGGACATCTATTTCCCTCCTTATCCTCTTAAAAGTCGAGGCCAGCTTCTCTGGCACCTTCTGCAAGGGCTTTCACTCTACCATGATAGATCATACCACCACGGTCGAAAACGACTTTTTTGATGCCTTTTTCGAGAGCTTTTTCACCGATCAATTTGCCAACGGCAGTTGCAGCTTCAATATTCCCACCATAGTTTCCTTTTAAGGAAGCGTCGAGAGTGGAAGCAGCGACCAAAGTGTTGCCGGCAACATCATCGATAATCTGGGCATAGATATGTTTTGCGCTGCGGAAGACAGCCAGACGAGGGCATTCCGGAGTACCGGAGATTTTCAATCTGACGCTGGCATGTTTTTTCATCCGAACAGCTTTTCTGTCATACTGTTTATACAAAACAAGCGCTCCTTCCTTTAACCGGCTTTAACACCGGCTTTACCGGCTTTCCGTTTAATAACTTCGCCTTCATACTTAATCCCTTTGCCTTTATAAGGTTCCGGAGGTCTGACGGCTCTGACATTTGCGGCGAAAGCGCCGACTTTTTCTTTGTCGATACCGAGAATGGCAACACGGTTCGGGGTGGGAACTTCGATGGTGATACCATCGGCGGGAGCCATTTCTACAGGATGGGAATAACCAACGGTAAGAACGAGGTTATCACCTTGTTTTGCAGCACGGTAACCAACGCCGACCAGTTCAAGGTCTTTTTTGAAGCCTTCGGTTACACCAACGACCATATTATGGATAAGCGCTCTGGTGAGACCATGAAGCGCACGATGTTTTTTGTCATCGCTGGGACGAGTGACGATAAGCTCTGCGCCTTCGATCACTACATCGATATCAGGATGAATGTCCCTTTCGAGTTTCCCTTTGGGGCCTTCCACGCTAAGGTGTTTGCCATCCAAATTGATAGTCACTCCGGAAGGGATCGCTACCGGCATTTTGCCTATACGAGACATATTGCACCTCCCAATTTGAGTTTACAAAATTTCTAATTTACCAGATATAGCACATTACTTCGCCACCGACACCTGCTTTGCGGGCGTCTTTGTCGGTCATAAGACCTTTTGAAGTGGAGATAATGGCGATGCCGAGACCACCCAATACTTTAGGCAGCTCATCCTTCTGAGCATAAACTCTCAAACCGGGGCGGCTGATTCTCTTCAGACCGGTGATAACCTTTTCACGGTTTGCGCCGTATTTGAGATAAAGACGTAAAAAGCCTTGCTTGCCGTCTTCGATGTATTCGACATCTTTAATATAGCCTTCTTCTTTCAAGATATTGGCTAAGTTCAATTTCGTTTTAGAGGCGGGGATTTCCACCTTTTCCATATAAACAGTATTTGCATTGCGGATTCTGGTAAGGAAATCGGCAATGGGATCTGTCATGACCATATTCTTACCTCCTTCCGGCTTACCAACTGGACTTGGTTACACCGGGGATCTCTCCCTTGTAAGCCAATTCTCTGAAGCAAACTCTGCAAATGCCGAATTTACGCATATAAGCATGAGGTCTGCCGCAGATTTTGCAACGATTATATCCGCGAACGGAATACTTGGGCGTACGCCCTTGTTTCGCAATCATTGATTTTTTTGCCACGTTGTTTCCTCCTTAGTCTGACTTACTTGGCAAAAGGCATGCCCATAAGTCTTAAGAGCTCTTTGGCTTCTTCATCGGTTTTTGCAGAAGTCACAAAGCATACTTCCATGCCGCGAACTTTGTCGATTTTATCATATTCGATTTCAGGGAAAATCAACTGTTCTTTTAAGCCGAGAGTATAGTTGCCACGACCGTCAAAGGCTTTGGCAGATACACCTTTGAAGTCTCTTACGCGAGGCAGAGCCACGGATACGAGACGGTCGCAGAATTCGTACATTTTATCGCCTCTTAAAGTAACCTTGCAGCCGATGGACATACCTTCTCTGACTTTGAAGGCAGCAACGGATTTTTTCGCTTTTGTGATGATAGGTTTCTGACCGGTGATCTGAGTCATATCACCAACAGCAGCATCCAAGGCCTTGGGATTGGCGATGGCTTCGCCGAGCCCCATGTTGACAACGATTTTAACGAGTTTAGGAATCTGCATTACGTTGTCATACTGAAATTTTTCTTTCAGGGCAGCAGCGATCTCTTCATTATACTTTTCTTTGAGTCTTGCCATTTAAATTGCCTCCTTCCCGATTACTTTAAGACTTCACCGCAATGTTTGCACTGGCGAACCAGCTCACCATCAACGGATTTCATAGACACTCTTGTAACTTTGCTGCATTTTCCGCAATAAAGCATAACATTGGAGATTGCGATTGCAGCAGGTTTTTCCATGATGCCGCCCTGGGGGTTTTTCTGGGTAGGTTTGGTATGTCTTTTGACAATGTTAACCCCTTCCACAACAACCTTACCGCTTGCGGGAAGCACCTGGAGGACTTTTCCGGTTTTTCCGGCATCTTTACCGGTAATGACCATTACCGTATCATCTTTTTTGATATGCGTTTTGGCGAATGCCAATTCGTCCACCTCCTAAAATTAGAGCACTTCCGGCGCCAGGGAAACGATCTTCATGTAGTTCTTTTCCCTCAATTCTCTTGCAACGGGCCCAAAGATACGGGTACCCTGCGGCTGACCATCGTCTTTGATGATAACTGCAGCATTCTGATCGAAACGAATATAGGTACCGTCTTCACGACGAATTTCTTTTTTCGTTCTAACAACAACAGCCTTAACGACCTGGCCTTTTTTTACCACGCCGCCGGGTGTGGCACTTTTAACCGCACAAACGATAACATCACCGACGCTGGCATAACGACGACCGGCGCCGCCCAATACTTTAATACATAACAGCTCTTTTGCACCGGTGTTATCACCGACTTTGAGCCTGGTTTCCTGTTGGATCATTTCTGATTGCCCCCTTTCTTAATGCCCTCAGACGATCGGGGCTTTTTCGATAATTTCAACCAAGCGCCATCTCTTGTCTTTGGACAAAGGACGGGTTTCCATCATACGGATCAAGTCGCCGACTCTGGCTTCGTTGTTCTCATCATGGGCTTTGTACTTTTTGCTGGTTTTAACGATTTTGCCGTAAAGAGGATGCTTGAATCTGGTTTCGACTCTGACAACGATGGTTTTATCCATTTTATCGCTGACAACAGTACCGATACGGACTTTTCTGTCGCTAGTTCTTTCCATTATTTAATGCTCCTCCTTCCGATTATAAATCTTCACCGCTGAGTTCGCGTTCTCTGATCACTGTTTTAACTCTTGCGATATTTCTCTTGACGTCTTTAATCACTGCGGGGTTTTCCAACTGACCGGTGGCCAAACGGAAACGCAGATTAAAGAGTTCATTTTTGAGGTCACCAACTTTTTTGACTAATTCTTCACTGGTCATTTCGTTGATTTCTTTCATCTTCATTCTGCTTCACCGCCAATCTTCTCTTCGCGTTTGATGAATTTACATTTCACGGGGAGTTTGTGCATGGCCAAACGAAGGGCTTCACGTGCGATTTCTTCGCTGATGCCGCCAACTTCAAACATAACACGGCCGGGTTTTACAACGGCTACCCAATATTCAGGGGAACCTTTCCCACTACCCATACGGGTTTCAGCAGGTTTTTCGGTGATGGGTTTATGAGGGAAGATCTTAATCCAGACCTGCCCACCTCTCTTCATATAACGGGTCATGGCAACACGGGCAGCTTCGATCTGACGGCTGGTGATCCAACCGCATTCGGTAGCCTGAAGGCCATATTCACCGTAAGCAATAAAGTTACCTTTCGTTGCTTTACCGGCCATTCTGCCACGATGCTGTTTACGATGTTTGACTCTTTTGGGAATTAACATTAGCGTTTACCCCCTTCTGCTTTTTTGGCAGCGGCAGCTCTTTCCGGAAGAACTTCGCCTTTGTAGATCCAGCATTTGATGCCGATTTTACCATAAGTGGTGTCCGCTTCTGCTACAGCATAGTCGATATCGGCTCTCAAGGTATGCAGGGGAACTTTACCATCGCTGATCCATTCGGTACGAGCGATTTCAGCGCCGCCCAAACGACCTGCGCACATCAGCTTGATACCGCCGGCACCCATTCTCATGGTGCGGGTCACAGCCTGTTTCATTGCACGACGGAAAGCGATACGTCTTTCCAGAGCGGAAGCAACGCTTTCAGCTACGAGCTGAGCATCAAGCTCGGGTTTTTTAACTTCGTTAATATAGATATTGACCTTTTTGCCGGTCATTTTTTCTAAAGCCTTTTTCAAGGATTCTACTTCAGCGCCGCCGCGGCCGATTACGATACCGGGTTTTGCAGTGAAGATGTTGACCTTTACTCTACCGGCAGCACGTTCAATTTCGATACGGGAGATACCGGAATCATAAAGTCTTTTTTTCAGGTATTTTCTGATCTGATAATCTTCTAAGAGATAGTCAGAGTATTCTTTTCTGGCATACCAGCGGCTGTCCCAGTCGCGAATAACGCCAACTCTGAATCCCTTCGGGTTAACTTTCTGACCCACGCTTTATGCCTCCTCTCTTTCATCAACAACAACGGTGATGTGGCAACATCTTTTATAGATTCTATCGGCTCTACCCATAGCACGAGGTTTGATGCGTTTCCAGGTCACACCTTCATCAACGAAGATGGTTTTGATGAATAAATCATCGCCGCTCATACCGTTGTTATGTTCAGCATTTGCAACCGCAGAGTTCAAAACTTTCAAAACAGGGGTGCAACCGCGATTGGGGGTGAGCTTTAAGATAGCACGGGCTTCTTCCACGCCTTTGCCGCGCACGAGGTCGGCAACGTATCTAACCTTGCGGGGAGAAATCCGGATATGTTTCGCTACAGCTTTAACTTCCATTTTTCTTTCCTCCTTAGGTTATTTCCCGGAACTGGACTTTTCGGAATTTGCGTGACCTCTGTAAGTACGGGTCATAACAAATTCACCCAATTTATGTCCAACCATATCTTCAGTAATATAAATAGGAACATGTTTTCTGCCGTCATGGATGGCAATGGTGTGTCCGATCATCTGGGGGAAGATGGTGGAACGACGAGACCAGGTTTTAATAACCTGTTTATCATTGCTTTCGTTCATCTTCTCCACCTTAGCCATTAAACTGGCTTCGCAATACGGACCTTTTTTCAACGATCTGGCCATGATACTGCCTCCTTCCTCCGATTATCCTCTGGTCTTTACGATAAGCTTACTGGAAGCTTTTTTCTTGTTGCGGGTCTTAGCGCCAAGAGCAGGTTTGCCCCAAGGTGTAACAGGAGCACGACCAACCGGCGAACGACCTTCCCCACCACCATGAGGATGATCGCAGGGGTTCATGACAACACCGCGGTTTGCGGGACGTACGCCTTTCCAGCGGTTACGACCGGCTTTACCGATATTAATGTTTTCCTGATCTTCATTACCAACCTGACCGATGGTTGCACGGCATTCAAGGCGAACCATTCTCATTTCCCCGGAAGGAAGACGAAGGGTTGCATAGGCGCCTTCTTTTGCCATAAGCTGAGCACCGGCACCGGCAGAACGAACCAATTTAGCGCCACCGCCGGCATAAAGTTCTACATTATGGATGTAGGTACCAACAGGAATGGAACTAATAGGAAGGTTGTTGCCGACTTTGATATCAGCATCGGCACCGGACACAACAACATCGCCCACTTTAAGCCCCTGAGGAGCCAGGATGTATCTCTTTTCACCATCAGCGTAGAAAAGAAGTGCGATATTCGCGGTACGGTTAGGATCGTATTCGATCGCATTTACGGTTGCGGGAATATTGTCTTTATTTCTTTTGAAATCAATGATACGGTACTGTCTCTTATGACCGCCACCTTTGTGACGAGTGGTAAGACGACCGGTGTTGTTTCTGCCGCCAGTGCTCTTTAAAGGAGCAAGCAGGGATTTTTCCGGCTGGGATTTAGTGATTTCCTCGAAGGTGGAAACCGTCATTCCGCGACGACCGGGTGATGTGGGATTATATTTTTTGATACCCATTTTTTTCCTCCTTCTTATGCTAAGCCTTCAAAAACCTTGATCTGATCGCCGGCTTTCAAAGTAACGATTGCTTTTTTCACATCAGGGCGTTTGCCTTCGTAGCGGCCCTGTCTTTTCACTTTACCGCGAATCGTTCTGGTGTTAACGCTTTCTACAGTAACATCAAAAAGTTTTTCAACGGCATATTTGATTTCCAATTTGTTTGCATCCTTTGCAACAGCGAAGGAATATTTGTTGTCACCCATGAGGAGCATGGATTTTTCAGAAACCAGGGGTTTCACTAAAATTTCATAAGGTTCTCTCATAATGCGAGCACCTCCTCTACTTTAGCAATCGCATCCTTGGTCATAACAAGTTTGCGTTTTGCTAAAACGTTATATACGTTGATGCCGGCAGCCTCTACAGGCTGAGCTTCGGCGAGATTTCTAATGCTCTTAATAACGTTTTCATTGAATTCGCCGAGAACGACAAGGGCATTTTCTGCTTCAAATTTTTTGAAGAGATCCGCCATGACTTTAGTTTTCGGAGCATCCATTGCGAATTCATCGAAAACGACGATTTCGCCTTGAGCGAATTTTTCACTTAATGCAGAACGCAATGCAGCGCGACGCATTTTCTTAGGCATTTTGAAGCCATATTCTCTCATATGAGGGCCAAAAGCAACGCCACCGCCGGTCCAAACAGGATTACGTTTGGTACCTACACGAGCACGGCCGGTGCCCTTCTGACGCCAGGGTTTCTTGGTGCTGCCCGAAACCTGACCGCGGGTCTTGCTTTCATGAGTTCCTCTTCTTTCCGAAGCCTGGTTCAAAACGACGGCCTGGTGCATCAGGGGAACATTGATTTTAGCTTCAAAGACGGTGCTGTTTAATTCAAGATCGCCGACTTCTTCGCCTTTCATATTGTAAACCTTGATATTAGCCATGATTATCCTCCTTTCCTGCGCAGATAGACTTATGCTTTAACGGCATTCTTTACGATTACGACGGATTTTTTAGCTCCGGGGATCGAGCCCTTAATCAAAAGGGCATTGTTTTCGGGAATCACTTTCACGATTTCAAGATTCTGGATCGTAACCTTCACGCCACCATAACGGCAGGGGCTTTTCTTGCCTTTGAAGATTCTGGCAGGACCTTTGGCGCCGGCAGAAGCCGGACGACGGTGATTCTTGGAGCCATGACCCATGGGCCCTCTGTGGAAGCCCCATTTTTTAATGGTGCTGGAGAAACCATGCCCTTTGGAAGTACCGGTAACGTCAACAAGATCACCAACTGCAAACTGGTCAAGGTCAAATTTCTGACCAAGACTGTAAGCGGAAGCATCTTCCACTCGGAATTCTTTCAATACCTTGGTGGGGGCAACATTCGCTTTTGCAAAGTGTCCCTTTTCGGGTTTGTTGATATGCTTTTCTTTTTTCTTTTCGTCGAAGCCTAACTGAATAGCCTGATAACCATCGGTAGCTTCATCTTTGATTTGTACGATGACACTGGGGGCGGTTTCCACTACGGTAACCGGAATGATTTTGCCGTCTTCGGCAAAAATCTGAGTCATACCGACTTTTTTCCCCATAACGACCTTCTGTGTCATGTTAACACCTCTCTTTCCATTCGTAGGTGCCGGCTGCCCGGCATTGCTCGCCTGTATTCGGTGGGATATTCCATCCCGAAAAAAAACAAACGACTTTCGTAATCTGAAATCAAAGCTTGATTTCAATATCTACCCCGGTGGGGAGATCCAAACGCATAAGCGAATCCACGGTCTTAGGAGAAGCATTCAAGATATCAATCAATCTTTTGTGGGTTCTCATTTCAAACTGTTCGCGGCTGTCTTTGTTAACATGGGGCGAACGCAAGATCGTGTAGATGCTTTTTTCTGTCGGCAGGGGAATCGGGCCGGAAACACTGGCGCCGGTTTTTTTGGCGGTTTCCACGATTCTTTCTGCAGACTGATCAAGAAGCTTATGGTCGAAAGCTCTTAATTTGATTCTGATTTTTTGTTGTGCCAATTTTTTATCCTCCTTAAGCGTCCGATTTGCGGACTAGCTCGGCAAAAGTTACCGTAGCAGCATAGGAAAACTTACTGCTACGCAATCTTTCGCGTCTTCGCCGTCAAAAAATCATTCCGTCTTTCAACGGTTTTAAGACCCCCCAAAGGACGGTGCGGATGCACCGTCCAAGGGATCGTATAAACATAATAATTATTCAATAATGGAAGATACAACACCGGAACCAACGGTTCTGCCGCCTTCACGAATAGCGAAGCGGAGACCCTGTTCGATAGCGATGGGGGTGATCAATTCGATGGTCATCTTGATGTTGTCCCCGGGCATTACCATTTCTACGCCTTCGGGAAGCATTGCTACACCGGTAACGTCAGTTGTTCTGAAATAGAACTGAGGACGATAGCCGTTGAAGAAGGGAGTATGACGGCCGCCTTCTTCTTTGGTCAGTACATATACTTCGCCGGTGAATTTGGTATGAGGATGAATGCTGCCGGGTTTGGCCAATACCTGACCACGTTCGACTTCTTTTCTATCAATACCGCGGAGCAAGCAACCAATGTTGTCGCCGGCTTCTGCGTAGTCCATCATTTTACGGAACATTTCTACGCCGGTTACAACGGTTTTGCGGGGTTCGTCCTGGAGACCAACGATCTGGACTTCGTCACCGACTTTAACCTGACCACGTTCGACACGACCGGTTACAACGGTACCACGACCGGTAATGGTGAATACATCTTCGATGGGCATCAAGAAGGGTTTATCGGTATCACGATCGGGAGTAGGAATGTAAGCATCAACTTCATCCATTAATTTCCAGATCGGGCCGCACCACTGGCAGTCACGGCTGCCGCAGCCGCATTCGCCGGCTTTCAAGGCAGAACCGGATACGATCGGAATATCATCGCCGGGGAATTCGTATTCGTTGAGAAGTTCACGAACTTCCATTTCTACCAATTCCATCAATTCATCATCGTCAACCTGGTCAGCTTTGTTCAGGAATACTACGATGTAATGTACACCAACCTGGCGGGCCAAGAGGATGTGTTCACGAGTCTGAGGCATGGGGCCGTCAGCTGCGGATACAACCAGAATTGCACCATCCATCTGAGCAGCACCGGTGATCATGTTTTTAACATAGTCTGCGTGTCCGGGGCAGTCCACGTGGGCATAGTGTCTGTTTTCGGTTTCGTATTCTACGTGGGCGGTGTTAATGGTAATACCGCGTTCTCTTTCTTCAGGTGCAGCATCGATTTCTGCATAGCTCTTCACTACAGCACCGCCGGCTTTGGCCAGGCAGGTGGTGATTGCTGCGGTCAATGTGGTCTTACCATGGTCTACGTGGCCGATGGTACCAATGTTTACATGCGGTTTTGTGCGTTCGTACTTTTCTTTCGCCATTTTAGGATTTCCTCCTTAAGGAATTTCTTAAATATTTAAAAGTTTAATAGTGGGTCAACCTTTATATTTTTCAATGATGGTTTCGGCAATGTTCTTCGGTACTTCTTCGTAATGACCAAACTGCATTACGTAAGTGCCGCGCCCCTGGGTCTTAGAACGAAGATCCGTGGCATAACCAAACATTTCAGAGAGAGGAACAAAACCACGAATGGTCTGCGTTCCTTTGGATGCTTCCATGCCTTCGAGACGACCACGGCGAGAGTTGATATCGCCGATAACATCACCCATGTATTCTTCGGGAACAACGACTTCAAGTTTGAAAATCGGTTCGAGAAGAACTGCTTTTGCTTTCGCAGCAGCTTCTTTAAAGGCCATAGAACCGGCAACCTTAAAGGCCATTTCCGAAGAGTCAACTTCATGATAAGAGCCGTCAACAAGCGTAGCTTTGATATCCACCATGGGGAACCCTGCAAGATAACCATTTTCCATGGCTTCTTTGATCCCTTCTTCGATCGGCGGGATATATTCCTTGGGAACAACACCGCCAACGATTTTGCTTTCAAAGACAAAGCCGCTACCGGGTTCACCGGGTTCGAAGTCAACAACGCAATGACCGTACTGACCATGACCGCCACTCTGGCGGACAAACTTGGAGTTTGCGGATGCAGGCTGACGGAAGGTTTCTCTGTATGCAACCTGAGGCTTACCGACATTGGCATCTACGCGGAATTCTCTCAAGAGACGGTCAATAATGATTTCCAGATGAAGTTCGCCCATACCGGAAATGATCGTCTGACCGGTTTCGGTATCCGTATGAACACGGAAAGTGGGGTCTTCTTCGGAAAGTTTCTGTAAAGCAAGACTCATCTTTTCCTGATCGGCGGTGGTTTTCGGTTCGATTGCAACGTCGATAACAGGTTCGGGGAAGTCCATGCTTTCCAAAACAACGGGATGTTCGTAGCAGCAAAGGGTATCACCGGTGGAGGTGAACTTAAGGCCAACTGCCGCAAGAATATCACCGGAATAACATTCGTCGATATCTTCGCGCTTGTCCGCATGCATCTGCAACAGACGACCAATACGTTCTTTCTTACCTTTTGTTGAATTATAGAGGTAAGAGCCACTCTTCAGGGTGCCGCTGTAGACGCGGAAGAAAGTCAATTTCCCAACGTAGGGGTCAGAAACGATCTTAAAGGCCAAGGCACTGAAAGGACCGTCATCATCGGCTTCTCTTTCCGTATCTTCTTCCGTATCAGGATCCCAACCGCTGATTGCGGGGACATCCACAGGAGAAGGAAGGTAGTCAACAACACCATCAAGGAGAAGGCGTACACCTTTATTTTTGAATGCGGTTCCGCAGAATACCGGTGTCATATGGACACCGATGGTTGCTTTACGAATTACCGCTTTGATTTTTTCGATGGGAATTTCTTCCCCTTCGAGAACCATTTCCATGAGTTCATCATCGAAATCCGCCAGTTTTTCAAGCATGGATTCCCGATATTCTTCGGCCTGAAGTTGATATTCTTCGGGGATGGGCTGATCGCTGATGGCATTTTCACCTTCGTAGAAAGTGGCGGTCATTGTCAACAGATCAATGATACCCGTGAAATTATCTTCTGCGCCAATGGGCAACTGCATGGGAATGGGGTTTGCGCCAAGCCGTTCGCGAATCATGTTTACACCGCGGAAGAAGTCCGCGCCAACACGGTCCATTTTATTGATAAATGCGATACGGGGAACGCCGTAACGGTCTGCCTGGCGCCACACTGTTTCGGACTGGGGCTGTACGCCGCCGACGGAACAGAAAACGGCAACGGCGCCGTCAAGCACTCTCAAGGAGCGTTCGACCTCTACAGTAAAGTCCACATGGCCGGGCGTGTCTATGATGTTAATACGATGATTTTTCCAGATACATGTGGTTGCTGCAGAAGTAATGGTAATACCTCTTTCCTGTTCCTGAACCATATAGTCCATGGTAGCAGCGCCATCATGTACCTCGCCGATGCGATGTACTTTACCGGTAAAATAAAGCATACGTTCGGTTGTCGTAGTTTTACCGGCATCGATATGGGCCATGATACCGATATTTCTTGTATTGCCTAAGCTATACTGTCTCATTTAATCCTCCGAACTATATTTGCCTTACCATCTGAAATGTGCAAAAGCCTTATTTGCTTCCGCCATTTTATGAGTATCTTCTCTCTTCTTAACAGATGCGCCAGTATTGTTTGCAGCATCCATCAATTCACCGGCAACTTTTTCTTCCATACCTTTGCCGCTGTGTTTTCTGGCGTTCATTACGAGCCAGCGGATACCGAGGGTCTGACGTCTGTCAGCTCTTACTTCGATCGGAACCTGGTAGTTCGCACCACCAACACGTCTTGCTTTAACTTCCAATACGGGCATTACGTTGTTCATGGCTTCTTCGAATACTTCGATAGGTTCTTTATCGGTTCTTTCTTTAATGATGTCAAATGCACCGTAAACGATTCTTTCAGCGGTGCTCTTTTTGCCATCGAGCATGATCTGGTTGATAAATTTTGCTAAAACAACATTGTTATAAACCGGATCCGGTAAAACTTCAATGCGTTTGATCTTTCCCCTTCTGGGCATTTGGTTTCCTCCTTACTATATAATATAGTTCTTATTTCGCTGCTGCTTTTGCTTTCGGGCGTTTGGTGCCGTATTTGGAACGGGACTGACCACGGTCTGCAACGCCTGCTGCGTCCAAGGTACCACGGATGATATGATATCTTACACCGGGAAGGTCCTTGACTCTGCCGCCGCGAATGAGAGTAACCGAGTGTTCCTGAAGGTTATGGCCGATACCGGGGATATACGCTGTAACTTCAATAGCATTGGTCAAGCGGACACGGGCGACCTTTCTCAAAGCAGAATTCGGTTTTTTCGGAGTGGTCGTATAAACTCTGGTGCAAACACCGCGTTTCTGGGGGCATTCTTTTAATGCCGGCGCGGTGGATTTTTTCTCCGATACTTCTCTGCTGTTTCTCACTAACTGGCTGATTGTAGGCAAAACTCCACCTCCTAATCGTGATTATAAATATTTTATATAAATTAAATTTTAGACAAAAATTTACAGCAATCCGGCAGAGGCTGCGGCGACCTTTATGCCGCAGCACTCTCCCAGATATTGCATAGACTGGACTTCATAAACGTCAACACCGTTGCATTTGCAGGCATCGACGAGAGATTTCAGCACTTTTGCGTTTGCGTCTTTTGCGATAAAGACCGCCTTACACTGGTGTTTTTCTACCGAACGCAAAGTCTCCTTTGTGCCAACGGATTTCTTTGCTGTTAACAGTATTTTGGGGTCCATTTACAGCCTCCTGAAAAAGGGCATAGATAATCTCTCAAAAAAAACGCGTGTACTGCTATTTTATCACTGTAAGTCGTCGTTGTCAAGCATCAATTCTTCGGAATTGTCATTAAGTTTTTCTTCCGCATCCGTATTTTCAGCGGAAACTTCCGTTTCCGCGGTCAATTCGGTTTCGTCGATATCCGATTCCCCTTCACAGGTGACTTTAATATTATGATACCGAGCCATACCGGTGCCGGCGGGAATCAGTTTCCCGAGAATAACATTTTCCTTCAAACCGATCAGCGGATCCACCTTTCCTTTAATGGCGGCATCGGTAAGAACACGTGTCGTTTCCTGGAAAGATGCAGCCGAAAGGAAGGATTCGGTAGCCAAAGCAGCTTTAGTGATCCCCAAAAGGATCGGGCTGGCCGTGGCGGTTTCTTTCCCTTCTGCGGCAAGCTCTTCATTGATCCGGCGGAATTCATTGCGATCGACCAGTGTTCCGGGAAGAAGATTACCATCGCCGGCATCCTCGATCTTGACCTTTTTGAGCATCTGACGAACCATGATCTCAATGTGCTTATCGTTAATATCAACACCCTGGAGGCGGTAAACGCTTTGCACTTCCTTCACAAGATAGTAATGAACGCCTTCAACACCTTTTACTTTCAGCACGTCGTGGGGGTTTACCGAACCTTCGGTAAGAGCATCGCCCTTTTCAACGTAATCGCCGTTTTGAACGCGAAGTCGAGAGTTGAAAGGCGTCAGATAGCTGGCAAGCTCTTCCCCGTCTTTTACAATGGAGATCTTCTTCTGGTTCTTATAATCTTCCACTACGGCCATACCGGAGAATTCCGTAAGAATCCCCTGATATTTGGGGCGTCGTGCTTCAAAGAGTTCTTCAACACGGGGAAGACCCTGGGTGATATCGTCCCCGGCAACACCGCCGGTATGGAAAGTACGCATGGTAAGCTGTGTACCGGGCTCCCCAATGGACTGAGCAGCAATGGTACCAACGGCTTCCCCAATATCAACCATAACGCCGGTAGCAAGGTTACGGCCATAGCATTTACGGCAAACGCCATACCGGCTCTTGCAGGTGAGGACCGAGCGAATATTCACACGGCGTTCTTCCGGCGGAAGCGTTTCCATATAGGCATCAATCTGAGCAAGATGCTTATCGACGATTTCTTCCCCGGCAGGTACAATAACTTCACCGGTATGTTTATTGACAATATCATAGGTCGCCACACGACCTTCGATACGTTCCGAAAGCGGTTCGATATTGGGAATTTCTTCGACCCAGATACCTTCATCGCAGCCGCAATCGTCTTCGCGAACAATCACTTCCTGAGCAACATCGACAAGACGACGAGTCAGATAACCGGAGTCTGCAGTACGGAGGGCGGTATCGGTAAGACCTTTACGGGCACCGTGAGAAGAAATGAAGAATTCCAGAATATCAAGACCTTCACGGAAGTTTGCCTTAATCGGCAAGTCGATGATCTTCCCGGAAGGACCGGCCATCAAGCCGCGCATCCCTGCCAACTGACGAATCTGCTGGACGTTACCACGAGCCCCGGAATTTGCCATCATGTAAATAGGATTGAAGGGATCCAAAGTGCCCATGAGCTGTGCGGTGATATCATCAGTAGCTTTGTTCCAGATCTGGATCACTTTATTATAGCGTTCATCTTCGGTGACAAAACCGCGACGGAACAAATCTTCAATGCCTTTGACGTCCACTTCTGCCTGAGCCATGATCGTCTTTTTGGCCGCAGGAACTTTAATATCCTGCAAACCAATGGTGATACCGGCCTGAGTAGAGGTTTTGTAGCCCATGGATTTAATACCGTCAAGCAACTCTGCAGCATGGGTGATACCCATAATACGAACGCAGCGATCAACGATATCGCCAAGAACCTTTTTCGTGATGGTGCAGTTATAGTAACCCATTTCTTTGGGGATAGGGATATTGTAGTTGAATTTCAAACGACCAACGGTAGTTTTAACCCTCTGGTACATACCGTTTTCGCGTTTTTCAAATTCAACCCGTTTCTTTTCCACCATCTGGTAATCCCATTCTTCGGGTTTTATGATCTCAATCAAAGCATGAAGATCAACGGCATCATTTTCATAGGCAGCATAAGCTTCGTCATAAGAGCAGAATACTTTACCTTCCCCTTTTGCGCCTTCTTTAATCGCCGTAAGATAGTAGGAACCGAGAACCATATCCTGGGTAGGAACCGCCACAGGATGACCGTCTTTGGGGTTCAGAATATTATAGGAAGAAATCATCAGCAATCTGGCTTCGGCCTGAGCTTCTGCAGAGAGAGGAACATGAACCGCCATCTGGTCACCGTCAAAGTCGGCATTATAGGCTGTACATACCAGAGGATGCAGCTTCAATGCACGCCCTTCCACGAGGACCGGTTCAAAAGCCTGAATACCGAGACGGTGAAGTGTAGGAGCACGGTTAAGAAGAACCGGATGATCCTTAATAACATCTTCCAGGACATCCCATACTTCCGTACGCACCCGTTCCACCATGCGCTTTGCACTCTTGATATTATGAGCCATGCCATCCTTTACGAGGCGTTTCATAACAAAGGGCTTAAAGAGTTCCAGAGCCATTTCTTTGGGCAGACCGCACTGATGCATTTTCAGCTCCGGACCGACAACGATAACCGAACGGCCGGAATAGTCAACACGTTTCCCGAGGAGGTTCTGACGGAAACGCCCCTGTTTCCCTTTAAGCATATCGCTTAAGGATTTCAAAGGACGATTCCCGGGGCCGGTCACGGGACGACCGCGACGACCGTTGTCAATCAGCGCATCAACAGCTTCCTGAAGCATACGTTTTTCATTGCGAACAATGATATCGGGAGCGCCGAGATCAAGCAACCGTTTCAAACGATTATTGCGGTTGATCACACGACGATAAAGGTCATTTAAATCCGAAGTGGCAAAACGGCCGCCGTCCAACTGGACCATAGGACGAACTTCCGGCGGAATAACCGGAACAACATCCAGGATCATCCATTCGGGACGGTTTCCGGAGCCGAGAAAGGCTTCCACGACCTCCAAACGGCGAATGGCACGTACACGGCGCTGACCGCTGGAACCGGTCAGCTCATTGCGAAGCTCACCGGCAAGTTTTTCCAAATCAATCGTTGCCAAAAGTTCTTTTACCGATTCCGCACCCATGCCGGCACGGAATTCATCACCATATTCATCTCTGGCGGCACGGTATTCGCTTTCGGAAAGGATCTGCTTTTTCATCAGCGGAGTATCGCCGGGATCAAGCACAACATAAGACACAAAATAAAGGATCTTTTCCAAAGCACGGGGGGACATATCAAGAAGGAGCCCCATACGGGAGGGGATTCCTTTAAAATACCAGATATGAGAGACCGGCGCAGCCAACTCAATGTGGCCCATACGTTCTCTTCTGACCTTTGCCCGGGTGACTTCAACACCGCAGCGGTCGCAGATCATACCTTTATAACGAACTCTCTTATATTTCCCGCAATGACACTCCCAGTCCTTTGTGGGGCCAAAGATGCGTTCGCAGAAAAGACCATCCCGTTCCGGTTTCAAGGTTCGGTAATTGATCGTTTCCGGTTTTTTTACTTCACCGTAAGACCATTCCCGGATCTGGTCCGGAGACGCCAGAGAAATGCGCATACGGTCAAAATTACTTACATCAATCAAGGATTATCTCTCCTTTCATTTACGGTACAGATCAGAAATCCATATCATCGTCACTGAGGTCGATGGAGCTGTCCAAATCATCGAAAATGTCATCCCCGAGGCTATCCAGATCATCATCAAGGGCGGCGGACAGATCGATATTGCTGTCGTCAATATCAAGACCATCGTCTTCCTCGTCGCCATCGTCAAGATCATCAATCTGATCTCCCTGAGCATCCACTTCAACCATGGTGTCAGCCCGGAACTGAGGTTTATCGGGACCACGCAGCTCTTCCACAAAGTCCTCTCTGTCCGGCACATCCATATCATCGTCATCAAGCTCGCGAATTTCAATTTCTTCGTCATTGCGGTTAAGAACACGAACATCGAGGCAAAGGCTCTGCAGTTCCTTGATCAAAACCTTGAAGGATTCAGGAACACCGGGTTCCGGAACATTTTCGCCCTTTACGATGCTTTCGTAAGTTTTTACACGACCAACAACATCATCCGACTTAACCGTAAGGATTTCCTGGAGAGTATAGGCAGCGCCGTAAGCTTCCAAAGCCCAAACCTCCATTTCCCCAAAACGCTGGCCGCCAAACTGCGCTTTACCACCGAGAGGCTGCTGGGTAACGAGAGAGTAAGGACCGGTAGAACGGGCATGGATCTTATCATCAACAAGATGGTGAAGTTTGAGCATATACATAACGCCAACGGTCACAGGGTTATCAAAAGGTAAACCGGTACGACCATCTCTTAAAATGCTCTTGCCGCTTTCCGTGAAACCGGCTTCTTTCAATGCATCGACAATATCAATTTCCGAAGCACCGTCAAAAACAGGAGTAGCGATATGAATCCCCAGATTTTTTGCGGCCCAGCCGAGATGACATTCCAGTACCTGCCCAATATTCATACGGGAAGGAACCCCCAGGGGATTCAGAACGACATCAACGGGAGTACCGTCGGGAAGGAAGGGCATATTTTCTTCCGGCAGGATACGGGAAACAACACCCTTGTTCCCATGACGACCTGCCATTTTATCCCCAACGGAGATCTTTCGTTTCTGCGCGACATAAACACGGACAAGACGATTTACGCCGGGAGAAAGCTCATCCCCATTTTCTCTGGTAAAGATACGAATATCAACGACTTTCCCTTGTTCCCCATGGGGCACGCGAAGGGAGGTATCCCGAACCTCTCTGGCTTTTTCACCAAAGATCGCCCGAAGCAAACGTTCTTCTGCCGTCAGCTCCGTTTCCCCTTTCGGCGTGACTTTACCGACAAGAATATCACCGCTGCGAACTTCTGTCCCAATACGGATGATCCCCTGAGCATCCAGGTCTTTAAGAATATCATCACCAACATTGGGAATATCTCTGGTAATTTCTTCCGGCCCAAGTTTTGTATCACGGGCATCGCATTCATATTCTTCAATATGAACCGAGGTAAAATAATCATCACGAACAAGGCGCTCGTTCAGGAGAATAGCATCTTCATAGTTATAACCTTCCCAGGTCATAAAGGCGACAACAACGTTGCGACCCAGAGCAAGTTCTCCCTGATCCGTTGCAGGACCATCCGCCAGAACCTGGCGTTTATGGACATGATCGCCCTTATGGACAATGGGGAACTGGTTCACACAGGTACCCTGGTTGGAGCGTTTGTATTTCAAAAGGCGATGGGTTTCCAGTTTGCCGTCTTCATCGTGGCGAACAACGATGATATCCCCATCCACACGTTCCACAACACCTTCGGCCTTTGCGGTTTCCACAACGCAGGAGTCTACTGCAGCCTTGTATTCCATACCGGTGCCGACGAAAGGAGCTTCCGTCACCAGCAGAGGAACTGCCTGGCGCTGCATGTTAGCACCCATCAATGCGCGGTTGGCATCATCGTGTTCCAAGAAGGGAATCAATGCCGCAGCAACGGACACAACCTGTTTCGGGCTGACGTCCATGTAATCCACGCGTTCCACATTGACGGCCATAATATCGGCGCCACGACGAACATTAACGCGATCATGGACAAAACGGTTATTTTCATCAAGAGGTTCATTGGCCTGAGCGACAATGAAGCCTTCTTCTTCATCAGCAGTGAGGTAGTCAATAATATCGGAAACGATACCTGTTTCCTTATCCACACGGCGATAGGGGGTTTCAATAAAGCCGTATTCATTGATTTTTGCAAAGGTCGCCAGAGAACCGATCAAACCAATGTTGGGGCCTTCCGGCGTTTCAATGGGGCACATTCTGCCGTAATGGGAGTGGTGAACGTCACGCACTTCCATACCTGCACGTTCTCGGGAAAGGCCGCCGGGGCCAAGGGCCGAAAGACGGCGTTTGTGAGTCAATTCTGCCAGAGGATTTGTCTGATCCATGAACTGAGACAGCTGAGAAGAACCAAAGAATTCTTTCAGAGCCGCCACCACCGGACGGGTATTGATCAGGATCTGAGGTGTAATCCCTTCCGTATCCTGAATAGACATTCTCTCTTTTACGACACGTTCCATACGGGAAAGACCGATACGGAACTGATTTTGCAGCAGCTCGCCAACGCAGCGAATGCGGCGGTTGCCCAAATGGTCAATATCATCGGCACTGCGTTTTCCATCCATTAAAAGGAGGAATTCTTTTAATGTGCTGAAAATATCTTTTTTGGTCAGATGCTTTACAAAGTCATTGCGAACATTGGCAATGTCGCCATCGTATTCCAAATAATCTTCTTCATCGTCGTTCCAGACTTTGCCGTTTTCATCAATGCGTTTAAAAATACCGTTATCCAGTTTTTTATGAAGCTTATAACGGCCGACATTCCCCAAATCGTAACGCTTGGGATCAAAGAATAAAGCATGAAGCAAATTGCGGGCGGAATCCTCAGTAGGAGGTTCACCGGGACGAAGCTTTCTGTACACTTCCAAAAGAGCTTCGCTTTCGTTGTGGGTGCCATCTTTTTCGATGGTTGCCAGCATATGGGAATTTTCATCGACAAAGGCGCGGATCTCTTCGTCACTGCTAAAGCCAAGGGCGCGTAAAAGCACCGTGGCAGGAAGCTTACGGGTGCGGTCGATACGGACATAAACGATTCCGGCAGCATCGGTTTCAAACTCCAGCCATGCACCGCGATTAGGGATAATGGTAGAGCCATAAATATCTGCACCGGAGTTTGCGTCCTTTGTATGGGAGAAATAGACGCCGGGAGAACGAACCAGCTGAGAAACGATAACACGTTCCGCGCCGTTAACGATAAAAGTACCGCGGTCGGTCATGAGGTGGAAATCGCCTAAAAAGACTTCCTGTTCTTTGACTTCACCGGTCTCCTTGTTGATGAGGCGAACCCCCACTTTTAACGGTGCGGAATACGTCGCGTCTCTTTCCTTACATTCTTCTACGCTGTATTTTTCTTCCCCCAAAGAATAGTCGAGGAATTCCAATACGAGATTACCGGTGAAATCCTGAATGGGAGAGATGTCGGCAAAAATTGAATTCATACCTTCTTCTAAAAACCACTCGTAGGAATGACGCTGGATCTCAATGAGATCCGGCATTTCCAGAACTTCTACAATGTTGGAATAATCTCTGCGCTTGATGGTACCAAGACCACTGATATGGGCCATGTAATCATTCACTCCTTGTATATTTTGGTTACAGTCCTTTGCCGCCGCCACGCCAAAAGCATACCGTCTTACCGCAAGCCCGGTATTGTCGTCCCGCCTTACCGCAAGCCCGAAACGACACGGCTCTCGTCTTACCGCAAGCCCAAAAACCGACTTTTTTTGATGAACCGTTTTACTGTGAGCAGCAAAATAACTGTGGGAAACAATTTAAAAATTCGGCTTCTCGCCCAATTTATAGTAGCATTTCATTATAACGCCAAAATGCAGCTTGTGTCAAGCAAAAAATCCGACGAAAAATCGTTTCGTCGGATTTTTGCCCGGTCAAGGGAGGCGATTCGTGATTACTCTTTTCCTGACAATCACTGAATTCACTCTTATATTCCGCTGATGTCTGTTTTCGCTCACCGAAAGAGACCCAGTTTTTTGAATGCCTTATTCGAAGGCAATATCTCATGCAGGAAGGGGGAGCGCACACGCCGCACCGCCACCGCAGGCGTGCGGATAGTATGCTCAGACATCTCCGGAACGTTTTCTCCTCGACTTGCCACCATGGTTCGCTTGCCGCTGCTTTGCCGCAGGGAGGCGGCAGCAGCGCCGGTTTGTCCATTAATGGCTACGGCGAAGCGGCGCCCCTTTTCATCCGAAGGCGTTTCGGCAAAGAAGATCGGCAACAGGAGTGTGGAATTGCCATGCTTGCGAAGAGCCCGACTCCATTGCTGAATGCTCACTTTTTTCACGCCAAAACCATTTATCACATCCTCTTGTACACGGTCATACAACAACGCATCAATAAGCTTCCTGCGGGAAACCAAATTGGAGACGGAGGCAATACGAATATCCCCTTCACAAAAGGCGGGATCAAAGGAGCCGGCTTCGTCAAAATTCCACGGTTCCAAATGATCCAAGACTCTGATGTCAAAAATATCCGTTTCCGGACAAGCCCAATCCAGCGTTTCCTGATAAACAAGTCCGCTCCCGCGCTCAGTCGATACTTTCGCCTTTACACTAAGATCCGTCAACGAGAAGGGAATATAGATCGCAGCCAATTCATTGCAGAGCATCACCTCTGCCTCACCAAAAATCTGCGAGGAAGCGCCGCAAACCTTGTGCAACACAGCATACGCCTTTTCCGTGGTCATTCGATACGGTATGGCGGTCTTGGGCACATACTCCGCACCGGCGCCCATCACCAGCTCCCGCCGATAGGCTCCGGGCTTCAGGGCTTCTTCCGCTCCCAGCTTATTACCGCAATAGCCGCAACGGAAAATAGTTTGTGTTGAAATTCCCTGTACCGGACCGCCGCAAGCAGAACAGGAAAAGGTTACTTGCCACGCGCCGGAAAGAGCTGCCGCCGTACACGGATCCCACCGTCGCAGGGTCTCCGCCGTTCCCAGGGGGTCATCCAGCAAGGGCATTTCCGGTGCATCCATAAACTCCACATGGCCCAGCTTCAATAAATTCTCCACCCGCTGCACGGGCCTGTGACGATAGTGTACCGGGAGATCAACGTATCCCGCTTCCGGCCAAGGGCAGCTGCAGCCGCAGTAAGAGCATTTAAAGCTGCGTGTCCGCTGATCCGGAGACATGACACCGCCGCAGCTTTGACATTGGATCGTGCGAAATTTATTATCCATGAGGCTTGCCTCCTGATTGTAAGATTTTCCTTCATTTTAGCAAAAAATCCAAGGCAATTCAAGCCCGGATCTGGCTCGGATATTCGGAGAGAAATTCCTGAAATACAAATGCGGCACACCCCAATAAAACAAGGGGTTATGCCGCTTCGCTCCTCTTTCACTATGGGAAACGGAACCGCACCGAAAAAGCACCGTATCAATCTCGGATCTTGGCAAAGGCCTGTTCTATATCGGCCAGAATATCGTCAATATGCTCCGTACCCACAGACAGACGCACCGTTTCGGGAGTGATACCGCTCTCCTTCAGTGCCGCATCACCGAGCTGTGAATGGGTTGTCGATATCGGATGAATCACCAGAGATTTACCGTCGGCGACATTGGCAAGAAGAGAGAAAAGCGTAAGGGCTTCGGTAAAAGCCCTGGCCTTGGCTTCGCCGCCCTTCAACTCCACGGTAAAGATGCTGCCGCCGCCGTTGGGAAAGTACTTTCGATACAGCGCACCCTCTTTCCCCCGAACCAATGCAGGATGATTCACCTTTCGGATCTGAGGATGATCCGCCAGGTACTCCACAACCTTCAAAGCGTTTTCCACATGGCGCTCCACCCGCAGAGAGAGGGTCTCCAACCCCTGCAAAAGCAGAAAGGAATGAAAGGGTGAGATGGCAGCGCCGATATCATGCATCAGCGTTGCCCGAATCTTAGCGGTGAAGGGAGCCTCCGGTGCCACTTCGGTAAAAACGGCGCCGTGATAGCCGGCATTGGGTGCGGCAAGTCCCGGAAATTTATCATTCTGTCCCCAATCAAACTTACCGCTTTCCACGATCACACCGCCGAGAACGGTGCCGTGGCCGCCGATAAACTTGGTGGCCGAATGAATCACGATATCCGCTCCGTATTCCATCGGACGCAGCAAATAAGGCGTCGCAAAGGTATTGTCGATCATCAGCGGGATTCCGTGACGATGAGCGATCTCGGCGACGGCTTCAATATCGATAAGGTTACAGTTGGGATTACCCATCGTTTCCATATAAAGCAGCCTTGTGCGATCATTGATGGCTGCCTCAAAGTTGGCAGGATCGCTACCATCCACAAAGGTAGTATGGATACCGCACTCCGGCAAAGTATTGGAGAAATAGTTAAAAGTCCCGCCGTAAAGGGTGGCGGCAGACACAATGTGATCTCCGCAGCAGGTAATATTCCGCACGGCACTGTCAATGGCAGAAGCACCGGAGGCCGTAGCAATGGCCGCCGTGCCGCCTTCCAGCGCGGCCATACGCCGTTCAAAAACACCGGTGGTAGGGTTTTCCAGCCGGGTATAGATCGGCCCCTCTTCGGTCAGGGCAAAACGATTTGCCGCCTGCTGGCTATTTTCAAAAACATAGGAAGTCGTCAAATAGATCGGCACCGCCCGGGCGCCGGTAGCGACATCGGCGTCCTCTTGTCCCACATGGAGCTGCTTTGTTTCAAACTTACAATGGTCAAAATTCATGGTTTTCGATCCTCTCTCCTTCAAAATACCCGGGCTTTACTTGGAAATCGTTGTTTCCATGCCATCTTCTTCGTCATCCACATTATCAATAGCGGAGATATCATAAGGCGTAATCTGATATACAAAGTAATTGAGCCAGTTGGAGTAAAGCAGATTCGCCGCACTGCGCCAGCTGACAATCGGCTCTTTGGAATCATCGTCATCGGGGAAATAATTTTTCGGTACGTCAATATCAATCCCCGCAGCAAGATCCCGGAAATACTCTCGACGCAAAGTATCACTGTCATATTCGGAATGTCCCGTTACAAAAACCTGGCGTCCCTGTTTCGTTGTTACAACGTACACTCCCGCTTCCCGGGAAGAAGCAAGGATGTGCAGTTCCGGAACAGCCTCAATATCTTCTCTTAATACCGTAGTATGGCGAGAATGAGGCACCATAAAGGTATCGTCAAACCCCCGGAATAAAATGGATTTTTTGTACTCCACCTGATGAGGAAACACGCCGAAGAGCTTTTTATTCATCTGGTGTTTTTTTATGCCGTAGTGATAATACAATCCGGCTTGAGCCCCCCAGCAAATATGGAGTGTACTGAATACATGGGTTTTGCTCCACTCCATGATCTCTGTCAATTCCTGCCAGTATTCAACCTCTTCAAATTCCAGCTGCTCTACGGGAGCACCGGTAATGATCATTCCGTCAAATTTCTGATCCTTTACATCCTCAAAACGTTTATAGAATGCCAGCATATGTTCTTCCGAAGTGTTTTTCGGAATATGGCTGGTTTGAAGCAGCTCCATTTCCACCTGCAGTGGTGTATTCCCAATCAAACGGGCCAATTGTGTTTCCGTAACCACCTTGGTCGGCATCAAATTCAAGATCAAAATACGCAGCGGACGAACATCCTGGGTTGCGGCACGATCTTCCGTCATAACAAAAATATTTTCGCGGTTCAGTATCTTTGCGGCAGGTAGTTTATCTGGGATTTTAATCGGCATTTTTACCCACTCCTATATTATAAATTCATCTCTGACAAAAGATATTAAATTTTATTATACCACCCGAGAAAGAGAATATCAATACATTCCCTTGCATTTATATGTAGATAAAAAGTCCGGAGTTGAAGATCTGCTTTTTAGATCAACAACTCCGGACTTGAGAGAAAGCTCACGAGATCCTTTTTGTATCAAACATCACGAAGCTCCATAAGTCAAAGATACTTTATGCCTGGTCAGCAATTCTTTTTTCAGCAGCAGCAATGATTGCGTCAATTTTTGCAGTCACGTCTTCACTGAGGGGTTCTACTTCATGGGTATCCAAAATATAGGTAAGCTTTTCATGAACACGCTGGGCCATATCTTTTTCGCCGTCAGCCTGCCAGGATTCATAGTTGCGGCGTTCCATTAAGGTCGGTTCCCAGAATTCAGTGCGGAAATATTTAAAGGTATTGGCAGCACCAAGGAAGTTACCGCCGGGGCCTACTTCTTTTGTGGTTTCAAAGTCAATGCTTTCATCGGTTACATCAAAGCCGCGACCATAACGCTTTGCCATACTGATGATTTCATCGCAAAGAACGAGAGCATCGGCGGAACCGGTGATGCCGATATCCATAAAACCGCAGTCATGAACAAGATTACCGCCGGTGAAGAGGCTGATCATTGCTTCCATGGCAACTTCAACACCCATCTGGGCATCGATTTTCTTCGATTCGGTAGAACCGGTCATATCAAAGGAGGGAATACCGATGTAGCGCATGATCTGGTTGGAAGCAGCCAGGAGCATGCTGCATTCGGGAGAACCGTAAGGAGTCTGCATGGTCTTCATATCCATGGGAGTACCGGAGGTTCCGGCAATGAAGGGAGCACCGGGATACATGGTTTGGGTCAAAACAAGACCGGTAAAGGTTTCGGCAAGACCAACGGAGAGTGCGCCGGCAATGGTGACCGGTGCGGTACCACCCTGGATCATACCGGGAGTGTAAATGCAGGGAACACCGTATTTTGCGGCAACGATCAATTTTTTCAGAGCTTCTTCACCATGGGAAAGAGGAGAAGTCGGTTCGCTGTAAACAATGAGGAAAGGCTTTTCGCGGAATTCCTTTTCACCACCGGCAACAGCCTGGCAAATATGGAAAATATCTTCCATATTTTCCTGGGTAAATGCCCAGCTGGCAATGGGTTTTGTGGTATTGCGTACCATGGCATCCACTTCATGGATATCGGCAAGTACCGGAGTTTCATCGCTGATCATAACAAGAGACATGGCATAGTCAATGTTGGGCAAATAATCGGTTACTTTTGCAGAGATCGCAGCATCGCCTTTTTTGGAAGAACGGCGTTCGCCGGTAACGGCATCGTAGAAATAGGGGCAGGTGGGGCCACCGCCAAAGTAGGTATTGTGACCTTCCAAACGCATAGCTTCTTCCCCTTTGCGGTTGTAGATCGTAATGCCTTTCGGTGCAGTTTCAATGCATTTCTTCGTGATTTCTCTGGGGATATAAACCCGAAGGCCGTCAACCTTGCAGCCAAGTTTGGCAAAAACGTCACGAGCCACATCATAATGTACATCCAAGCCGACTTCTTCCATCACGCGATAAGCGGCATCTAAGATCTTGTCCATTTGAGCGTCATTCATGTAGTTGATTTTTACGTTAGAGATCATTTTGTAATTCCTCCTAAAATAATTTTTGTTCAGGTTTTGTGTAACGTACTTTTTGGTAATATCTTCAAAGGCTTGCATTTACTCAGCGTTTTCAGCCACAGCCTTTTTCGCCTTTTTTACTTTACGGTTAAAGTAGAGAGATGCCAACAGACCAACAACGGCAAACCCCAGCATGATCATGAAAACATATTTATAGCCGGGAGCACCGGGATAAGCATCCATCATACCGCCAACCAGAGCATTCATATAAACATCGGGGAAAAAGCCAATCACAGAAACTACGCCGATGGCAGTTCCCATCAGAGAGCGGGGAACTTTCCCGCATTCGTCCAAGGTAGCAAAGTAAATACCACGCATGGCAAAGATCCCGGCGCTAAAGAGCAGCATCAGCACAACGGCAATGACGAGGATCGAGGGAGAAGCCGGCAGGAAAGCAAAGCCGGCCAGGGCTGCAACCATAACCACGAAGCAGCAGGCAACCACAAAGGAGATGGAACCAAGCCTATCAGCAATGGTTCCGCCAACCGGAGCCGCAACAAACTGCAAGCAATAGGATTTCACAATAGCAATGGCTCCGGCTGCCGTTGCGGAAAGGCCTAAAATTTCCGTCATATAAGGTGTCACATAAGTACTGCCGATATAAACGCTGTAACAGGAAAGAACGATAATCGCAACAATCCATACCGCGGGGATTTTCAATACTTTACCCACATCCTTCAGCTGAATTTTATCTGTCGCACCGGATACTTTATCGGGAATCACAAACCAGGCAAGAACCGCAGAGACAAAGCAAAGAATACTGCTGGCAATGATAATGCCGGAAATACCGGCAACGGTTTCGCCCAACTTACCGTAGAAATAAAGAGCGACAAAGGCAATCACCACATTGACCACACCGCGGCCGCCTTCCAAAAGGCCAAACATACGCCCCTGTTCCTCACCGGTACCGAGACTGTTTGCCACTTTAAGCATTGCAGACCACATAAACGCAGTCGTAAGAGCGCCCCAAAGAGCATAAATAATCATCTGAGCAATAAAACCGGGGAAGGTTGCATACCACAACCCAAGAGCACCTGCTGCCAAAAAAGCAAAGGAAAGCATCTTTCGGGGAGAAAGCTTATCGGCAAGATAACCGCCGGGAGCGTAAAAGATCATGGAAGTGACCCCATAAAGACTGAGAGTCGCAGCAAACTGTGCATTGGTAAGACCGACGCCTTCAAACAGGGAATCATAAAAAGTCCAACGAAGATAAGGCATAAAGTAGATCGCCACCGCACCGAGAGCCAACACCAGAATAATGAGATATCTGTTCTTTTGTGTACTCATAAGAGAATACCCCTTTCACTGTTTTTTGTTCGAACACCTTTTATTATTGCAAGAACCGTGCCAAAACAAAAAAACGCAAAAAAAGAGAAAAAGCCCTTTTATCAGGCGTTTTTCTCTTTTCGAGAATTATTTATTTTTTCCCGGCGCAAATTTTTACAGCCCTCCGTTCGGATACGTGACACTTCAAAAACAAGTTTTGTTCGTTTTACGAACATACAAAGAAAGCATTTGTTCGGATATAATGCAAATTCATCTCAATTCCACAATACTGTCTTTTTTTCATCAAATCTTAAATAGAAGCAGAGATAAGTTCTTTCGTATAGACATCTTGAGGCGAAGAAAAGATTTCCTCGACGGATCCCTCCTCAATAATTTGCCCGTTTTTCATAACTGCAACGCGGTGACATACAGCACGAATCACATCGAGATCATGAGAGATAAATATCATACCCAAATTTTGAGATTTCTGCACGTTTTTCAAAAGAGAAAGTATTTGCGCCTGCACAGAAACGTCCAACATAGAAGTGGGTTCATCACAAATCAACAATTTGGGATTTACGGCCAAAGCCCTGGCAATGGAGATCCTCTGCGCCTGCCCGCCGCTAATTTCATGAGGATATTTTTTCATTTGATCTCGTGGAACTCCAATATGATCAAGCATTTCACATACCCTTTCATATTCTTCTTCCTTATTTTCTGCCAAATGAAAAACGCGAATCGGTTCTGCGCAACACTGATAAATCGTGAAACGCGGATTAAACGTCATATGGGGATTTTGGAAAACCATTTGCATTTTTTTTCGCAAGGGAAACCACTCTTTGCGTTTCAGAGAAACAACATCCTGGTTTTCAAACAGAATACGACCGGAGCTGGGCTTTAAAAACCCAGCAATCATCCGCGACGCTGTGGTTTTTCCACAACCGCTGCCGCCAATCAACCCAAAAATCTCTCCTTCGTTCACTTTAAAGCTGATATTTTTTACTGCATCTATTTTTATATTATTCCAAAAACCGGAATAATAGGTTTTTGATAAATTCTCAACTTCCAGCATAAAAAATTTCCTCTTTTTGATCCATTTTACCCAAACAGTGACAGCAAACAGAATGGGACCCTCCCAAAGAATGCATTGGCGGCATATTTACTTGACACCGGTTTGAACGGACAGGACATCGGTCATGAAAACGGCACCCCGGTGCCATGTTCGAAAATGAGGGCATAAACCCCTTCATCGAATGAAATCCGTTTTGCGGCATCGAAGCAATTAACCCCTTTGTATAAGGATGCATCGGAGAACTCAAAACACGGTCAGTATCTCCCAGTTCCACAATTTCACCGGCATACATCACCCCAACGCGATCCGACAATTTTGCTGCCAATGGAATATCGTGCGTGATCAACAGCATTGCGCAATGCATTTCCGCCTTTAACATCATCAGCATATTTACAACGTCTTTGCGTAAAGCCCAATCAATTGCTTTTGTAGGCTCATCCACCACCAACAATTTCGGATGCGTTAAAACACCCATGGCAATCAAAATTCGCTGGCACATTCCACCCGAAAGTTCACAAGGAAAATGATCGTAAATCCATTCCTCTCGGGGCAAATGTAGTTTCCGGAAAATATCCAACACCCTGCCTTTTATCTCATTGCTTTTCGAATTTCTGTTTTTTCGGTTTCCCGATACACATTCACTAACCTGTCGGCCGACACACATCAGAGGATCTAGAGAAGTTACCGGACTTTGCGGAATCGTCATAATGCGATCACCTCGCAAAGGACGATATTCCTCATCACTCCTTGCCAAGATATCAATATCTCCGTCAAAATAGATTTTCCCTGTGGTCACAGCATTATCCGGAAGGAGATGCAAAACCGCATTTCCCGTAACCGATTTTCCACAACCGGTTTCACCAATAATCGCTAGTACTTCGTTCTCATAAATATCCAAGCTTAAATCGTGTACGACGGAAACGCATTGTTTATTTACAATAAAGCCTACATTAAGAGCATCCATTTCAAGTATTTTTTTCATAGATCCTCCCTTATTCCGCATTAACCATATCACGCATACGCGGATCAATCTTGTCTCGCAAACCGTCACCAAGCATGTTAAATGCCAATGCGGCAAAGGCGATTGCCAACCCCGGGAAAAGAGACATCCATGGAGCATAGCGCAAATAATCCTTACCATCGCTGATCATCGCCCCCCAATCCGGCATCGGCGGCTGAGCCCCCATACCAAGAAAACTTAAAGAGGCACAATAAAGAATCACAGATCCAATATCTAAGGAAATCATAATCAACATTTTAGATGCGACATTTGGCAATAAATATTTAAAAAGAATGCCTGCACGCGAATTGCCCATAGCTATGGCAGCTTCTATATATTCAGCATTTTTCAGTAAAATCACCTCACCACGGCAAAGTCGTGCATATCGAGTCCATTGGATACAGCAAATGGCAATCACCAAATTTAATTGACCGGTGCCAAGAACCGCGGAAACCGCCAAAGCAAAAACAATCGTGGGAAAGGCTAAAAATATATCGACAATGCGCATCAATGCGGAGTCCATCACTCCCCCCACATAGCCCGACACCAGACCAATCAGCGTTCCCCAAAGCGCGCTAATCAAAACTACAGCCGTTGCAATCGTTAGAGAAATCCGTGATCCGGCAATTACACGGCAAAAAATACAACGCCCAAGATTATCTGTACCAAAAGGATATTCCCAAGATGGAGGCAATAGAGCCTGAGCCATATTCATCTTCATTGGATCATGAAATTCAAGCAAGGGCGCAAAAAAAGTAATGCAAGCTAATACGACACAACAAAACATGCCGGCAATTAACATAATATTTTTTCGATTTAACGTATCCATCACACGAGAAAGCATACTCTTCATGTCGTTCTTCCGCCTTCCGCATATTTTACTCGGGGATCAATAAATGCATAAATAATATCGACAACAAGATTTATAAAAGCATATCCGAAAGCAATTAAAATAACACATCCCTCCATCATCGGTAAATCTTTTGAATAAACTGCATTGATAAACAGATCTCCCACTCCCGGCCAGGCAAAAATATTCTCGATAATCACGGATCCACCTAAGATATGCCCAATCTGCAACCCAACCAAGGTAATAATCGGCGGTATGGCGTTTCGAAAGCCATGCTTCATCATCACCTCTCTCTTACTCAGTCCCTTTGCCCGGGCAACAATCATATAATCTTGATTTAAAACGTCCAAGGTGCTTGAACGCATCATTCGCATGGCAGAGGCCGTCATTCCCACCGATAAAGTCAAAGCCGGGAGAATAATACTATTTGGCGAATTCATCCCACTTGTAGGCAGCACTCCCAGGCGAATGGAAAAAAGAACGATACCCATAATGGCCAACCAAAAACCGGGAAAAGAGGCCAAATTTAAGGTAACCAAACGGCAAAGATGATCGAAAACCCGATTATGCCTTAATGCGCTCAGAACACCTAAAGGTAATGCTATCAGTAAAGAAATAGCACATGCGAGAAACCCCAGAGCCAACGTATTCGGCAAACGCGCTTTTAACATATCCAGTACAGGAAGGTTATACTTATAAGAGATTCCGAAATCTCCGGTAAAAATATGACCCAGCCAATCAAAGTACTGTACGATAACGGGACGCTCCAAGTCAAATTTTTCTCTCACTGCAGCGAGAGTCGCCTCATTGACAGCTTCCTCACCTTGTGTCTGAATAATAATTGCTGTTGCCGTATCCCCGGGGGTTACATGAACCGTAAAGTACGTCAGCGTTGCAACCGCCCAAAGAACAAATATAATTGCAAAAATTCTTCTTACTAAATATTTACCCAAGAAATATCTCCTAAACAAAGCGAGGAAAAGGGAGTGATAACCTCATTCCCTTTTCTCGTATCATTCATAACTCATTTAAAGTCGGTAGAATACGGGACGATAAAGTCATGAACAGCTGCACTATAATCAAAACCGGTGATATCCGCATCCATCGCAAAAACAGCGCCGTAAAGGGCAACGGTATAAACTACCGCATCTTCTTGAGCCAAAGCCTGAGCTTCACGGCTTACCTCATATTTTTCTTCGCCGCTTTCAAGATTTCTGCACTTTTCAATCAGGGCATCCAGTGCGGGATCACTGAATCCTGCCTGCTTCATATTATTAGAATCAGAATGATAATATTGATTGAGATAATAGGAGGCTGAAGGGACATAGCCGGTAGCTGCAGAACTAAGGCACAGATCATAATTCCCATTTTCAATTGCATCACTGTATGCGGTGCCTTCAAGTACTTCTACCGTAGTATCAAGCCCAAGCTCAGAGAAATACCCTTGGGTGGCCTGAGCAATCAACGGATTCCCGGGCCGGCGCGAACCCGTAACAATGTTTAAAGACACATCCTCACCACGATATTCAAGAAGGCCGTCATTATCAATATCCTCAAATCCGGCTTCTTTCAACATAGCACTTGCTTTTTTCGGATCATATTTGTAAAGCTCTACATCCGTATTATTCCAAGGAACATCATCCATGAATATACCATTAGGGACACCGCCGACACCAAGCAATACATCAGAAACAACTTCGTCTTTGTTAATCGCATAAATTAATGCCTGGCGTACCGCCTTATCTGCAAGATATTCTTTTTTAGTGTTGTATGTATAGAAGTACGTACGGGCAGTATTAAACTGAAGCACATTCAAATCATCGTTGGATTGCAGCTTTTGAAGATCGCTAAAAGGAATATCGGTAACGATATCAACTTCACCATTCTGAACCGCAAGAGAACGAGTGCTGGAATCCGCAATCGCAGTAACCTCGCGGGTATCAATCTTACTGTCCTGAGCACCGCCCCAATAATTATCATAAACAACAGCAGTAAATTTACCGGTAGAAACATCAAAGTCTTTATACTGGAAATACCCGGTACCGACCGGCTGCACAAAATCACCATTTTCGTTTACAGAGGAAGGAGCGATAATCGCCGCAACGACATTCGTAAGGGCTTCGGGAACTTCTCCGCTGGGCTCTGCGGTGTTGATTTGTATTGTATACTCATCAATTACATCTACACTCTCTATGCCCGTAGTGCCGGTAAAACCGGTGTTCTCTTTCGCAGAGCGATCCAAACACCACTTTACAGAGTCTGCATTCATCGTCGTACCGTCATGATAAGTAATCCCTTTGCGAAGCTTAAATTGCCACGTCGTATCACCGGTTCGTTCCCAGGATTCCGCCAAAGAGGGTGAGAGCTGAAACTCTGAATCAACATTAACAAGAGTCTCCACTACCTGAGAAATCTCTTTCAACACCGTCGCACCACCGCCATCAAGAACATCTATCGATGTTAGTGCAGAAGGATAAACCAGTCGAAGCGTAGTCCGCTCTCCATTATCCGCATTATCCGCTCCGCATCCCATAAAGAAAGCAGAACAAAGCATCGTACAGCCCAAAAGCAGCGCCAATAGTTTTTTTCTTTTCATCATTATCTCCTTAATCTAGCCATCTGATTTCGCATTCGAGGGAAATATTACGCCTTTTCCCCGATAAACGCATACCAATTTTCACGATCGGAATTCTCCATATGGCAACCACCCATATGGCGCACCTCAATATTTTTAAAACCGGAAGAGGCAAACATCTCTACAATTTTTTCTCTAGAAATTTTTCCAAAAGGATAGCTGGAAACTCCGGTGTCTTTACAATAAGACACCATGTCGCCGCAATCAATGCCGGAATCCTCCAATTCATTAATGGCAATGACCTTTCCTCCCGGAGCTAATACACGATACCATTCTCTAAGAGCCGATTCGGGTTCGCTTAAAGTCCAAAGCAAACGGCTATTTATAACAACATCCACCGCTTCATTTTCTAAGGGCAATTCCATTGCATTTCCGTAAGCAAAACGAACACCGCTTTGCTGCTCTTTGCCATGTTTTGCAGCAATCGCCATCATCCCTTCGGAAATATCCATACCAACAACATTCTTAAAGCCCCAAGAGCCAAGCATATTTGCGATCATTCCCGTACCGGTAGCAATATCCACGATCGATTTTTCGAGATTATTTCCTATCCAGCCGGCCAACAACTTTTGCCAATGGGGAATGTTCGCCAGTGCATGGTTTCCCTCATAGGCTAAAGCAGAGTGATTCCAATAAGTTGAGATTCCCATTGTATCTTGATACCGCTTCGTAAGGGGCTTTGTTCCGGTCAAAACATACCAGGGATCGTAATCAAAGCCTTCTCGCGTCAACCCCGGCAATTGTTCGATGGAAACATTCACATAACCGCATTCTTCTGTCAACGCAATAAGCTCCTGCATAGAAGCATCTTTTATGGAAAGAGCCGCATCCGCTTCCGCCCCGTCATAAAAGAAACCGTTTTCACCATTTGTCCGCAAACCGATGCCTTCTGCCATACGATTAAAGCAAAATATTCTGCCATTCGGCCTTAAAACGCGAAACCACTCCGAAAGCATCTTGCCGGGCTCAACAATCGTCCACAGTAAACGGGCATTCACAATATTATCAACGGAATCATCGATAAAAGGCAAATGCAAAGCATTTCCGCATAGATACATTGCAGAAGAACCCGATTCAGAGGCATGGCGAACAGCATAACGCATCATTTCTGCGGAAAGATCCATTCCCACTGTAGAATATCCCAAAGAAGCTGTTAAATTCGCCAAAAACCCGGTACCGGTGCCAAGATCCAACACATTTTTTGTTTTATCCTCACCAAGAAGCCGCTCCAAAGCCACTTTCCAAGCATCCATATCCTCGGTATCATGATCCTTATCGAAATCAACAGAACGCCGATCCCAATAATCACCAATCACCTTAAAAACATCATTCATCACATAACTCCTCTCGATCAATACGCAAATAAAAAAGGAAGCACGCAAAACTTTGCGTACTTCCATAGTACCTAAATACAAATTATTATGCCGACATACAATAAAAATAATCTTTAATGATTTGCTACAGCAAATCCGTTACAAAATCATATCTTTTCGACAGATGCATTGTAGCATGGAATATTTTTATTGTCAATTACAAATTTCTTGTTCCCGGCCAATCTATTTTACAAAAAATTTCATCTCAATTCTACGATACTGTCTTTTTTGATCCCCAAACTCTTGATTTTTCGATACAAAGCATTGCGATGAATTCCCAAACATTCTGCCGTAGCGGTAATGTTCGCATGATTTTCTCTAAGGCTGTCCACGATAATCTTTCGCTCATAATCAGCCACCATTGCCGTGAGGTCTACCTTTTTCCGCTCATCCACCAACCCCCTCTTGATCTTCACATCGGTCTTTCGGTCCCGGAACAGCTTTTCCGGAATATGGTGCAACCGCAGCTCATGCTCATTTTCTTTTGTAACCAAAAGGGCATTTTCAATGACGTGCTCCAGCTCCCGCACATTGCCGGGCCAATCATAGGAAAGGAAAACTTCCTTAACCTCATCGGCCATGCCTTCAATTTTTGTGCGAAAGATCGCTTGAAAACGATCAATAAATTCTTCCGCCAAAAGCAACACGTCTTTACCGCGATTCCGAAGGGGCGGAACATGAATGGAAACCGAAGCCAGACGATAGTAGATATCACTGCGAATACGCTTTTCACTCAAAGCATCCTCCACATCCACATTGGTGGCAGAAATAATCCGGCACATCACGGGAATTTCTTTTGAACTGCCGACCCGGCGAACTTTTTTCTCCTGCAAAACACGGAGCAACTTTGCCTGCATTGCCGGGGGCATACTGTCAATTTCATCAAGAAACAACGTTCCCTTGCCGGCGGTTTCAAAAAGTCCTTCGCTGTTTTCCGCTCCGGTAAAAGCTCCTTTTTCTGTCCCAAACAAAATACTTTCCAAAAGATTTTCCGGCACGGCACCGCAGTTGATCCCCACAAAAGGTTCATTCCGTCGGTTACCGGCATTATGAATCCCCTGGGCAAACATTTCTTTCCCGGTACCGGTTTCACCGCAGATCATTACATTCGTATCAAATTTAGCTACACGTTCTGCCAATCGGATTTCATTGAGCAAAGCCAGGCTCGTACCCATAATATCTTCCAGGGTATAACGGGTACCGTTTTTGTATCCCCCGTTTTTCTGCCCTTTTAATTCCTGCTGCAAATCATAGATTTTGGAAATATACAGGTCTTCCTTGGTAATATCCCGAGCAATGGCAACATTTCCCAGTACCGCACCATGAAGGCGAAAGGGATAAACGCTGTGCAGAATATACTTCATTGTTCCGTCAGGCATACGATAGCTGGTGCGCTCATCCAAAATCGGCTTGCCGCTCTTTGCCACCAGAACCGAGTTGCGCGTTCCGTAAATATCTTCTTCCCTATGACCGATGATTTTACTGCGGGAAAGCCCGTCCAATCGCTCTGCCTCGCTGTTTACAAAGAGGGCATTGCCCTCCGGATCTCCAATATAGATGGCCTCCTGCAAATGATCCAAAATAAATTCCAGAAAACCAATGTATTCTTTATCTGTCATCATAACAGCATTACTCCTTGGAAGGGATTTCCAGAGGGAATCCCTCATGTCCGGTAACCGTTAAAATATCTTTCGGCGCTAAAAAAATCGTAGCCGTATTATCATTGGGATGAACCCCCCAAACCGGCAAGGCCATCATCTCTTTATCAATAATCAAACGAACTGCATCTTCTTTATCATTAAGCAAGCCCAAAGGCGTTACCGCTCCTTTTTTCAAGCCGAGCTGCTCCCCAAGAACCTCCTCGGAAGCAAAAGAAAGCTCCTTTGCCTCCAAAACCTTGCCAAGCCCCTTCAGATCCAATCGCTTATCACCTTTTAACACCACTAGATAATAGTTTTTCTTGCGATCCTTCAAGAATAAATTCTTGGGGATCTGCTCCAACCGTTCCGAAGAAAGCTCCAGAGTATTTAAGCCATCAATGGTAAAAATCGCAGGATGATCTATCCGCTCATAGCAAATCCCCTGTTTATCCAGATAAGCACAAACGCTTTCTTTTTCCGTCAACATAAAACCCGCTCCTTTCTATCTCAAGGTCATTCCTTTTCTTTTCGCCCATACCCCGCAAAAATCCTTTTACTCTTTTTTTGCCATAACGATATTGTAGGTCAGCACCGTAATTAAAACCACGGCGATTCCGGGCATGGCCAAGGGGCTGATCATTTCACCGTAAAAAATCGCGACCCAAACAGGATTTAAGATCGGTTCCAAGCTGCCGGCCAACACGGCCGGCACGGGGTTACATCGGGAAAGTCCTAAGAAAAAGAAGATATAGGCAAAGCCCAACTGAAATACACCCAGAGCAGCAACCCAGCATAGAACCGTCGGTGTAAAGACCGACTCCTGCGCAATAAAAGGGCCAAAAGCTACAGAACTGGCAAGCAAGCCAAAGAAGATCAACGAAGCCAGATCTGCCCGGGGATTAAGTTTTAAGACGTACACCACACTCACACAAACCGCGGAGCACAGCCCCAGGGCATCTCCCAGATAATGACCGGTGGAAAGACTGTCCAAAAAGAACCAGAAGATACCGAAAACAACGGCAACCGTTGCAATAATATCTGCTTTACAGGGTCTTTTGTGAAAGAAAAGATAGAGCATCAGCACAATAAAGATCGGAGAGGTATACTCCAAAATAATGGCATTTGCCGCCGTAGTAAATTTCGTTGCCGTATTATAAAAGAAAGTCGTACCCATAATTCCCAATGCACCGAGAAGGGTTGGCCCATTGATAACTAATTTCTTTTTCGCAATAATTAAATAGATTCCGTAGACGATAACGCCAAAAATACAACGACCGCCGTTGGTAGCCAAAGCCCCCCAGGGGATCATTTTAATCAGCACACCGCCGATACTAAAAAACACCGCAGAGATCGCCATCAGCAGTGCACCCTTTGATTGTTCTTTCATTGTGTTCTCCCTAATAAAAAATCATACTGACCTCGATTATAGCACAAAACCGCGAAAATGCAACGTCCGAAAAAATTTTCCAGGCCTAAGCAGGAATTTTAAGATGTTTTTTAAAAAATTCCGAAAATCTCAAAATTTTCTCTTGACAAAGCTTCTTTGAAGGTGTAACATATGCAACAACAAACCGACGAGAAAGAGTAAGTACTTTCTGAGGAAACCATTACAGAGAGCCGACGTTGCTGGAAGTGCGGTATGGGGATCAGTAAGGAATGGACTTTCGAGGGGGAACCGAAACGGCAAAACCGAAGTAGGGGACACGGAGTATACCCTCCGTTAAAAAAGGTCAGCGTATGATGGTACGCATGAGAGGACGTGAAGATTCATTGAATTTCCCATATTCACGTCAAGCCGGGTGGCACCGCAGGAATAAACTCTTGTCCCGGGATCAAAAATGATCTCGCGAGGATAAGGGTATTTTTTTATCCCTGTCCCGCGCAAAATTCGCAAAAAGGAGTAAAAAAATCATGAGCAAAGAAACACCTTACAAAATTTACCTTGACGAAAGCGAAATGCCGAAAAGTTGGTATAACCTTCGGGCCGATATGAAAAACAAACCGGCACCGCTGCTGAACCCCGCCACCCATAAACCCGTTACCGCAGAAGAGCTTTCCGCCGTATTCTGCGATGAACTCGTAAAACAGGAGCTCGATGACACAACCGCCGAATTTCCCATTCCCGAAGAAATCATCGAGATGTACAAAATGTATCGTCCCTCACCCCTCGTCCATGCTTCCTGCCTGGAAAAGAAGCTTGGAACACCGGCAAAGATCTACTATAAATTTGAAGGCAACAACACCAGCGGCAGTCACAAATTAAATTCCGCTATGGCTCAAGCCTATTACGCCAAGAAGCAGGGATTAAAAGGCGTTACCACCGAAACCGGTGCCGGCCAGTGGGGAACAGCCCTTTCCATGGCCTGCTCCTACCTGGATCTGGACTGCAAGGTTTACATGGTAAAGGTCTCCTACGAACAAAAACCCTTCCGGCGCGAAGTAATGCGCACCTACGGCGCTTCGGTCACACCCTCTCCCTCCAACACCACTGCCGTAGGCAGAAAGATCCTGGAAGAACATCCCGGTACCAACGGTTCTCTGGGCTGCGCCATTTCCGAAGCCGTAGAAGTAGCAACCTCTACCGAAGGCTATCGTTACGTTTTGGGCAGCGTTCTCTCTCAGGTATTGCTGCATCAGTCCATTATCGGTCTGGAAACCAAAACAGCCTTGGATAAATACGATATCGTTCCCGACATCATCATCGGCTGCGCCGGCGGCGGCAGCAACCTTGGCGGCCTGATCTCCCCCTTCATGGGCGAAAAACTCCGCGGCGAACGGGATTACCGTATCATTGCCGTAGAACCGGCCTCCTGCCCCAGCCTGACCAGAGGGAAATATGCCTATGACTTCTGCGATACCGGCATGGTATGTCCTTTGGCAAAAATGTACACCCTGGGCAGCGACTTCATTCCCTCGCCCAACCACGCCGGAGGTCTTCGCTACCACGGCATGAGCAGCGTTCTTTCGCAGCTTTACGATGATGGTCTGATGGAAGCAACCTCCAAAGAACAGACCGCGGTATTTGCCGCTGCAGAAGAATTTGCCCGGGTAGAAGGGATCCTGCCCGCTCCGGAAAGCGCCCACGCCATCAGCGTTGCCATTGACGAAGCACTGAAATGCAAAGAAACCGGAGAAGAAAAGGTTATCGTATTCGGTCTTACCGGTACCGGCTATTTTGACCTTTTCGCCTACGAACGCTTTAACAACGGTGAAATGACCGACTACATCCCCACCGACGAAGACCTGGCCAGAAGTTTTGCCAAACTCCCCAAAATGGACTAAACAAAAGTTACGATACGATGCAGCCCGACCCAAAAATCGGGCTGCATTTCCTATGCCCATTTTTTTAATAAAATTTTAATATTTTCCATAAAATTCCTTTTCAGCCTCGGTTGATTTTGCTATAATAATTTATTAGGGAATTTTCAATCACCCCAAAGAAAGGATTTCACCCCAATGCAGATGAAGAAACAGAAAATGGATAAAGAACAAAAGGAATATGACGACTCCCCCATATCATCTGTTGCAGATCCTTCTACTGTAATCGCTTTGGAAGAATCCGAGGAAGATTTTGAAGAAGAGGAATTCGAGGATGAGGATGAGTACATTATTTACAGCAACCGTCCCATTTTCATGTATACCTTATTTTTCTCTTTGGCATTCTTTTTCAGCGAATGTGTTTTAAAGGTATACGTTTACCACCACCTCTTTAACCGCGGCTTATTATTGATGCTGCTGTTTACCATCGGCTACAGTGCGGTTTGCGCCGTGCTTACCTGCATTTTTAAAGGGAGACTGCGCACCATATGCGGCTTTTTGCTGCTATTTCTCACCACCTTCTGGCTGATGCTGCAAACAGTGTATTACCGGATCTTTTCCACCTTTTTTACCCTTTATTCCTTTTCCGGCGCCGCCGATGTTGCGGAATTTTGGCGTTCGGCCCTCAGTGGAATTCTCGGCGGAGCAATTCCGCTGCTTCTGATGATACTCCCCCTCATCGGCTTTATCGTGTTCCGCCGCATTTTTCAGGGAGAAGACCGCCCTGCCATCTGGACATACGCTCTGGTGCTGGTTTGCGCCATGACCTGTCAGGTCGGGGCAACAGTACTGATCTATCACAGTGACAACGATGTCATGTCGGAAAAATATCTCTATACCAAAACCTTTATTCCCCAGCTTTCTGTAGATGATTTCGGAGCGCTGACAACTTTGCGACTGGATCTCAAAAACATGGTCTTCGGCATGGACGATACCGAAACCGCCGCAGCCTACGAAGCAGCCGAAGCGTTAAAGCAAAAGAATGTCCATACAAGCTACGAAGATAACGTTCTCGACATTGATTTTGAAAAATTAGCAGAAACGGAAACAAACGCAACCTATAAAGATATGGATCTTTATTTCGATACGGTAACTCCCTCGGCGCAAAATGAATATACCGGTCTCTTTGCCGGTAAAAACCTGGTCTGGATCTGTGCCGAAGGTTTTTCCTCCTGGGCCTTAGATAAAGACCTTACCCCCACTCTCTACCAAATGGCAAAGGAATGCTTTGTCTTTGAGAACTACTACAATCCCATCTGGGGAGTATCTACCAGCGATGGCGAATACACCCTGTGCACAAGCCTTTTGCCGAAAAGCGGCACCTGGAGCATGTCCGACAGCGCCAAAAACGATATGCCCTTTGCCATGGGGAATCAGCTTTCTGCCGCCGGTTATCTTGCAAATGCCTACCACAACCACAGCTATACCTACTACAACAGGGATGAAAGCCACCCCAACCTCGGTTATGATTTTATTGCCAAAGGCCATGGCTTGAACATCAAAACCCAGTGGCCGGAAAGCGATGTGGAAATGATGGAACAAACTGTACCGACCTATGATACAAAAGAACCCTTCCATATCTATTACATGACCGTCAGCGGTCATCTGGAGTACAACTTCGGCGGCAATGCCATGGCGGCAAAGCATAAAGAGGAAGTGGCAAATCTTCCCTACTCCGATCCCTGCAAAGCCTATATTGCCTGCCAGATTGAGCTGAATAATGCCGTAGAGGAACTGATCGCTACATTAAAAGAAACAGGCACCCTTGATGATACCCTCATCGTCCTTTCCGGGGATCATTATCCCTACGGACTGACAAAAGGGCAAATCGACGAATTAAACGGCAGCGAAGTTGAAAAGAACTTTGAACTTTACCATTCCAATCTCATTATGTGGAACAGCGTCCTTGCAAAGGAGGACCCTGTCATCATTGACAAACCCTGCTACTCTCTGGATGTTCTCCCCACCATTTCCAATCTGATGGGGGTTCCTTATGATTCCCGTTTACTGATGGGGCGGGACATTTTTTCCACCTCATCTCCTCTGGTGGTTTTTGCAAATCACAGCTGGCTAACGGATAAAGGCCGCTATAACGCATCTACCAGAGAGTTCACCCCGGAAAAAGGGCAAACCATCCAAGAGGACTACACAAAAAATATGATGGACAAAGTAAACTCCATGTTCACCTACTCTGCGAATATTTTGGAAACCGATTACTACGGCCATGTGGTGCCGGAGAATTTCAGAAAAACCGCAGATACCACCGATACGAAAACATAACCATAACCAAAACGCCGGCCGAAGAGGATCATTTTCTCTCCGACCGGCTTTTCTATGAAAAGGCAAAACGCGCAAAAATATGCGAATTTATTTATATTTATAGAAGCAAGCGATATCATGTTGACTTGTTTCTGAAATCATTTTATAATAATAAGAATAGCTACAGAAAGGACAGATGAAATGAGTAAAGAGATCTATCTCCTGTTAGCCGACGGAACGGTCTTTACAGGAAAAAGCTTCGGCGCCGTTGGAGACACCCTTGGTGAAGTTGTATTTACCACCGGTATCGTAGGTTATCTGGAAACACTGACCGACCCCAGCTACTACGGACAAATCGTTGTGCAGACCTTTCCCCTCATTGGCAACTATGGTGTGATCCCCGCCGATTTTGAAAGTGATGCCTCCCATATCAAAGGTTACATCGTCCGGGAATGGTGCGAAACTCCCTCTAATTTCCGCTCCGAAGGCGATATTGATTCCTTTTTAAAGGAAAACAACATCATCGGTCTTTACGATATCGATACCCGCGCGCTCACCCGCAAGCTCCGGGCCTTTGGCGTAATGAACGGCATGATCACTGCCGACCTCAGCGACAAAGAAGCCAAACTGGAAAAAATCCGCAGCTACACCATTACCGAAAGTGTAGAATCCACAACAACCACAGAAATCACGACCTATCCTGCGGAAGAAAAAAAATACAAAGTAGGGCTTTGGGATTTCGGCGCCAAGCATAATATCATCAAAGAACTGAATCGCCGCGACTGCGAAGTTGTATGTCTGCCGGCCCACACCTCTGCCGAGGAAATTGCCAAATTAAACCTGGACGGCATCATGCTTTCCAACGGCCCCGGGGACCCTGCCGACAATACAGAGATCATTGCCGAAATCGGCAAAGTGGCAAGCTCCGGCATGGCGATTTGCGGCATTTGCTTAGGCCACCAGCTTCTGGCTCTCTCTCAGGGAGCAAAAACAAAGAAGCTCAAATACGGCCACCGCGGCGGCAACCAGCCCGTTCGCAACCTCACCGACGGCAGCATCTGCATTACCAGCCAAAACCACGGCTACGCTGTGGATGAAACAACACTGCCCCCCCACGCCAAGCTCCTTTACGAAAATGTAAATGACAAGACCTGTGAAGGCGTTCAGTACGATACCTTCCCCGGTTTTTCCGTGCAATTCCATCCCGAAGCAGCCGCCGGTCCCAAGGACTCGGCATTCCTCTTCGATGATTTTCTGCATATGATCGCCACAGTGAAAGGGGGTAAATAATCATGCCGCAAAATCCTGATATCAAAAAAGTTCTGGTCATCGGCAGCGGCCCCATCGTTATCGGCCAGGCCGCGGAATTCGACTACGCCGGCACCCAGGCCTGCCGGGCCTTAAAAGAAAAGGGGCTGGAGGTCGTACTCATCAACCCCAATCCCGCCACCATCATGACCGACAATGTGATGGCCGATAAGATCTATATCGAACCTCTCACCACCGATGTGGTAAAACGTATCATCAAAAAAGAAAAGCCTCAGGGCTTTCTCTCGGCGTTAGGCGGTCAGATGGGCCTTACCCTTGGGATGCAGCTGGCCAAGGAAGGCTTTTTTGAAGAAGAAAACGTTACCATGCTCGGAGCCGACCTGGAAACCATCGACAAAGCCGAGGATCGCCAAAGCTTTAAAGATTGCATGGAATCCATCGGCCAGCCGGTGATCCCCTCCCTCGTGGTAAACGACGTTGCCGCAGCTCTGCGCTTTGCCGATGAGATCGGCTATCCCGTGATCGTTCGCCCGGCCTTTACCTTAGGCGGCAGCGGCGGCGGCATGGCAAAGGACAAAGCCGAGCTGGAAGAAATTGCCGAAAACGGCCTGCGTACCTCCCCCATCCACCAGGTGCTGATCGAACGCTCTGTAGCCGGTTGGAAGGAAATCGAGTTTGAAGTCATGCGGGACGAAGCCGATAACGTGGTGACCATCTGCTCCATGGAAAACCTTGACCCCGTTGGGGTTCACACCGGGGATTCCATCGTTGTGGCACCGGCGCTGACCCTTTCCGATAAGGAATACCAGATGCTCCGTAGCGCTTCCTTAAAAATCGTTTCGGCCCTCGGTGTCAACGGCGGTTGCAACTGCCAGTTTGCCCTGCACCCGACCTCCTTTGAATACGCCGTGATCGAAGTAAACCCCCGTGTGTCCCGTTCTTCGGCCTTGGCAAGTAAAGCCACCGGCTACCCCATTGCCAGAACGGCGGCTCTCATTGCCATCGGCTATCACCTCGATGAAATCAAAAATGAGATCACCGGCCAAACCTATGCATCCTTTGAGCCGACTCTGGACTACACCGTAGTAAAAATGCCCCGCTGGCCCTTTGATAAATTCGTTTATGCCAAGCGCACCCTGGGCACTCAGATGAAGGCCACAGGGGAAGTCATGGCCATTGCTCCCGGTTTTGAGCAAGCCTTGATGAAATCCATTCGCGGCGCGGAAATCGGCCAAAAAACCCTTACCATGGCGAAAATAGAGGAACTGGACGATGACGCCTTACAAGCCATGGCCACAGAGCCTACCGATGAAAGAATCTTCGCCGTTTACGAAGCCATCAAACGGGGAACCTCTCTGGAAACGATTCATCAATGGAATCAAATCGACCTCTGGTTCCTTGCCAAGCTGAAAAATCTGGCCGACATGGAACAGGCTCTGAAAAAAGAAGAATTAACGGAAAGCCTCTATAGGGCGGCAAAGAAATACGGCTTCCTAGATGAAACCATCGAAGCCCTTTCCGGTCAAAAGATTGCCGCACCGGCCAGAGCCGTTTATAAAATGGTGGATACCTGCGCCGGGGAATTTGCCGCAGAGACCCCCTACTTTTACAGCACCTTCGATGAAGAAAACGAAGCCGAAGAATTCATTGCCGAACACGCTACCGGCAAAAAGCGCATCGTTGTTTTCGGCTCCGGCCCCATCCGCATCGGTCAGGGCATTGAGTTTGACTATGCCTCGGTTCACTGCGTATGGACGCTGAAGGAAGCCGGCTACGAAGTGGTGCTGGTCAATAACAACCCGGAAACCGTTTCCACCGACTTCAACACCGCCGACCGCCTCTATTTTGAAGCCCTTACACCGGAGGATGTCGGCTATATCCTCGACACGGAAAAACCCGATGGCGTGGTAGTGGCCTTTGGCGGACAAACTGCCATTAAGCTGACAAAATACCTCGATGCCCGGGGAGAACATATCCTCGGCACCCAGGCCGACAGCATTGACATTGCCGAAGACAGAGAACGCTTTGATGAAATTCTGGAAGAGCACGGCATCAAACGCCCCAAAGGGGAAACGGTGATGACCGCCAAGGAAGCCATTGCCGCTGCAGAGCGCCTGGGCTATCCGGTGCTGCTCCGTCCCTCCTACGTATTGGGGGGCCAAAACATGATCATTGCCTTTAACGATGAAGATATCGAAGAATATATGGGCATCATTCTCGCCCAGGGCATTGAAAACCCCGTACTCATCGACGCCTACCTCATGGGCGTTGAAGTAGAAGTTGATATCATTTCCGATGGCGAGGATATCCTGATCCCCGGCATCATGGAGCATATCGAACGGGCCGGGGTGCACTCCGGGGATTCCATTGCGGCATATCCCGCCTTTAACCTTACCGGACCTCTGACGGAAAAGCTCATTGCCGCCTCGGAAAAGATTGCCAAGAGCCTGAAAACCATGGGGCTTTTGAATATCCAATACGTAATCTACGCCAATGAAATCTACGTTATCGAAGCCAACCCCCGGTCCTCCCGTACCGTGCCTTACATTTCCAAGGTCACGGGCTTGCCGGTGGTGGATATCGCCACCCGGGCCATGCTGGGAGAAAAGCTCAAGGATATGGGCTACGGCACCGGCCTTTACCGCTCGGTACCCTACTTTGCCGTAAAAGTACCGGTATTCTCCTTTGAAAAGCTTTCCGGTCTCGATACCCAGCTTGGGCCGGAAATGAAATCCACCGGGGAAGTTCTCGGCATCGGCCGCACCCTGATGGAAGCCCTCTATAAAGGCCTGGTCGCGGCGAACTATCGCATGGAAAAAGGCGGCGGCGTTTTCATCACCGTCCGCAACAGCGACAAAGGGGAAATGGTGGACACCGCCAGAAAATTCTACGAAAGCGGCTTTACCCTCTATGCCACCAAGGGCACAGCCCGGGCATTGTTCAACGCCGGGATGGATGTAACCACCGTTCCTAAAATCAGCGAAGGCGACGGCCTGATGGAGCTGCTGGAAAGCGGAAAAATCCAATACGTCATCTCCACCTCCAAAAAGGGACGTCTCCCTGCCAGAGACAGCGTAAAAATCCGCCGCAAGGCCGTAGAAAGGGCCATTCCCTGCCTTACCTCCATGGACACAGCAAATGCCCTCATCGACAGCTTAAACAGCCGCTATTCCCAGCAAACCATGGAGCTGGTAAACATCAATGCCCTGCGCCGGGAGCGGACAAAGGTTCCTTTCCTGAAAATGCGGGCCTGCAATAACGACTACATCTATTTCGATTGCTTTGCTCAGGAGCTTTCCGCTCCGGAATCCGTGGCTGTGGCTTTGGCCAACCGCCACACCGGCATCGGCTCCGACGGCATCATCCTGATGGAACGCTCCGAAACCTGTGACGCCAAAATGACCCAGTACAATGCCGACGGTACCGAAGGGATCATTTGCGGTAACGCCCTGCGCTGCGTGGCAAAATATCTCTACGAAAACAATATCGTACCCAAAAAGGAAATGATCATTGAAACCGGTGGCGGCCCCAAAAAGGTCTGGCTCTATCCCGACAGAGACGGCGAGGTAGACAGCGTTACCGTAGATATGGGCCCGGCGCTCCTTGATCCCATTGCCGTACCCACCATATTAAAGCCGGAAAAGGATGGCGTGATTATCGGCCAAACCACCGAGATCGGCGGCAAAAAGTACGATGTAACCTGCCTTTCCATGGGCAACCCCCATTGCGTGGTATTCCTTGACGATATCCACAGCCTGGATCTCCGCCGTATCGGCCCGGATTTTGAACATGCAGCCATCTTCCCGGAACGGGTGAACACCGAGTTTGTTTCCGTTCTCGGCAGAAATAAACTGCGGATGCGGGTTTGGGAACGCGGCAGCGGCGAAACGATGTCCTGCGGCAGCGGCGCCTGTGCTGCGGCAGTGGCCGCCGTTCTCAACGGCTATTGCAAAAAAGATACCGATATCACCGTAAAACTCAAAGGTGGCGATCTGGTCATTCGCTACACCGACGAAGGCGTATTCATGACCGGCGATGCCAAAAAAGACTACGAAGGTATCATAGAACTATAAAAAACCAACGCCTCAGAGCAACACAAATGCTCTGAGGCACTTTTTTATGCGGAGCTTTCCTCCATTTTCCCTTTGTCCTTTAGGAAAGGGCTTGATCCAAAAGCTCTAAATTGGCTTTGTAATATTTCACCTTCCCGGAGTAGTCCGTAAGGATATACTCGCCAAGGCTGCGGATTCGTTCCACCCGGTGAGAAATCGTTGTTCTGGAAATGGAGAGATGCTCCATCAATTCCTTGTTTGTGATGCCTCTTCCGTCAGAGGAAAACAATGTAGCCTGGATCACCACGCTTAAAAACACGGCTTCCTGCTTTCCGAGGGGAAGCTCCTGAAGGGCGAGACTGTAATGCTTGAGATCGCCGTATTTTTGCTCCAAACTCTCCTTAATTTCCATGGCAGCCCCCTTTACCAGCTTTAGGAACATAATCAGAAAAGGGGTCAGATCACCTTTATTCAAGGGATGGTTGCAAAACTGAAAGGCATCGTAATACTTCTTGGTATTGTTCTTTATGGTTTGGGATAGCTGAAAGCATATATAGGGCGTTAATTCCTGGGCAAGCTGGGCACTGCTGATAAAACGGTTTACACGGCCATTTCCGTTGTAAAAGGGGTGGATATAGCCAAATAAATAGTGAAACAGCGCAATGCGGATCAGCTTATTTTGGCTCTGATCGTTTAAAATGCCGATGGCCGTTTCCATGGCGGCAATGATTTTTTCCTCGGGGTACAGCCCCACATGAATTTCCTTTTGGCTCTCGGTGTAAATGCTGACGGAATCCTTGCGGAAAATGGCGCCGTCCGGCATTTCGTTCGGGTTTTCCCCTGCTACCTCCTTGGCGACAAGATCATCAAAAAGATTTCTGATATCCCGGCAGCATTGGATTCGGTCATGGTCACCGCTGATAAGGCGGCCGTATTTGAGGATCAGCCCCAGCAAGGTATCTTCGTTTTTCGTGCCCCGAATACCCTCTAAAAGCTCACCGATTTCCTTTCGGGAGCTGTGAATCCCTTCGATGCGATTGGTCATGGCAACCTCATTGATCAAACAGGAGCTGATAAACTGCTCCCGGGCGATGGGAGGCAGCTCCGCATCAATTTGAAAGATACGCGTATTCAGCATTGCGATATCGTAAACAATATCCAGCAGCTCCCCGGTGATGCAATAGAACGCGGGGCTTTCTCCGATGGTGATCGGCAGGTGAACCGTTTCTTCTCCCGGAAAGCGCTTTTCATACAAGGCCCGATATTTTGCACGATCTTTGTGATATACCGTTTTTAACAACACGTATTGCATCAATTTCACCTCTTTTGATAAATGTATGCCGATTTTATAGCTATTATTGTATCAAAAATAAAGTTTTTTATCAATACGCAAGGAGAATAATTATATGCTTTTGCCCATAACACAAAACCCCGGAGCGAAGCTTCGGGGTTTTGCGTTTCTGTGGCTTTTTAGTTGTTTTGGGTGTCTTTCTTCTGATTGGGGAAAGTGTGCTTTTCTACTTTCCAATTACCATCTTCGCCTTTTGTCCAATAGTTCTGACAGAAGGCGCTGCCGTTGAGCCATTTGGTTTTGGTTCGTTCATTGGTGAAGGTCAAGGATTTGGAGAATACGTCATCGTCTCCGGTAAAGGTAACCTGATCAGGGAAAGAGGAAACTCCTTCAATAAGCTGGCCATCTCCGGTAATATTGGTTAGTTTATACCGCCAGCTCCAGTTCTGATCTTCAACTACTCGGTAAGTACCGATGGGAAGCTCTGTGATGGTAACATAGCTGTTGCCGAGAACCACAGCTTGGGTTACCAAAACCCACTTATCACCTTCCAATTTTTCCACATTGAAGATGAAGGACTGGTTTTCGTCAATAGATTGTGCACCTTGTTTTTGGATCATCAGATCAAAGCCTTTTACGTGGACGATGAAGTTGCAATCGTTAAGGGTAAAGCCTTCTTTACCAAATTGGCAATTGCTTTCAAGCTCATCACATGCATCATGACTAAAGGTTACATGATTTATAACCGAAGTGTTGTTGATTGTCACACCAGTTACTTTTACGCCGGTATCCTTTTTAAATCCGTTGGGAGTGGGATTGTATGAATAGGTCAGTTCCGGAGCGCTAGCGCCACCCATATTGGTAGAATCAGCAATTGTATCTCCATGTTTCCATTGGACATCTGCTAAATTAACATCGTAATTTTCAACAGTCTGCCCAAGATAAATCTGGCTGTCTTTGAAGGTAACTTCCGGATTGAATACGTTGATATTTGCGGTACCAGTGCCGGATTCTGCTTCTTCGCTACCATCATCCTTAGGCGAAACACTTGCGGTGATCGTATAGGTTCCATCGGCAGTCGCATTGAAACCATCGCTTTTACTTACCGACGGAGTGTCGATCGTCACAAATTCCTTTTGCCACTCCTCAAGTGTACTCGGGTCGGTAATATCCACATTACCGCATTTTACGGTCATACCGGCTCTTAATTGGTCGTCGGTAGGATTTTGAAGCAAATACACATTTTTGTCCGCAGCGGTGACAGTGATTTTCGGAATAGGCACGTTGACGGTGGGTACTTCAAAGGTTTTTACTGCGTTCGCATCGCCCTCTTTGGCATAAATGCCGGCATTGGCATTGGTGGGCACATTGTTGCCGCCGAGGAAGCCCTTCTTCGGTGAGACTTTAAAGGAGATTACCAGCTTATGACCGCGATAGGAGATATCGCCGTTCTCGGTGACGGTACCAACATAGTTCTCGGAGAAGTTAAAGCCGGTAACACTTACCTGATCGCCGGAAATGGTTGCTTTCGCGCCCATCGCATCAGCGTTTTTACTCCAAGTGTAGTCAGAGCCGTTCTTACCGGTGCAGGTATACGTTTCTAACGTGATATCATTTTCAGATGCCCCGTTCGGCAAAGTAAAATAAGGAGAAATCACATCCTTTACTACGCTCTCGCTGGTCAAAGTAGAGCTAGTACCGCCGGTTTCCACATTGCTGGATATTTGCTGGAAGATTTTATTCAAATCATCCGCATTCTCAGCGGAAAGATAGTAACTGGGGGATTGCGGAGTTCCATTATTAGAAGATACCTGCTGCATAAACCAGTTAGCTTTCTGCGTATCATTATCACTATACTGATCACCTTCACTCTTAGCATCAGCGCCGGAGAAAATACCCACCGTGTAAACTGTAGCACCGTAAGTATTTTTTGAAATATTGGCATTAGTAATCGCATTACTGGCTACTTCAGAATCGTAGCCATAGTTACCAGGCACACCATCAGTGAAAACAACAATAACGCGATTGCGTTTCTCCCCGGGTTCTAACGGATTATTCGCGAAAATTTGATTTGCCATATCAATACCCGCTTGTGTTTGCGTTCCACCATAAGCAGTAAGCGAATCAATACCAGTAATAACCCCCGCATAAGCATTCTCAGAAGCCATATCTAAAAGCGCATTTTTATATTGTTGAGAAGTTATTCCAACATTGCCGTAATAATTAGGGCCATTTTGAGCATACCCTGTTGGGAAATATTGGGAATTGTTTGCGGTTATCCCTTTATAACTATTTCCTCGAGTAATAGTGTTCCCGGTTAAAAGCTCAGTATTATTATAATCTTTTGAAGAAAACCCAACAATTGCAACTCTATGATGAATATCATCAGAAGTACCAGCAACACCATCTTCGCCGTTTGCCTTGATCGCTACTTCATTAGAAAAATTGGTCACCGCACTTTTCAAAGCATCTAACTTATTGATTTGGCTATTGCTGCTAATTCTTTTATAGAACCGAACTTCATCAAATACCGTATATTGTCCGTTTGAAGTATTTGTGACCGTCTGACCATCAGCATCAGTATAGGTATAGGTATAGGAACCATTGTTCCACTGTCTTTCCATAGTTACTTGAACATAACTGCCATCGGAAAGCTGATACCATAAATTACTTCGATTGTTATAATTATCACTGTTTCTACGAAATCCATTAGAAATCCAAGTATCCGCAGTAACACTGGCAAAAGACTCGGCCATCGACCCGGACTGGTCCAGTACCAGCACGATATCGGTGGGGATATCTTCTGATACTTCGGAGATAACCTTTTCCCCGGTGGCGTAGGCTTCCATTTGAATGGTATAGGAGCCATCGTCATTGGCGGTGGCGGTTTTGGAAAGTACCATACCGTCATCGGTTTCCGCTCCGTCATTGGCCGCCTGCACGGCGTAGGCCGGGGCAGTACCCTGAACCGGGTCGCCAAAGGGGGCTACGTTGGTAAAGGATGCCGGGGGAATGAAGGGTTCTTCCTCCAGAATCCCTGCGGCGCCTTCCTCTGCTGCGGTTTCATCCGATACCGTTTGATCCTCGGCGAAAGCAAAGGGGGTTACGGCAAAAACGGTTACTGCCGCCAAAAGGATAAAGCACAGGGAGAGAATCCGCAGCTTCCTTCCAAACTTATTACATTGATTCATTGTTTTTTCCTCACTTTCCGGAAATTTTTAAAATACGGAGGAAACAAAAAAGGTGCTGCGCCCTGAAAAAGGGTACACAGCACCTCTATGATAATCATAACGTTATCGCAAGGGGATAATGCAAACCGACCTCACCCATTTATTTCTATGCGAAAATAGCTTGCAAAAAACAGGCAATTCACGTATAATAAATGAGTGCGGTATGAGCCTTTACGCTCTTGGCTTTGGGTGTGTGGTACCCGAGCTTACTGCGAAAGTGTTGGCGCATTTTCGCAGATGCCGCATGTTATTTTATTATCAAAATTTCCTCCGGCCGCAGAATATTCTGCGACGATTTAAATATATCACACTTTTTCCTTTTTTACAAGGATTAATTTGAATTTTTTATAAAATTTAATTTCATCATCAAAAGTTAGAAAAGCAATTAAAAACAGGCATATTGCCGCATCCTTTGAGATACGTGCAATATGCCTGTTGTATTTAGCGATTCAATGCTTTCACTGCGGCATCTACTTCACTTTGCGTGGCATCCATTTTTTCCATCACCGCCACAGCATCGGCATAAGCCTGACCGGCCTTTTGTGCCTTGCCGGCAACGGCCATGGCTTTTACCAGAGCGTCCTTATTGGCCACAGATACATAGGGTGCCCCCAGCTTATCGGAGCCAAAATCACGGCCCTGGCCAAAAACGGAGAACTGCCAACGGATCACATCTCCGGACTTAACGGCATAATCTCCGGCAGAAACTTCGATTTCAAAATGGTTTACCCAAATCATCCAACCGGAGTAAGAGGTGTAGTCAAACTGGCGCAGCCAGTCTCCTTCGGCACGGCCGCCGAGAACGCCGCCGTTTTCCTCAATGGCATTCCGGATATACCCGGGAATCGCGGCATCTCCGGTTTCATGATCACGGATCCCGGCAAGGTAAAATCCGTTGCCGGTAGCCTGGCAATCCAGCTCCAGTCCTTTTTCCGCAGCAACACGCTGGAGGACCGTAGCTGCGGTATCACCGGACTGAAGCTTCACTACCGTAGGTTCCATCACAAAACCCTGACCCAGGGTGAATTTTTCAATATCCACAATTACCGCGTCGGTATCGTCAATCTTCCCGTTGTCGCTGCCATCATAGGTAAGAAAACGGTGAAGCACCGCTGCCACCTGGGCTCTGGTGGTGCTGCCTTTGGGGTCAAAGTTTGTATCATCCTTGCCCTTCAAAATACCGGCAGCTTTCAGCTTGTAAATACCCTCCCGGGCATAAACGGCAATTTCTCCGTCATCCCCAAAAGGAGTGCCATCCATTTCCGGCAGGGAAATGTTCATGGCTTTGGCATAGCGCAGCATCATGGTAGCCATGTCCTGACGGCTGATCCGGGCATTGGGGGCAAACTCCGTTTTGCTTACGCCAACGGTAATGCCCTTTTCCACAGCCCATTTTACATGGGCGGCATAGTATTCATTGGAATTTACATCATCAAAGGTATAGCTTGCCGGATAGCTGGGGGTAGAGTCCTCCACACCGGCATTGCGGCCGAGAACGGTAACAAACATGGCGCGGGTCATGGGCTGATCCGGACCAAAGGTCGTGGCACCGGTGCCCTTAAAGATATTGTTATCCAATACATAGGCAACATCATCATAGTACCATGTCCCGGGAGCCACATCCACCATATCCTTAACCTTGCCATTGTCTTTGGCAAGAAGCTCTTTGATGGTATTTTCGGCATTGGTCAATTTATCCAAGTTCGTTACAAGAGCTTTTTGTTCCGCCGTCAGCTTATCATAGGCGGCACGGGCAGCAGCTACCGCAGACTGATCCCCAAGGGTGATCGTGTCGTTCAAATTCTGAATGATATCGGTAACTGCGGCGGCAGCTTCCATATGGACAAGGTCGGTTTCCGCTGCATTCAGTTTTGCCACAGCATCTTCGGCAACCAGTCCTTTCTGATCTGCGGTAAGTCTGTTATAAGCAGCGCGGGCAGCGGCTACGGCATCTTTATCTGCCAATGTTATTTCATCCTTCAAAGCATTGATCAGAGCAGTTACCTTATCGGCAGCTTCCTGATCCAAAGCACCCTGACCAAGGACCTTAGCATGGCGAACGGCATCGTACAGAGCATAGTATTCTTCACCATAATCCGCAGGTTCGGTGTTCAAACGGGCGTCACTGATGCCTTCTGCTGCTTTTAAAGCATCCTTTACCGCCTTTACCGAATCTCCTTCATAATTCGATGCTTCGGCAAGAATGGCATTGGCCTTTTTCATTTGAGCATCCAGCTTTTCCTTGTTGATACGGAAGGAAAGCCAGGTGGGTTTTCCGTGGTTGTATTTGATGTTATAAAGATCGCAAAGAGCAACCTGGGATTGCGCAGCATATCCAGGAATGGTTTCCTTTTCTCCAAAGGAGTTGTTGTATACAACATCGATGATGCTCTTGCCCGTCACTTTGTTCACCCACTGATCCGAAGTGGGGTCACAATCATATCCGGCGCCATACAAGGCAGAAAGCCCCATAACGGCACAAGCCGTGGAGATATAGTTGCTGCCGGTAAAGTTACCGTCACCGCTGATATTAAGCCCCTTCATATAGGCAATATAGTCCTTTGCGGCAAGATCCGCTGCGGCTTCGTCGGCATATTCCGAAAGGAGAACACCGTTCCATCCGGCAACGTCGATCCCCTGAGAAAGATCCTTCGACAAAGCAATGGCACTCCCGGAAGTAGGCGCATATTTCGTATAGACTTTGGGATCTGCGCCTACCGCTTCCATACTCAGCTGAGAGAAGAGAGGAGAAGCATAGGTGCCGCCATAATCTTCGTGGAGGAATTCCACCCAGTTTTTGCCGTTATAGTTGTAGGGGTTTTCTCCCATCATGGCAATGGCCAAAACCATGGAGCCTTTTTGCGTACCGATCCAGGTACTTTCGGGACGAGGCAAGGTAAAACTGTAGCCATTGGCAGGGTCGGCAATAACATCTCCCAATACCGCATAGGCCGACCATATTTCCCAATAACCATTGAGTTCCTTGGTTGCAAGCCAATGGGTTCGGGTTTGGTAATAGGCTTCACTTAAAACATCTTCGGTTTGAGCAATGATTTTGACATGGAACGTCTTTGTTTTAACAACATTGCCCTTTGCGGCCGTGGCGGTAAGCACGGCTTCGGCATCGGCAGCGCCTTTTTCCGGGCGCACCACCGTACCATCTGCCGCCAAGGCGGCAGCATTACTGGTTTCCCAGGTTAAAGCAACGGAAGCATCCGAAGAACCGGGGATTGTAATATCCGAGATCACTTCCGACGGAATATCCAAAGCGGCAAGAACACCGTCAACGGCATCGGTATCGGCATCAGCATCGGCTTTTACCGTAAGGTTAAATATCCGTTCTGCCGAGGCATTGCCTTTTACTGCGGTAGCCGTGAGAGTTACAACAACATCTTTGCCGCTGCGGTTAACTTTACCGGTTACAGGGTCAATTGCGTTTTTATTATCGCTTTCCCAAGTGATCACCGAGCCCAGACGGCCGGAGGTAACCAACGAAAGATCGCCAAGAACAGGATTGGGAAGAGAGATCTTTTCCAGATCCTTGACCGCAGCATTATTTTCCGGGATATCATAACGATACGTTGTGACAATGGCCTGTTCGCGGCTGAAATCACCCAACGCCATCATAACGGCAACGGTGGCTTCGCTATCTCCGGACATTCCGGCAGCATGGACCATTTCACTATAGGAGCCATCGGCACAAACCGCAGTGAAAAGATCGTTTTCTACAATATCTTCCGCCAAAGCAAGATAATGATTTGCTTTCACCTTGCTGTCGGTAACATCGGCGCCGGCAATAAAGGCAGAGACATAGTAAGCAGCCGTTCTGGTGTAAAGAACCTGATCGGAATCATAGGTATTTTCCAGAGTCTGCAAAACACCGGCAATGGCATCTTTTACCTCTTCACCGTAAACAGGGTCATCGGCAACGCGGCTCAAAGCCAAAACATATTCTGCCTGGGCACATTGGTCGTAATAGGCAGAGCTGTCCTCGGTAAGACCGGATTCATTATAATATTTCCCGCTGCCGGAAGCATCGGCAAGGCAGCTGAGGAGATACCGGATCGCGCCGTCGCGGCCCTTTTGGGTTCCTTCGGTTTCATTGCCCCATTGAGAACCGCCGGCAAAATACATATCCAAAACGGCAAAACTCATGGGATCGGTGCCATAGCTGTAATAGCCGGAACCGGTAATGCAGCAGCGGCCGTTATCCTGCTGGCAATTGAGCAAATACTCAATCATATCTTCCTGATAGGGCAGGCCTTTCCCGGTAACGCTGTACTCGTTCAGATCCGTTCCCAAAGCAAAGGCATCCAGATAAAGCTGGGCTTCGCGATCCAGCTTGCTGGTAGAAATCTTTTGTGCAAAATATCCGTAGTAGGTGGCAACATCCAGAGTCTTGGCAGATACATCCACACCAACGGCGCCGGCGGCAAAAGCTTCCCCGGCAAAGGTCAGATTTTCTTTTGCATTGTAGTAAGCGGCCAATGCAGAAACCGCCTGATCCGAAGTGTATTTTGCATTCACTACAGTCAATACGGCATTGTCGGAAATTGCCTGATTCCCGGTGCTGTCCGTAACGATGCAGCGGAACTTCATTTGATTCGTACTGTAAAGGCTGTTCTTTGCAACGGCAATGGCATCGTTATCGGAATCCGCAACATCCTGCCAGGTTTTGCCATCGGCACTATACTGCCACAAATAGGTATAACCCATGGTGCCGCCCTTTACCGCAACGCCAAACACAGCATTCTTATTATTAAACACCGTGGCATTTTGGGGCTGTGCCGTAAATGCAATTTCAACTTTGGCCAGTTTTTCCGTATTCAGAACCGGCAGCTTGGCAGCGTCATCCCACACCCAAGTTCCCTTAGCGGAAAGGTCAAAGCCAACGGTGTCGGTCCAAAAAGCGGCATCGGCCAGCTGCTCCGCCGTAACATTGGTGCCATGACCATCGCCCTCCTGTACAAAGGAGCCATTGACTTTCATGGAAGCCAAACCATAGTTATTCGTAAAAATACCTTTATTGTTTTCGATAATGGAGGTAGCCTGAGCAACCACGCGGCCACTCTTGGTAGAGGTATTATTCACACCGTTATCGGAGATGGAAGGATTGGCGGCAACATTGTTTTTCAACACCAGCCCTTTATCGGCAATGGCTTTGGCAGAAGAATAGGATACACCGCTGACCAAGCCGCCGCAATCATCAAGAGTCCCGGAAACCACCGTTGCCGCGGAATAACAATGCTCCACGGTAACACCCTGCATATAGGAAATGGCTTTGATCAAACCGGAGCCGGATTCCGTTGCGGTGACATTACCGGCAGCATAGCAATCATTGATTTCCACATAGCCGGCACGAGTCGCATTGCTGAAATAAACGCTGGAGATCAGACCCGCAGCGGTAGTGCCTTCCATATCCCCGGAGAAAGAGCAGCGCTCCACATAGGCCGTACCGCTCTTGGCCTTTTGGGAACCGAGCATCCCCACAAGGCCGCCGACATTGGTGGCAGAGCTTATTTTGCCATTGTACACATGGCAGTTTTCGATGCAGGTATCCATGGTGTAGCCGGCAAGAATCCCGGCATAATTTGCAGTGCAATCCAAAACAGGAGATTCAAAATTGATGTTCTGAAGGTATGTCACCACAGGAGCGGTGGTCTGAGAGATAAAGCCGGCATAATTCGCCACATCCGAGCCTTTGATCGTAAGGTTTCGGATCGTATGCCCTTTCCCGTCAAGATGACCGTTAAAGCTTTTTGCCTTCCAATATTTCCCGCCCATATCAAGATCGGTGGTAAGCACAAAATATTTATTATCGTATTTATCGGTGGACAAGTCAAACAGAGCAAGCTGTTCTTTGGTTGCAATGCGGTAAGGATCCGTTGCACTACCGGAACCGCCATCGTAGCTTTCCGCCGCATAACCGTTCCACCAATCGCTGGCAGGAGTCGTAAAAAACAATGTGACCGCATCATCGGTTTTGAACTTCACAGAATATTCCGCGTCGGTTTCCGCGGCCAAAGGCAGGAACGAAAAAGTCACTACCGTGCTTTCTCCGTCATCGGAAAGAGTTAACTGTAAATTTTTCAGCGCAGTGGTTTCACCTTTCACTTTGGCAGAAACGGTAAAATCACTGAGGCCCAAGCGTGTATAGACAAGAAGCCGATCCATTTTTACGGAAAAACCTTCATTTGTAGCATCGAAGATGCCGGTTTCCGCATCGATCTTCAACCCCTCGCCTTCGTCGGGATCATAGCTGTATTTTCCATCAACTTTATTCTGCCATTTTAATACGGGATAGCCGTTATTGACATTAGCCTCATCGGCAGCAAAGCCTTCACCCAATTCCACAGAAAGGGATTTCAAATCTTCTGCCGCAACCTTGGCGCTGCCGGCACGGTCGGAAGATTCACCCCCCATTGCAAAGACCTTATCTCCAAGGGAAGTATAGTAGCAATTTTTATAAGTGGCGTAGAAGTTTTGGAAAGAACTCTGGTAAGGACGTCCGGCAATACCGCCAACGGTAGCCGTTACCAATACCTTACTGGCTGTCAAGGTGATCGAAGGTGCAGCGCTGTAACAATTGGCAACCGTTACCGGATTGCCGCCAATATCACCGATAATACCGCCGACACGGCCGTTGCCATAACTGGTAGAGATGGCGCCGGTGTTATACAGATTCAACCCATTGCAGCTTAATGTACCTACAACACCGCCGCAGCCATAGGAGGAAGCCGTGACCGTACCTCCGTTATAGCAGTTAAGCAAATATCCGGTATTGGAGCCCATGCGGCCAACCACACCGCCAACATTGTTTGTTCCGCTAACAGCAGCCAGGTTGGAGCAATTGATAATTACGGCATTTTGAGCCACCGAACCGGCGATACTGCCGGTATAGGCTTTCCCTGTCACCGAACCGCTAAGGATGTTCAAATTCCGAATCTTACCGGAGCCATTTACCGTACCGAAAAGCCCGGCATTGTTGGCAGCATTAACATAAAGATTGGAAATATGATGACCATCACCATCAAACACACCGGCAAAGCTGCCTACCGGCGTCCATTTTTTTCCGCCCCAGGTGCCGTTATCGGCCTTTACGCCGCCAAGGTCAATATCCGCAGTGAGGGTCACGGTTTTACCGGCAAAAGTGTCTTTCGCTATGCCGGCAGCCGTTCCGTTGGTAATGGCAGAAAGGCCTGCCAGCTGTTTTGCATCTTTGATTTCAAAAGTTGTGTCTGTTTTATTGTACCAAGTGGTGTCCGTTGTGCCGTCCCAGGCGGCAGGAGTTTCGGCAAGGATACCGGTGCTCAAAGCAAACATGCTGAGCAATACACAGACAAGAATGATCAGTTTCTTATTCATGGTTTTCTCTTTTCCCTTTCCTTGTATTTTAAGCCGACGGTGTAACGATACTCCGAGCCCCGGAGCAAGCATCCGAAAAATCATTCCATATAAAAAACGGCGGATGATAAATAGAAATCGATTTTTCGGAGGATATACCTACGATCTTCGCTTTGAGATCGACGGAGACAAATAAAAAAACCGCAAAGTCATATCCATGACTCTACGGCCGTCTTTTTCCCGTACAAAAATTCACATAATCAAGTCTTCCGGCTCATCAATTTAGAAAAGATTCTTCTTTTCCGCACCTGCACACAACCTTCTCATGAACTCATTTCACAATGGCGGCTTTCACCCTAAGATATGCAGGCTCTTGAAATACGGCTTGCGGTAAAGCACCGGAATTTAACCGGTTTCCTTTTAACATACGCTTCCATACAAAACGATGCAATTATGTACTATAAAATTATCATTTTTATTTTATCCCTCTTTCATGATTATAGAAATAGAAATTATTTGCGTAATGTGTAATATATTATCCATATTGTCCTTTCATCCTCTTTTTACAAAATAGAAGAACGCTGCCCTCAAAAAATCATCTTGCAAAGTATCTCATTTTTCGATATATTAACCATAGCAATGATAAAACAAGGAGGGAATACCGTGACATTAAACAATTACGAAAAAACACTGCTGCGGGCAGAAAAAGAATTTCTCCGTTTTGACCAACAGGAAATCATTGCCGCAGGAAATCTGAAAAATGACGAATGCTACATCTACATCACGTTCTTTTACAATAACTATCGCATTCACCGCCATACCGGGAAAATCGAAGATATTTCCCAAAAAGAACTGCGCCACGTAACCTTTGAGGAAGGCATGAGCATTCTCGATGCCATCTGTGAACCAACACCATTCCGCAGACTCAGCGGCGATATGGTGGATATCGCTTATTTTCATCGTACCGCTTTTAACGGACAATCCCTGCACCAACCTTATGCCGATCATTTCTCCGCAAATCTGGAAAAATTCTCTGCGGTCTGCTCTGCTTTAGGCGGAATCACCGTCTCCGGATGCGATGCCGGCTTTCGCTTTGCGCTGTTTCCGTTTCTGCCCCTGGAGATCAAACTCTGGGAAGGCGAGGAGGGAATCCCGCCGGCATTGCGAAGCCTTTGGGACAGCAACACCCGGGATTTTATCCGCTACGAATCCATGTTTTATGCTCTGGGGCACGTATACACACAAATCACAAAGAAAATGGAAGAGTTATAAAAAAGGAAGGTCACATTCGCCAACAAAGGCTTTGTGACCTTCTCTGTATTTCAAAACATCTTATTTTTTACAAAGTTCTTTGTGAATGGCTGCGGCAGCCTTTTTCCCAGCGCCCATAGCAAGGATCACCGTGGCCGCCCCGGTAACGGCATCTCCGCCGGCATAAACCCTCTCTAAAGAGGTTTGTCCCGTTTCCTCTTCTGTCACGATACAGCCCCAGGGATTCGTTTCCAACCCCGGGGTTGTTTTGGAAATGAGAGGATTTGGCGAATTCCCAATGGCAATGATCACCGTATCGACATCCAAAGTGTACTCGCTGTTTGGCTTTGGCACCGGACGTCTACGGCCGCTGGCATCGGCTTCGCCCAGCTCCATTTCAATGCATTGAAGTCCCTTCACTCTGCCTTTTTCATCGCCCAACACGGAGATCGGATTACTGAGGTTCTTAAAGATAATCCCTTCCTCTTTCGCGTGGTGAATTTCTTCACGACGGGCAGGCATTTCCGCTTCTCCCCGACGATATACGATATAGGTTTCTTCTGCACCCAGCCGTTTGGCACAGCGGGCGGCATCCATTGCCACGTTGCCGCCGCCGACAACGGCAGCACGCTTTCCTACATGAATGGGGGTATCGGTATGGGGAAAATCATAGGCACGCATCAGATTTGTTCGGGTCAAAAACTCATTGGCGCTGTATACGCCATTGAGATTTTCTCCGGGGATCTTCATAAAATTCGGTAAACCGGCACCGCTGCCGATATACACTGCATCAAAGCCATATTCCTGTTGTAATTCCTCAAGGGTCAGCACCTTGCCAATGACCATGTTACAAAGAATTTTGACACCCTGGGCTTCCAGAAGCTTTATTTCCTGTTTTACAAGCTCTTTGGGCAGCCGAAATTCCGGGATGCCGTAGCTCAACACCCCGCCGGGCTGATGGAGAGCTTCAAACACCGTTACATCATAGCCGAGCTTCACCAAATCTCCGGCAACGGTAAGCCCGCCGGGGCCGCTGCCGATCACCGCAACCTTTTTGCCGTTTTTTTCAACTGCCGGGGAAGTATTCCCTTCGGGATGAGCCATGGCATAGTCGGCACAAAACCGCTCCAGGCGGCCAATGGCTACGGATTCCCCCTTTTTTCCGCGAACACATTTGCCCTCACATTGATTTTCCTGGGGGCAAACTCTGCCGCAGATGGCCGGCAAAGCATTGGTGCTTTTGATGATATCATAGGCCTTTTGGAAATCGCCCTTTTTCACTTCGTTCAGAAATTCCGGGATTCGGACATTCACCGGGCAGCCGCTGACACAGGGCTGTTTTTTACAGCTCAAGCACCGGGCAGCCTCTTCCTTTGCCATGGCGGCGTCGTAACCAAGGGCAACCTCCTTAAAATTTTTATTGCGTATTTCCGGAGCCTGTTCCGGCATTCTTACTTTTTCGGGAGAGCTGTTATATTCCATCATTTTCTACCTCCCAACAGATGGCAGTGATGATGCTCCATTGATGCAAGCTCTTCTTCCCGGTACATACTGCCCCGGGCCAAAGCTTCTGCAAAATCCACCTGATGACCGTCAAAATCCGGCCCATCCACACAGGCAAATTTCGTTTCACCGCCAACGGTAAGGCGGCAGGCACCACACATACCGGTACCGTCCAGCATAATGGAGTTCATGGACACGATGGTTTTCAAACCGAGATCTCTGGTAATATCGCAAACGGCTTTCATCATCATCAACGGGCCAACGGCAATGACCACATCATAGTCCGCCCCGGCAGCAAGCAACTCCTCCAGCTTTTGAGAGACAAAGCCTTTATCACCGTAGGAACCGTCATCGGTACAAACAAAAAGCCGATCCGATACCGCTGAGAAAGCATCTTCAAGAATAACAAGCTCCTTGTTGCGAAAGCCGGTAATCACATCCACAACCGCACCCATGCGGTGCAGTGCTTTAACCTGAGGATATGCAATGGCAACGCCGAGACCGCCCCCAATCACACAGGCCTTTTTCATTCCTTTCAAAGCCGTAGCTTCTCCCAGGGGGCCAACAAAGTCCAACAGCTCATCACCGGCATCAAGACAGGAAAGACGATAGGTGGTATAGCCTACGATTTGAAAAATAATGGTTACAAGCCCCTTTTCGGGATCACTGTCCGCAACAGTAAGGGGAATCCGCTCACCGCCTTCTTCCACTCGAAGAATGATAAACTGTCCCGGTTTTACCTTTTTCGCGATCAATGGCGCATCCACTCGCATCATCGTTACTTCCGGATTCAGAATTTGCTTTTCTACGATTTTATACATACTCTCCCCCGGATGTCCTTTTTATCTGCCAAAAAATTTCTTCTTTTTCGGGGCAGCTTCCCCGTCATCGGCCGGTTTTTCCGTTGCTGCGACCTGGGTTTTATTCAGAATCGCCAGACGGTTTTGGGCGCTTTCATGGCCCTGCTCCGCCGCCATAGCGTACCATTTTACCGCTGCAACACGGTCCTTATCCACACCGTCGCCTTTGTCCAGCATATAGCCAAGGGTATATTGAGCTACCACATCACCGGCCAACGCAGCTTCTTCAAAAAGGGCAGCGGCCTTTTCCTTATCCTGAGGAACTCCATCGCCGTTGTAATAACGATTTGCCTGATCACAAAGGGTTTCTTCTACGGCCTCACCGCCAAAAGCGGCCATAAAAGCATTGCAAATCATTGTTGCGCCATCCTCGGCCAACCAGTATTCATACGTCATATCATCTATGACCTTTTTCCGAGCAACTCCTTGGGCAGCATCGTTGTGCATGGCTGCCGCCAGAGTTTTCGGACCGTCACAGGCCAAAAATACCTGTAACAACCGTTTTTCCCGCTCCAACTCCGCAACATCGGCAAAAACAGCGGTAATGGCGGCATTGTTTGCAAGAGCAGCTTCTCCTTCCTTTGCCAAAAGGGCGGCAAAACCACTGGCAAGGTCGGTCACTGCGGGAACAACAGATTCCTGAGCAGCGCCTTCTGCCGGTGCTTCGGTTTCTGCCGGGGCTTCCGTTGTCTGAATATCATTTTCAAGGATTTCACTCATTGAGTTATACCTCCACTTTCGGGGCGTACCCCGTTAATTTTTCTTTTTCATAATGATCGCAATAGCTCCTCCGGCGATAATCACCGCAGAAACAATAATGCCAATCAAAACAAGGATCAGGGGCGAAAGTCCGGCGCTTACAGAAGTTTCCTCCGGCGAAGGCGTCTCTGCGCCGGTATCCGTCGGCGCAGCCTCCGGTTCGGTGACCGGTGCGGCGGTTTCCGAGGAAGCGCCCTGATTTACATTTTGTGAGGATTTCATATTGCTAACCTGACTTAATGCAATCCAACCATTGATTCCGTTATAGGTTGTATAGCCCCAATTGTTGGCCGTCGTTCTGGTCACATGGAGCGTTGTACCGTTGGGGATCATTGCAGTCAACGTTGAATAGGAAACATGAGGACCACTGCGGAAGTTTACACCGCCATCGGGAGCCGACACCACCACGTCCTTATCTGCCGTAGAATAAGGGAAATCGGAGCCAACCTCACTTAGGGCAATCCAACCATATTGCCCATCAAAGGAAGTGTATCCCCAACCGTTATCGGTTTCCGCGGTAACCTCCAGGCAGACAAAGGCAGGAATATTGAGATATTTCTTTCCGGAAACATCGGGACTCTCTCTAAGATTCACCCCATCTCCCGCAGTCACATACACGATATAAGGAGAAACCGCCTGCTGCTCCGAAACCATGCCTCCATAGGCACCGCCGCAACAGCAAAAAAGGCAAGTCATTAAAAAAAGTATAAAGTACAGCTGCTTTTTCATCTTTTCCCTCCCGAAACAGGAATGATCAAACGTTGAATCGGAACAGGGTGATATCACCATCGGCCATCACATATTCTTTTCCTTCCAAACGAACAAGCCCCTTTTCCTTTGCCGCGGCAATGCTGCCGCAAGCATCAAAATCCTTGTAGTTTACCACTTCGGCACGGATAAAGCCGCGCTCAAAATCAGTGTGGATCTTACCGGCAGCCTGGGGAGCTTTTGTGCCTTCTTTAATGGTCCAGGCACGGCATTCATCTTCACCGGCAGTAAGGAAGCTGATCAATCCCAAAAGCTTGTAGCTGGCAGCAATCAGGCGATCCAGGCCGCTTTCTTCCAGCCCAAGATCGGAAAGAAACTCTGCCTTTTCCTCTTCATCAAATTCACAGATCTCCTGTTCGATCTCGGCGCAAACCACAAAAACTTCTGCATCTTCATCCTTTACCAGCTCGCGCACACTTTCCACATAGGCGTTGCCGTCCTTGGCGTCTTCTTCAGAAACGTTAGCGGCATAAATCACCGGTTTTGCGGTAAGAAGATTGTATTCGCTGAGCCAGGCCGCTTCATCATCATTGATATCCAAAGTTTTGGCTACTTCGCCATCCTGAAGATGGGCCATCAGCCGTCCGCAAAAAGCATATTCTTTGGCTACGGTTTTATCACTTCGGGCCGCACGACTCATTTTGACCATGCGGCGATCCAGCACCTCAATATCGGAAAAAATCAATTCCAGATTGATCGTTTCAATATCTCTGGCCGGGTCAATACTGCCATCCACATGAACAATGTTATCATCTTCAAAGCAACGCACCACATGCACAATGGCGTCAACTTCCCGAATATTTGCCAAAAACTGATTGCCGAGACCCTCCCCTTTAGAGGCCCCCTTTACCAGTCCGGCAATATCCACAAACTCGATCACCGCATGAGTGACTTTTTTCGTTTTATAAAATTCGCCCAAACGATCTACTCGAGGATCGGGAACCGTAACGATCCCAACATTGGGATCAATGGTGCAAAAAGGGTAGTTTGCCGATTCAGCGCCGGCTTTGGTCAAAGAGTTAAAAAGGGTGCTTTTCCCCACATTGGGTAGCCCCACGATACCTAATTTCATATATCTCTACATCTCCTTAAAAAGTCTTGATTTATCAAGGGTTTCTGCTTGCGCGCCTCGGGAATCGTCTGGAAATATTTTTCGTGCCGCTTTCCTGCTTTGTCTACAAAGCGTGCGCGATATAACCCGTCCTTTCTTTGGTAGATACCCTTATCACATTCGTTGCCATTCAGGTTTTTACCCATAGCATACGCCTTTCCCGCAGAGGGAAAAGAGCCTACTGCAACAACATAATTATAGCAGATAGGTTCTTTTCTCTCAAGCTGTTTTTACAAATTATCTTTTGCCGTCAGATCACCAGCTTTTGGCTGATGTACTCTTCAAACTCCCGGCGCTTTACCAGCTTCTTTGTGCCGACGAACAACACGAAGGGGCAGTTGGGCGAGCGGAGCATACTGTCGATCTTGTTAATGCCGATGTTGCTGTACTCTGCTGCTTCTCTGGCGGTCAGCGTCATTTTGAGGTGGATGGGGACGGCGAGAATGTTTTCCATGGAAAAGGCTCCTTTCGTGGTGCTTATGTAGACAAATAGAATTCGATTTCGCGGCTGCGAGGGAAATCGTATTGCCGCGCGGCGAAACCAGCGACAAAGCAGACTGCGGGAGATGTACTGCGGGCAGACACCGTCCAGCAGCAGGCAGTCGCCATCCAAGAAGTTGCAGCAGCGCTTTGCAAGACCGCGCACGCTGCGGAGCTGCCCCGGCGTCAGGCGAAAGAGTGTGCCATCCGGCAGTCGCTCGATGGGGTCAAGCTTGTGCATCTTCGCCCTCCTTTGTGATGAGTTTTGCATCCGCCGGGTAATTCAGCGTGATGAGGGCGGGCTTGCCCAAGCCCTGCTTGCGCCGAACAATCAGGCCGCTGTACTCCAGCTCCCGAAAGATCCGCGTGGCGCTCTGACGGCTGCGGATATTAAGATTTGAGAGAACAGCAAGCACAGCCGCTGTCCGGACGCGCGGCGATTTTGGGATAATCCCAAGCCCTTATGGTCGATTGTTATTTTAGCCGTTTTTTATTTCAATAACTGCTATGTCTTTGTCCAGCAATGTGGTCAGTTCATCAGTAGAAAGTCCCTCAATGTGACCCAGCCGCGTATAGCTCCACGAATTGGAGCCGAAGAATATGACAAGCTGATTGCCGGAATATAAAACGATATCTCCCGGCTGCGTCGTTGTCTGGACATCGTTTCTTGAAAAGCTCTGCGGCAGACTGCCGACCTGCTCAAAGCCGCCATAGCGCGAAGCAGAAACTTCGATCGCACCGTTTTGCGCCGCCGTAAGCAACTCGCTGACGGTCTCATTGTCTTCCCATAGAACGGTTACCGGCGTACCGTCAATACTGAGCATCAGCGTCGGCATCTGAGCAGGTTTTTCGACCGGTGGTTCTTCCGCCACGGGAGCATCCGTCTCTGTCGAAGGCTCCGGTTTTTCCGGCTGCGTTTCAGTCGATGGCACATCCGTTGAGATAGGGTTTTCTGTTCCATCAGGCACAGGCTCTTGCGCATCTGTTTCCGGGTTGTCTACCTTGTTTTCTTCTTCCTTTGCAGATAGTTCATCCGGCTCTTTCGATACTCCCGACTGAGTTGCATTATTTGATACACGCTCTGTACTGGCATCGACAGCAGATCGATCTGCTTCCGGTGACTGCATGGAACAAGCTGTGAGCAAAAATGTCATAACTGACAACAAGCAGAAAGACAAGGAATGTCTCATTTCAGATATTCCTCAAAGAACGCTTTCAGCTTCTCAAATGGGATCACGTCCATCTGATCGTAAAGGTCGGTGTGGTTTGCGCCGGAGATAATGACCAATTCCTTGTTGTCCCCGGTCAGCTTGCTGTACGCTGTCTCACTGAAATAGCGGGAGTGCGCCTTTTCTCCGTGTACCAGCAGCACGGCGGAGCGGATCTCGCTGCTGTACTGCAAGATTGGCATATTCAGGAAGGAAAGCGAGGAGGTCACGTTCCAGCCGTTGTTGGAGTTCAGGCTGCGGGGATGGTAGCCGCGGGGAGTTTTGTAGTAGGCATAATAGTCCTTTACAAACTGCGGTGCGTCCTCCGGCAGCGGATCGACAACACCGCCTGCCAATGCATAAGTACCACTCCTGTAATCTTCCGTGCGCTGTGCATTCATGGCTTTTTTCTTCTCAAAGCGTGCCTGCTCAGAATCCTCACTGTCAAAATAGCCGTTGGCGTTCACACGGGTCATGTCGTACATGGTCATAGCAGCGGTCGCTTTGATACGGGTGTCAATGGCTGCGGCATTGATCGCCATGCCGCCCCAACCGCAGATACCGATGATGCCGATGCGCTCCGGGTCAACAGTCTCCTGTACGGAGAGGAAGTCTACCGCTGCGCAGAAATCCTCGGTGTTGATGTCCGGCGAAGCGACATAGCGGGGTGTACCGCCGCTCTCGCCGGTGTAGGACGGGTCGAAGGCAATCGTCAAGAAGCCAAGCTCCGCCATTTTCTGCGCATACAGACCGGAGGACTGCTCCTTTACCGCGCCGAACGGACCGCTGACGGCAATAGCGGGCAGCTTGCCCACCACATTCTTTGGCGTATACATATCTGCCGCCAGTGTGATGCCGTAGCGATTATGAAAGGTTACTTTCTTGTGATCCACCTCGTCGCTTTTCGGAAACACCTTGTCCCATTCCTGTGTTAAATTCAACTGTTCCATGTGATAACCTCCGTTAGTCTTTCAGATTTCGTCCTGCATCTTTCAGACGGTTCAGTAGTTCTTCGGATTTGTTGTTTTCACCATAGGCTGCGAACATACCGCAGTCTTGAAGATTTAGGTATTGCAGGAAAGAGTTTTGATATTCAAAAATCGCTCCACTGTAAACAAGATCGCTGCCAGATGACATGATCAGAGCTGCCTTTCTCAGCTTTTTCGGCTTGTCCAGAGCGTAGATACGGTTGATGGCACATTGGAGTTGCCCAGAAAAGTTGTGGTAGTAGATGGGAGAGGCCAGCACGAGCATCTCTGCGTCTTCCAACAGAGGATAGACCTCTTGCATATCATCCTCTTGGACGCACTTTCCATTGCCTTTGGTGTGGCAGTATTCACAGGCAAGACAGCCGCTGATCTTCTTTTTACATACGTCCACCACATGAACGGTATGTCCTGCTTCGACGGCAC
>CAKUYE010000003.1 GCA_934702375.1 uncultured Bacillota bacterium | reverse complement strand
ATTAAAAAAATGCTAAACCATAGGTTCTAATCCATGGTTTAGCACTAGTTTTTTGCTTCAACTCCTAAAGACAGGTATTATATATGACAGCCCATAAAAAAACAAGGTCGGAAATGATACCTTTTTTACCTCTGAATATTCTCTCGGCCGATAAAAAACGGACACAAAAATGCCGGGTGACAGCACCCGGCAAATATTATTCAGGTTTAAATACGGAGCTTATTTTAATCTTTCCAGCAGAGCAGTTTCCTGACGGGAACCAAGACCTTTCACTTTACGATTCTCATCGATACCGATCTGATCCATAATTTCCTTAGCGCGAACCTTGCCGATCCCGGGCATAGATTCAAGAACATATTTTACTCTCATACCACCAACAACATCTTCCGATCTTCTTGCCAAAACATCGCCTAATGTCATTTTTCCGGATTTCATTTCCTCACGCATTGCGGCGCGTTCTTTTCTAACCTTTTGCGCCTTTTCCAAGGCTTTTGCTCTGTCTTCTGCACTGATATTCGGTACTGCCATTTCAATAACCTCCGTTTACTATTATCCTTTTCACTTAAAGGCTTGTATCTTATTATACACATTTTTTTTCGTTTGAAAAGCCCCTTTTTCGAAAATTTTCCAAAAAATGCCTGCTAAACAGCGCCGCCAGCGCTCTGAGCAGGCATTTTCGCGAATAAAAATTTTCCGATTTTTCACAGAAAAAATCAAATCCTGTCGGGAAAAAGCCCTGCGTCACCCCACTCGAAACGTTTTGCTCGTAAAAAAGGATATACTTTTTATCTCAAATATGCTATATTTAATACATTCTACAGAAAGGGCTATGTACACCATGAGTACAAAATGGGATAGCATCATCTTCGATTTGGATGGAACGCTATGGGATGCCGTTACCAATATCACAGAAATCTGGAATGAAGGCATCCGCCGGGAAAGCGATGTCTCGGCCATGCTTACAGAAGACGATGTGCGCAAAATCATGGGGTTAAACACAAAAGAGATCGGTGACGCTCTCTTTCCCTCATTACCGGAATCCCGACGCTGGGAACTGATGCTCCTTTGCGGCAAAGCGGAATCAAACCTGCTGCCCCAAAAAGGCGGAATCCTCTACCCGGAATTGGAAAACACATTAAAACAGCTAAAAAAACGAATTCCTCTGTTTATTGTCAGTAACTGCGATCAGGGGTATATCGAAGCTTTTTTATCATATCATCAACTAGCCGAATATTTTACCGATTTCCTTTGCTACGGTGATACCGGCAAAGATAAACCGGAAAACATTAAAACCATGGTAGCCAAACATAAGCTGTGCTCCCCGGTCTACCTGGGGGACACGGAGAAAGACCGCCAGAGCGCAGCTGCCGCCGGCGTAGACTTCATTCATGCCGCCTATGGTTACGGCACACTCAAGAAGAAAGAAAAAGCGATCCGGAGCCTGCCGGAGCTTTTAGATCTGTTCGAATTAAGATAAAAAAGGAGTTTTGATATGTCATTCATCGAATTGTTGCTGATAGCCATAGGGCTTTCCATGGATGCCTTTGCCGTATCCATCTGCAAAGGACTTGCCATGCCAAAAATTCAGGCAAAAAATGCCATCATCATCGGTCTCTGGTTCGGCGGATTTCAGGCGCTTATGCCCTTGATCGGCTACCTTCTCGGCGTGCAATTTCAGGCCAAGATCACAGCCATCGACCATTGGATCGCCTTCGTTTTACTGGTATTGATCGGCGGGAATATGATTCGGGAAGCCCTCGGCAAAGACGACGAAGAAGAAACAACGGCGGATATCCGAATCAAAACCATGTTTGTACTGGCCGTAGCTACCAGCATCGATGCCCTGGCCATTGGCGTGACCTTTGCCTTCCTACAAGTTCATATCGTGCCTGCCATTACTTTGATCGGCATCACAACTTTTTTGATCTCCGTTATCGGTGTCAAAGTCGGAAACGTCTTTGGGGTACGCTATAAATCCAAAGCCGAATTCGTTGGCGGTGCCATTTTAATTATCCTCGGGATCAAGATCCTCATAGAGCATCTGGGACTGCATCCCTTTTAACAAAAATAAATCCGAAATTCAGACATGAAAACCAAAAGATGCTCTCATAACATCCGAACTTAAAACAAGCCCGCGGACAACGCATATATGCCACTGTCCGCGGGCTTTTTATTTATAATTAAAATTGTATAACACCGGAATTACTGCACTTTAAAGGTCGCCTGCATCTGTTGGATGTCATTTGCGATTTCTTCGGGCATCCCCTCATAAGTCACCGTTTCCATTACCAGGATATCTTTTCCGGCTTTGATCAGGGTAACCCCGTAAAAGACCTTCCCCAGGTCAGTATCTTTATCATAGGATATCGTCGTTGCTTTTGTTCCATCGGCACCGAAGGACGCTTCGGTTGCAGACCAAACGCCGCTTTCCACACGGTCGGTAAGATACGAGGTATACTCCTTGATCGTATATCCGCTGACTCGCTGCACCGTTATACCAACGGAAGGCGTTGTGTCGATATCTTCGTTATACAAGCCAAAGCTATCGCTGCTGTCATCGGTTAATACGAAAAAAACCTCAGGGTCGTATTCCATGGTATAGCCAAAGTCACTCACAAAGCAATAATTCTCACCGGAAACCGTTTCCGGCGGCTCTTTTTTTGATTGTTTTGTCACATCACAACCGCTGCTGCATCCACTCAGCAAAAAGGTGGCACACATGGCAACGGTTATCATTCGGATCTTTTTTACATTCATACAGCTCTTTTTTCATTAATAGCGCATGATAAGTTTCCCTATTCGTTTTGCCGCCTGATAAGGCAGCCCCTCTAATGCGCTCTTTACCTCTTTCAGATATTTACGGATCGTCAGCTGTTGAGGACAGGCTTTTTCACACTTTCCACAGCCCACACAGGCCGATGCCGCCGAAGGTTTTGCCTTCATTGTCGTGCACATATAGTACTCTTTTATCGCCGTAAACCAACCATCTACGGCTTTTGTATTATAGCAATGGAAACAAGTAGGAATATCCACGCCATGAGGACACGGCAAGCAATAACCGCAGCCGGTACAGGGAACCTTTACGGCCCGACAGAGAATTTCACAAACACTAGAAAAAACCTCATGTTCTTCCGCAGTCAACGAGCCGGGAGCGGTATCGGAAGCGACAGCGGCATTCTCTTCAAGCTGCTCAAAGCTATTCATACCCGAGAGAACCACCGTTACTTCCGGCTGATCGAAAAGCCAACGCAAGCCCCATTGAGCCGGCGAATATCGGGAATCTGCCCCGGCAAAAGACTTTGCGGCTTCCTCGGGAATTTTGTCTGCCAATCTTCCGCCGCGCAGCGGTTCCATTATAATGACGGGAAGCTGCTTTTCTGCAGCGCGTTTCAGGCCTTCGACGCCGGCCTGCCCCCGTTCATCCATATAGTTATACTGAATCTGGCAAAAATCCCAATCATAGTCATCAATGATCTGCAAAAAGCCTTCGGTACCGCCATGGTAAGAAAAACCGATATTACGGACGGAGCCGTCCTGTTTATGCTGTTCGATCCATTCTACAATACCAAGAGCTTTGATCCGCTCCCAGGAGTGAAAATCCGAAAGCATATGCATCAAATAATAATCGATATAATCCGTCTGCAACCGTTCCAATTCTTCCTGAAAATATCTTTCGGCATCCTCGGGGCGTTTTAGCTGATACTGGGGCATTTTTGTCGCCAGAAAAACATCCTTGCGATATCCCTTTGCCAAGAACTTGCCCACAGCAATTTCGTTGCCGGGATAGCGCCATGCCGTATCAAAATAATTGATACCCAGCTCCAAACCGCGAAGCATTTCTGCCTCGGCTTTTTCCTGGTCAATTCCACCATTTTTCCGCGTAAAACGCATACATCCGTATCCCAAAACAGAGAGGCGGTCTCCATTCCGCGGATTCACACGATATTCCATAGACTCGTACCCTTTTACTTCTGAGAAGGATCCTTTTCTTCGTGGTTGCCGTCACCGGCGGTCAACGAATATTTTCGATGGCGGATCAGCGCGATCAACAGACCGATAACGACAATGAGAATGATAATCACAGAGAAATAGAACACCGAGCTGGTTTCCATTGCCTGATCATCCACATTCTCAAAAGAGATCGTAGCAAGGACTTTATCGGTCATATCACTTTTTGCATCGGTAAGCGTCGTACCGTAAAAATCAAAGGTAACGGTGTAAGCATTGCCATTGATCACCGTAACATACTGCACCAGAGATCCTTCGGCATCCTCGCGTCGAAAAGTACCGACGGCTTTTAAAAACTGAGCCTGACGATTTCCCTCAAACACACCATATTCAGAATAAACGACTTCGCTTTCTTCGTCAGTTTCAGCCAGGCAATACTCTGCCAATTCCTGAAGTTCTTCCGTACTTAAAGAGTTAAAATCATAATACATCTGAGACCAATCGGTCTGCATCATGGTTATGATAATCTCACTGTTTTGATTTTCGGTAAAAGCGTCCAGATAAATGGATTTGTTTTCAAACAACTCCGTTTTGGAAACACCAAATTCTTCCAAAAGGGAATCGTCCTCACTATTTTCTCTGGTAAAAATATAGCTGTAAGCCTCCGGCAGATCAATGGTGACCCCAAGATCAGGTATATGAGCAGACGTCATTTCCGAAGCACTTATACCCGTGGTAAAAAGCGCAAAGGATAAAAGAACAGAGAGCCATAATTTTTTCATTTTCATCGAAATCATCCTTTCGGTGTATCTTCTAAATTACCAATTTTATTATAGCACAAATAAAATACCTTGAAAATGACTTTTCGGAAAACTTCATGTAAAAACCTTTTTCCATGGCCGAAAAAAGGCAACGCAGGATAAACGCAAAAAAGCAGTGGGAAAACGGTAAGAAATCCCAAAAAAAGCAGGAAATGCGGTTTTCAGCAAAGCATTTTTATGATATAATCAAAATATCCTTATTTTCAATAAACATTAAGATATATGGAGGAAGAAAAGATTATGGATTTGTTATCACCGGAACAGGAGCTGAAAGGAAATGCTTACCCCGGTCGCGGTATCATTATCGGTACCTCTGCCGACGGTAAAAAAGCGGTAACCGCCTATTTCATTATGGGGAGAAGCGAAAACAGCCGCAACCGCGTCTTTGTAACCGAAGGCGAAGGGATTCGCACCGAAGCCTTTGACCCCAGCAAAGTAAAGGATCCCAGCCTTATCATCTATGCACCGGTTCGCGTTTTGGGTACCGATACCATTGTGACCAATGGCGACCAAACCGATACGGCCTACGACATGATGAAAGAAGGAAGCACCTTTGAGCAATCTCTGAGAACCAGAGAATTTGAACCCGATGCCCCCAATTACACACCACGTATCTCCGGCGTACTCCACGTAAAAGACAACAAATTCTGCTATGAAATGTCCATTCTGAAAACACATCACGGCGATCCTGCCATCTGCAACCGTTTTACCTTTGCCTACGGCGCTGCTGCCGGTGAAGGGCATTTTCTCCATACCTATATCGGAGACGGTTCTCCCCTTCCCAGCTTTGAAGGAGAACCCAAACGCGTTGCCATCGAAGGTGATATTGATACCTTCACCGATATGCTCTGGAAAAATCTGAATGAAGACAACAAGGTTTCTCTCTTTGTGCGCTACATTGATATTGCAGAAGGCACTACCGAAACCCGCATCGTCAATAAGCATGTAAAATAAGGAGCAATTTCCCATGAAAGAATTAGAATTAAAATATGGCTGCAACCCCAACCAAAAACCTTCCCGCATCTATATTGAAGGCAAAGAACTGCCGGTAACCGTATTAAACGGCCGTCCCGGTTACATCAACTTTATGGACGCTCTCAACGGCATTCAGCTGGTTATGGAGCTGAAAAAGGCTACAGGATTACCTGCGGCAACTTCTTTCAAACACGTTTCCCCTGCCGGTGCCGCTGTTGGTTTGCCCTTAAGCGACACTTTAAAGAAAATCTATTTTGTCGATGACCTTGGTGAGCTTTCCCCCTTAGCCTGTGCCTATGCCCGGGCCAGAGGTGCCGACCGTATGAGTTCCTATGGTGACTTTATCTCCCTTTCCGATGTTTGTGATGCTTCCACAGCCAACATCATCGTTCGGGAAGTCTCCGACGGCGTAATCGCTCCCGGCTATACCGATGAAGCCCTTGCAATCCTCAAAACCAAGAGAAAAGGCAACTACAATATCATCGCCATTGATCCGGATTACGTTCCCGAACCCATTGAACGCAAACAGGTTTTCGGCATCACCTTTGAACAGGGCAGAAACGAATTAAAAATTGATGAAGAGCTTTTCAATGACATCGTAACGAAGAATAAAGATCTCCCGGCAGAAGCCAAACGGGATCTGATGATCTCCCTCATCACCTTAAAATACACCCAGTCCAATTCCGTTTGCTATGCCACCGACGGACAGGCCATCGGCATCGGTGCCGGCCAGCAAAGCCGCGTACATTGTACCCGCCTTGCCGGGAACAAAGCCGATAACTGGTTCCTGCGTCAGGCTCCTCAGGTCATGAATTTGGAATTTGTCGATGACATTGCCCGGCCCAACCGCGATAATGCCATCGATGTATTCATCGGCGACGAATACGAAGATGTTCTGAAGGAAGGCGTTTGGCAGACAATCTTCAAGAACAAACCCGCCGTATTTACCAAGGAGGAAAAACGGGCCTGGCTCGATAAAATGCACGACATTTCCATTGGCTCCGATGCATTCTTCCCCTTCGGCGACAATATTGAACGCGCTCACAAAAGCGGCGTAAAATACATTGCCGAACCCGGCGGTTCTATCCGCGATGACAACGTCATTGAAACCTGCGATAAATACGACATGGTCATGGCATTCACAAAGATCCGCCTTTTCCACCACTAAGAAAAGGAAGTGCGTTTTATGCAGTATCAAACGCAAATTTTTCTGTAGCCAAAACTAGCTACACCTTTGTTGTTTCGAGTAGAAAAATCGTCACAATTCTAAGCAACCTCACTCTTCACTTGATGATTACACACCAAACAAAAAAAAAAATTCTACATGGAAAGGCAGGGGTAATTCTGCCTTTCCATAAAATTGCACCTAAAAAGTGTATCCATTTACTTAACTATGTAGCTAATTGGATCTATACTAATAAAATTGTAACGGATTTATTTTCCCATAAAATCATTTCTTGAAATATTTCAAGAAGGAAGAAGTTCATAGAAAATCCTATCACTCTTTGCACGATTTGAAATTATTCATCTTTGAGTACATTGAGGGTTTCTATAATTCCAAAAGGCCTCATCCCTTTCTTGGAATGTTAACACCTAACGAAAAAGAAAATCTCTTCTGGAATCAGGCTTAACGTCTTTCATACTATTAACTTTATGTGCCTACTTGCTTGACTATAGTCCAGCCATTTTTGATTTTGCAACATCCATAAAGATAGCATACATAATACATAATCTAATATGTTCTTTCCAATGATACAAAATCACTTCCTTTTTTCTAAGCCATTATCAGATCTGTTCAGAGAAAAGTTCATGTCCTTTTTCCTGTCTATTTGACAGGGAACAGTTCCAAAATCACAAATAAATAATTTGCATGAATGAATCAATCAGGATGCCTTGACCATAAAAATATGCGCAATAAATGTCAAAACATTGAATATTTATAAGAGAGGAAGATTCTTAAGTGTATTTATCAAGACATTTAAAAATAAAAGAATTACGTAATGGAAGTTATGCCGTTTTTAACAATTTGTTGCTGAATGTTTTATATGCTGATAAATTTGAAGTACAAAAAATAAAGAATTTTAAAGTACGCAAAGATGAGCAGGCCGTTTTAAGAAGAATAGGCGTATACGTAGATGATTACACTACGGATGATAATGCTGAGCTTGAACTGCGCAATTCATATGAAAAAAGAAAAAGAGCATTTAAAGTGATGTATCTTTTAGTAACAAATAATTGCAATTTGCGATGTAGATATTGCTTCCTTGAAAATAATCCGAATTATGGAACCGAAAGATTCAGTATGAAGAAAGAGACAGCGAGAATCGCAACAAAAAAATTTTGTGAACATGTTAAGAAGGAAGGTGTTAAAGATGCGCTTATATTTCTATACGGTGGAGAACCACTAATTAATTTAGAAGCAATAAAAGCATGTGTTGACGAGATACATAATTCTAATGCAGATGTAAAACTGTCAATGGTATCAAATGGAACGCTTTTAGATGAAGAAATTGCGCATTTTTTGAAAGACAATAATATAGATGTTGGAGTTTCTATTGACGGTACTAAAGAATTACATGACCGTAATCGTCCATTTAGGTTTGGGAATATAGGATCATACGAGAAAGCCAATATGGGGATTAACAATTTAAATTCAATTGGAGGGAAGTGCGGTCTATCAATTACTATTTCAAAAGAGTTTCTAAAACATCAAGATGAGGTATTAACTTGGATAAAAAATAAAAACATTAATGGCATTTTTTATAATATGCTCCATTACTGTAACTACGATCCTGAATGGGAATATCATTCAAAAAAAACGGCAGAGTATATTATAAAATCGTATGAAAAATTTAAAAATAGCAAAATTGAGGACGGCAGATTAAATAGGCAAATAACAAGCATAAAAAACAGACAGTTTTTATTTAGTGATTGTGCTGCCGTTGGATGTGCTCAATTTGTAGTCATGCCTGATGGTCATATAACGATATGTCACGGGGATAGTAATACAGATAAGCATATTGTGGGAAACATAGATAACATTGATATCACCGATATTTTTAATACAGATGAAGCGAAAGCATGGTCAAAAAGAAGTACGGTTTATAATGACTTTTGCTTAAATTGCGAGGCTATTTACTGTTGTGGTGGTGGCTGTAAGCAGCAGGCAGAAGTAATTACAGGATCTAGAGATAATATTGATAAGACGTATTGCATTTATGTAAAAGAAGTGTTACAATATTTTATAGAAGCGTGTTATGATAGATAATAAGGGAGGTAGAATTATGTTTTTGATGAAAACAAATAAAATGATTGAAAACACTGCAAGCGTTAGCGGTCGGTGCACGTGTCCGGGAAATAATTGCACGTGCAAGTGTGAAGAGGTTAAAATTGACGTAGATGAAAAGCTTTCACGGATTTACAATAAAGATGTTTAATTAAAAATTAAATGGACTATAAGGTATTACGATAAATACTATAGTAAAAGGGCGAAGTGATGTTAATATTCATTCCGCCTTTTCCTTTTTTCGAACTTTTCCACAAAAAAAGCTACTGTTCCATAGATAAGTGATCATCTATGGAACGGTAACCTTAAGATATGTGGAACTAAAAGAAATCTGGTATTATAACTTTGATCAAAAATGTCGTAGGTGGCAATCTAGAATTTAATTCGTCACGTATTAGTGATCTTCGTTAATATCATGACCGTACCCTTCGCGCTCGTTCCACCACTCGTGGTGGTGATATCCTGAATTCCCAGCGACAGGTGAAATAACATCAAGACGAGTCATATGTCCATCATCTCCATATTCGGCCTTGCCACGATGACGATATCCATCGGGGCCATATACGGCGTATCTATCCTTACCTTCACGTTGCTTATAATAGTCTTTGCTCATGATTGACTTCTCCTTTAAAGTTTTTCAATTATATGTCTTGGATATTACATAAATTAATTTTACATGATCAATTTCCTCCTTTTGTGTCATTTTTACATTGTTTGATAATATATATACTTAATGCAAAATCAATCTTATCAAAAGGTAAAGAATCTTCGATATGGACTATACTAAGTCAAGTAACCACAAATACTGAATATGCATTACGCCCAATGCCAATTTATTTTTAAGCAATTCCGGCTTAAATCGTGAATAAGCCATGTTCCACGAAATAGTGCATAAGCTCTTTCCTTAGGCGAATTAAAATAAGATGGTTCCGCATAAACAACACGTGTAAAATAATCAGCAATATCATTTATATTCGAGTACCTTCTCACGATCTTAGAAACTAGCGATTCAATAAAGGATAGATGGGCTGCTGCTAAACTTTCCATTCGAAATTGGATTTCTAAATTGTCTTCCTCTAATTGGTCATTTAAGGCTAAAGGAACTTTATCAAAATCTTCGATAAATATTCGAACCAATTGAACCTTTTGTTCATGTTCTTTGCATTCTTCAATGATTCCTGAAAACTTTTCTGCAAGTGAAGAATTGTGGAATTTTTCTTTTAAGAGCACCGATGCATAATTGCACTTATCAATATAAGAATAAACCGGAATAGTAGTTTCTTTTTCATTTCTATTACAATCCGACATCGGTTCATCATCTTCTATATTATAACCAACACCTGTATCTTTAACCAAGGACATCACAAACTCCATGGCCATTTTTAACAGTTTTTTCATTTACACACCAATCCCTTGTGATTCGTTAATTTTATGATACCACAATTTTGTGAAATGTAAAGTAGATATCGATATTCACTCCGATCAATGTTTACTTATGCTAAGCTTTCATAAGACTGTCACGGTTATAGCAAGAATGGACAATATAGTCTTAAGAAAGGGGATTTTCTATTATGTATGGCTTACTTGGACAACTTTACTATTATTTAAAAGAAGAGCTACATTTAATGCGCTCTGGTAACGAATTCATGGAATTCTTAACCGGAAACAATTATTACAAAGGTAATGCAACCCTTTGGTCATCGATAAGTCATTATGACTGTTTTTCAAACAAATCCTACCATGATGCATTTAAAAATGTTTTGAAAGAAGATAATTTTATTGGGCAAATTAAATTACTATTGGAAAATATAAGTGTTTCGCAGTATATTTCTATAAACGAAAAACTCATTGATATTGTAAACAACGTTACGGAATATGGCTTATATCGAACTTCAAATAGCAATATTCCTACGAAAAAATATAGTAAGGCAATTAAAGAAAAATTGATCAGTCATTATAAATCAAGCAGAGGCACTGCAGCAAATTTCCAGCATACTATCGACTATAATATTTATTGTTTGATTTATTTAGGCATCGTTAAAACATTACCTGTTAATTTTTCGTTTGGACTTAAATACCGTCAGGATTTAGAAGAGTTTTCTAATTATGTTCTTTGTCGTTACGGAGTGACTTCGAATCCTGGTATTAAAGCCATTATGGAATTATCTGAAAAAGGTAACATGTTTGCCCTTTGTGAATACGGTAATATGTATTACTACGGTAATAGGATTTACCCTAAAAAAGATTTAAATAAAGCTATTGAATATTATCGCAAAGCCGCAGGTGTTGATGATTGGGAGAATATTGACGAAACGAAATGCAATCCCTTTGCCTTATGGTCGCTTAGTTATATTTATTTTAACTATAAAAGAAGACTTGACTTAAAAAATGCGAAAAATGTTCATCGGCTTGACTTATTGGACTCTAATGTAAGAGTTGAATTTGCCATTAATTATGCAAAAAAAACAGTAGAACTTAATGATTATACTCCGGCTTATAATATCCTTGGTTTAATTGCCCAATTTGCCAATAAAGAAATTACCAGAAAACACAAATTAAATGATCCACTCCATTATTTTCAGTTAGCCGCAAGCAGAGATTATATTTATGCGTATAACAATATTGCACATCTGGAAAAAGAGGCGATTTTTAAAGATGGAAATAATCAAGCAGAACATTTAAAAAAATATCTTCACTATATGGCAATTGCTGCAAATAAACACGAAAATTGGGCCGCCAATAAATTGGGGCTTTTCTATCTTAAAGGTATCGTCGAACACGAGGACAATAAAATTATTTTAGAAGAAATGATTGATAAAGAAAAGGCTTTAGAATATTTTACAAAAGCAGTAGAACACACCGCTGATGATAACAGCATCTTTGCCTATGCTAATATGATTCTTGAATTTCCAGAAAGATACAAAAACAATAAAGAATTGCTTAAAAACCACATAAGTATAATTAGGACGCGAAAAGACCATAAAGCCAATGAAATACTAAACAATGACTTTCACAGAGTTTATGGTTTTGATTTGACAGATTTGATTTAATCATATTAAACAAAACCTATTACATATTTTTGACTGAAAAGATAGGTCTAGGAATAGACAATCTTGAAGAAATTTCTCCGGAAGATTGGGATAAAAAAATCAGAACACCGGAGATTGAGCCCAATAAAGAAAAAATGATGATCCTGGACGGCGAAAAATTGTATAAATAAACCATAAACAAGAGCGTTTCAACAGCAAATAGTTGAAACGCTCTTGTTTTACATGCAGTAATCATTACTCACGGCGATGCAATCGCTCCACCACGGTTCCGCGATAAAGCAGTTGTCTGCCGGCGATTAACGGAATAACCATACACAAGATCAAAGAAACCAGTGCCATGGCAATGACCGGTAAAATCGGAACAAAGAAGTCGGTGTGAAGGTAATTCATAAAATGAAAAATCAGATAAGTGACGGCCAAACCGACGGTTGCCGTAAAAAGGATCGCTCCGATGCCATAAAACAGCCCTTCCAGAAGTAGTACTTCATACTGCTGCCTTTCTGTCATACCGATGCTTTCTAAAATCGCAAATTCTTCCCGGCAGTTTTGCATATTGCTTATCACGGTGTTCACATAGTTCAGTACGGCAATCAGCGCCAGTAGAACAACGATCCCCGCACCGACCTTCGCCATCGGTCCCTGGGCCGTCTGAACCTCCTTCAGGGATTCCAATTTCGAATCATAAGAGGTATTTTCCTTATATTTTTCACCGTTTAAAATTTTCAGAAGAGAGTTCTCCGTAGAGGCATCATAGCTCTTTTCATAATAAATGCCAAGCTTCACGCAGTATGGTTGAGAGTCAAATCGTTTTAAGGCCTTTTCGGAAACGATCACCACCGGCGGACAGCCAATCAGGGGTGAGGTAAAATAGCTTTCATCACAAAATCCCGCAATCTCATAAGAAGCTTGCCGAGAACTCTCACCATATCGGGCAACGGTAATGGTTTTCCCCTGAAAAACATCATCATCAAAAGCCAAACCGTTACGATAAAGCAAGCAAGTCTTTCCGGCCAGAAAGTCAGCCTTGTCAATGGGAGTTGTCAACTTTGCATTCAAGGCATCGAAGACCTCATCCGGTACACCCATAAGAAAGGAACCAAAATTTTCGGGATCGCTTTTATATTCCGGTAAGACATCTTCATAAGTTTCCGTCATCCAGGTTTCATAAAATTCCCGCATCCAGGTATCGGCAACCTCCGGCTCCCAGGGAACGGTGATTTCCGAGGAATAAAGGGGATATACTGCTTTTACACCGGAAAGCCCGCGAAGTTCATCCGCAAGTTCCTCATCCAAAAGGGGCTGCCATTGATCATGATTTTCTTTTGCCAGGGTATCATTATTCACCACCAAATCATAATCCATGGCATTGCCCACAATCGCTCTGGCACTTTGGCTTGCCAACAAGGTAGATAAACAAAGAAACGCAGACAAGGTCACACCCAAGGATACCATCACCACCGCCGTTTTCTTTTTGTCTCGGGAAAGCTGCTCCCGTGAAAATCGGAAGAGTAAATTTCCTTTTCCCCGTTTTTTCCGGTTTTTCTTCGTACGGCGATAGCCATAACCCATCGCAGCCAAAGGTGTTACCATAGAGGCTGTTTTCAAAGCCTTACGGCTGCCGATCCAAAGGGTTCCTAAAGTGAGCAGCACCGCCAACAGCGCCATCCAAGGCGAAAAAGAAGCGGATATCTCGCCAACGGTTTTGCGGTGAATCCCAAGGGAGCCGACAACTGCAGGAATCAACAGATAAGAGAAAACTGCACCACCGATCAACCCCAAAAGTGTCCCTGCCGTTCCGAGAAGAAGCCACTGCCGTTTCAGCATCGCCTTGATTTGCCTTTCGGTCATCCCCACCGTCTGTAATAAACCAAAGCTGCGAATCTGGCGATCCACGGCAAGGTTTTGTACATTAAAGATCAGCAGGTAGGCACAAAGACAGATCACCAAAGCAAGGCCGATCATGCCAAAAACCATTAAAAGAGCATAGCTGTAATCCGAAAGAAAAAAGAACCTTTGGGCCTTCCCCAGGTCAAGACCGGCAATAAAATCCTCCTGCTCCTTTGAGCTCATCCACGGTTTACTGATACGAATAACACAGCGGCCGGAATCCACACCGGCAAAGGTTTTCCCTGTTGTATTGTAAAAAGATCGGGAAACAAAAATGGAATCCCTTGAAAAAGAGCCGTAGCCATCCCAGATACCTACGATACACATGTTTTTTTCGTGAAAGCCAAAGTTATCCTCATAGGATACCGTAATGGTATCTCCCAGCTTCAAACCGGAATAACCGCAACGGTTCAAGACCTTTTCAGTTACAAGGACTTCATCCTCATTCTCCGGATATCGCCCCTGAAACTTCGTTCGGATCGGCTTCATCATGTTTTGCCAATAATTATCATCAGCCCAAACCAGAGTGACATTGGGAGTTTCGTCAAAAGGCGTAGAGTCTACCCAACCGGCAATGGCCAAGATTCCCAAATCCGAAACAATGGGATCTTCTTCCATCTTCATTCGCTGCGTTTCAGTAACACCGTAAAGAATGGCATCAAAATCCGCTCCGTTTAACCTCAAATTTTGCTGCTTTTGCAATTTAAAGTAAGATGAGCCCACCGTAAACACCGAGAACAACATAAAAGCCGCCAAAAGAACCGTCAGCAACAAAACACCGTAATAGCCACGATTTTGCAATAAAGCTCTTTTTGAGAGCTTGCCAATGATCTTGTGATTATTATTCGCCAGCATGGAGCTCACCGGCTTTCTTCAAACGTCCATCTTCAATGCAAAGAATCCGATCCCCCAGCTGCGCAATATCGTTATCGTGGGTAATCAATACCACGGTCTGCGCATATTTTTCCGCTGCCATTTTCAAAAGGCCCATCACATCATGGCCGGTAATCGTATCCAGATTGCCGGTTGGTTCATCGGCCAGAATCAACGCCGGTTTTGCCGCCAGCGCCCGGGCAATAGCCACACGCTGCTGTTGCCCGCCGGAGAGCATGGATGGCAGGGCATCGGCCTTTTCTTCCAAATGCAAAAGACGAAGAATCTCCCCTACAAAGCTTTCGTCAATAGGCTTCCCATCCAATTCCACCGGAAGTGTAATATTCTCATAAACATTCAGGCTCGGAACCAGATTATAATTTTGAAAGACGAAGCCAACCTTACGACGGCGAAAAATCGTCAATTCCTCCTTGGTAAGGCGGGAAAGATCATGACCGGCAACGATCACTTCGCCGGCAGTGGGAACATCCAAGCCGCCAATCAAATGAAGCAACGTACTTTTACCGCTGCCGGAGCGCCCAACCAAAGAGACAAACTCCCCTTCCTTTACCAAAAAATCAACACCATCCAAAGCCTTTACGCAGCGCTCCCCGGATCCATAATATTTTTTTAGAGCTTTTGTTTGCACCATGTAAGAATCCATTCGGTATATCCCCTTTCTTTGATTTAACCAAAGTATAAATCAAAAGAATCACAAACTGCTCTCAAAAAACAGGAGCATTTTCACAATTTTGAGAGGATATCGGCAAGTAGATGCGAAAATCCGTTCCCTGTTTCGGTTCGGAGCAAACTTCCACATATCCTGCCTGCAACTCGGCAATTTTTCGGACAAGGAACAAACCCAATCCGATGCCATCCTTATCGTGAACCTCCGGCTCCCGGTAAAAGCGGTCAAAAATTTTTGCCTGACGTTCCTTGGCAATGCCCTTGCCATTGTCTTTCACGCTTACCACAGCGAAGAATTCCGTTTTTTTCAAAGAAATACAGATCTCACCACCGGTGGGAGTATACTTCACCGCATTATCCAAAAGATTAAAGATTGCTTCTTCGGTCCAACGATGATCATGGGGCAGCAAAAAGCCCGGGCCACAAGCGGCAATCAGGGAAATGCCCTTTTGAGCTGCCTGAGGAACAATGGCCGCCACCGCACTGCGGATCGTCGCCACCAGATCCTCGCTGCTTTTCACAATAAAAATCGCACCGGTTTCCAGCCGTGAGATCTTGATCATGCTTTGCAAAAGGAAATCCAGTTTATCGCATTGATGCGCTGCACTTTCCAGCATTTGCATTGCGGCGGGATCCACGCGGTCTCCCAGCAATTCCAGATAAAGCTTCATATTGGCAATGGGGATTTTCGTTTGATGAGAGATATCGCCAATCAACTCCTGAAGCCGGGTACGCTCCTGCTGCAACCGATTTTCACGATACACTGCGGTTTGATAAAGACGCCCCAGTTTTTCACTGCATTTGCCGCCTAAAGAATCCGTAAAAATACCCTCTTCCAAAGGCGGCTGCCCAACCAAAATCCGGTCGAGATCCCGATCCAACGCCTCGGCAAACATTTTCTCATCCTTTTTTCTCTGTAAAAGAAAGTAAAGGGTAATTCCAAAAGCCACGGCAAAACACGCCGTTATGATCATCAACCAATCCATTGATATCCCATCCCGTAGACATTCACAATATATTTATGGGTTTCATCTTCTATTTTCTTCCGCAATCGATTCACATTGACGGCCAGAGTGTGCTTATCCACAAACCGGCTATCGCAATCCCAAAGCCGCTCCAATAAAACATCATAGGTCAAAAGTTGTCCCGGATGCTTTAAAAAGGTGGTCAACAGGCGAAACTCCGTCGGTGTCAAATCCCAGGAAACACCGGCCACCGAGATACGGGCAAGCTCCGGATCAAAAAACAGATGGTCATCCTGAAAAGCAGCCTTTTCCCGGGCTCCGGTTCGGTACAGGATCATTTCAATCTTTTTCAGCAGCACCTTAAGGGAAAAGGGCTTTGTAATATAATCCTCTGCTCCCAGCTCCAAACCGTAAAGAACATCACATTCCAAATCCCGGGCCGTCAGAAACAATACCGGGATATCCCTATCAATTTTAATTTCCCTGCAAAGGGAAAAGCCCTCTCCGTCGGGAAGATTCACATCCAGCAACACAAGGGAAAAAGATTCCTCTTGAAGCAAAGCACGTCCTTCTGCCAAAGTATGAGCAGGGAAAACACCGTAGCCACCGCCGGAAAGCCCCGCACACAAACTGCGGTTTAACTCCCAATCATCCTCTATAACCAGTATTTTTTCCATAGAGTTCTCCTCCTTGCTGCCTCTATTCTACCACAAATCAAAGAAGCGCAATAGCCAAACCGTAGATTATCTCAAAACTGTGATAAAAAAACAGCGTTGATTTCAGAAGCAGGAGCAGGTATAATAGAAGCAACGATTTCAACAGGATCACGAGAAAAGCATTATGGCAAATATCATTGAAATTACTGATTTTTCCGCGCCGGAGCTGGATATTTATGCCCGGCTTACCGAAAAACAGCTTTTTAGCAAAGCCCATCCGGAAAGGGCGGTATTCGTGGCAGAAAGTCCCCTTGTGATATCCATGGCAATGGATTATGGCTGCCAACCCCTTTCTCTGCTGATGGAAAGAAAATATACGGAAACCACGGCAAAGGACATCATTGCCCGCTGCAGCGATGATATCCCGGTCTATACCGGAAGCGCTGAACTGCTAAAGCAGCTTACCGGCTTTCACCTTACCAGAGGTGTGCTTTGCACCATGGTACGTCCGAAAATACCAAAGCCCGAGGAGATATGCACCGGAGCACATCGCATTGCTGTACTGGAAAACGTAATGAATCCTACCAATATCGGTGCAATTTTTCGCTCTGCGGCCGCCCTCAACATCGATGCAGTGTTTTTAACCCAAGAAGGAAGCGATCCCTTAAATCGCAGGGCAGCCAGAGTCAGCATGGGAACCGTGTTTCAGGTACCATGGGCCTATTTGCCAAAGGAAACCTCCATCCACGATAGTTTGCACCATCTGGGATTTAAAACCGCCGCAATGGTTTTAAGAGAGGACACTCTGGAATTGTTTGACCCCAAACTGGCCTTGGAAGATAAGCTTGCCATTGTGCTCGGAAATGAAGGTGACGGACTAATCTCAGAGACCATCACCCAAAGCGATTACGCCGTAAAAATTCCAATGTCTCACAATGTAGACTCTCTCAATGTGGCAACGGCAGGTGCCATTGCCTTTTACCAGCTTGCATTGGTTAACACTAGAAAATGACGTATCTTAGCCACAAAAAACAGGCACTTCCCCAAAAGGAAATGCCTGTTTTATTTTACATAATCATTCAGACTCTGGAAATGATTTCATAAAGATCATCCAGATGATCTTCGGCAAAATGCATTGCTTTCATAATATGAGCAAGGTAATAATACCATTCGTATTCATTGTAATCTTCCCAGAAGTTGAAATAATCCGTAGCCCAGTTGAAAAGGTAAATGGTAGCAGCCAGATACATATAGGGGAAGGCCTTCTTTTCTTCTTCCGTAAAGCCGGGAAGAATGCCGAGAGCTTTAGTATGATCATTGTATGCCTTAAGGAAATATTCGGCGCGATCCAAATGAAGGATCCCATCCTGAAGAGCTTCCCATGCGGTACAAATATAAACAAGGCAGAAGCTGATATCAAAAAGACGATAATCAACCTTGGACCAATCGAAGTCAAAGATACCGCATACCTCATGATCCTTCCATTTTACATTGGCGCAATGGTAGTCGCAATGGCAAACGGTTTTAATACCTTTACCAATGAAGCCAGCATCTTCCATGCCTTTTCTCGCTTTGTCGCACATTTGAAGGACATAGTCGAGAGAATCCTTATACAGGAGCAAATAACGATCTCTCTCGGGAATGGGAAGACCGTCGGGACAATGCGCAAAATGATCCTTGCGAACCGACAAGAATTCATAGATCTGGGGTTCTTCCTTTTCGCCGCCTTGGAAACCGTAAGCGGAGCTGTGAAGCTGCGCCAAAACCTTACCCATGCTGGCGTCTTCCTTCGGGTTCATATTGTTGTTCAGCCAGTCATAGAGATCTTCGCCATAAAGATAACGGTAAACGGCCCAAGGATACTCTTTCCCCTTTTTTTCATCATAAATCTTAGTGTAGGTCTTGCCATCGGGCATTCTGGTGAGGCCTGCGGCAATATCAAGCCCTTTTTCGATGCAGTAGGTAATCAGTTCATGTTCTGCAACGATGTCATGTTCGGACTGAGAGGAACGATATCTGCGTACAAAATAATCGATGGGCTGACCATCTTTGCCGATCATTTCTGCGCCAAAGCTACGATTTACATAGCCACCAAAAATCTCGTAAACTTTTTCAAGCTTCCCTAAATCGCAGATTTCCTCCACCAACTTCTTGATTGTCTTAAACTCATCACTCTCTTCAGCCAAAAGTTCTTTTGCGGTCGGATCAATCATCCTAAATATCCTCCTTCAAATGTACCGGAAAACAGAAGATTCTTGTCATTTCCCAATACGCCTCATTTTGATTACAGCTTAATTATAAGCACCAAGCACCCATATTGTCAAGAATTTTTGCGAAGTTTTTAATTATTTTTTATCAACTTGGATACTCCTATTCTCGGCGTAGAATATTTTGTTCTAAGCATCGTCCTGCATTTACCGCAATCCGCTCCCAGGTTCGAGGATAAAAGATTTTTTTCGATCCCTGCATAAAGAGGCAGTCCCACCATATATTTGGAATATAAAATAAATTTGGGGGTCTTGCCATGCAGGACTATATTGAACGGAGAGTACTGGAAATATCCAATTATATGCTGGAATCAAAGGGAACGGTACGTCAGACCGCCTCGGTTTTTGGCGTGAGCAAATCAACAGTACATAAAGACCTTACCGAACGCTTGCCGCAGATCAATGAAGCCATTGCTTTACGGGTCAGAGAAATTCTGGAAGTCAACAAGGCCGAACGACACCTGCGGGGTGGTGAAGCCACAAAGCTGAAATACCGCCAGGCTCATGAGTCTCATTAAAACAGAAAGCCTTTCGGATCCGGCTTTCCGGAAATTATCAAAAACCGGAAGCAGATCCGAAAGGCAATTTCATATAGAAACAAATCAGAAATAATCAATATCCATAGAACATCATATCGTCACCATCATCCGATGGGAAATATTGAAAGGTTTCATCCCCTTTTAATCCTTTTTTGATCTCAATGAATTTTTTATTGGAAATACCGGTGACGACATCCACATCCTCCGTTGTGCCATCTTCCTTTACCACCGTAACAAAGGCTTCTTCGTTGTTATCATCCTTATACTGTACAGCATCCAGAGGCACGACAACGACATCCTTTGCCTTTGCCAAAACAATTTTCGCATGGCCGGACATGCCTAATTTTAAAGAGCCGTCATTGGGAAATGTCACAGAAACCGCAAAGCTGGAACCGGAATCTTTATAGCTGCCTAGGTCACTGATGAAGGTGACTCTGCCATCGTAGCTTTTATCCGTTGCCGATACTTTAATTTTCGCCTTTTGGCCAATCTTCACCAACGGCAATTCATTCTCCTTTACGGAAAGCTCCATCAATAAAGTATCCGTCGAGCCCAACCGCAGATAATGGTCATTGGTAACGGCTTCCTTTGTTTCCGGAAGTTTCATTTTTTCCACAACGCAATCATAAGGAGCCGTCAAATTTTTGCCATTAGTATAGGTCAATAAAACATCGCCTTCGGCAGCGGCCTGACCGGCCTGAACCAACACCTCTTTGACCTTCCAACCGGTATGGGGCGTAATGTTTTCCTCGGTGGCCGGCTTGATTTCACCTTCAGCAGAAAGTGTCTTGGTGATGGTGTCAATGGCAGCCTGATCCGTCACAACAGAGCTGACATTTTCCCCATTTGCCCCCATTTTAAGCGTACAGGAAGCAATTAAAATACCCAGGACAAGGATGATTGCCAAAAGCACCGTTAACTTTTTATGGTGACCGATCCAAGTACCAAGGGCTTTAAAATTCGGTTTTTTTAAAGACTTCATTTACATATCCTCCTTCGTAACATAGATCCGGTAGCTGCGTACATCGTCATTTTCTGCCGTTACACTGATCAAAACCTTATTTAGTCCCGGTTTTAAATCGGTATTCCCGGTTACCACAGCAATGGCCTTTTTATCCTCGGCCTTTGCGGTAACAGAGATTTCATCAACATCCGCCCCCACCGTAAGAAAATACGTGGTGTCGGTTTTATGGAAGGCTGGATCAAGTTCGTAATCAATCACCGAAAGAGCACTCAGATAGTTATTTCCGGAACCGCGATAGGTCGTTTTATCATCAACGGAACTGTCACCCCCGCCCGCAGCACCAAAACCGCCAAAGGAACCAAAGTCAAAGCCGCCGGCTACATCGCCATCAAAGCTCTCATCTCCCGAATCGGAAGAATTTTCCAAAGCCGGCGAATCCGGGTCCACCGGTTTATCATTGTTTCCCGGATCAATGGGCATAACCTCCTTCAATAATACCGTCACCGATCCGGAACTACTTACCCCTTCATTATTTGCCACCGTAACAGTGATGGTAGAAGAACCTGTTGCATCCGGTGAAAAAGTAGCATCAGCACTTTTCACTCCGGTATTGCCAATCGCATTGGAATCTGTTATAAAAGCACTTCCATTACTCGCCAGAGCAATGCCGTTTACGGTAACCGAGGTAAGATTTGCACCGGAGATAGTAATGCCAAAGGGTTGTTCCGCAAAAGCAGCATCCAATACGGAAAGATCAATCTGAAAATGGTACGTTTCCGTCGGTGCGATCTCATCCTGATCGCTACTGACAAGACTGCCCCCGGCAAAGGCTCCCAAGCCGGGGATCAAAGCGCCAATCAAAAAAACGGCGGCAAATAGTTTTATCAATTTCTTTTTCATCTGTATTCCCCCAAACTCATTCCTGTTTCAAGGCATCAATGGGCCGCATACACGCAGCACGATAAGATGGCAATAATCCAAAGATTAGACCAATGCCGGCACTCACGGAAAAAGACAGCACCGCAATGCCCATCGTCGGTTTAAAAATGGAAATCGAATAGAGCGATCCGCTAATCATATTGATAACTGCACCGCCACAAAGACCGAAGAGAATACCGATAATGCCGCCGATCAAACTTAACACCAACGATTCAATAAGAAATTGCTTCATGATATCCTTTTTCCGAGCTCCTAAGGACTTGCGAATACCAATCTCCCGGGTACGCTCCGATACGGTCACGTACATCACATTCATGATCCCGATTCCACCAACAATCAGGGAAATGCTGGCAATTCCGCCTAAAAGCATAGACAGATAAGTCGAGATCTGATCGATAGAATCCTGGATTTCTGTGTTTGTGTAAATAGTGTAGTAATCTTTATCCAAAGTAAAATTCTCTTCAATGTAGCTGTTCAATTCCTCGGTAGCAGCACTTACCACATCTTCACTGTCTGCCTTAACGTATAAGGATGACAGCTCCGATTTTTCTCCCAGATATTTTATCGTAGAGATGGGGATCAACAGCATACTATCCATTTGTCCGGTAACGGAATCTCCCCCTTTAAGAATGCCGATCACCGTAAACTCGTTGCCGCCAATGCGAATGGCTTTACCAATAGGATCCTCGGCTCCAAAAAGCTTTTCGGCAATGGAATGACCAATCACTACGACCTTGGAGCGATTTTCAACATCAATTTCCGATAAGAAGCGCCCTTGATCAAGTTCATAATCCATAATATCACAATAGTTTCCATTAGTAGCAATAAGATTCGACCAATTCAAATCCCGTGCTCCTCGACTAACGCTTTTTGTCAAAGAGCCGGAAGGAGCCGCACTCTCAACATCGGGGAGATCGGCAATTTCATCCAAGGCATAATAGGGAAGGCCTTCGTCACTCCAATTTTCAAAGTTCAGCAACGATCCGCCCAGACCGGCAATATTCCCATAAATGCTATCGGTTGCACCTTTTCCGATGCCAACTAAAAGGATCACTGAAGCAATACCGATAATCAACCCCAACATGGTAAGACCCGAGCGCATTTTATATTGATTGATATTGGACAGTGCCAATTTAATCGTTAACAAGAGGTTCATTTATTCACACCCTCCTCGGAAAGATGTCCATCATGAATTTCCACAATACGGCGGGCTTTTTCCGCAACATGCATATCGTGGGTAATGACAATAATCGTTTGACCGCCGGCATTCAATTCCTGCATCATTTCCATAATTTCACGCCCGGTTTTGGAATCTAAGGCACCGGTAGGTTCATCGGCAAGGATCAAATCCGGGCCGCAGGAAAGCGCCCGTGCAATGGCCACACGCTGCTGCTGCCCCCCGGAAAGCTGCATTGGCAGGTGTTTTTCTCTGCCGGAGAGCTGTACCCGTTCCAGATAGTACATTGCTCGATCCCGGGCTTCTTTTTCTTTGTAGCCGTGATACAACAGCGGTACCATTACATTTTCCAAGGCAGTGGCCCGGGGCAGCAAATAAAAACTTTGAAAAACAAAACCGATATTGGCATTACGAATTTTTGCCTGCTGATCATCATTAAGGGTCGTAACATCTTCGCCGTTAAACAAATACCGGCCGCTGTCTGCGGTATCGAGAAGGCCTATGATATTCATAAGTGTTGACTTTCCGGAACCCGAGGGACCAACAATAGAGACAAATTCACCGGCATCCACACGAAAATTGATGTGATCCACGGCATGAATCACTTCATCCCCCATTTGAAAGGACTTTGTCAGATCCGTCAACTCAATCATTTCGCACCTCCCTCTGTTCCATTCACCGGATAGCGTACCGTTTCACTGCCATCAAGACCACTCAAAATTTCAACGTTGTGGGCATCGCTGATACCGGTTTCTACCGGAGTTTTCCGAACATCTCCATGGTTCGTCACAACATTGACGTAGCGGCCACTTTCATCAAAGAGCACGCTTTCTACCGGCACCATCAGAATATTTTCTTTCTTTGCTAAAAGCAAGGTGCAATCTGCACTCATGCCCGGCAACAAGGAGCCATCATTATCCAAAGTGATGGTAATGGTATAAACGGCTCCGGCACTTGTCGAAGAGCTGTCTTCATCGGAGCCATCTACATTCCGGCTGTCCTCCTCACCGGTATCATCCGCATCACCGGAATCACTCCCATTGCCTTGATTTTCACTGTGTTGAGAAGCATTTGACTCTGCACCGATATAAGATACTTTTCCGGGGAAGGTTTTTACACTCTGACCATGGAATACCACATCGGCACTACCATCAAAGGGAATCCGATTGATATCCTCTTCCGGAACATTGATTTCCAAATGAACCTTATCGGTGGGCAAAAAAATTACACATTGGCTTCCGTCGCCCTTTTGCCCGGTACGAGGAGCATTGATTTTGGAAACGACACCACCGCGTTCTTCCTTCATGACACTGCCATCGGTATATATCGCAATGGGTTCCCCTGCCGGAACATACTCTTTTGCTTCAACACACATAGCTTTAAAGGTTTTCGATTTGGAAAATATTATTTTTTCACTTTCTTCTCCTTTGATTTCACCGGTAGCCGTTAAAGTCTGTGAAATCGTTCCGGCTTTTACCGCAGTATCTTTATAAGTAACCGCCTCTTCCGCCTTTTTCCCGTGCTGATCAACAATGAAAATGCATGCCATACCCAAGATGGCAATAAGAATGAGAAGCGATGCTATTTTTTGTTTTCTCGTCCAACAAAGTTTTTTCATCGTTTATCCTCCACCTGTTCACAATATTCTTTTCTATAGTTCCATTATAGCGTATAAAATGAAAGAGTCTCTGAAGCAAAAATTAAAATATCTAAAATATTTCTTAAAATTTTATGAAGATTTTCGTTTTTGTTTTTAATACCTGCTCCAAGTGATGATTTCGGCAAAGGAATCGTTTAAAAGAAAAAGGTATCGTCTGGACAGAAAAGCAGTTCTCATGGTATAATGATTGTGTATCGTTGTTTCTTTTATATTGAAACAGTTAAATGGAAAGTGTGAATGGAAAAAATGCTGACACTGGAAACAAATGCTTTCGAGCCAAGAAAAAAAGAAATTTTCGCTTATGATGCAGAAATCATAAAGCATCATCAAGCTCTCCATAACGGCTCTCTGGAAATGACCGGATGGGTCAATTACCCCATGGATTCAAGAGAAGACGAATGGCAAAGAATTGCCGCAACAGCAAAAGAAATTCGCGAAAAATATACCGCCCTTGTTGTTGTCGGAATCGGCGGCTCTTACCTGGGCACTCGTTCCTGCTACGAACTTCTTGTAAACCAAAGAAACGGTGTAAAGCTGTTCTTTGCCGGTTGGAACCTGGGCGGCTATTACCATCAACGTCTGCTGAAAAAATTAGAAAATTACGATGTTGCCCTTTGTGTTGTATCCAAATCCGGTACAACCTTGGAAACATCTTTAGCCTTTGATCTGCTGAAAAGCTACTTAAAAGATCGTTACGGAAAGAACTACACCAACCGAATTTACGCAGTTACCGATAGCACCCACGGAGCATTGCGCGCCGAAGCGGAAGCCCACGGCTATCACACCTTTGCCCTTGACGGCAATATCGGCGGTCGCTACAGCGTTTTGACCGCAGTGGGCCTGCTGCCTTTGGCCGCCGCGGGGATTGATATTTTTGCATTGCTCAACGGCGCAAAAAAAGCATTTCAGGATTTCTATTGTGAAGATATACAACAAAATCAGTGCTATCAATATGCGGCATATCGAAATGTCCTGTTTAAAGAAGGTAAAACCACCGAGTTCTTTTCCTTTGCCGCACCGGAAATGTTTCGATTCGGCTATTGGCTTAAACAGCTCTTTGCCGAAAGCGAAGGAAAAAACGGCGTAGGTATTTACCCCTCGGCATTAAGCTACAGCACCGATCTTCATTCCGTTGGACAATATCTCGAAGAAGGCAACCCCATTTTCTTTGAAACAATGCTCTGCTTAAAAAATTACGCCCATGACATTGCAGCAGAGGGGCATGAAAAAACTTATAATGACCATATCAAAGCCGTTACCGAAGCCGTTTACAGGGTACGGAATGCCAGAAACACCCCGATCATCCGATTAACTTTAGAAGCATTGGATGAAGAACATGTGGGATATATTATTTATTTTTTTGAAAAGGCTTGTGCCATGAGTTGCCTGCTCATGGGGGTAAATCCCTTTGACCAGCCGGGTGTGGAAGCCTACAAAAAGGAAATGCGCACACTTTTACAAAGTGAAAAATGAGGTTTTAAAATTGGAACAAAATGAATTATTTGCCCGCTATCAATATTGGTTAGCCAATGTTGATGCGGAAATGAAAGCGGAACTGGAAGCAATCAAAGAAAACGAAACCGAGCTGGAAGACCGATTCTATTGTGACCTTTCCTTTGGCACCGCCGGAATGCGCGGTGTAATGGGAGCTGGAACAAATCGAATGAATATCTATACGGTGCGCAAAGCCACCCGTGGATTAGCTGCATGGCTAAAGAAACAAAGCGAAAGGAACAGCGTTGCCATTGCCTGGGATACGCGTATCCACTCCGCTGATTTTGCCATGGAAGCCGCATTGACTCTTGGCGGATGCGGAATCAAAGCATACCTATTTCAAATGCCCTCGGCAACACCATTGTTATCCTACGCAGTACGCAAACTAAACTGCGATGCAGGGATCGTGATTACCGCCAGTCACAACACAAAAGAGTACAACGGATATAAAGTTTATGACCGCCATGGTTGTCAAATGGTATCGGAAGAAGCCGCGGAAGTTGCCTCCTACGTATGGGAAGCAAATCCCTTTGAGCCTCATGCCAATGAAACGGAGATCCGTGAAAAAGGCCTCCTCATGGATTTAGGCGAAGATACTTTAAAAGATTTCTGTTATGAAACAATGAAACAATCTCATCCCATAAAACCGGAAGCCGTCAATGGACTGCATATCGTTTATACTCCCCTCCACGGCTCCGGGCTGAAACCGATATCCTTCGCCTTAAAAGAAAAAGGCTATCACGTCAACCTTGTACCGGAACAATCCACTCCGGACGGTAATTTTCCAACAGTAAAAAAACCAAATCCGGAAGAACGGGATGCTCTGGTCATGGCAATTCGGCAAGCCAAGGAATCCAATGCAGATCTGGTGTTGGGAACTGACCCCGATTGCGACAGAGTTGGCATTGCCGTTTGCGATGGCAGCGGTTATCGACTCCTCAACGGGAATCAAACCGGAGCATTACTCGTCAATTACCTGCTGGAACGGAGAAAAGATCACTTGAAAAATAATGCCGTGATTCTTAAATCCATTGTAACCAATGACCTCGGCGCAGAAATTGCAAAAAAGAACGGGGTAACAGTAAAGGAAACCCTCACCGGCTTTAAATATATCGGAGAGGCCATTACCGCCTATGAAGAAAGCGGAGAATATGATTTTCTCATGGGATACGAAGAAAGCTACGGCTACCTGATCGGCAAACATGCCCGAGATAAAGATGCCGTGGTAACTTCTCTCCTTATTGCAGAAATGGCAGCCTACTATAAGGAACAGGGAAGCAGCCTTTATGATATCTTAAAATCATTATTCCACCGTTACGGATATTATCTTGATGACGTTGATTCCGTTACCTATTCCGGCAGTGCAGGGAAAGCCCGCATGAAAGAAATTATGGCGGATCTGCGTAAAAACGAAAACCTTTTTGGGGAAGAACCGGTTTCGATTTTAGATTATCAGGAAGGAATCTGCGATCTCCCTCCGGCAGATGTTTTAAAATACGTTTTCGAAGACGGATCCTGGGCAGCGGTGCGCCCCTCCGGCACAGAACCGAAACTCAAGATCTACTATTCCATTAAGGGAAAAAAAGAACGTGATGCCGCTTCCAGATTAATGACCTATAGTGATATTCTTCTAAGCGCAACAAAATAAATGAGGACATTTAAATGAAAGGTATTATTTTATCGGCGGGAAAAGGTACCCGCCTCTATCCAATGACAAAACCCTGTTGCAAGCCATTGCTGCCGGTTTATGACAAACCGATGATCTATTATCCTCTTGTCACACTAATGCAGGCAGGGATCAAAGAGATCCTGATCATCGTTCCCCCCAACGGCGGCGGAGCCCCCTTTGAGGAACTATTAGGCAACGGCAGCCGTTACGGGGTATCCATCACCTATGCGGAACAGCCCATTCCCCGGGGTATTGCCGATGCATTCCTTATCGGAGAAGACTTTATCGGCAATGACAGCGTTTGCCTTGCTTTAGGCGATAATATTTTTTACGGCGAGCAATTTGCTGCGGATCTTCAAAAGGCAGCAGCACAACAAAGCGGAGCAACGGTATTCGGCTATTATGTGGAAGACCCCCGTCCCTTCGGTGTCGTTGAGATCGATGAGAACGGCAAAGCGATTTCCATTGAGGAAAAACCTGCCATGCCAAAATCAAATTACATTATTCCCGGTCTCTATTTTTACGACAACGAAGTTGTTAAAATGGCAAAGACCATAGCACCTTCTGCCCGAGGCGAGCTTGAAATCACCTCCATCAACAATATTTATATGGAAAATGGTGCTCTTAATGTAATAAAGCTTCCAAAAGATTTCTGCTGGTTCGATACGGGCACGGCTGAAAGTATGTATGTGGCAGCATCATGTATCCGTGAAATACAGCAAAAGACAAAGAAACAAATTGCTAACCCCGAAGCCTGCGCTTTTGAGTCCGGTTTTATCGGCAAAGATACCTTAAAGGCAAGCGCAGAAGAATTAAAAATGACAGAGTACGGTAAATATCTGGCAGCCTTAGCCGAAAACTAAACACAACAACACACCCTTTGGAGCATAAGCGTTTTCAACGCTCTATTCCAAAGGGTGCTATTTTTTCTTAATAAAAAAGGTCTTTCGCGCAATTTTGCACAAAAGACCTTTTCTTTACATTGCTTTATTTTGCAATTTTAATACGCTGAACAGCTCTTTTCAAAGCAAGCTCTGCACGGGCAACATCGAGATCTTCGGCTCTGGCAGCCAGACGTTCTTCGGCTCTCTGTTTTGCCCTTTCGGCTCTTTCCACATCAATGTCTTCGCGACGTTCGGCAGATTTTGCCAAAACAACGGCTTTGTTGCCGCCGACTTCAAGGAAGCCACCGCCGATAAAGAGTACTTCTGTGTTGCCATTGCCATCGTCAATGGACAATTCACCGACATCAAGACCGGTGACGATAGCTGCATGTCTGGGATACACTCCGATCGTCCCCGAGGTTGTGGGGATGTGGAAATAATATACATCAGCCGAAAAAACATTTTTTTCGGGTGTGACTATATCTAAAGAGATACGGTTATCTGACATAATTATTCACCTTCTTCGAGTTGTTTCGCCTTTTCTACAACTTCATCAATGGTACCGACCATCAGGAAGGCCTGTTCCGGAAGATCGTCATATTTCCCATCGAGGATTTCCTGGAAACCACGAATGGTTTCTTTCAACGGAACGTATTTCCCGGCCATACCGGTAAACTGTTCTGCTACGTGGAAAGGCTGAGAGAGGAATCTCTGGATCTTTCTGGCGCGGGCAACAATGAGTTTCTGTTCATCGGAGAGTTCATCCATACCTAAGATGGCGATGATGTCCTGCAATTCCTGATAAGTCTGGAGAACACCCTGGACAGCACGGGCTGTTTTGTAATGTTCTTCACCTACAACCTGGGGTTCCAGGATACGGGAAGAAGAATCCAGGGGGTCAACAGCGGGATAGATCCCTAATTCAACGATTTTACGGGAAAGAACGGTTTTTGCATCCAAATGGGTGAATGCCGTTGCGGGAGCGGGGTCAGTCAAGTCATCGGCGGGCACGTAAATAGCCTGAACCGAGGTGATGGACCCTTTCTTCGTAGAGGTAATTCTTTCCTGAAGAGCACCCATTTCAGAAGCCAGGGTAGGCTGGTAACCAACGGCGGAAGGCATACGGCCAAGGAGCGCGGATACTTCGGAACCTGCCTGGGTGAAACGGAAGATGTTATCGATAAAGAGCAGAACGTCCTGACCGGAAACGTCACGGAAGTATTCTGCCAGGGTCAGACCGGTAAGACCGATACGAAGACGAGCCCCGGGGGGTTCATTCATCTGACCGAAAACCATGGCGGTTTTTTCGATAACACCGCTTTCTTTCATTTCGTTGTAAAGGTCGTTCCCTTCACGGGTACGTTCACCAACACCGGAGAAAACGGAATAACCACCATGTTCGTAAGCAATGTTACGAATAAGTTCCATAATCAAAACGGTTTTACCAACACCGGCACCACCGAAGAGACCGATTTTACCACCTTTGGAATAGGGCGCGAGCAAGTCAACAACTTTAATCCCGGTTTCCAACATTTCGGTGGAAGGTTCTAATTCTTCAAAGGGAGGAGCAGCTCTGTGAATGGGAAGTTTATCTTCCGAATCCACAGGAGGAAGCCCATCGATGGGGTCGCCAACAACGTTGAACATACGACCCAATGTTTTTTCACCAACATTGATGGTGATAGGAGCGCCGGTATCTTCGACTTTGACACCACGCTGCAAACCATCAGTGGAGGAGAGAGCAACGGCACGGACAGTATCGTTGCCTAAATGCTGCATCGTTTCAAGAGTAATATTGAGACCAAGCTTTTTGGATTCTTCATTATCCTGGTCTTCACTCTTGATCTTAAGAGCATTGTAAATTTCAGGCAACTGCCCGGCAGGGAACGCGATGTCTACGACGGCGCCCATAACTTCTTTTACAATACCTGTTGACACCTTTTCAACCTCCTTAAAAATTGATAAAGGTCTTTCGACTCTAGAGATTATTCGAGTGCGGCAGCGCCGCCCACGATTTCTGTAATTTCAGTAGTAATAGCAGCCTGACGAGCTCTGTTCAAAGTTAAGGTCAGGCTCTGGATGAGTTCGGCAGCGTTATCCGTTGCAGCACTCATGGCGGTCATGCGGGAACCATGTTCACTGGCCTTGGATTCAAGTACCGCAGAGAAAATCTGAGTTTCCACATAAGCAGGAAGCAAAACATCAAGGACTTCTTCCTCGCTGGGTTCAAAGGAATAAGAAAGACTGTAGCCTTTTTCTTCTTGAAATTCCCCTTCTTCACTGGGAAGGGCTTCAATCGGAAGAATCTTCATATCGGTAGGAGTATTGGACAACGCAGATTTGAATACGCTGTAAACAATATGTACTTCGTCGTATTCACCTTCGGTGTACAATTTAATCACTTCCTGAGCGATCTGTTTGCCCACAGCGAAGCCGGGGGTATCACCGATATCAATAATATCCTTAATGACATCGTAATTACGTTTTCTAAAGTAATCACGTGCTTTTTTGCCAACAGCAAGAACAGAACATTCATGCTCATTGGCTTTGATTGCTCTTTCGCACTCTTTATTGATGTTGGCATTGAAACCGCCGCAAAGACCGCGGTCAGCACTGACAACAATATAGAGAACTTTATTTACATCTCTCACTTCCTGAAGAGGATGAGAGGCACCGCCTTCATTCGAAAGACTACCCAAAACCTCACGGACTTTCGCCGCATAAGGTCTGGCCGCTACTACAGCAGACTGAGCTCTGCGCAGTTTGGAGGAAGACACCATCTTCATGGCTTTTGTAATCTGCCCGGTGCTTTCAATACTGCTGATACTCCGTCTGATATCACTCATGCTTGCCATAGATTGGTTCACCACCTTCCGAAATCTTATACGTTACAAAGGATTACTGAGCAAAACCTTCTTTGAACTGTTTGATTGCATCTTTCAATGCGGCCTTGGTATCATCGGAGATTTTCTTTTCCTTGGACAACGTATCAAAGATATCGGCATGGTTGGTGTGGATATCCTGAAGCAGCTGTTTTTCAAATTCAAGAACCTTATCAAGAGGAAGGTCATCAAGGAAACCGTTGGAACCGGCAAAGATCGAGATAACCTGATCGATAACGTTCATGGGGGAATACTGATTCTGTTTCAGCAATTCGGTCATATGTTCCCCACGAGTCAAAGCAGCGGCAGTTGCTTTATCCAAATCGGAACCGAACTGAGCAAATGCAGCCAATTCACGATACTGTGCAAGGTCCAAACGGAGGGAGCCGGCAACCTGTTTCATGGCTTTGATCTGAGCGGAACCACCGACACGAGACACGGAGATACCAACGTTAATTGCGGGGCGAATCCCGGAATTAAAGATGTCGGTATCAAGGAAGATCTGACCGTCGGTAATGGAAATAACGTTGGTGGGGATATAGGCGGAGACGTCACCGGCCTGGGTTTCAATGATGGGCAGAGCCGTCATGGAACCACCGCCGTACTCGTCACTGAGTTTTGCTGCACGTTCCAGCAAACGGGAGTGGAGGTAGAAAACGTCACCGGGGTAAGCTTCACGCCCGGGGGGACGATGGAGCAGCAAGGAAAGTTCACGATAGGCAACAGCCTGTTTGGAAAGGTCATCGTAAATGATCAATACAGCGCCGCCGTTATACATAAAGTATTCACCCATTGCAGCACCGGCATAGGGAGCCAGATACAGCATAGGAGCGGGTTCGGAAGCGGAAGCGGAAACAACGATGGTGTAATCCATAGCACCATGTTCTTCCAGCTTGGCAACAACAGAAGAAACGGTAGAAGCTTTCTGACCAACAGCAACGTAAATGCAGGTCACGCCTTGTCCCTTCTGATTAATGATGGTATCGATGGCGATAGCGGTTTTACCGGTCTGTCTGTCACCGATGATAAGTTCACGCTGGCCGCGGCCAATGGGAACCATAGAGTCAATAGCTTTTAAACCGGTCTGCATCGGTTCAAAAACGGATTTACGAGTAATAACGCCGGGAGCAAGAAACTCTACGGGACGATATTCTTCGGTTTTGATTTCACCTTTACCATCCAAGGGCTGCCCCAGGGTATTTACAACACGGCCAATCAATGCTTCCCCAACGGGAACTTCCATGATTCTGCCGGTTCTCTTAACCTGGTCGCCTTCCTGAATTTCGGTATAAGGCCCAAGAATAACGCAACCGATGTTATCTTCTTCCAAGTTCATGACCATACCCATGACACCATTGGAAAACTCCAGGAGTTCGTTATACATGGCATTTTCGAGGCCATAAATACGCGCAATGCCGTCACCGACGGTGATAACGGTACCAACTTCAGATACTTCCACCGCGGCTTCATAATTTTCGATCTGCTGCTTTAAAATGGAGCTGATCTCTTCCGGCCTGATGCTCATTAACTTTTCACCCCTAACTTATAACACAGTTTGTTTTAAAGTATCGTTCAAATTTTTCAGATGATGGGCAAGAGAACCATCGTATACGATATCGCCGATCCGTACTTTTACGCCGCCGAGAAGCTGAGCGTCCACAGCGGTTTCTGCTTTTACGGTCTGGTTCATCATTCCGGAAAATTTCGCTTCGATCTTTCCTACCTGTTCTTCGGTAAGAGGAACGGCGCTTACGATTTCTGCATGCAGAATATTCGCAGATTCTTCCAGGTAACCCATGTAACAATCGCACATTGCATCCAGGCAATCCACCCGGTTTTTATCAATTACGAGATTAAGGAAATTACGAACCATAGGGTCAACATCCTTGACCAACTGATCCATTGCTTTTTTCTTATCGTCATTCTGGATAGACTGATTTAAAAGCATTTCCCGAACTTCAGCACTTTCATTAAGCAATGCGTCAATTTCTTTTAAATTATTAGCGAAAATCTCAGATTTGCCTTGTTCCATACCAATGTCATACAGAGCCTTCGCATATCTTTTTGCTACTGTTCTATCTGTCATTGTACTTCGCCTGCCTCTTCGATATACTTATCTACCAATTTCTTATGAGCATCGTCGTCCAAAGATTCACTGATGAGTTTGGATGCAGCATAGATGGCGAGGTTCGCGGCTTCGTCTCTGATTTCGCCGATCACTTTTTCTTTTTCTTCTTTGATTTCAGCGTGGGCTTTTTCAATCATTTTCTGAGCTTCCACTTTAGCAGCAGCGACGATTTCATCTTTCTGTGCATCGGCGGTTTTCTGGGCTCTGGCAATAATTTCCTGAGCAGTTTCTCTGGATTTTGCCAATTCAGCGCTGATTTCTTTTTTCATGTCATCGGCATCTGCCTTCAGGGATTCTGCGGCTTCAATGTCATTTTTGATTTTATCATGACGCAGATCCATAGTTTTTCTTAACGGCTTATACATTAAGAAATACATGACAATAAGAAGAAGAATAAAGTTAGTAATCGCAAAAATTACTGAGAAAATATCAATTTCCACGAAATATATCCTCCTTTCGTTAAGGTAACGTCAGCTGGCGGAGAAAATCAATTTCTCCTTGCGGAGGACGATAAAATTAAGCGATTTTACCGAAGAGCATGAATGCAATAACGAGACCAAAGATAGCAAGAGCTTCCATCATGGCCAAGCTGATCAGCATGTTAGTACGGAGGTCGCCAATGATTTCGGGCTGACGAGCCATACCTTCGAGAGCTTTGGAAGCGGCAATACCTTCACCAATGCCAGGGCCGATGGTAGAGAGACCGATAGCGAGAGCAGCAGCGATTGCAGTTAAACCTGTAGATTCCATAGTAATAAATCTCCTTTCGAATTAACGAATTCATTTTAAATTTTAATATTTAATTGTTCCATATTAAGTTGTACGTTTGTCTTATCCGGGTAACAACGAAATTATTCTTCGTGTTCCGCTGCCTCGGAAATATAGATCGCAGCCAACAGGGAGAATACCAGTGCCTGGATCAAACCAAACAGCATACCCAAGATTTCCATAATGGCAGGAGCCCAACCATTCACAAAAACATTCATTGTCATCAACTGCTCAATAACAGTTTCTTCCCCATGAATATTCCCATAGAGTCGAAGAGCCAATGTCAACGGATGCAGAATTTCGTCCAAGATGGAAAACGGCAGCATAATCACAAGGGGAGAAATCAAATGTTTAAAATACCCTAATTTGTTTTCTCTAAACCCAGCGAAATGAACTGTACAGAATACGATCAGAGCGAAACCGGTGGTAACACTCAATACAGACGTCGGCGCCTGAAGATTCATCAGCACCGTTTCGCCGCTTTCTTCTGTGACCAGATTCAGCGGCAATGTCCCCGAATAGTTACTAAGCAAGATAAAAATGAAGAACGTAACCAACAGGGGTGCAAAGGTCTTTGCCAACTTCGGCCCGATAATTTTCGTAAAGAAATTTGTCAAGCCGCCATAAGCCCATTCTGAGAAGTTCTGCCATCCGGAGGGTACCAGAGCTTTCTTACTTGCGCCGATCGCACCGGCAACAATCATGAAAAGCATGACACCCCAGAAGACGATCATCCATTTTGTGATGCCGGGTGTGAAGGAAAAAGTAAACCCAACGGCTGAAGTTTCCCACAATGCATCACCGCCTAAAAGATAGGAAGCCCCCGAGGCAAGATTTAAGACTGCATTCATCAAATTTTCACCTCCTCCTTAAAATATAAATTTAATTTTTAATATTAAAATTATCAACTTTTGATCGATTTAATAATGAATCCCTTTTGGATAATAAGAATTCCTAATGCCGCTCCAATCAACATTGGAGTCACTTTGCACAGAACGAAAAGTGCGATAGCATCCAGTAATATCCGCAACCAGCATCGCACTAAAATCCGCCGTTTTAAAATCCGTACTTCATTATCATTGCGAGGCTGCGCTTTCATTACCACCGTATTTAAGAATTTAAAGCCCAAAGCACCTATGACTCCGCCGTAAATCAAGCCGGCAAGAAACAGGAGAACGATCTTTACCGTCATCGCTTCAATTCCTTCCGCAAGGCAGCCATCCGTTCTTCAAGAGAATGCTTTTCCTCCGACTCCCGCTCTGCCGTTTCACGCTGATCTTTTTCTATTTTTTCGGAACAAACCACACGTTTCCATAAATACATAAAGGCAGAAAGTATCGCCACAAAAAGCAATATCACTCGAAACAACACCGATGTGCCGAATCGTTCATCCAGCCAACCGCCAAGAAGATGGCTCAAGATATAGATATTCATAGCCATGGTAATACCGAAGGTCGAAGAGATCCGCAGATATGTATATACCGAAGAGGAATGCTGTGTCGTTGTAACCTTCTTCTCTTTTCGATCCAAAACCTTCTCACCTTTCTAGATTAAAACTAGATTATACAAAAACATTATAGCGCAATCCACCCAATAAGAACAGGTTAAATTTATTGTTCTTCACACAAAATTTACACTTTTTCCACAAGAATGTTGGAAATTCTACAAGATGCAGACCCATCACCATAGGGATTTTTCGTCATTGCCATCTGCTGATAGCTGCTCTTATCATCCAACAATTTTCCGGCGGCAGCCAGAATCTCATCACAATTTGTCCCGGCCAATCGCACCGTACCGGCAGCCACGGCTTCCGGTCTTTCAGTTGTATCGCGCAATACGAGAACCGGCTTGCCTAAAGACGGAGCTTCCTCCTGAATGCCTCCGGAATCGGTAAGCACGAGATAAGCCCGGTTCATTAAAGTGGAGAAGGGGTGATAATCCAGCGGTTCGATTAAGTGAATACGATCTTTTCCGCCTAAAATACGGTTTGCGGCTTCTCTTACCTTGGGATTTTTATGAACAGGAAAGACGACTTCAATATCTTCATGGCTTTCCGCAAGCTTTGCCACGGCGGAAAAGATCTGTTCCATCGGCTTTCCCCAATTTTCCCGACGATGACAAGTCAGTAAAACGATCCGTTTTTCAGGGTCCAGATCAGACAAACCGCATTGACCAAGATCATAATCTTGAGCAACGGCCATGTGAAGAGCATCAATTACCGTGTTGCCGGTCACAAAAATTTTCTCATCCGGGACATTTTCTTTCCGCAAGTTATCCCGGTTAAACTCCGTAGGCGCAAAATAGAAATCGGTGATCACATCGGTAATCCTTCGATTGATCTCTTCGGGCCAGGGAGAAAGCTTATTACCGGTACGTAAGCCGGCCTCCACATGACCAACGGGAATCCCCTCATAAAAACCGGCAAGAGATGCCGCCATCGTTGTCGTGGTATCACCATGAACAAGAAGGATATCCGGCTTGCACTCCCGAAGCACAGGCTTTAACCCCAGCATCACTCCGGCAGTGATATCGTAAAGATCCTGCCCTTGCTTCATAATATTCAAATCATAATCGGGAACAATGGAAAACAGTTCCAAAACCATATCCAACATTTCCCGATGCTGCGCTGTTACGGTAACAATCGTCTCAAAGCGATCATCCCGCTCCAATGTTTTCACAAGGGGCGCCATTTTAATCGCTTCCGGACGAGTACCGAAAACAAGCATTACTTTTTTTCTCATAAATACCTCACGGGTTATTTTTTCAGTTCCGACATTTTTACCAGAACAATGCCGGCTTCTGCGGCGATTTTCAAAGAAAATTCGTCGGGATAGTCGCCATCATACACAATACGGGTAATGCCGGAAGTGATCATGGCTTTCATACAAGTCACACAAGGCTGCGCCGTAACATACATCGTAGCGTCTTTTAAGGATATGCCATACTTGGCCGCAATATTGCAAACATTGGCTTCGGCATGCTGTGCACGGCAAATTTCCTGCCGCTCCCCGGAGGGAATCCCCAATTGCTGACGAAGGCAACCGGTTTCGTCACAATGGGGTGTGCCGGCCAAAGCCCCGTTATAACCGGTACCGAGGATACGATTATCCTCACTTACCGCAACGGCGCCGATCTGCCGCCGCAAGCAGGTGGAGCGAGTTGCCACATCGTAGGCAATATCCATAAAATATTCATCCCAACTTTTTCTCATGTCAGCGCGTCCTTTCCAGCTCCGAGATTAAAGCCACACGATCGGCGTGACGGCCGCCTTCAAAGGAAGCAGAAAGGAAATTATCCACGATTTCCATTGCCATGGATTCCCCAATGATACGAGCTCCCATCGCCAATACATTGGCATTGTTATGCTGGCGGCATAACTTTGCACACAAAGGATCATTGCAAAGAGCAGCGCGAACACCGTCTATTTTATTTGCGGCAATGCTGATACCAATGCCACTGCCGCAGATGATGATTCCCAAACTATCCGGAGCCGCAACAACACTGCGGCCGACTTTTGCACCGTAAACCGGATAATCCACCCGATCTGCCGTTTCCGGACCAAGATCCTTTACATCGTGACCATCCGCTTCTAATTTTGCAATCACTTTTTCCTTTAATCCAAAACCGGCATGGTCAGAACCGATAAATATTTTCATGATACTTCCTCCAAAATTAAGATCCAATTTGCAATATTCCACAAAACAGGTTAAAATCCCTTTGTTTCCGCAAGCTTTTCCAAAATCATACGGATTTCTTCCGCAAGCACATCTCTTGTCCGACAATAAAGCTCAAGGCTTCCCATATACGGATCGGGAATATCTCTACCGGACCCACTAAGCTCACCGATGACAAAGATCTTTTCCGCCGCTTCGGGATAGTCATGAATCAGAGCGGCCTTGTGCATGGCGGTCATGCAAATAATGTAATCGGCAAGGTCCACCATATACGGCTGGAAACGTTTGGAACGATGACCGCTGCAATCAATGCGCCATTCCGCCAAAGCAGCAATGGCATTTTCCGTAGCAGGATAGCCGTCGCTGGTAGCGATCCCCGCAGAATCAAAACAAAAATCACTTTTCGGATATTGTTTTTCCTTGATAAAGGCACCAAGATATGCGGCCATGGGACTGCGGCAGGTATTGCCGCTGCAAACAAATAAAATATTACAACGCATAATGCATCTACTCCTTATATGCTGCTTTTTTGATTCGATTCATCAATGCTTCCCCAAACCCGAAATCAGAGAAAGACTCTATAAAAATGGTATGGATATCATTGCGATCACATTCGCGAAAAGCATGGAATAAATTATGGGCAATCTCTTCCAGATGCGCCTTTCGGCCCAAGATAAAGAGGAAATCAGGAGAAACCCTGCCCTCAAGTTCGGCCCAACGCTCAGCGGAAAGCAGCAGCGCCACGGATCCCTTTGCCAAGCTGATTTCCTCTACTCCCTTTTCTCCGGGAGAGAGATAATACACTTCTCCATCCGGAGCATAGTGCTTGTATTTCATCCCCGGGGCTTTTGGGTGGGCGATATCGTTTTTACTGATGGAATAGTTTCCTTTCAGCCGAGGAGCAAAAGGCTTGATATCATCATAGGTGATTCGACCGGGACGAAGGATCACCGGATCGGGACGGCTGAGATCAATGATGGTGCTTTCCAGGCCGATATCAACTTCACCGCCATCCAAAAGAAAGGGAATACGCCCTTTTAAATCATGATAGACATGCTCACCTCTGGTTGGAGACGGTTTGCCGGAAAGATTGGCGCTGGGCGCCGCTATGGGCAATCCGGCTTCATCAATGAGATCCAGAGCCACACCATGGGAGGGCATACGAATGGCAACGGTATCCAGACCGCCGGTAGTCTCATAAGGGATCTTAATAGTTTTCGGCAAGATCATCGTTAAAGGGCCGGGCCAGAATTCATAAGCCAAACGGCGACAAAGAGGTGTTAACTCTTCTACCAGATCATCTATCATATCAATGTGAGAAATATGCACAATCAAAGGATTATCGGATGGACGCCCCTTTGCGGCATAGATCTTTTTTGCAGCGGTGGGATCCAATGCATTACCACCAAGGCCGTAAACGGTTTCCGTGGGAAATGCGACCAATTCGCCATGCCGAAGCAACTCGGCGGCTTCTTGAATGGAAGCAATATATTCTTTTTTGCTGACCTCATCGGTTTTGATCCATTTTGTTTCCATATTATCATCCTGATTTCTATATAAAAATTATTTTATTGGGATTTCCGTCAATACTGCCAGATCCTCTCGGCTTTTTGCCAGAAAATGATAGGTTTTCTGCACCTCAGGATCATTCAAATCTCCAATACCAAGCTCCCATAAAACCTGAGCCCAATCCAATACTTCGGCAAGTCCCGGCACATGGCAAAGCTTCGCCCTGCGAACTTTTTCAACAAAAACAGCGATATCCTTGGCAAAAGCAGCAGAAATCCCGGGTAAACGGCGGCATAAGATCGCCGCCTCCCGCTCCGGCGAAGGATAATCAATGTAATAATGAACACAGCGGCGTTTCAATCCGTCACTGAAATCGCGCATGGCGTTACTGGTAAGAAAGATCATTGGCGGGTACTTTGCAGTAACCGTTCCCCATTCCGGGATCGTCACAGAAAAATCAGCAAGGGCTTCCAGCAAAAAGCTTTCAAACTCTTCGTCGCTTTTATCAATCTCATCGATCAGCAGCACCGCAGGAATTTCCGATAAAAAAGCCTTTAAAAGCGGTCGAGGCAGTAAAAACTCTTCGGAGAAAAGGTTCTCTCTGGCCGTGTTCCAGGTACTGCCCTTCTGACTTTCCAAATACAAAAGCTGTTTTTGATAATTCCATTCATAAAGAGCATGGCGTTCATCCAAACCCTCGTAACATTGCAAACGAAGCAAAGGACGCTCCATCGCTTTTGCATAAGCCTTTGCCAACTCAGTCTTGCCAACACCGGCAGGACCTTCCAACAAAATAGGCTTATGCAGGCTCTCGCTGAGACTCAGAATCAAGGCAAGATCCTCTTCGCAATCATAGTTTTGCTCTTCAAGTTTTTCCTTAATTTTGGAAGATTCCATTATTTCACCATAGATTTTTTTTCGATCTTTTTGTATGATAATATTAGTCCGATGTTAGTATACCACAAAATAGAGCTAAGCGGGGCAAAACATGGAGAAAATCATCATTAAATTTATGCATTTATTACGTGAAGGCGACATGAAGATCGCACTTTCCGAAGGTGAGGATGCACTGAAAGGCTTACGAATCCTGGGCATCACCGATAAACATAATGTCTATCAAATCCTAAAAGCAACACTTCTGAAGGATGAAAGTAAAAAGGAACTTTTCGATCTTGTCTGGCAAATCTGCTTTCATCAACAAACAACGTTTTCCACAGCAATTCTGCCAAACCGGGATTCTCACTGCGACAGTCACGATGGAGAAGTCGGTACCGGCGGAATGACGGATACGGCAAAAAGGTTCTACGGCCTTCTTCGGGAGCACAGCGGAGCCGAGGCGGTAACGATGATCGAAGATCATCTGCGCCAAGAAACATTGGAAGAACTATCCTCCGAAGAGCTGGCAGAGCAATTGAAAGTAAGCCTGGGTTGGTTTATGACAGCTTATGCTTTAAAAAGAAATGAAGACCATGAAGGCGCCTTTCTCTTGAATGAACTGGATCGTTATTTAAAACTCCGCTGCCGAGAGCAAAAGATAAAACACACAGCCAGGCCGGAAGAAATCCTCGCCAAAGAAAACACGGAAACATTGGATTTTTCCGCACTCAGCGAATCTCAGGTCAAGGCAATGGAGTTAAAAATCGCAAAATTGGGGAAACGTCTGGAAGGACGCTATTCTTATCGATTAAAGCCCGATAAGAAAGGAATCCCGGATATGCGCCGAGTCATGTCGGAAGCGGCCCTTCAAGGACATCTGCCCGTCCATCTGAAATATTTGGACAAAAAAAAAGATACGCCGTCTCTTGTAGTGCTGTGCGATATTTCCGGTTCCATGGGAATCTACAGCAGTTTTTGCCTACAGCTGGTTTGCGCTATGGAACGACGCTTTCAAGATATCCGTTCCTTTCTCTTTATCGAAAGCGTTGTAGAAGCTGATTTTAATTTTAAAAATAAAACAACGGCAGAGGCCGTGGCGGCAGCGATGGATCGAGCCTACCCCAAACGCACCGGCCGCAGCAAGGAGCAATGCACGACCACCGGTGTTTCCGATTACGGGAAAGCCTTGGAAGCTTTTCGCCGTAAATTTCCGAATTGCCTGGATCAAAATACAACATTACTTATTTTAGGAGACGCCCGCACCAACTGGTTCCCACCGAAGCCTGAAGAGCTGCGGGATCTCCGTAGCCGTTGCGCAAAGATCTACTGGCTTAACCCGGAGCCAAAGGAGCAATGGAACCACGGCGACAGTGCCGTTCGCTTTTACCTCCCTCACTGCACCGCAATGTGGGAATGCAGAAATCTGCAACAGCTGGAACAAAGCATCTTAAAAATATAAGAGGGACTGCACAGCGCAGCCCCTTTTTCTTATGATATTTCATCGCGAAGATCTTTATGGTAGATTTGCATGTAATCATCCATATTGACCCAATAATAAACCACCCACTTCCCAGAGAAGGATCCAACGGTAGGAGGAACATTCTGGAAGCTCTGCAATAATTCACTGTTTCCATTGCCATCATAGCTAAGGATATGGATATTGTAAAGCTCTTTCGTAAAACATTCATCGGTGGGCTGCACATTGTTACTTTCCTTTTTCAAATCACTTGCGGTGGCCGAAGAAGGAGAAGACGGTTCAATCGCAAGGTCGCTGTTGGTAACCACCGGAACCTCGTAAGCCTCCAAAACGTAAAGCTTTCCATCGATACTGTTGGTGGTAACATTATCATTGGATGCATTTAAAGCGATTTCCCGCACATCATTCCCATCCATATCCATAGTATAGAACTCAGGCACTCCAGAAGAAGAACCAACCTCAAAAAGGATGCGCTCATTCAAAATCTGCAAAAACTTTGCGTATCCATCCTTGGCAGTATACAATGTTTCTTTATGTTTTCCTTCAAGGGAATACCGAACCAAGGATTTTCCTTTTCCGTTACCGGCGGGATAAATTTTACCATCGTAAATCATGATACGGTCGGTTTTAAGCTGTCCCAGTTTTTTTGCTTTGCCGCCATCGATATCGATGGTTTTCAAATACGATTTCTCCAACTCTTCGGAGAAACTGCTTTCCAGAAAGTACAGTTTATCGTAGAGCTCCAAAGAAGTAATCACTTTTTGGTTTACTTTATAGATCTGTTCACAACTGCCGTCTCGAAGATCCATACGCCAAATAGATTCCTCTCCCTCATCGGCCTCCATCGATACCGATTGCACAAAATATAGAAAGGTACCATCGGTGTGTAGACCGAAGATATCGTTTAGCCAAGGCGCTTCAAAAAGCTCCTGCTCCTGATTGCCATCAAGATCGGACACATAAAGGCGCTCATTGCCGCCACTGTCCCCTACATAATAAATTTTGTCATCATAAGCCACCGAAAGATCACCAAAGGCACCGTTGTTCATGCCATTTTGCTCTCCGGTAACGGCAATACAGGCTTCCGAAGCATTGCGATCCGTAGCCTCCGAAACACGATTGCATCCGAAGAACACGCCTAAACAGCCACAAAAAAGAATGAACCATAGCGCAAACTGAAATTGTTTCTGTTTCATTTTACCCTCTCCTTTGCGATACTTTTCGTTAAAACTCACGCCGAACTTTTGTTAAGATGCGGTCATTGTAACGCCCCACGGTCGCTGTAAAGACCCAATCTCCGGAAAAAGAGCCCATTAACGCACTATCTTCCACTCCGGTATCGAAAGGAACGGTGATATTTCCGTCCTTATCCCATTCGGCTTCCCAAAGATGATATTCATGCTGATACAGGTCATATTCAGGATTCACGGAAAGGTCTCCGGAAGACGTTTCCTGGGGAATCAGTTCCAGATCGCTATTGGTAGCAGCAAAATCTTTTTTATGGTCCAAAAGATACAATTTATTGCCGATGCTGTTGCAGGTCATATTTCCATCAAAAGAACCGAGATCCGCTTTCTTTTTATCGGTGCCATCCAGGGCAATGGTATAATACACCGGCGGAGCTTCAAAGGAATATACGGCAATCAGCAGCCGATGTCCCAAAAACATCAGAGGAACCACCGTATTTTCCTCTTCCTTATAGATGACTTTTTTATTGCCTCCATTGAGGTCATAAGTAATGAGTTCATCCTGGCCATGGGAGCTAAAGGCATAAATCCTTTCATTTTGTATTGTAAATCGCTCATATTCGAATTTTCCAAGATCTTTGGGATCTCCGCCCTTTACACTCACAGACCGCAAAAGAAAAGAATCCGCCGTCATTTCTTCGCCGAGAGCAAGCCCCAAGTTTTCTCCCTGCTCCAAAAAATACAGTTTATCGCCATAGTAAACCGGTGAAAGAATTATGCCTTCGGAGGAATACAAGGTTTCCGAGACGCCATCATGCAGATTCAGACATTTCAGTTCTGCTTTATCGTGACCGTAATCACTATTCAAAGTATCTTCCAGAAAATAAAGCTTTGCGCCATCGATATAAAGATACCGCAGCCAATTTCGATTTGTTTCCGCAGTGTAAAGCACTTTATTATTTTCCCCGTCTTTGTCCATTGCGGCAATCCATTCACCGTTGTTTTCTCCTTCCCCTACATAATAAATTTCATTGTCATAAGTTACGGAGAGATTCCCATAAGCACCGTTGTTACTACCATCCGAATCAGTGCAAACGGAAAAGGTCTCACCATCAGCGGAATCCGCATTTCCATTGCAACCAACAAAGGCAAATACACAAATGAACAGGGAAATTCCAACAAGTATGCAGTTTTTCATTTTTAAGGAACATTTCATAATAACGCCTCCTTCACACATATATTTGTTCTATTATATCATACATGCTAAACAAATCCATGTTTTTATAAAAATTTAATAAATGGCAAATAAAGACTGGAGGCAAAAAAATACGGCGAGGAAATACCTCGCCGTATTTTAAACAGGCTGAAATTAGTCTTCGGTTTCATCCAAGGAAATCATATCGCCAATGGTGATATGGTCTTCATCTTTGGGTGCATAGGAATGAGCCACTTCTTCCTCTTTTTCTTCCACAACAGGAGCGGGTTCTTCGGTACGTGCAGGACGTTCCGTAGCTTCTTTGATGGAAAGGCTGATTTTTTTGCTGTCAAGGTCAAAACCAAGAACTTTAACCTTAACGATGTCACCGGGTGTTACGGCATCTTCGGTCTTTTCCATTCTGCCCCAAGCCAACTGGGAGATATGTACAAGACCTTCTACACCGGGTTCGAGCTGTACGAAAGCGCCAAAGGCAGCAGTGCGAACAACTTTTGCTTCAACGATAGCATCTACCGGATATTTGTCGGGAATCAGGCTCCAGGGATCCGGAATCAACTGTTTGAGGCCGAGAGAAATCTTTTTGTTTTCTTTATCGACGTTCAATACATATACATCCACTTCATCCCCGATGTTGAGGATTTCAGAGGGATGATTGATTCTGTACCAAGCCATCTGGGAGATGTGGAGAAGACCATCAATACCACCAAGGTCAATAAAAGCACCAAAGTTGGTAAGTCTCTGAACAACACCATGTCTAACCTGATCTTTTTCGATTTCATCCCAAGCTTTAGCAGCCTTGGCGGCTCTTTCTTCTTCCAGATAAGCTTTTCTGGAAAGAATCAGCTTGTTGTGGTTCTTATCGCATTCGATCACTTTGAATTTGAGTTCCTGGCCTTTGTATTTTTCCAGCTGGTTTGCAAAGCCCCATTCTACGAGAGAAGCGGGAACAAAGCCTCTGAGACCGATATCGGCAAGAAGACCGCCTTTTACAACGTCGATCACTTTGCCTTCGATGGTTTCGCCGGCATCCATAGCAGCGGCAACTTTTTCCCAAGCAAGGTCAGCATCTACTCTCTTTTTGGAAAGGAGAGGATGACCGTCTTCGTTTTCTCTTTTCAGGACGATAACATCAATTTTATCGCCTTCTTTGAACATTTCGGTGATATTTTCGGCTTCGGCGGGGGTCAGTTCGTTTCTGGGAACAATACCTTCGCTCTTAGAACCGATATCAACCATCAATTCGCTGTCAGATACTTTAATGATTGTACCGGACAGTCTTTCGCCGCGGCGAACGATAGCAACATCTTTGCTGTATGCGGCATAGGTAGCAGCCATGGTTTCTTCTTCGACTATTTCCTCGGTTGTGCAAGGAGCTTCTTCCACTGCGGTTTCCTCCTTCACTGCACATTCCGCTGGTTTTTCCGCGGTTTCGACTTCACTCAGAACTTTCTCTTCCATTACAGAGTCCTCCTTCATTTTTTCAAGCACCTCCTCGATAATCCAATCGGGAGTCGATGCACCGGCAGTAATGCCGACTTGATCCGCATCTTTAAATATAAAATTATTAATATCTAAAACATTTTCGATCACTGCTGTCCTGGCACCGTTACGAGCGGCAATGGCAGCAAGTTTCGCGGTATTCGCACTGTTTTTTCCGCCGATCACCAACACAAGATCCGTCTTTTTGGCAATGGCAGCAACCTCATTCTGACGTTCCTCCGTAGCTTTACAGATTGTATTATTTACAATAACCTGTTCTGCCTGGGTTTTAATATACTCAACAACTCGCTCAAACTCTTTTAAGGATTGTGTCGTTTGAGAAAGCACGGCCGTCACACCGCGATAAGTTTCCTTTTTTGCAGCCTCAAGATCATTCACGACCACAACATTTTCGCCGGAGAACCCCATCAAACCAATCACTTCGGGGTGATGCTTATCTCCAACAATCACAACGGTATCCGCATTTTCCCTGGAGAAAGCCGCAATCTGCTGTGCTTTTTTCACAAAGGGACATGTTGCATCAATGATACGATACCCTTTTTCCTCCAGTTTTGCCATGGTCTGGGGCGGTACACCGTGGGAACGAATAATAACGGTATTTGCGGAAATATCATCCATGCAGTCCGCCCAGCGAACCCCCTGGCTGCACAAACGCTCAACCTCACGTTGATTGTGGATCAGCGGACCAAGAGAGCAAACATCACCTTCCGCAGCCGCATCCAGAGATAAACGGATCGCGCGCTTTACGCCAAAACAAAAGCCGACGCTTTTCGCCATAGTAATATTCATACGCGCTCACCTCATAAAAAATTCGCACCGAAGCATATTATTTCCTGCCTTTTCCTTGGGATTTTTTTCCGTAAAATTACGACAAAAATCGTAAGACCGGCCTTGAGAAATTAAGGCTGATGCAACAGAGCGCGAACAGCGTCTTCCTGCATATGGGTCATTCGTTCCAAGGTCTGGCGGCGCTTTTCGCCGGCAAGAGCCTCATAAGGAAAAGGCGTACCGATTTTCACCCGGACCTTCGGTCCGAAAAGGGAAAAAATGCGCTCGCTGTTTTCGATCGCCATCGGCACGATCACACAGGCCGATTGAGAAGCAATAAAGCTAACGCCGCTTTTAAACGGCAGCAGCTCTCCGGTATGAGATCGAGTCCCTTCGGGGAAAACCCCTAAAAATCCGCCCTGTTCCAAAACATTTACCGATTCACGGATCGCGGCTCGATCCATATTTTCACGATCAATGGGAATGCAAAGCAGTTTTAACAGAAACCACCGAGAAAACTTTTTTGAGAAAAGCTCTTTTTTGGCCAAAAAATGAACCGGACGCTTTGTTACCAATCCCATCGCAATGGGGTCAAAGGCATGACGATGGTTTGCAATCAATACCGCAGCACCATTCTGAGGGATATTTTCTGCACCTTCAATACAAATACGATGCTTTAAAAGCCCTCGTGCCAAACCGGTAATAAAATTATAAAACATGGGCAGTACGATCCTCCCATAAAGAAATGATCCTGGAAACAACTTCATCCACGGTCATACCGGTAGAGTCCAGTAAAACCGCATCCTCCGCCTGACGCAGCGGCTGAATTTTTCGAGTGGAATCCACTTCATCCCGATGCTTCAGATCAGCAATAACGTCTTCCTCACTTTTGGATTCTCCAATATGTTTTGCCTGCCATTCCAGGTAGCGACGATGTCCCCGTTCTCTCACATCCGCAGTAAGAAATATTTTAAGCAGGGCATCAGGCAGTACGTAAGTGCCGATATCGCGGCCATCCATCACGATGCCGCCTTCTTCTGCCATTTCCCGTTGCAGCGCAACCATGGCTTCACGCACGCGTCCGTAGCGGCAAACCGTGGAAACATTTTCCGTAACCACCGTACCGCGAATGGCATCGCTGACATTTTCTCCATCCATAAAGATAAGGGGCAGACCATTCTCGTCCTCCAGGCGGATATGGATATCCTCCGCAACGGCCGAGACGGCTGCCTCATCATTCGCATCCAAATTTAAGCGCAATGCCTTTAAAGTACAAGCGCGATACATTGCACCGGTATCAATATAACGAAAGCCCATTTTTTCCGCAATAAGACGGGCAACTGTGCTTTTCCCGGAACCGGCAGGCCCATCAATGGCTATGGCTTTCTGCAAAATACAACACCAGCTTTCTTCAGTGAGTCAACTATACAAAATTATTATACCGCAAAAATCCCGAATTGTCCAATTAGAAATATTTGTTTTTGTAGATTTTATTTCCCTGTTTTTATTTGAAGCAAATTTTACCCCATTTGCAATGGTCACTTCGACAAAGAAAATTTTCCGGAAGCTCATTTTTATTAAGGTCCTCAGGATAATCCACGACCAGAAGCTCCAGATCTTTTCCGCCTCGAACCGTAAGAACATCACCCTCTTCCACCCGCAAGGTTAATGTTCCCCGCTCAAAGCTGCCCCGAAATTGACCGTTAATCAAAAGCTGCCCGGTAGAAAGCTGTTGTCCCGCGGTTTCCACCGTAAGATACGTACTCAGTACATTATAACGCTCCCCTGCCGCTGCCAGGCGATCCCCCAGTGATACCAAAGAAGCTCCAATACGATCGGCACGCAAAGTTTTTACAGCATCTTCATGAAGAGCAAAATATCCCTGTACCGATAGAAGCATCGAGCAAACGGCAGCAAAGCAAAGCATAAATATTTTTTTACCCATAAAAGATCCTTTCGATACCCTGATTTTATAAATTAGAATGCCACCGAAAGCGCGATTTTATCCGCGCTCTCTGGGATTCCGTTTTATACATTAATTCAATTTTTATACAAAAAGTGGGCTTAAAACTAAAAGGATCGAATAAGAACGTAAAAAGCCAAATGCACCAAAAATACACCAAAGGCGATTATTTTGTGAAAAATATACCGTTTTTGCCATTTTTTACAACATAACTTTCGGAAAAGGTATTGCATTTACCCTTGCATTGTGTTATATTTATGCAAGCAAAATCAATGCGGAAAATAAATATAATATGGAGGAAATTAAAATGAAAAAGATTTTAAGCGTCGTAATGATGCTCACATTGGCACTGACATTTGCAGCTTGCGGCGGCAGCGATAAAGACACTACCGACAGCAGCGACAGTAAAGACACTCTGGTTATGGCTACCAACGCCGAATTCCCGCCCTATGAATATTACGAAAACGGCGAAGTCGTCGGTATCGATGCAGAAATCGCAGCTGCTATCGCCGACAAACTCGGCATGACCCTTCAGATCGAAGATATGGACTTCGACAGCATCCTCGGTGCAGTACAGAGTGGCAAAGCCGACATGGGTATGGCCGGCATGACCGTTACCGAAGAACGTCAGCAAAGCGTAAACTTCACCGATACCTATGCCCAGGGCGTTCAGGTCGTTATTGTTGCCGATGACAGCAAAATCACCAGCGTTGATGACCTCACTGCCGAAGGCAGCGACTGGAAAGTCGGCGTACAGACCAGCACCACCGGTGACATCTATGCTACCGACGATATTGAAGGCGCCGGCTTTGGCACCATCGAACGTTACAACAAAGGCGCTGATGCTGTAAACGCTTTGACCGCCGGTAAAATCGACTGCGTTATCATCGACAACCAGCCTGCACAGGAATTTGTAAAAGCCAACGAAGGTCTTCATATCCTTGATACCGAATACGCTGTAGAAGATTATGCTATCTGCATTGCCAAAGACAATCAGGATCTCTGCGACAAAGTCAACACCGCATTAAAAGAACTTATTGATGACGGTACCGTTCAGAGCATCATCGACAAATACATCAAAGCAGAATAATCTCACAAAACAATTACGATGAATCTAGGGGGCGGCATCACCGCCCCTCTTTCATGTGAAAGGAGGTCAATAAACAGTGTTGACCGATTGGCTCAGCGACTTAAAAGCGCAGTTTATTTTAAACTTCATCGATGATAATCGCTGGAAATATCTTTTGGACGGTCTTGGCGTCACCTTGGAGATCACATTCCTTGCGGTACTTCTCGGTATCACCATCGGGATCGTTATCGCAATCATCCGTGCCACCCACGACAATACCATCGAAACCCTTCGTCCCGGACCGGGCAGAGTCCTGATGCAGATCTTAAACGGCATCGCCAAAATCTATCTGACGGTAATTCGCGGGACCCCTGTTGTCGTACAGCTGATGATCTCTTATTACATCATCTTTGCCGCCTCAAATAATAAGATCCTCATTGCCGTTTTGGCTTTTGGGATCAACTCCGGCGCTTACGTAGCGGAAATCGTCCGCAGCGGGATCATGTCCATCGACAAAGGCCAAATGGAAGCCGGCCGCAGCCTGGGGTACAATTATGTACAGACCATGATCTATATCATCATCCCCCAGGCTTTCAAAAACGTTTTACCGGCTCTGGCCAATGAATTCATTACATTAATGAAAGAAACCTCCGTATCCGGTTATGTGGCGTTGCAGGATCTCACCAAAGGCGGCTACATCATCGTTGGCCGTACTTACTCCCCGTTTATGCCTTTAATTGCCGTAGCATTGATCTACCTGACTCTCGTCATGTTCTTCACCTGGCTCGTAGGCAAATTGGAAAGGAGGCTGAGAAACAGTGACCACTGAAAAAGACGTATTGATCAAAGTCGAAGGACTGCAAAAACATTTTAAAAACAGTACGGTAAAAGCATTGGACGGCGTAGACACCGAAATCAAAAGAGGCGACGTTGTGGTTGTGATCGGCCCCTCCGGCTCCGGAAAATCCACTTTCCTGCGTTGCCTGAATCTATTGGAAGTTCCCACCGCCGGACATATCTGGTTTGAAGACAAGGATATTACCGATAAGAAAAACAACATTAACAAAATGCGTCAGAAAATGGGCATGGTATTCCAAAGCTTCAATCTCTTCCCCCACAAAAGCGTACGCCAAAATATCACCATGGCTCCGGTCAAGCTTGGCATTATGACCAAAGAAGAAGCCAACAAACGCGCAGAAGAGCTTTTGGAAAGAGTCGGTCTTCCCGATAAAATTGACACCTACCCAAATAATCTTTCCGGCGGTCAAAAACAACGCGTGGCAATCGTTCGTGCTTTGGCAATGAATCCCGATGTGATGCTCTTTGATGAACCGACCAGCGCACTGGATCCGGAAATGATCGGTGAAGTACTGGATGTTATGAAAGAGCTGGCAAGAGACGGCATGACCATGGTTGTCGTTACCCATGAAATGGGCTTTGCCAAAGAAGTAGGTACGCGAGTGCTTTTCATGGAAAGCGGAAAAATTCTCGTGGAAGATGATCCCCAGCATTTCTTTGAACATCCTGAAAACGATCGACTTCGTTCCTTCCTTTCAAAGGTACTTTAAAATCTCCGCATTCAAAAATACAGCTCGCCTTGATTTTCCGAAACCTCGAAAATCAAGGCGATTTATTTTTACCCCCCCCCCGTGAAATTTTCTCTTGACAGAGACTACCTTCAATGGTAAAATAAACCTGATTTTAGGTTATCCCACAGATGACTATTTTTTTAAAGCTTGAGTTAGCTAAAACTAACAAGAAGGAGAGGCATATCCGCGGCAACGAACCAAAATCAAAAGTTCTATGGTTTAAAAACGCCGCCAAAACAAGCTGCTCAGCCAAGACAGGGATACCTATTTTTATTATTCTTTGGTTAGTTTAGACTAATATGATTAGTTGAGGCTAACCTAATTCGTAGGACTAAAAATTTAAAAAGAGAAAGGAACGGTGTTTCTATGAATGAAATGACCACGAAGCAAGTGAAAAAAATGACAGCCGGTATACTGCTTTGCCTGGCAATGTTCATTGCATTTATCACAACACCGCTGCAAGCCGAAGTATTAAAAGGCAGCGGAACAGAAGCAGACCCCTATGTAATCAACAACGCAAGTGACCTGGAAGTATTTGCCTCAATGGTAGACAGTGGGGAAGACTATACAGGGAAATATATTGTTCTTGGCGGCGACATTGATTTAGATGCCATTGCCAGCTGGAACCCCATCGGGGCCGAAGGGAAATCTACCGATAACGCAGGGAAGATCTTCAACGGCACCTTCGATGGTAAAGGCTACACCATCAGCAACTTAAAGATCAATGCCAACGAAACCGTCAACAAAAGCAACCACGGCCTTTTTTCCACTTTGGCAAGTAACGCTGTAGTAAAAAATGTTAACGTTACCAATGCTGCGATCACGGTAGAAAACAAAGCCGAAGTAGCTCGTGCCGGCGTGATTGCCGGCGATGCTACCGGCGCAAGAATCGACAATTGCTCTGCCACCGGCAGTGTAAAAGTCACTACCACCGGAGATAAGATCTCCTTCGCCGCAGGGATTTTGGGACGCAACGTAAAAGACGGCATTATCACAAACTGCTGGAGCGACGTTACCGTAACTTCCACCAGCACTGTGGGCACAAAAAACAGCTATGCAGCAGGAATCGTCGGCATGTCCGGCAATAATTCCCTGGTTGCCAACTGCGCAGCCTTCGGCAATGTTTCGGCAAGCTCTCCCCAGGCCACGAATTACGGCGGTCAGGCCGGCGGTGTCATTGGCATGATGGCTGGGAAACAGTATAACACCTACGCCACCGGCGATGTTACCATTGGTAACGGCGGTCTGCGTCAGAGCCACGTATGGGTAGGCGCCCTCGATGGTCAGGTAACAACAACGGGAATGGAAAAAAATTCCGACGGTACGTACCAATATCCCGCAACCGGCGCAGTACGCACTGGGAACTACTATGCTTCCGATGCCACATTGAAAATGGATGTTTACAACGGCAGCAACAAAACCAGCAACACCTTAGAAACCAAAGCCCTTGGTTATCCCGGTACCGCTATGAATGTTGATACTGTGATGTCCCCCATCGCCACAACCAAGGCAAACATGGCAAAAACAACCTTTGCAGATACCCTGAATATGAATATTCAGGAAGTATCCAATATCATCAAAGCCTACGGCATTGAAGATATTCAGCTCCGCGATTGGCAAATGGTAAAAGGCAAAGCCTTGCCCAACGGCGAAGTCTGGACCAGCGGTGAAATTGATGCTTCCATCTTTGCCGGCGGCACCGGTACCGAAACAGATCCCTACCTCATCAAAACCGCAGATCAGCTCAATGCCTTTGCAGGCTCTCTCAACGCAAAAATCGATTACACCGGAGCTTACATTGCTTTGGACAACGATATCACCCTCACCGGCACATGGAATCCCATCGGCGGCAGCGATTACCTCTTCAACGGAACCTTTGACGGCAAAGGCTACAAAATTTCCGGCATGACTCTCGGCACCAAAGATGCTCCCGCCGCATTAGACAGTGAAAACCTTTACATTGGTCTTTTCGGCATCCTCGGTCCCAAATCCGTAGTAAAGAACGTAACCCTTACCGAAGTCAGCCTTTACACCACCTATGTAGCCACTGCTTACCTCGGCGGTATTGCCGGTGTAACCCAGGGCTCCACCTCCAGAGGTGACTACACCGGTGCCATTATCGACAACTGCACCGTTTCCGGGGCTCTTTCCCACACCGGTGAAAAAGGCAACCAGTTTGTCGGCGGTATCGTCGGCATGGAATACAAAGGCGCGATTATCAACTGCTCCTCTAAAGTTGACGTTTCCTGTGTTGTTATCAGCGGCGACCTGGCAGAAGCCGGCGGTCTGGTTGCTCTCAACAACCGCGGTCTCGTTGCAAACTCCTGGTCCGACAGCACCATTTACGGCAGCGGCAGCCGCGAAAACGGCAAAGAAGGTATGGCCACCGTCAGCAACCTCGTAGCCTGCAATGCCGGGGACATGGTAAACTGCTACGCTTCCGGCGATGTTACCACCAAAGAACATTCTACCTACGCAGGGATGGTATCCGGCTGGGTCACCGGTATCGGTAAAACCTACAACTGCCACTATAACCTGGATAGCACCATGATCGTAGGGAAAGACACTTCCTCTCCCCTCGTAGTAAACCCCGTAGAATCCATCGGTACAAAAGTAGCTTCCGGCGTCAGTGAAGACGGCGATGCTTACACCGGCGGCCTGGTAGACAAAGTCACCGGCTATAAAGCCGATACCTATGCAGCCATTGCCGATAGTTTGAACAACAGCTTTGCTGCATTCCCCATCGACATTATCAAATATGGCGTTTCCGATAACAACCTCAGCAACTGGATCTACGATACGGAAACCAAAACCGTCACCTTTGGCGACCAAAAAGCAAAAGCTGTATATGTACAGCCCGACTGTGAAAAAGTCGTTAAAGAAGAAGTCAAAATGAAAGACGGCGTCTGGTATGGCCGTAACGATGAAAAAACTACCGTCGTAAAGATCACTGTAAAAGATAACGCTGTGATCGGTACCGAAGTCGTTTCCGGGGCTTCCTCCGGCAAAGCCTTCAACGCTGCACTGGAAAAAGCAAAATACAAAGCAACCTACGGCGATTTCTCCGATTACGCCGCCGCCGACACCTCTAAATTCGCCGGTGGTAAAGGTACCGAAGCCGAGCCCTTCCTCATTGCCAACGAAGAACAGCTTCGTTACCTCTCTTCCTCCGTCAATGCAGATGTTGACTGGAGTGGCATCTACTTCAAACAAACCGCAAATATCACCTTAAAAGATGGTGATTGGCAGCCCATCGGTTGGGCTCTCAATGCCGAAATCAACGGCAAAAAGACCCAGGTATGCGCTTATCCCTTCCGCGGGAACTACGATGGCGGAAATTACACCATTTATAACCTTACCATCGGCACCAAAGATGCTCCTGCAGATCAGGCCGCTTCCGGTCTCTTTGGTCTCACCTCTGGTGAATTAAAAACCAACGACAAACCCACCGGCGAAGAACAGGTCATTCGTCTCAGCAACATTCATCTGGAAAACATCAATATCAACGTAGCTACCCGCTATGAAACCTTCACCGGCGGTCTTGTCGGCAGCGGCCAGTATGGCATCTACATCGACAACTGCTCCGTAACCGGCGCGATCAACACCACAACTAAGGAAAGCTTCTGCCGCGGCGGCGGTATTGCTGCCAGCGTTTTAAGAGGTGCTGTCACAAACTGCTGGGCAGATGTTGATATCAACGGCGTTACCGACAGCAACCATGTTTATGTCGGCGGTTTATACGGCATGGATAACCGCGTAACAACGATCAACAGCTATGCTCTCGGTGATGTTACCGGTAACTCCTCCAATAACAACAAAGTTCACCTTGGTGGTCTCACCGGCCAGGCCGGCGGCGTTCATATCAACTGCTATGCCGCAGGTGATGTGGTATCCTTCAAAACTACCACCGATGTCGGCGGTTTGAACGGTCGCCTTTCCGGCATCTGCGTAGAATACAATTGCTACTTCAATAGCTCCGCATTGCTGAAACAGGGCGATACCGTTTGCGAAGCAAAAGGTTCCGGCGTAGAAGCCACCAACAGTGAAGCCATCCATGTAGAAGGCAAAACCGCAGAAGAACTTGGCAGCAAAGAATTTGCCGCTCTCTTAAACAGTAATATCGAAGGGGAAAAACTGGCAGCTTCCATCGCTGAAGTCAACGATGTTTTGGAAAACTCCAAGAGCGGTCTCACCCAGAAGAATTACTATGAAAACAACATTCTCCAGAAATGGGAAGTACTGAAAAACGGCTTTGTCGGCTTTGACACAGCAATAAAAGATGATCCCGCAAAGGAAATGCCCTTTACCGATGTCACCGACAAAGACTGGTTCAAAGAAGATGTAGCCTATGCCTATACCAAGGGTCTGATGATCGGCGTAGAAGAAACCAAATTTGCTCCGAACGAAACTACCAACAGAGCAATGATCGTTACCATCCTTTATCGCCTCGAAGGGACTCCCGAAGTCGGCGAAACATCCTTCAAAGATGTTGAAACAAATACCTGGTACACCAAAGCGGTTGCTTGGGCAGAACAGAACAACATCGTGAACGGTTATGGCGACGGTAACTTTGGCCCCATGGATAAAATCACCAGAGAACAGATGGCTACAATCCTCTACCGTTACGCAGAGCTGAAAGGAATGGATATTTCCGCATCCGCCGATCTCCCCGCCTTTACCGATGCAGAACAGATCAGCGACTATGCTCAAAAAGCCATTTCCTGGGCAAATGCTTCCGGATTGATCAAAGGCATGGGTGATAACACCTTAAATCCCCAGGGCAATGCACTCCGCTGCCATGTAGCTGCGATCTTCCACCGTTTCCTTACAAAATAAAGAGTTAATTTTACAACAAAAAAGCAGCGCATCTCAAGTGCACTGCCGCACTCTGCAACTGATAAAAATACGCCAAGCAAAACCTTTTTACTCCCGAAAAACACCCCTTGCAAAAAGAGACATCATACAGACACTCTACGACAAAAACTTCATACCGGGCGACATCACACGACAAAATACACACATGAAAAAGGCACCTGAACTTTTTCAGGCACCTTTTTCGTTTATAGAAAGAAGAAGAACATTACAAATTGCTTAATTCCTCGGTACTTGCCATATGGATTCCGGCTTTTGTCAGAATTTCCGAGGTGATTTCCGTATCGTCAACCCGAAATACCAGATAAGCACTATCGGTTTTGCGGGTAATAAAGGCGTACATATACTCCAAGCTGATATTTGCTTCGTTTAGCGTATTCAAAATTTCCATTAGGCTGCCGGGATGATCCGCAACCTCTACAGCCAGAACCGGAGTTTCGTTATAGATGTAGCCTCCGTCGGCAAGGACTTTTTCGGTTTTCTCCACATCATCGACAATAATACGGAGGATGCCAAAATCACTGGTTTCTGCAACGCACATGGCACGCAGGTTGATATTATGTTCAGAAAGTGTACCGGCAACATCGCAGAATGCACCGGGTTTATTTTCCATAAAAATGGATATCTGCTGAATCGTCATGATAAAATTCCTCCCTATTTCAGATTTTGCGCTTATCGATCACGCGAACGGCTTTCCCTTCGCTCCGGGCAATGGAACGAGGCTCAACCATATGAACACCGGCATAGATGCCAAGCATGGATTTTAAGGCATTGACGATGGCTTTTTCCTTGGCTGTGATGGAACCGGTCATATCCGAGAAAATTTCCGGCGTCATTTCCACCAAAACATCAATGGTGTCGCTATTGTTTACGCGGTCCACAACAATCTGATAATTTGCCGGCAATCCCTGCTGCAGGAGTACGGCTTCGATCTGAGACGGGAAGACGTTTACCCCCTTCACAATCATCATATCATCGCTTCTGCCCATGGGACGTGCCATCTTTACGAAACTGCGGCCGCAGGGGCAAGGATCATCGGTGAGAACGGTAATATCTCTGGTACGATAGCGAAGCAGGGGGAACGCTTCCTTCGTAATGCTGGTGAATACAAGCTCCCCTTTTTCTCCGTAGGGCAGAACCTCGCCGGTTTCGGGATCGATAATTTCGGGAATAAAATGGTCTTCGTTGATATGCATGCCGTGCTGGTCGGAGCATTCATAGGCAACGCCGGGGCCGGAAATTTCCGTCAGACCATAAATATCATAGGCCTTGATGCCCAAAGCCTTTTCCAGATCCTTACGCATTTCCTCACTCCAGGCTTCGGCGCCGAAAATACCGGCTTTCAGTTTGATTTCATCTTTGATTCCCCGTTCGGCAATGGATTCCCCAAGATAAGCGGCATAAGAAGGAGTGCAGCAAATAATGGTCGCCCCCAGATCCGTCATGAACTGAAGCTGACGGTCGGTATTCCCCGAGGACATCGGCAAAGTCAGGCTGCCCACTTTATGGGAGCCTCCATTAAAGCCGGCACCGCCGGTGAAAAGCCCAAAGCCATAAGACACCTGTACAACATCGTCTTTCGTACCACCGGCAGCCATAATGGCGCGGGCGCAGCAATCATCCCAAAGATCAATATCATGCTGCGTATAGAAGGCAATCACTCTTTTCCCTGTTGTGCCGCTGGTAGAGTGAATACGAACACATTCGCTTTTATCTACGGCCAGGAGACCATAGGGGTAAGCTTCTCTCAAATCATTTTTCGATAAAAAAGGTAATTTATATAAATCGGAGGTGCCACGGATATCCCCGGGAACAACTCCCTTTTCTTCCATTAAACGACGATAGTAAGGAACATTTTCATAAACGTGATGGACCTGTACCACAAGACGTTCATCCTGAAGTGCGCGGATATGTTTCCGGGAAGCACATTCAATTTCTTTCTGGTAGTAACTCATATCGAACACGGCCTTTCATTAATGTGGATTAATTATAATATAATAAAATCATTATGTCAATACCTCTTTTTGGTAGAATATTGTCCATTCAAAAGGAAAAATCAAAAATATCTCCCCAAATCCGAAAGATTCATTGAATTTTAGTATCATTTCTAGGCTATGCAGGATTTTTTCTCCAAAAAGCAGAATTATTTAAATACGATTAGCGAGGTGATAAAACATGAAACCTACTGTTAAAATTGATATTATTGCAGGTTTTCTCGGTGCAGGAAAAACAACCCTGATCAATAAACTCCTGGCGGAAGCTTATTTTGGCGAAAAAATCGCTATTTTAGAAAATGAATTCGGAGCGATCGGCGTCGATGGGAGCTTGATCGAACGTGATGATATTAATATCACGGAAATGAGCGGCGGCTGCATCTGCTGTTCCTTAAAAACAACATTACAAGCCGGCCTGGTAGAAATTTGCAAAAGCTACCAGCCGGATCGCATCATCATCGAGCCCACGGGCCTTGCCGATACCGAAGATATCGCCATTCCCGTAAAGGTTGCCGCAGAGGAATACCCCATGGAAATTGACCGCACCATCACGGTGATCAACGGCGTAAACTTTTTGGCACTGGCAAAAGCCGGCGTACCCATCATCGGCAACCAGCTTCATCACACCGATGTAGCCATTCTTTCCCGAGTAGATCAGTGCGATAAACGGGAAGTGATCCGGGAGATCCACAACATAGAGCCGGATCTTACAGTAATCTCCGCAGATTGGAGCAAAATCAACGGTCTTGCAATCCTTCATCTTACAGATGAAGTCGGCGGCCACCACCATGACAGTCATGAAGACCACAGCCATTGCAGCTGCGGTTGCGACCATGACCATGATCACGAACATCACCACCATCATCACTCTGCCGACGATTACAGTTTTTACAATGCTGAAACCGAAAAGATCGCAGATCAAGAATTGATGAATCAAATCAAAGCAGCTTTGACAGAAAATAAGGGCGGCCATATTTACCGGGCAAAGGGAATTCTCCGCAGAGAAGAACAGGGCATCCGCTTTGACTACGTTGACGGCGAATTTAACACCGAACCCCACGCCCAGCCGGAAAAAGGGAAGTTTGTCGTCATCGGCAAAGAGGTCAAAGATGATTTCTGGAAATCCCTACTGGTAACAGAATAACAGAAAATAACATGGAAACAATAGATCCTCTGAAAGCTACATTGCAATCGCAACGGCTTCCAGAGGATCTTTTTTCTTTCTACAGGAACTTTCGGTATTTTATTTTTGCGGAGCAGCGTTTTTCAACAAACAAAGCAGCATATCATACTCCGTTTCCAAATAAGAATTGAGGGCATCTTCCGCCGGCTCAAAGTGAGAAACAAAATCCAAACCGCAAAAAAGATTAATAAAGGATAAGGATGCCCATTTCGGATCAGGCACGGGGAACAATCCTTCGGCCACACCTCGTTCCAAAAGTTGCTGGGACATTTTCGTCATATGTTCCATGCAATAATCCCGAACCTGCTCAAGAACCTGCTGCCCCGAATCATGATCCAATAGATTAAGCAGTTGGGGATTCCATACAGAAGGACAGTTTTTTGCCCGAAGCATCCGTTTCATGGCCTGCAAAACCGAGCTGCGAAAATCAACCTCATTGCGAATCTCACACCAGGCTTGCTCCACTTCGTTTTCAATATAATAGCAAATAGCCTGCTGTAGAATTTCCACCTTGGAAGAAAAGTACTCATAAACGGTTCCTTTGCCGATTCCCGCAGCCTGGGCAATGTCTGCCACCTTCATACTGCCCAGAGAAGATCCTCTGGTCTCGATCAATAAAATAGCGGCATCCAGTATTTTTCGTTCTTTCTCAGAGCATTCCCGCATCATTCGGATCACACCCCCTCTTCAATCTCCCGAATATTTTCTTCCGTCAAAGGAGAAGGCTGCCCCTTGCGATGTCGTTTTTTCCGATCTTTTCGGCCCTTGCCGTGCATAAGGTCATACATCACCGGTACAAAGTACAACGTCATAATCGTGGCGTAGAGTAAGCCGCCAATCGATACAATGGCCATGGGCTGTACCATCTCGGTTCCATCCCCAATGCCCAATGCCATGGTGAGCATCGCAAGAATCGTTGTCATTGCCGTCATAAGAATCGGCCGCAGGCGGGTTTTCCCACCAAGAACCAGGGCTTCCTTTACATCCATACCCTTTTCTACCAGCTGATTCACATAGTCTACCAACACAATACCGTTATTCACAACCACGCCGCTAAGAACCAGGAAGCCTAGGAGCGCAATCACGCTGACGTCAAAACCGCAGAGGAACAACGCAAGGAAACCGCCGGTAAATGCTAACGGAACCGTAAACATCACAATAAAGGGAGAACGCAGCGACTGGAATTGAGCCACCATAATCAGATACATCAATACCAACGCTAAAAGAATGGCCTTCACCAGATCCGTCATATACTCGCCAACGGTAACGCTTTCACCGCCAACCTCTATGGTAATCCCGGAAGGCGTATCGTAATCATCCACCAGCTTTTTCACCTCGTCCGTTACTTTCGAGGTAACAGCACCATCACTAACCGTCGCGGAAACCGTCATATAACGCTGCTGATTTTGGCGATAGATGGAGGAAGGACTGTCTTCCACACCGACATCAGCAATATCGCCAACCTTGGCTTTTCCCTTTTCTCCTTCGACTTCAATATCGGAGATCTCATCAATACTGCGATCTTTATCGCCGGGATCAATCACAAAGACCGAATACTCCGTACCGTCTACCGTCATAGTCGTAGCCGCCTTATCACCGGCAATATCACCGGCAACGGCCTGGAATACCTGGGCGACAGTAAGCCCCTTTTTCATGGCCTTATCCTTATCCACTGTCACCATAAGCTGTTGGGAGGCATTTTCCATATCCGAAGATACTTCTTCAATGCCGTCAACGGCGGCAATATCTTTACCCAGTTTTTTGGTGAACGTTGCCAGCTCAGAAAGATCCTCCCCTTTTACCGTAAGGGTCACACCGGAGCCGCCAAGATAGGACATCATATCCATCCCCGAAGACAAACTAAGCTCACAGTCATTGCTTTGAGCAACTTTTTGCAGTTGTTTTTCCAGGTCCTTGGCTTCTGCCGGGTGTTTTTCATCCAGCAACACATACATGGAAACATTCAGCCCATCACCGCCGGAAGACATCATCGACATCGAGGCCGCGCTGCCACCCATACCGGCAATGGCATCAACACCGTCAATCTTAAGGGCCGTGGACATAATATCATCGGCAACACCATAGAATTCCGTTTCCGACATATCTTCGTTTTCCGTTGTTAAGGTTGCCGTCAATTCCGTAGAATCATACTCCGGCATAAAGGAAAAACCACGACTCAAACTCAATACGGTGCTGACCACAAGAAGTAAACATATGGCTAAAATGGTCAGCTTACGATGCCCAAGAATCCAGCGAATACTCTTATCGTATTTTTCTTTCAGGAAGATAAAAAGACCAGAATCCTTATCACTGTCTTTTTTCAAAACACGAGAGGCCATAGAGGGAACCACCGTCAAAGCAACGATTAAGCTGGCAATTAAGGAAAATCCAATGGTAAGCCCCATATCCTTAAACAGATCTTTGCTCATACCGTTGGTAAAAGCAATGGGAATAAACACACAGATTGTCGTCAAGGTAGAAGCCACGATAGCACCGGCCACCTGCTTTGCGCCGTCAATAGCGGCTTCCATAGCCGGTACACCCTCTTTACGCAAGCGGTAGGTATTTTCGATCACAACGATGGAGTTATCCACCAGCATCCCGACTCCCAAAGCCAAGCCGCTCATGGAGATCAGATTCATGGTCACTCCGGTAAAATACATCATAACCAGAGCAAACAACAAGCTGGCAGGGATCGAAACGGCAACAATGGCCGTGGGACGAATATCCTTCAAACAAATAATCAAAATGATGATCGCCAATACCGCCCCAAGAAGGAGGTTCTCAATAATGCTGTTAATGATGATATGAACGTATTCCCCTTGATCCATAAAGGGACGGTAGGAAAATCCTTCATATTCACCTTCCAGCTTGGTCATGGTCGACTGAATATTTTCCGAAACCTCCGCCGTGGAATAATTGGATTGCTTTTCAAAGGATAATAAAATCCCGGGGTTGCCATTGATTTTCGTATAAGAATCCTCATCGGTACCGGCGGTGGTAACGTAGGCCACATCCTTTACACGAATATCATCGACACCGGCCATATCAAGCTCAAAAAGCAACAGATTTTCTACGTCTTCCAGGGAGGTAAGAGATTTCCCTACCTTTACCGAATAAGAGCCTTCTTTGGCATCAAATGTTCCGGCAGGCATATCAAAATTCTGAGCCATCAAAATCCCGGAAATCATTTCTTTGGTGATATATTCCTTGATATCGGCGTTTTTCTTTGCCGTAGCGGCGGCAGAGGAAAGCTTGGAGCTTTGGGCATTTACCTGGGATAGACCGGAATCCAATTGCGATTTGGCAGAATCAAGCTGATCATTTAATTCCGCGCGTCCCTTATCCACTTCGCTTTGCTGTCCTTCCAGAAGCGTAAGCTGAGCCCGAGCATTTTCCAACCCCTGTTTGGCTTCACTCAACTGGGCATCTACACCACTAAGCTCTTTTTCTTTGGCAGCGATTTGCCCTTCAAGGTCAGAGATTTTCGCCGTCAATTCTGCCGGCGCCGACTCGCCGGCATCGGTATATTTTTTCACCTCGGCTTCGGCGGAAGCCTTTTCATTTTTCAGTCCGGAAAGCTCACTGTCGATGGCTTTTTTCTGCTGTTCCAAAGCAGCCACGGCCTTTTCCAACTCGGGCAAAGATCCTTCCAGAGCCGCTTTTCCTTCATCCAGCTGTTTTTGCGCTTCATCCAGCTTTGCTTCGCCCTCCGCCTTTGCGGAATTCAAAGCGCTGTAACCGGCCTGAATTTGGGAACGGGCAGAGCTAAGCATTGCTTTTGCCTTGTTGATATCGCCATCAATGGAGGCGCCAATGGCCTCATTGATATCATCAATTAACTCATCATCAATAGTTACATTGATGCGATTCTCGGCCATACCAAAGGTATTGACGGAAGCAACGCCTTCCACACTTTCCAACCGAGGCAGAATCGAATCGTCTACAAAGGCGGAAAGCGCTCCGGCATCTTTCCCTTCCATATCAATCGAAGCAACCACAACGGGCATCATATCCGGATTTAACTGCATGATCATAGGAGCGCCAATGTTATCATCATCCCAATAGGGCTTTACGAGATCGATCTTCTCCCGCATTTCATTGGCAGCAGCGGTCATATCCGTATCTTGATTAAATTCCAAAATAACCATAGAAAGGTTTTCTGAAGAAACGGACATGACATTTTTTATATTACTTACCGTAGCCATGGATTGCTCCAATGGCTTGGAAACCACCGTTTCCACTTCTTCCGGGCTGGCTCCGGTATAACTCGTGACCACTACAGAGTACGGCAAATTGATACTGGGCAACAGATCAACCTGCATTCCCATGAAGGAAACGATCCCCAGGATCAATACGATCACAACGCCAACAATAACGGTATAAGGCCGTTTTACGCTGAACTTTGAAAGCATTGTTCCATCTCCATTCTTTTTTCTCGCAGTCCGATACTGCTCCGATATTATAAAGCACGAAACTGACCGACCGGTCAGTCGAAAACAACCATAGTATATCATAGGGGGTTTTTATTGTCAACGAAAAATCCTTTATTACAAAAGAAACGACACAATCACCTCTGATTCCAACACAAAAAAGACCCTTCTCTTTTTTCAAGAAGGATCTCTTTTCCGTTTTCTCTAAACCCTATTACATTTTTTTCTTTGTTTTCTGATCTATATATTTCATCATATCACCGATCTCAGAAACTTCACGGCAAGTGCCATCGGCGCCAACGGTAAAGCAGAAATCCGAAGTAATGGGATTTCCGCCGATAATTACCTTTACAGAGCGGCGCAGCCCGGCATCCTCCAGAGCATCCAAAACATTTCCGATCTCGTTAATCGTTGTCGTAAGCATAGCAGAAATCGCAACGTATTCCGGCTTATACTTTTCTACAGCTTCTACAAAATCTTCCGGATAGACATCAATACCAAGGTCTATTACTTCCCAACCCAGACTGGCAAGAGTCATTGCCACAAGATTTTTTCCAATATCATGCAGGTCGCCGGCAACCGTACCGATCACAACAATACCGCGTTTCGAGACATCACCCTTTTCCAAATACGGTTCTAAAACATGAAGCCCTGCATGGACTGCCCGAGACACAACAATAACTTCAGCAATAAATACTTGATTATTTTTTAATTTTTCACCAAGAATCCCCAATGGTTTCAGCAGACCCTGCTCTAAGATATCATTGGGGGCGATACCATTGCCTAAGGCAACTTCGGTCATAAAACGGACCTTATTTGCCTCTCCATTCAAAACAGAGGAGTAAATAGCATCTAATTCATGAGTCACTTTCCCTCACCTCTTTATTCCGCGGGAAGCTTTCTCTTCTTGTAATCCCGGGGTGTAATTCCCTCAGATTTCTTAAATACCCGAGAGAAGTAGCTAACATCTTCAAATCCGGAATCTAACGCGACATCGCTGATAGATAAACCCGGCTTTGCCAGCAGTGTTTTTGCATAATCGATACGGACCGATGTAAGATACTCCGTAATCGTCCGTCCAAAGGTCTCGCTGAAAATGTGGCTTAGATAGCTATCGCTGAGATGAACCTTTTCACCGATATCATGGACAGATATTTTTTCTTTAAAATGACTTCGAATATACTCTGCCGCAGCATAGGCTGCCTGAAAATTATCTTTATTCTGGGCTTTTCGAACTTCCTCAGAATAGATATTTACAACCTTTTTTGTCCAGTAGCAGATTTCTTCCGTTGTTTCCTTACGATATAATTCATCATAAAAACGGCTATTCAAAGAAGATATATTTTCTTCACTCATGCCGCCGTCAACCGCAGCATGGGATAAATTAATCAAAAGCTCCAAAACACGCCCTTTCACATCCTGGACGCTGCGAGCTCCGGAACGCATAATCTCAACCAGCAGATCATCAAGATGACGACCGGCAGCATCGGTATCTCCGCCGCGGATCCTGGCAATCAGCTCACGTTCCTTATCGCGAAGATAATTATGGCGAATGTCGCCTCCGTTGGGAGAAAATCCCTGCAGCTTCTTTCGTTCCGCAATGCTGTTGGAAAGAGCTGCCTGATAAGCAGACATATTTTTCCGTTCAGAAAAAATACTCTCTTCGTTATTCATGATCTGGTTTGCAATTACGAAAAGAAGCTCGGAAATAGCCTGCACCTTATCACCGGAAAGATAGTTAATCTCCAAAGTAGATTGGCGAATGGCACTGTCGTCCACATTCAACCCCTCTACCATTGCAGAGATTTCATCGAGAAAATAGTCCTCGATCTCCCACATTAAAACCTGTCCGCAGATGATCGCGCAATGGTGCTCCTGAATAATGATGGGTACCGCCCAGGCAATGAGTCCGGCATGACAACGAAATACATAAGGTTCCCCGTATTTTGCAGCTTCTCGCCCGGCACGCGCGTAAGAACGACAACATTTTCGCTTCCCTTCGGGATCGCTTTTGATCATCTTACAAAATCGACAGTCCGGCACCTGGTTTTCTGTAGAAACCAAAGTTACACCGTGATCATCTACGAGCTCGGCTTTTAATCCACTAAATACAGAAAAGTAATGCAGCGTTTTTTCTAAAGAAGCGATTTCTTCGCTTTCCTCTAACCAATGCAAGTCTTCGTTACTCATCCGATCACTTCCTTTTCGGGTACTCCGTTAATTCTCTATCTATCTATAAAAACGGATATCACCTTTTCCTACCCATTCATGAAAAAGCCAAGGTGCGTAAAACGACCGGCGGCGGTTACCACCCTAACCATATGGGGGGAGCATGATATGGAAGGGAATGCTCTGCATGGCTAAGGCGGAAACCGCATGTCAGTCGTTTTAAGACACCTTACGTATCCGTATTATGGAGAGTCCTGGAATCAAGGGGATCTATACTATACTAAGATGTATTTGAGATATACTATTGAGATATACTTTAGTTAATGAATTCCTTAGTTAAAGCTGACGATTAAAGGTCATACTGTGCAGGTACGAAAGCGGCAGTGGTGTTGTTCTTGATCTGATCAGCGATGAAAGCTTCTTCGTCGTCGCCAACAGTTTCAAGGGACTGAGCCATGATGTCGAGGTAGGAAGCATCACGAGCAGCCAGAGCAACTTTACCTTCAGCAGCACCTTTCTTCAGGGCTTCGATGGTAGCGGCAGCAGCAACTTTCAATCTTGCGAAGTCGCCTTTTACTGCAACGATCTGTTTGGAGATTTCCATAACAACTTTGGGATCCATTACGTATGCATGAGGATCAAGAGCTACGTCGGATTCAACAAAGATTTCTTTCAATTCCTGAGCTTTGCCAAGTTTGGTAGCGGTGTTCATCATTCTGCAATCGTAGATGAGTTGTTCAGCATAAACGGTAGGAGCCATGCCGCCGAGGAGACGGTTGTTTTCAACAGATTCGTTACTCCACATATCGCACATGGAACCAACGATGTTACCAACGGTAGAGCTATGAGCACAAGCAGAGGTACGACCTTCCATGGAGATGGGGGTACCGGTGATAGCTTTAACATATTCACCTTCGTAACCGCAGTCTTTGTCAGGACCGACAGCACCGGCTTCAACAGCAACCAAGGTACGTACAGCAGACATTACGCGGTCAACAGCAGCGAAGGAGCGGGGAATAAGACCTCTGTTACCAAGAACCATACCGGTGTTAGCATAACCACAAGCGGTGTCACCAGAAGCGATGGAACCGGTTTCGTCAGCGATTTTAACGATCTGTTCCCAGAGAAGACCCATGTCTCTGCAAGCTACATCGTAGGAGAAGAGGATTTTGGGAAGGTCGCACATCATCAAAGCATCGTCATGGAGGTGTTTACCACCGATGGATTCGATAGCTAAGAGGTCAGCACCGGTTTCGCCAGCACCGCGGAAGGTTTCCAAAACGGCTTCCCACTGTTTGCCACGATACATATGTTCAAGGTCGCGGCCTTCACGAACATCAACGGGAGTTAAGCGAACGCAGGTTTTGATACCATGTTTTGCTTCGTATTCTTTAGCAACGTCGCAAACGGTTTTGTTAACAGCAATACCCCACTGAGGATTCCAGGTGCAGGGAGGAAGAATTTCGATTTCCATACCGAATGCGGGAGCCTGGAGTTCCACAGCTTTATCAAGAGCGCCGGTAGCGATTTCTTTATAATGAGCCAATACTTTTGGCATGGTTTCTTCGCTGATGGTCATCATGGGAAGAGTGAAGTTCAATTCAGGGATAACGTCGCCGCCGCCGATCTGAAGACCGTTTTTCAAGGTTACAGGATAAAGGGATTTACCAAAGATAAGTTCGTCAGCGCTTTTGTAAGCTAATTCATTAAATTCTTTTACTACTTTAAATTCTTTCTTCATTATAAAATCTCCTTTTTGTTTTTAAAAATTTTTCTTTTTTTAGTAAATTTTTTTCAAGAAAGTACTTTTATTCTTTCAGGAGATGTGATATAATGATATCACTCCTGAAAGGTGGCGACGAGATAGCTCCTTTCTTAAGAGTTCAGTGAAATTTTGTTGCCGCAAAATTTCACCTCATTTTTAGAAGTTTTTCTGCCACAGAAAACTTCTATTTTTTTGTTTGTTTTGAGGATTGATTATTTTGTTTTTTCTTTGATTTGTTGTATATAGTATAGCAAATCTTTTTGTAAAATGCTTGCATTATCTTTTAAAAAATAGGACAATTTTTTGGATTTTATACGGTTTTTCAGAATAATCCTAAAAAACAAAAATTATTCAAAACAACATATTTTTACCACGATAAAGTCGTGATTTACACGTTTAACAGAATAAATCCGCAGTAAAATAGCAAAAATCACCTATTGTTTTGGGAAAAATCCCACTTTGAAATTTGTCGAAAATCGGGCAAATCAGAGAATTGTCCTAAAAACAGGACATAGTCAATTTATAAAAGAATTGTCCTAAAATCAGGACATATACCAAGAGGGTGTTCGAAAAAGATTTTCAAAAAATCTGATCCGAACACCCTCTATTATGATACTTTTTTAATGTTCTATTCCTTTGCGGAAAGGCATTCCCTCATCATAAGGATGCTTGATTTTTTTAATTTCAGAGATATAAGAAGCCAATGCGGCGATCTCCGGTGCGGGGTCTCGGCCGGTCAAAACGACTTCCAAAGCTTCCGGTTTATGCTTCAAAAAGTCCAAAACCTTTTCCCGTTCAATCATATCACAATTATAAGCCGAAAGCATCTCATCAAATATCACCATGCCACAGCCATTTTCCGATGCCAGCGCCACAGCCTTATCAAACTGCCGCGTATAGACTTCGCGAGCTTCTGCCTTTTCTTCCTCGGTAAGAGTCCAGGAAAAACCAAAGGTTTTTTCTGCCGGCACGACATACAATCCGGATAACTGCTCCAGAATCTTTCTTTCCGAAGAGTGATTTCCCTTCATCAACTGAGTAAAAACAACTTTTTCACCGGAACCCAGGCAGCGAATTGCCAAACCAACCGAAGCCGTTGTTTTTCCCTTGCCATCACCGGTATAGATGTGAATCAAACCTTTTTCCATTTTTGAGCCTCCTTGTATCGTATCGTTAAAGGCACGCACTTATATATAACTTCTTTTTTACAGTCAAGAAATCCTGCATCACCACAGAAAATGGGCAAAGAAATAGGTAAAAATCATCGTATCGAACCATATAAAATACGAATGGAATTCAAAATACAAAGCACGGCTACGCCGGTATCGGCAAAGATTGCATACCACATATTCGCAAAGCCAAGCAACCCAAGGATCATAACGGAGAATTTTACAACAAGGGCAAAAACCACATTTTCAAGGGCAATTTTCCCGACTTTTCGGGCTGTTTTTATTGCCAGGGGCACCGCACTCATTTCCGAGTTCATAAAGACCACATCGGCAGCCTCAATGGCGGCATCGGCACCGCTCCCCATGGCAGCGCCGACATCGGCACCGGCTAGTACCGGAGCATCATTGATACCATCCCCAACAAACATTACAGCACCATGATGATCCCGGATTTTTCCCAAGGCGGTTAATTTATCCTGAGGCATCAGCCCCGCCTGATATTCATCGATACCGGTTTCGGCTGCCACTGCTGCTGCAGTGGCTTCGTGGTCGCCGGTAAGCATGGCCGTAATCAAGCCTAAAGAGGACATTTCCGCAATCGCTTTTGCGGCATCGGCTTTGATGATATCGGAAATCACAATGAGGCCCACAGCCTTATTGTCCCAAGCGACATAAACAACGGTCCCCTGATGATTCTTGGCCGTAACCGTAAAATCAACGCCGTGTTCCGCCATAAGGGAGCGGCTGCCACAAAGTAATTCTTTTTCGTGATATTTTCCGGCAACGCCTTTTCCTGCGATTTCTTTGGAATCGGTAAGCCGTTCAAAATCCAGGTTGCGTTCTTTTGCCGCGGCAATGATGGAATTGCCGATAGGATGCGTGGAAGCCATTTCCGCAGAGGCTGCCATAGAAAGAATTTCATCTGCCTGCCAATTTCCTTCGCTGCAAATCTCTGCAACAGTAAAGCACCCTTGAGTTACCGTACCGGTTTTATCCATCACAACGGCACGCACATCCTTCAAGGCTTCCAAAGCAGCACCGCCTTTAAACAGAATCCCATGACGGGAGCCAAAGCCAATGCCGGAAAAATAGGCCAAAGGTACACTAAATACCAATGCACAAGGACAGCTGATTACAAGGAACGTCAAAGCAGTGTAAATCCAATGTGACCAATTCCCGGTGATAAGCGACGGAATCACCGCAGTGGCAACGGCCAAAGCAACCACACAGGGGGTATAAACTCGGGCAAAGCGTGTGATAAAGCGGTCGATCCGGGGCTTGCTGGCGGCAGCTTGCTCCACGGAGTCGAGGATACGGGTAACCATGGATTCTCCCAAAACCTTTTCCACACGAATACGCAGAACCCCGGAGGTGTTGACACAACCGGAGACGACTTCATCCCCAAAACCAACGGCAACGGGAACCGGTTCACCGGTGACCGGCGAGGTATCAATGCGGCTTTCCCCTTCTAAAACGATGCCATCCAGAGGGATCCGATCTCCGGGACGAACCATGACGATATCACCGACAACGGCATCCTCCGCGGGAATGTCCGTCGTTTTTTCTCCGATCATCAATTGCACCGTTTCCGGCCGCATATCAATGGCATCCATAATCTGACTGCGGCTTTTAGCCACGGCACGATCTTCAAAAATCTCACCGACACAGAAAAACATCACAACAGCAACGGCTTCTTTATAATCACCAACGGCAAAAGCACCGAGGGAAGCCACAGCCATAAGAAAGTTTTCGTCAAAAACCTGGCCTTTAATGATGTTTTTTCCGGCAGTAAGAAGAATATCTTTCGCCAAAACCAAATAGGAAACAATAAACAATGCAAGGGAAACAACGGCCTGACCGGAAAGAAGGATCGCTGCCCCAAACAACACTGCACCGATACCCAGAGAAAGGAGGGCTTTATTTCCTTCCCGTTTCAAAAAAGGAACGTTTTCTTCGGTGGCTTTTTTCACCACCGCTTTCTTCAACTGTAAAGAAGGATCGATTTCCCGACAAATTTTTTCCAATGCGGGGAAAAGACGCTCCGGAGAAGCCGCAGTAACTTTCAGCTGCTCGGTACCGGGAAGAAATACGGCGGAAATCACCGGAGGAAGCTCATTCACCCTCTTTTCCAGTTCTTCGCCATCGTTAACCCGATCCAGCCCTTCCACATTCCAAATCACGGTTTTGGTGTGCCCTACTGATTTTTGCCGAGGAACAACACGAACATCGGATTCAATGGAGCTGCATATTTCCTGAATCTTCGGCAAAAGCTCATCCTGATGATCAGCAGAAAGGCGCAGCTGCTTTGTAGCATAGGTGATCGTTGCATAGATCACACCGGGAAGATCCTTGATTTTCCGCTCCATTTTTGCCGCACAGTTGGCGCAGCCGAGATTTTCCAAAAGATAAACGGCTTTTTCCACGCCGTCATCAGGCATGGAGCAGGTGCAGTAAATCAAACTTTGACCGCAAACATCGCAATACTCGGCATGAGGGTGGCAAAGCTCACAGGTACAATTGGGTCCGTGAACGGTTTTTAAATGAGGATGTTCATGGTGATGCTCTTCGCCACAGCCACAATCATGATCATGGTGATGATGTTCTTCCCCACAGCCGCAATCATGATCGTGGTGATGATGTTCTTCTTCACAGCATCCGTCGTGATCATGATGGTGGTGATGAGATTCTTCTTCGCAGCAATCGTCATGATCGTGATGTTCATGATGGTGGGACATATTCGCTTCATCATGAGAATGGCCGCAACCGCAGCCGCAGTGTTCATGATGCTTTAAAGGCACAAATTCTTTCATGATACAAAACCTCCTTACTCTCGGATATGTTCAAAGCCCTGATCCAAAATGGACTCGATATGGGAATCGGCCAGAGAATAGAAAACCGTTTTCCCTTCTCTTTTTGCTTCTACCAGCTTCATCTGTTTTAAAGTGCGCAGCTGGTGCGAAATAGCCGATTGCGATACACCTAAAATATCTGCAATGCAGCATACGCTGATGGCCCCCTGGCGAAGGGCACACAAAATCTTGACCCGGGTAGAATCGGAAAAGATCTTGAAAAAATCAGCAAGATCATAAATTTCCTCATTATCCGGCATGGCCTCCTGAACATGAACCACAAGCCCTTTGTGGATGCGGGCGTGTTCACCGCAGACTTTCTCTTCATTGATATGTTCATTATGTTCGAAATTGCCCATAGCAACCTCCTTTATACATCATATGCTTATCTGCTCACATGTTCATTATAGCAATCATCCCCAAAAAGTAAAGTCTAATATTTTGCCATTCCAAAAAAACTCCCACCGTTGGCTTTCGTTTGAGATGTTAACGAAAGCCTTCGATGAGAGCTTTTTATTCTTCAATAATGTTTTTATTTAAGCCATAAGCTTGCAGATCATTTCGGTCAATTCAACCGGATTATCCACCTGCATACCGCCGATTAACCGTGCTTGAGCATAAAGAATCCGGGCATATTCCCCAACTTTTTCCTTATCGGCAGCATATAATTCTTTCAATTTCGCAGCGATGGGATGTTCTCCGTTGATATCCAGGAAAACTTCTGCCTTAACGTTGTTATCCGTGGGCATGGACTTCAATACCCGTTCCATTTCCAAAGAGATTTTACCTTCCGAGGTCAGGCAAACGGCGTGGTTTTTCAGCTTATGGGTGAAACGAACCCCTTTAATGTCATTACCAATGGCCTCTTTCATATATTCCAGAAGATCTTTCGAGGCTTCATTTTCCGTTTTTACGGCTTCCTCTTCTTCTTCGCTCACCAGGCCGGCATCATCGGCGCTGACGTTGACAAAGCGTTTCCCTTCGTATTCCAACAGAATCTGGAGAACAAATTCGTCAATATTTTCGGTAAGATAAAGAATTTCATAGCCCTTGGCTTTTGCAGCATCGGTCTGAGGCAGCAAATCAATTTTATCCACAGAAGGTCCGCAAGCATAATAGATTTTTTCCTGATCCTCCGGCATGCGGTCCCGATACTCTTTCAACGTAACCATTTTCTTTTCCGTAGAGGAATAGAAAAGCAAAAGATCTTTCAACTCTTCTTTATGTACGCCAAATTCATCATAGACACCAAATTTTAACTGCACACCAAAGGTGGAGAAGAATTTTTCATAAGTTTCCCGATCCTTTTTCAGCATGGTTTTCAGTTCCGAAGTGATTTTCTTGTCAATGGCTTTGGCAATGACTTTCAACTGATGGTCATGCTGGAGCATTTCACGGGAGATATTCAAAGAAAGGTCAGCGCTATCCACCAAGCCCTTTACGAAGCTGTAGTAATCCGGCAGCAAATCGGCGCATTTATCCATAATTAAAACACCGCTGGCATAAAGCTGCAAGCCCTTTTCGTAATCCTTCGTATAGTAATCATAGGGGGCTCTGCCGGGGATAAAGAGCAAGGCATCGTAGGTAGCCACACCTTCGGTCTTACTGTGGATGATCTTCAACGGTTCGGTGTAATCGTAGAATTTATCCTGATAAAACTGCTGATATTCTTCTTTAGTGATCTCGCTTTTGTTTTTCCGCCAAAGAGGAACCATGCTGTTGAGGGTTTCCGTTTCCACTACGGTTTCCGTTTCACCTTCTTCGCCACCTTCAACGGGGTGAACATGAGTTACGTCCATACGAATGGGATAACGGACATAGTCAGAATATTTTTTCACCAGGTTTTCTACCCGGAAAGTGGTAAGAAAATCGCTGTATTTTTCCTCTTCGCTATCTTCTTTTATAAAGAGCGTGATGTCCGTACCTACAGTGGCCTTATCACAGGGTTCAATGGTATAGCCATCGACGCCCTCCGAAGTCCAACGGTAAGCCGTATCGGCACCATAAGCCTTACTTTCCACAACAATTTTATCGCTGACCATAAATGCGGAATAAAAGCCTACCCCAAATTGACCGATGATATCAATATCTTCGGCATCGTTATTTTCCTTCTTAAAGAGCTGAGAACCGCTCTGGGCGATGGTGCCGAGATTATTTTCCAATTCTTCGGCAGTCATACCGCAACCGTTATCGGAAATCTTAAATTTACGATTTTCCTTATCCAGATCAATGCGGATCTCAAAATCTTCCTTTGCCAATCCAACTCCTTCATCGGTAAGAGAACGGAAGTAGAGCTTATCAATGGCATCGGATGCATTTGAGATCAGCTCGCGGAGAAAAATTTCTTTATGGGTATAGATCGAGTTGATCATTAAATCCAATAATTTTTTCGATTCGGCTTTAAATTGTTTCTTTTCCAAAAGAATCACCTTATTTCAGAATAATTTAGCACTCACTTACCTTGAGTGCTAATAATAGTATAACCTTATTTACCGGAAAAGTCAACAGTGTCCCTTTTGCAAAAAAACGATTTTGGAACAAATAAAGAAAAGCGTCGCTGTTTTCCTTATTTGTTCCTTGTAAAAATCGCAATACTCCGTTCTAAAATGCCATGGAGATAGGCAATTAAGATTCCATAATTTATGATAGGAACTCCCTGTTCTTCACAATGACCAGCGCGATAACAAATCTCCCGACGATTCAGCATACAGCCGCCGCAATGAATCACCAGGGAGTAAGAGGAGAGATCCTCGGGAAATTCTGTGCCGGAACAAATATCGTATTTCAACTCCGCTCCGGTGTATTTTTTGAGCCAGCCGGGAATTTTTACGGTCCCGATGTCGTTGCACTGGCGATGATGCGTACATCCCTCTGCAATTAGAACGCGGTCACCAGATTTTAAAGATTTCAGGACCTCCACACCGTCAAGAGCCTTATGTAAAAAGCCCTTATAGCGAGACATAAGAATAGAAAACGAGGTGAGAAAAATATCCTCCGGAACTTCCGCAGAAACACGGTCAAAAACCTGACTGTCGGTAATAACCAAAACCGGTTTTTCTCTGCACAGTTCCAAAGCTTCTCTTAGCTCCGTTTCTTTTACAACGGAAACAATACCGCCGGCTTCCAGAATATCCCGAATCACCTGCTGTTGCGGTAAAATCAAACGTCCCTTGGGTGCGGCTTTATCAATAGGGATCACTAAAATCACATGATCTCCGGGAGCAATCAAATCACCGACAAGCTGTAAGGTTAAGGTATCGGTTTCCGCCAAGCCGGCAATACGCTCTTTCAGCTCCCAAATTCCGGTACCCTCTGTGGCGCTGACATAAATTTCTTTTTCTCCGGCCACCGGGAGTTGTTCCAGCAAATCACTTTTATTTCTGACAATAATATAGGGAAGATGCCGCTCTTCAAAAAGACCGATCAGCTCATCTTCCACAGTACTTTTTTCCGCCGTGCTATCCATAATCAGCACTGCAACATCGGTTTTTCGCAGTACCTGGCGGGTTTTTTCCATCCGCAGCTGTCCCAGTGTGCCTTCATCGTCAAAGCCCGGGGTATCAATGATCATCACCGGTCCCAGAGGCAGCAGCTCCATCGCTTTATAAACGGGATCCGTCGTTGTTCCCTTCACATCGGAAACGATGGCCAAATTTTGCCCGGTAACGGCATTCACGACACTGGATTTTCCTGCATTACGACGTCCGAAAAAACCGATATGAACACGATCACCGGCAGGTGTAGTATTTAAACTCATGGTTTCACCTCAAAAACGAAAATCACGTTCTCCATCTTCAATTTTTCCCAGCCGCTCTGCGGCGATTTCCCGTGTACGTTCTCTGGGGATTCGCAGCAACTCCTTTTGAATCAACTCTTCACCCATGGCCCGGGTTTTCGGTGAAGCATAATCCACAAGATATTCTTTTAATGTCATCAATGCATTGGGGTGGCAGCAGTTTAAGATCTTACCGCTTTTGCAAAGACTCATAAAACGATCTCCGGTGCGTCCTTCCCGGTAACAGGCGGTACAAAAAGAAGGAACAAAATCCGCAGACATCAGCCATTGGATCACTTCATCAAGGGTACGCTGGTCGGAAACATCAAATTGCTCTGTATCATGGGGGCGTTCCTCTTCGCTGTATCCCCCTACCGAGGTACGGCTGGCACCGCTGATCTGTGAAACACCAAGGCGAATCACCTTTTCCCGCACCTTCTGACTTTCTCGAGTGGAAACGATCATGCCGGTATAGGGTACAGAAATGCGGATCAAAGCGCAGATTTTAGCAAAAATATCATCGCTGATGCCGTTATCGAAATCCGAGGGGTCAATATCATCGGCCCGCTTCAACCGAGGTACGCTGATGGTATGAGGGCCAACCCCATGAACCGCTTCCAGATGCTCCGCATGCATCAGCAGACCTGCAAATTCGTATTTATATTTATCTAACCCAAAAAGCACACCGAGACCTACGTCATCAATGCCGCCTTCCATGGCACGATCCATCGCTTCGGTATGATAATTGTAATCATGCTTCGGCCCTGCGGGATGAAGATCCTCGTAGCTTTCTTTATGATAAGTTTCCTGGAAAAGAATATAGGTGCCGATGCCGGCATCGTGAAGCTTTTTATAATTTTCTACCGTCGTTGCGGCAATATTCACATTCACCCGACGGATCGCACCGTTTTTATGTTTGATATGATAAATCGTATCGATACATTCCAGAATATATTCAATGGGATTGTTTTTCGGATCCTCTCCGGCCTCAATGGCGAGACGTTTGTGGCCCATATCCTGAAGGGCGATGACCTCCCGGGCAACCTCCTCCTGGGTCAGCTTTTTCCGGGGAATATGCTTATTCTGTCGATGATAAGGGCAATAAACACAACTGTTAACACAGTAATTGGAAAGATACAATGGCGCAAAAATAACAATACGGTTGCCATAGTAAGCCATTTTGATTTCTTCGGCCAGAGCGTACATTTCGGCAATGCGTGTTTCATCTTCGCAAGCCATAAGAACAGAAGCTTCCCGATGGGTTAACCCTTTATGAAGCCGGGCCTTGGCCATGATCTCATCAAGAAGCGCATCGTTATTTTTATTTTCCTCGGCATAAGCCAAGGTTGCCATGATTTCATCATGATTGATGAATTCATCGGCACAAAGGGACTTTGGATCATAAGAAAAAGACATTCTACTCTACCTACCTTTCTTTCGGGTCAAAGAGATTTTCCCGTCAGTGATATAAACAGTCGCCACGGCTGCAGACGACAGTATATCCAATTTTTTCCATAGACGACTTCAGCATCGCCATACCTTCGGCAGCTTCCTTACCGAAGCTGCGTTTATTATCGTAAAGCATATATTTTTTCCGCACCCCCGGCGGCGATAAATTGGGCATAACAACATTTGCACCGGCTAAGATCCCGGCTTCCCTGCCATCTTCGGCTGCCGTTGCCAACGCCGTGGTTGCGGGCAAAAGCACCAAAGGCAACATGATTCGGATCACCGCCAAAAGTCGCAAGGTCAATTCACTGCTGCCCGGCGGCTCTGCGGCAAAGGGAGTATCATGATGAGGTAAAAATGGCCCAATCCCCACCATATGGGGGCGAAACCGCTGTAAAAAGCGGAGATCCTCCAATAAATATTCCGGCTTTTGGTACGGAGAACCCACCATCATACCGCAACCGACCTGATAGCCAATAGCTTTTAGCTGTTCCAGACACCGAATGCGATGAGACAAAGACAGAGAATCGGGATGAAGCTGCCGATAATGTTCCTCTACAATGGTCTCATGGCGAAGCAGATAGCGGTCGGCTCCGGCCTCAAAAAGAAACTGATAGCTCTCCTCGCTTCGCTCCCCCAAAGACAACGTTACCGCACAATCGGGATATTCCTCTTTGATCTTTCGGATCAACGCTGCCACGCGCAAATCATGAAACCCAGGATCTTCTCCACCCTGCATCACAAAGGTGCGAATTCCCAACTCGTAGCCTACGGCGCAACAAACCAAAATCTCTTCATCGCTGAGATGATACCGCTCCGCAGCCCTATTGCTGCGGCGGATCCCGCAATAGTAACAATCATTGCGGCAGATGTTACTGACTTCGATTAGCCCCCGCACAAATACGTCGTGACCGTAATGCTCATGGCGCACCTGCCGCGCAGCGGCAAAAAGCTCCTCTCGCAAAAGGGGATCCTCATCAAACAAAAAATGCCGTAACTCCTCATCGGAAGCATTTTGATTTTCCATGAAAGCTTCTACAACCGGATGCATACCGATAACCTCAAACCTGAGAATAGATCGTTTTTGCCGAGACACCCTCCAAACGGCCGATTTTGCCGGAAAGAGCATTTATGATATCGTTAGGAGCATCCACCGCAATACTGATAATCGAGATTTTTTTCGCCTGATAAGGAACGCCCATGCGCCCGATAATATAGGTACGATACTCATGGAGAATCTGATTGAGCATATCGACATGATCCGGATTTTCTACAATAATGCCAATCAAAGCAACTCTTGTTTCCATTCAAAAAACCTCCTAAACAAAAAAGGCGCCAATACGGCGCAAGAGGCAGCACGCCCCCTAATTCCCATATGCGCCTTTCATCTCAATAAAATTTTGATGTCAGAAATCTTTTTGTTGATTATAACACAGCCCTTGGGTTTTGTAAATATCAACATCATGCGTTGCACTATATCACTTGTCATATCATTTAGAGAAAACAGAATATGAACAACCCGGCGGCAGTGTTTCTGCCACCGGGTCATTTTATCTCAGAATTATTTTCATTTTTTCAAAACAGGAACATATATATACGTACCTTTCCCCTGATAAAGCTCAAAGTCTTTTTTCTTTTCATCAAAACGATATTCAGAGCTATCAAACCATTCTTCGAAAATAAATTTCCAAGTTTTACGAACATTTTCTGCTAAACTATCAGCATCTTCGGCATCATCAACAGCGAATACAGCATAGTCTGCAGCAGGAAAATCAATAACTTCCATACCGGCAGGAATAAAATCTTTATTGGCAACAATAGGGCCAAACACATAACGAAGCTCTCCGCAAACATCACAGGGATGAGTCCAAGCACCGATCTCACCATGACCATCTACCACTAATTTTGCATAATCCTCTTTACTTACGGCAGAGAAATCCTTACCCTGCCAAAACGCACCATCCTGAACAAGATTCAATGTTGTTTCAGAACTGGTAAGGCTATAGCCAATAGCAGAAAAAGCAGCCATTTTCTTAAACTCTGGTTTCATAATATATTTACCTCTTTTATAATACTCGGAGGGTGACATGCCGCATTCTTTTTGGAAAGCACGGGTAAAACCGGCGAGAGAATCAAATCCATAGGTAAAAGCAACCGCGGTAACGCTTTGTCCGGACAAAAGAGCTGCCGAGGCACATTCCATCTTTCTACGGCGAATATAAGCACCCGGAGAAATCCCTTGAATACTCTTAAAAGCACGACAAAAATGATACTGAGAATAACCCAGATGATTCGCCAATTCCAATACTGAAATCCTTTCCTCAAGGTGTTCCTCAATATAGGTAAAGCAGCGGATCATATCCAAATAATAGCTCATGTCAACACCACCTGTAATAAAAGAATAGCACAATTTCCAATTCGTTGCTTATCCATTTTTGCGGAATAAACTCACGGTGCGCCTGTCAAATAAAATTTCAACGACGGACAGAAGCCATCCTTTTGCGCCGTTGGTAGCGATTGCGATTATGAAAGCAGCGAACAACGATATAATAATCCAGATAAAAAATAATGGCAATAATAGAAAACCAAAGCAATAAACCCATAAAACATACCTTCTTTCCAGAGATACTATAACAATTCTTATGGGACTTTTTTGGTACATAAGCTTTCCAAGACGCAAAAAATAAAAAATGGCGCAAAAAAACACAATATTTCCCATTTCATAGTTGTGTTTCGTATACAATCATGATAAAATAATAGTAAGGAGGTGTTTACAACATGATCGATCCCCCAAAAAAGCTCAGCATCTTGTTTATACTCGAAATACTAAAAAGAGAAACCAACCACGAGCACCACATCTCCCAACAAGATATCATTGAGATTTTAGCCAGAGATTATCATATGAAGGCAGAACGAAAAAGCATCGCCAGAAATATTAACGACCTTCGAGAAGCAGGCTATGAAATCGGTTATGACGAAGGGTACTACCTGGAGTCCAGAGAATTTGAATACAGTGAGCTGCGCCTGCTTATCGACAGTGTCCTTTTCTCCAAAAATATTCCGGCAAATCAGAGAAAATCTTTGTTAAAAAAAGTTGCAAATCTTACGGACCGGCATTTTAATGCCAGAGTAAAGCATATTGCCACGCTACCCTCTCAATCGACGGACAATTTCCAGATTTTTTACACCATCGAACTGATCGAAGAGGCAATCTCTGACGGAAAGATGCTCTCTTTCCTTTACAACGAATATCACACCGAAAAAAACTCCATCCGAAACGCGAAAAACGTTATAAGGTAAGTCCTTACCAAATCGCGGCGACCAACGGCCGCTACTATCTGATCTGCTGCACCGATAAATACGATAATATTGCTCACTACCGCATAGATCACATGGAAAGCGCCGAAGTCGTGGAGGAAAAAGCTCGCCCCATTACGGATATCAAAGGGCTGGAATACGGCTTGGATCTGCCAAAGCACATGGCAGAGCATATCTATATGTTTTCCGGAGAAAGCAAGCATATTCGTTTCCGGGCAAAGCTCTCTGCGGTAGACCAGATCATCGACTGGTTTGGTACCGATATCCACTTCGAAAATGAAAACGAAGAGACCGTAGACGTAACCGTCACCGTCAACGAAGATGCCATGTTTTATTGGCTCATGCAGTATGGTAACCGTTGCGAAGCGCTTTACCCGCCATCGCTGCGCAAAAAGATTAAAGATACGGTAACAGAAATGGCGGCACGCTATTCCCAAGATCCCCCAACGGAGTAAATACAAAGACTCCAAAGCCTGCATAGACTTTGGAGTCTTTTTTCATTCTCATTCACTTGAAGATTCACCGCTGCAACGGGAAAGCAATGTCGCGGCTTCGGCTCGGGTTGCATTGGCCCCAGGGCGGAAGGTACCATCGGGGTACCCCGATAAAACGCCCTTTTCTGCACAGCCAATGACGCCGGCATAGGCCCAATCGGCAATATCGCCATCATCGGCAAAGGTGGTTTTCGTGGCTTCCCCTGTCAAACCGTAGGCCCGGGAAAGCAGCGTGGTGATTTCCTGTCGGGTAATCTTACGATCCGGGCCAAAGCTGCCATCGCCAAGGCCCTGGGCAAAACCGGCCTTTTCCGCAGCAGCGATATAGCGATCCGCCCAATGGCCCTGGGTATCCACAAAGGTGCTGCGACTGTCATCTACGACAAGCTGTCCCTGAATTTCCAGCAACCGCACAAATAACGTAGTGAATTCTCCCCGGGTAATATCATTCCCCGGCAGGAAGCTGCCGTCGGGATAACCGGAGATCATGCCTTTTCCTTTCATTTCCGTTACGGCATTTTCCGCCCAATGACCATCCATATCCCGGAAAGCACAGGGAGCTTCGGCACTGAAAAGACAGGTGCGGGAAATTTCCTTTTTCTGCCCGTTGGGAAGGTTCAGATAAAACCCAATGGTAACCGGTCCCGGAGAGGCGGCATCCAGGTTAAAGCGGTGAGAGAAAGTCATGCCGTTTTTCAGCACGTCGGAACCAAAGGTTTCCACCGTTGTTTCGTTTACCGTCCAGCCACCGGAACCGAGAAATCCCCGGGGGATATTGCCCAAAACTGCAGTAGCCTCGTAATCCGCCCCCATGCGCACCGTATCCCGGCTTGTACTCAAGGTCACTACGGTCTGATCCGCAGCACTGTCGTTTTCAGCAATACACTGGAAACCGTAATCCAAAAGCTTCCGTCCATCCCCATAGCGATCCGCAGAATGCATTACCACTACCACAAGCCGGCGACCGTTTCTCTGGGCTGTTACGGTAATGCAGCTGCCGGCAGCGCTGCTGGTACCGGTTTTCATGCCATCCACACCTTCATAAGGCGTGGAATTGAGAAAATGATTGGTGTTGGAGTAAGTTCGTCCTTTAAAAGTAAAAGTTCTCAGGGAGGTATAACGAAGAATATCCGGATGCTTCTTCACAAAATTATAGGCAAGAATCGCCATGGAACGGGGGGTAACATAATGATTTACCGCACCGTGGCTGTTTTTAAAATTGCAGTTCATGCCAATGGAAGCTCCCACCTCGTTCATCCGAGCGGCAAAGGCACTTTCGCTGCCGCTGATATAGTCCGCCATAGAGGAGCAAGCTCCGCAGGCCGAAGGCAAAAGCATCAATTTCAGCATCGTATCTACGGTGTACTGCTCGCCCTGATTCAAGGGGACATTGGAATATCCCGCCGTATGAGCCACCGCAGCACCGTGAGCCGATATCGTAACGACGGAGTCATAGGAAATCCGACCGGCGTCGATTTCTTCAAAAATCACATAGGCCGACATCAGCTTTGTCATACTGGCCGGTGCCCGCATGGTATCGGCATCTTTTTCGTAATAATAGGCGCCGGTATCACCATCCATCACCACGGCAGAATAGGCCGCCACCGAAGGCGCCGCAGCAACCCCTGCCGTTCCGGCCAAAGAGAGAATAATGACCGAGAGAAACAAAAGAAAGGAACGATAAATTGATTTCATTGTAAGCCCACACTCCTAAAAAGATAGCTCTATTATACCATAATCGGCGCCATAAAAAAAGGCACGTCTTTTACAACGTGCCCATAAAATCTGCATTACAATACCGAAAACAGCATCAGCAGAATACCGCTGAGAAGGAAGATTAAAAGAAGATACTTCCAGATAAATTTTAGCCATTTGATATAGGAAATCCCGGCCACCGCCAAGCCTCCCATCACCACGGCGCTGGTAGGTGTTACGAGGTTAACAATCCCCGAGGCCGTTTGAAACACCGTTACGATCAACGAAGAAGCAACGCCGGCAAATTCCCCCAAGGGAGCCATAATTGGCACCGAAAGGGTAGCAAGTCCCGAGGAAGAGGGAATCAAAAAAGAAAACAACGTGTAAACCACATAGGCAAGGCCGGTAAAAAGGAAGGACCCGGTATTCCTAAGCAAACCTTCCCCTGCATTTAAAATAGTATCCGTAATCAGGCCATCGTTCATCACCACGGTAATCCCACGGGAAACCGCAATAATCAAGGCAACGCCCAACAAATCCGCAGCTCCGGCCACAAAGCTGTCGGCAATTTCCGCTTCCTTTAAGCGATACACCACACCAATGAGAATTCCGCCGACCAAAAACAATGCCGAAAGTTCCGGAAAGCTCCAGCCAAAGGTGGGTAGAAAATCATTGCCCAGCTCATCAAAGGGAATCACGCCGTAAACCATGAGTAAAAAGATCAGGGCAAACAGAATCAACGAGGTCTTTCGCTTGCCGGTTAATGGCGGAATATCACCTTCATCAGCAACGGAAAAACGCTGTAAATCCAAATCTCTGGTGGCATAGACGTAGGACAGCTCCGGAGAGCGCCGCACCCGACGGGCATAGCGCATCACAAAGGCAATGGCCAGTCCTTCCAGTAAGATCAGCAGCAGCAATCGGGGAAGAATCCCCTCTCCCAAAGATACCCCGGCAAAGCCAGAAGCAATCCCGGTGGCAAAAGGATTCACCGTAGAGCCGATCACACCGGCTCCGGCTCCAAGAAGGATCACCGCAACAGCGGTAAGCTTATCATAGCCGGCCATAACAAAGACCGGAATCAGCAAAGGATAAAAAGCGATGGTTTCCTCTGCCATACCAAAGGTGGTGCCGCCCAAGCCAAAAAGGATCATCAGAATGGGAATCATCCACATTTCCTTCCCCTTCAGCAGGCGGATAATATTGAAAATCCCGGCATTGATCGCCCCGGTTTTCATGGTTACACCGAGAAAACCGCCGACGGCAAGGATAAAAAGACAGATATCCACGGCATCGTAAAAACCATGGAATGAGGCTAGGAAAATATCGCCGATTCCCTGGGGATTTGGCGCAACGTGATGGTACGAACCGGCAATAGGCTCCGAATAGCCCGAAGCATCGCTAAAGTAATCGTATTGCCCGGCGGGAACAATCCAGGTTGCCGCCGCCACCAGGAGGATCAGCAGAAAGAGAATGGAATATGCAGTGGGCATATTCCATTTTTTCCCGGTCAAATCATGGCAGTAAGTACAGCCTTAATGGTATGCATTCTGTTTTCAGCCTCATCAAAAACAACCGAATGCTTGCTGCGGAACACCTCATCGGTGACCTCACGAATATCATAGCCTTTGTCCATCCATTCCTTGGCCATGGTCGTTTCAAAATCGTGGAAAGAAGGCAGGCAGTGCAGGAACAGCACATCCGGGTTGCCGGTAGCCTCCAACATTTCCATTGTAATTTTAAAGGGCGTGAGCATTTTTACCCGTTCCGGGATTTTATCCTCTTCCCCCATAGATGCCCAAATATCACTGTAGAGAACATCGGCGTCTTTGATGGCGGAAATATCATCGGAAACCTCAATTACCGCGCCGGTATCCTTGGCAACGGCATTGGCGGCGGCCAAAACATCCTCATCGACCTTGAGAGAAGCCGGGCCATAGGCCACAAAGTGCATCCCCATTTTGGCGCAGCCATACATCCAGGCATAGCACATATTGTTACGGATATCTCCGCAGAACACCACCTTTACCTTTTGCAGAGGCTTGGTGCAATGCTCCTCAATGGTAAGCATATCTGCTAAAATCTGGGTGGGATGATCCACATCGGTAAGACCATTGAATACCGGTACACCGGAATATTTGGCCAGATCTTCCACGGTTTTCTGGTCAAAACCGCGATATTCGATCCCATCAAAAAGACGACCCAAAACCTTTGCGGTATCTTCAATAGATTCCTTTTTCCCCATCTGTGAGCTTTTGGCGTCAAGGTAGGTCACATGAGCCCCTTCGTCATGACAGGCCACTTCAAAGGAACAGCGCGTACGGGTAGAGGTCTTTTCAAAAAGCAAGGCCACATTTTTTCCTCTCAACAGAGGTTCATCCAATATCCCGGATTTTTTCTTCGCTTTCAGATCTGCGGCCAGATCCAGCAAATAGCGAATTTCCTCCGGTGTAAAATCCATCAGCGTTAAGAAACTTCTTCCCTTTAAATTCATTGGCATAGTTGTTTTCCTCCTTATAAATCTGCCCGAATCAACGGCATACTCATACAACGAGGGCCGCCGCGGCCTCGGGACAGTTCGGAACCTGGGATCTCATGAATTTGAATCCCGGCTTCTTTTAAAATTTCATTGGTTACATAATTTCTGGCATAAACAACAACCTCGCCGGGGGCAATGGCCAAAGTATTGGAACCGTCATTCCACTGCTCCCGAGCAGCATCAATCACACTGTTGCTGCCGCAGGCAATGAGAGTCACTTCATCCAACTCCAGGTTTTTCTTCAAAATATCCGCCAAAGAGCCCGCTTCCATCCGGATACGAATCTTTCCTTCCTTGCGTTCGATCACAAATACATCCATATCCTTTAGAATATTGGGATGCACCGTAAATTTATTGTGATCCACCATGGTGAAGACCGTATCAAGATGCATAAAAGTACGCTCTTTCGGTATATTAAAGGCCAGGATTTTTTCAAAATTACTCTCATCGGAAAGCAACCGCTGGGTAAATTTCTCAATAGCGCTTTCATGGGTGCGTTGAGAAATACCGATAGCGACGGTTTTCGGGTTGAGGATCAGAATATCGCCGCCCTCCAGAGAGGAATCTTCGGTTCTATTATACCATATTGTTGTATTTTTATAAAGAGGGTGATAAGAAAAAATATAGGAAGCAAATACCGTTTCCCGCCGTCTGGTTTCCGAATACATCCGATGAATCGTTACTCCATTGCCCACCGAAGCAAAGGGATCCCGGGTAAAATAAAGATTCGGCATAGGATCCATGGCAAAGGGATATTCACTATGGACGTGGCGAATAAAATCACTTAAAGTATGTCCCTCAAATTGCTCTACATCGGATTTCCGCACACCGGCCATCATTTTGGAGATCATCTCTTTTGTGGGGAGAGATGAAAAATATTCCGTCATGATCTCCGTTTCTCTGGTCGTTGTCAATTGTGCTTCTTTCAGCACATCATAAATAAACTGCTGCTTGACCCCGTCATCTACTAAGGATTCCTCCACGAGATCCTCTAAATAAACAACCTCTGCACCATGCTTTCTCAGCACGGCGGCAAAAGCATCATGCTCTTCCTGAGCTACTTTCAAATAAGGAATATCATCAAATAATAATCGATCCAGATATTCCGGCATTAAATTTTCCAGTTCTTTGCCGGGGCGGTGCAGCATCACCTTTTTCAACTGCCCGATCTCGGAATGAACGTGGATCGCCTGGTCTTGCAAAAAAGCCACCTCATTTCCTTTGTTTCCCTTAGCTTGCGAAAAAGAAAAAAAGGTATGCCATAAAAATACAGGAAAATTATCCCTTGCGAAAAAACTTAAAAATTGATATACTCTAATCATGAATATTGAAGCTGTAATGAAAAAAATCGAATCTTTTTTAAACGGGGAAATCAATGCCGAGGACTTTTCCTACGATTTTCCAGTCACTTATTCCTTTTATTCTCACAATCTGGACGACGAAAACCCTGCATTTTCTCAATTAATGGAAAAGAAGGTAAAAACGCTTTGCCGCGCCTACGACCCATTCGACTACTACAATATGGAGGAAGAAAAAGTATTTAGCGAAGAAGAGTTTCGCACCGGTATCCGCAAGCTCTACGAAGAAGCAAAAACGCTGATCTGAGCGTATACAAAAACCGACAGACTTAAAGTCTGTCGGCTTTTCTTTTATCTTTTTGTTTTATCCAACGATGTCAATCCGGAAATAATGCTTGCGGTCTGAGCTCGAGTAGCACCTTCAAAGGGACGTAAGGTGCCATCTTCAAAACCGCTGATCACATCGGCTCGAACCATCTCCATCACACCGTCCTTTGCCCAATCCGCAATATCCGCTTCATCGGTAAAATGGGCATCCTTACCGAGATCCTTCAACGGCTCTTTAAGATAAAGATTGAAATATCGGTACAAAATCACCATCATTTCCTGGCGGGAAATATCTGTTGTCGGGTCAAAAACCGTCTCACTGCGGCCGTAAACAATTTTATTTTCCGCGCACCAGGTCACCGCCGAGTAATACCACTCTCCGGCATCAACATCTTCAAAAGGACATGCCGCTTCGTATTCCGGAGAACCGGCCATACGATAAATGACCGTTGCCAACATCCCACGGGTCAGCGTTGCATTGGGACCAAAGACCGTTTTATCAACACCGACCATGAGTCCTTTATGATAAACATCCAGAATCGGACGGTAATACCATTTTTCCTTGGAAACATCGTCGAAGATATTATCATCCTTCCGGTCATAAAAGGCTTTCATCATTTTCGCATAATCCACCAGACCATAGCCATAAGTCATATCATATCCGGCATCCCCCAGATCATGGCAGCTGACTTTCAACAGCTCCATAAAATCAGTGCCGTTGATTTCCGGATTTAAAGACTTCACCATAACCGCCAAGCCGGCAACAAAAGGAGTTGCAAGGGAAGTACCGCTGACTTTGCGATATTTCCCAATGCCGCTGTCTTCATTGCTGGCAGGGTTTCCCAAGGTAAGGACATCTACACCGGGGGCACTGCAATCCACAGAGGAGTTCCGTGCAGAAAAAATCGCAGCATTCAAGTCTTCATCAACGGCGGCAACACCGATCACACCATCGTATGCTGCCGGATAGCGCAACGCACTGCCGGTTCCGGCATTATTTCCGGCGGCGGCACATAAAATAACACCTTTTTCTGCCGCATATTGGCAAGCCGCTTTTAAATAAGGCGAATCGTCGCAAAGAAAACTCATACTGATCACATCAGCCTGATAGACATCAACGGCATCTTTAATGGCAGCGGCAAGATCTGCGTCTTTGGCCACCCGTTCCTTCTTTTCTTTATCATAATAGAATGCGCGCTGAATCACGACCGTAATATCCTTACAGATCCCTGCAATACCAAGCTCATTATTGGTATCCGCACCAAGCAATCCGGCACAAGAAGTACCGTGAGAGGCGTCATCATAAGTATTGATCACTTCCTGATCCTTGGTGGAAAGAACATAGTCCTTCCCTGCCACATAGTTGCGCGTTGCATCCTCGTGTTCATAATAAAAACCCGAATCAATTACGCAAACGGTCACATCCTTCGATCCTTTGCTATAGTAACGCCAGCAATCTTCAATATTCACAGCGGAAAATGCCCACTGTTCGTCAAAGTGGGTATCATTATAATAGCTTGCGGAAGTCGTCATATCACAAAGAACTCCCAAGCCGGAAGGCTCTGCGGTTTCCACAAGATTTTTTGCCAGTAATTCTTTTGCCGTTGCTTCATCGGTACGATAATAAATATCGATCAAGGGTTCTAAATCATATTCTTCACAAAGAGCCTCTCGCTCAGAGGAAGTCACAGAGGAAGAGATACTAATAACCCAATCATTATCATCTGTTTGTCCGTAAGCACCGAAAGAACAAAGAAAAACAGCGCCAAAAACCATTATTAAGCTAAAAAGAAGTCTGCGTTTTTTCATTTCTACCTCATCCTAAATTTTGCGTTATTTAATATTATAGTACAAGTAAAAATCATAGTCAATTCATTTCAGAACATCTCACAAAATCGACATAGAAAATTCCGTTCGCAGTTTTTTTGATGAGTTATCGTTCCTCACGATAGTAATTTTGACTTAGATAAGCCGGCTCTGCGCTATTCTTTTTCTTACGTGCCGATTCAATGGCCAAAACAAGAGCTGTAATGAGGAAGGGCAGCAGCTGGTAAAATTCATTGGGGATCATTGAAAGCCAACCCAACACCGTGGGGAATGCATCTGCCAAATTCCCCTTCCATGCCATCAACACATTAAACATCCCAAAGAAGAAGGAACCGAAAATAGCCTTTAAAGGATTCCAGTTTGCAAAAATAACGAGGGCTACGGCAATCCACCCCATACCGTTGATCCAGGTTTCATTCCAGGAACCGCCGTTGGTGACAAAAGCCATGTAACAGCCGCCAAGACCGCAAATCCCACCGCCGATAATGATATTAAGGTACTTTTCACGGTTTACATTTACACCGGAAGCATCCGCCGCCCCGGGATTTTCGCCAACGGCCCGAACCTTCAGACCCTTTTTGGTCTTAAGGATATACAGCCAGCATACCACCGCTACAATAATACCGAGATAAACGAAAATATTATAGGAGAACAGCAACCGTCCAAGGTAAGGGATATCACGAAGAAGAGGAATCCCATTATCCGCAACGATGCGCTGCAAATGTTCGGCATCGGAAAGACGCGGGAAAGAGCCGGATTTTGTAAGCATACGACCAATAAAGAGATATACACCATTCCCAAAGATCGTAAGAGCAAGACCGGTAACGGTCTGGTTTGTTTGGAAGGTTACGGTCAACACCGCGTAGATCCCTGCACAAAGAGCTGCAGACACAAAGGCTGCCAGCAAGGCAATGATCAGACTGTTCGTAAAGCAGCCCAGGCAATAACCGCAAATCGCACCGACGGCCATCATCCCCTCAACCCCAAGGTTAAGGTTACCGGCACGTTCTGTAATCACTTCACCGGTAGTTGCAAAAAGCAGCGGCGTACCCATACGTACTGCATAATAAAGAAAACTGATAATTACTGCCATTTTTACTTATCCTCCTTCCCTTTTTTCCCAAACTGGAAGGATACTTTATAACGGATAAAGAAATCCGCAGCCAGAATCGTAAAGAGAATGATCCCTTCCAAAATATCCGAAGCAGAAGAAGAGATCGCAAAAACGCTTTCGCAAACCGATGCACCCTTCTGTAATAAACCAAGGAGACAAGCAACGATCAACACACCAAATGCATTGAGCTTTGCCAACCAGGCAACGATAATACCGGTAAACCCGACATTGGCTGTAATACCGTCACTGAGCATATGCCCGGCGGCAGAGCCGGTAGCCTGGAGCATACCGCCGATACCAATAATCGCAGAAGAGAGGAACATGGTGCGAAGAACAACACGATTCACATTCATCCCGGCATAGCGAGCGGTGTTTTTACTATCCCCCACCACACTGATTTCAAAGCCCTGTTTTGATCTGGAGAAATAGATCCAGGTGAAAATCACCAGAGCAAAAAGAATTAAAATGGAAATATCCACATCCACACCAAAGAAATTGATCTCCGGCTGCCATGCCCCCTGGGGCAACGTTTTAAAGTCCGGACGTACCACGGCGCCGGTCTCACTGAGACGACGGAAAAACATGGTGTTTTTCAAATACGTGAGAATGTAAAAAGCAATGTAGTTCAGCATCAATGTCAACAATGTTTCGTTGGTATTGTACTTTACTTTCAAAACGGCAGGAATCAAACCATACAAACCGCCAAAGAGTGCACCGGACAAAAAGGCCAAAGGCAAAACAACGATAGGCGGCATGGTGTTGCCCAGAGCAAGCCCCACAGTGGTTGCGCCGATGGCCCCCATAATAAACTGGCCATTACCGCCGATATTCCAAAATCGCATTTTGAACGCATAGGCGATCCCTAAAGCTGTAATCGCCAAGGGAATAACGATACGGATAAAACCACGAAGATAAATGGCATTTTCAAAGCAGCCAACCACCATCGTTTTATAATACAGGAAGGGATTGACGCCCATACAAGCCACAAGAATACCGCCAAGAACCAAAGATAAACCAATGGCTGCCAGATAGAACAGGAAGCTTTGCATACGAGTCAAAGGCTTACGCTTTGAAAGGTGGATCGGAGGTTCATGTGCCGATTTCTTTTTCTGCTTGTGTGTTTCATTTTTTTTCTGACGTTCGTCGAAATCCACTTTGATATCCACATGATCCAAAGCTTCATACTCTTCTTCGGGTTTATCCGAAAGAGCATCCGTCATCAATAACCCCAAGTAGGCCTTATCAACCTCTTTGGCGTCAACAATGCCGGTAACCTTGCCATGACAGAGTACCATAATCTTATCGCAAAGCTCCAGCATAACGTCGAGATCTTCTCCAACAAAGAGGACACCGACACCTTTTTCCTTCTGTTTATTCAGAATATCGTAAATCAGGTAAGAGGAATTAATATCCAAACCACGTACCGCATAAGCCGTAATAATGACAGAAGGATCCGCAGCGATCTCACGTCCCAAAAGAACCTTTTGAACATTGCCGCCGGAATGGAGCCGCACCGGTGTTTCGCTGCCGGGGGTAACAACTTCCAATTCGTCAATGATTTTTTCTGCAGTAGCTCGGGCCTTTTTACGGTCAACAAGAGGCCCTTTGTTTTCCATATAGTTCTTAAGCATCATATTATCGGTGATGCTCAAGGATGCGGCAAGCCCCATACCGAGACGGTCTTCCGGGATAAAGCTCATACTGATGCCTTTTTCAATAATATCCCGAGGTGAGCTGCCTTCGATATGCTCCCCTTTATATAAAATCGAACCTGACTCAATGGGTACCAAGCCGGCTAAAGCTTCGCACAGTTCCTTTTGGCCGCAGCCGGAAACCCCGGCGACGCCGAGAATTTCCCCTTTGCGAATGGCAAAGGAGATATCATCAATGGCTTTGGCACCTTCTTCATTGAGGATGGAAAGATGGCTTACTTCCATCAAAGTTTCGTTGAAATCGAATTCAGGGCGATCAATCGCCAATTCCACAGAGCGGCCTACCATCATATTGGTCAGCTCTTGAGCATTGGTTTCCGCCGTAATAACAGTATCAATGGAGTGCCCTTTACGCAAAATCGTCACACGATCACTCAGCTCAAGAACTTCGTTGAGCTTGTGGGTAATGATAATGATGGAATATCCGGCGGCACTCATTTTTCGCAAAATGGCAAAGAGCTTTTGAGTTTCCTGATGAGTCAAAACCGCCGTCGGTTCATCAAGGATCAGGATACCTGCACCGTAATAAAGGACTTTTAAAATCTCGATGGTCTGTTTTTCCGAAACGGACATATCCGAGACGAGTTTTTCCGGATTAATTTCAAAGCCAAAGTCCTCACTGATTTGGCGGATCTTTTCATATCTTGATTTTTTCAGGAAAAAATCTTTGTCATCTTCATTCCCGATCCAGATATTATCGGCCGCCGTAAAATTTTCCACCAGCTTAAAATGCTGATGAACCATACCGATTCCCAGATTTTTGGAATCTTCCGGGGAATTGATGGAAACAAGCTCCCCGTTCACATAGATTTCGCCGCTATCCGGCTTGTAAATACCGGAGAGCATATTCATCAGCGTCGTTTTACCGGAACCGTTTTCCCCCAACAAGGCGAGGATCTCCCCTTTGCGCAAGGAGAGGTCAATATTGTCGTTGGCAATGGTGGAACCAAACGATTTTGAAATGCCATGCAGCGATATTGCGATGGATTCTTTTTCAGTCATGGTCATTTAACCCTTCCAATAAGAACAAAGGAGTGCCGTTGGCACTCCTTTGCCTTGAAATTACTTGAAATTATTTCAGTTCAACGCCTTTTACGAAATAATCCATGGAGCCCTGGATCACAGAGTCTTCAACGGAACCTTCGCCGGCTTTTACAACAACGTTGCCGTCAGCATCAACGAGGTCAGCATCGGTTTTAACAACAGCATTGGAGTCGTCAAAGGTAAGTTTTACGCCGGAGAATACATCCCAGCTGCCATCCATGAAGAGAGCATCTACAGCATCGATTTTTTCCTGAGTGCCTTTTACGCAAAGATCGCTCAAATCGGTAATACCAACGATACCTTCTTTGATACCGCCATAGTAGTTGCCCATTTCACTCCAGGTGCCGTCGATTACAGCCTGTACAGCAGTGGTGTAATAAACATCCCAGTGCCAAATAGCGGAGGTCAAAACAGCTTTCGGAGCATCTTTTGCCATATCGGAGTTGTAGCCAACACCAAATACGCCGGCTTTTTCAGCAGCGAGCTGGGGATTTGCGGTATCGCAATGCTGTGCGATAACATCGCAGCCCATTTCGGTAAGAGCTTCGGCATAGGCAGTTTCGTTAGTGGGGTCAAACCAGCTGTTTAAAGTTTTTACATAAACAACAGCATCGGGATTAACGGACTGTACGCCAAGGGCAAAAGCGTTGATCCCGGAGCAGGTTTCTGCCAATTCGGTGCCGTATGCGGCAACATAACCGATCTTATTGGATTCGGTTTTGAGACCGGCAGCGATACCGGTGAGGTAACGAGCCTGGTAGATACGACCGAAATAGTTATTGAAGTTTTTGTCGTTGGACATATAACCGGTGCCATGGGAGAAGTAAACATCAGGATATTCTTCAGCCAATTCTGCAGTGGTTTCCATATAACCATAGCTGGTGGTGAAGATGATGTTGCAACCGTCTGCAATGCAGTTTTCGATTGCGGTACGGATAGCATTCGCATCATCGTCGGCAACGTTCAGTTCGCGATGGATCTGATCGTCAGAGAGACCGATGTTCTTCTGCATACCCTGAATACCAAGGTCATGAGTGTAGGAGTAGCCGGAACCGTCTGCGGGGTCACCAATGTGAACAACGCCCACTTTGATGTCTTCCTTGGGAATCCCTGCGCCATCGCTGGAAGTGTCCGTGGCAGACTTGTCATCTCCGCCGCAAGCCGCAAATGCGAATACGGTCATAATCGCGAGGAGAACAACGAGAAATGCTTTTGTCTTTTTCATTTTTTCCTCCAGAAAAAAATTTTAATATTTATAAGGCAATTTGCCCTATAGTCTTATTCCATGTCCCGAAAAGAGATCTTACCTTCAATGGCATCCATACCGTCTACAATGGCCATGGACTCCAAGTGAATTCCTTCTTCCCGAAGCTTGTCTCCGCCGTGCTGAAATCCTTTTTCAATGGCAATGCCAACACCCGCCAACTTCGCACCGGCCTGGGAGACGATATCCATCAATCCGCGTATCGCGTTGCCGTTTGCCAAAAAGTCATCAACAATCAACACAACATCGTCACTGTTAAGATAGTCCTTGGAGATCCGAATATCATAGGTGCAGCCATGGGTAAAAGACTCTACCGGAGAAGAATACACCGATGCACCGAGATTTTTTGTCTGAGATTTCTTCGCAAATACCATTTTGCACCCAAGAGCCTGAGCCACAGGGAAAGCAATGGCAATGCCGCTGGCCTCTACCGTGAGGACTTTTGTGACCCCATAAGATGAAAAACGCCGCGCAATCTCCTTCCCAAGATTTTCCATAAATTGCACATCAATCTGATGATTCAGGAAACTATCTACCTTGAGAATATTGCCGGCGAAAACTTTACCGTCTGCTATAATTTTTTCATGAAGCAAGTCCATGATTCCACCTCGATTTAACTATTCCGTAAAAAAGATATAACCATTTTACTATGATTTACTGCAAATTTCAATACTTTACGACGAAATATACAGAAAAAATTTGTCTGATAACCGGTGGAATTTCTTGTCTTTAACCTCTTACACCTTATCACCCCTCGAATAACTCATATTGTTCCGTAAATCAGTGTTCCCTGTCCACAAATCACGATGTTTCCTCCTTCTGCCACAAAAAAGCAATCTCCGGCAGAAAAGGGATCTTCCTCCATCCCTTTCAAAATACCGTTTCCTGCTATAAACAGCAAAAAACTGTGGGCGTCCGCTTTCATACAGAAATCACCCAAAAATCTTTGGCGATGTAGGGAGAATTGATGAGATTCCGGAAGATGTTCGGCTGCCTTCAGAGCTTGGCTTCCCTCTTCGCGCTGGAGCGTTCTGCCGCGGCCGTAGTCAAAAAGACGGTAGGTTACATCCAGAGGATCCTGGATCTCATAAAAAGATATTCCCTCCGCTCCGTGGATCATACCACCGGGGATAAAGACGGTATCTCCGGCCGCAACGTTTTCCGACTGCATAAGGGATAGAAAATCTTTATCGTCACAATCCAGCCATTGTTCATGATCCATGCCGGAGCGGAACCCCCGGTAAATTTTCCCACCGGGGCGAACCTTGTCAATGAGCCAAAGCTCGTTTTTTCCTCTTTGATGGGAATTTTCTCCGGGATGAACCTGGATGGAAAGAGATGTTTTTACATCAATGTACTTAATCAAGTAAGGATATTCCTCATCACAATGCTGCCGCCAACACTGGGAAAAAAAACGACGGTCGGACATCCGGGAACTCTTCGCCTTAAGAGAAGAAAGTAAATAGGCCTCCCCCCAATCATTGCCACCATAACGTTTTGCCAAAATCTCCCCGCTCCATATCGTTTTTTTCAAATAAGGCAGTTGCCGATATAATGTTGCACGTTCCATTGATCTGCTCCATTCCTTTATTTGATAAAGTATATGAAGCAGCCGAAAAGTTAGGCATAGAAAAGCAGAAATCCTTTTCTTTTCTGTTTCGGTATGCTATACTGGGCATTACACATATGGCAAAATAAAGATCGGAGAAAAAAAACAATGGCAAATCCGCTTTCTCGTGAGCATTCTAGTTTCTTTTATATCTTCCTCATTATCCTCCAGGGGTTAATTTTCGGTATCGGCAACCCCATTGTGAAATTTGCCTACGAAACCATTACGCCGATATGGTGTTTGGCCATACGATTTACCGCCGCAACCTTAATTTTTATCATCCCTTTCGGGAAGAAAGCCATCCGGGAACTGCGCGCCACAAAGATGCGCTTCTGGTTGCCCACGGCGATTTGCATGGCTGCAGCCTATATCACAAGTAATGTGGGATTAAACCTCACTACCGCAACTTCTGTGGGATTCTTAATGTCTTTACCTATTGTTTTCACACCGTTTTTATCGAAACTGATTCTGAAGCGAAAAATCCACAAAGCCTTTTTGCCGGTTCCAATCATTGCCATTGCAGGATTATACCTGATTTCCCTCAATGGCGGCAGCTTTCACTTTGGTTTGGGAGAAGGTTTGGCCCTCTGTTGTTCTATAGCAATGGCAGGTGCACTGGTGTGGGGAGAAGAAGGGTTAAGCCATCTTTCGGCAACAACAATATCCCTGGTACAGCTTCTGGTCACCGCCATTGCCAGCACTGTCTGCGCATTATGTTTAGAGCCAATGCTCAACCTGAATGCTATCGCACCAAAGGCATGGTGGGTCATTCTCTATCTCGTGATCTTCTGTTCCTGCCTTTGCTATATTTTCCAAAATGTTGCGTTATCCCATATTTCCTCCGCCGTTGTGGCATTAACGCAATGCGGCGAACCATTATTTACTGCGGCGGCTTCTTTTTTCATTCTAGGCGAACGTCTATCTCCCATAGGATTTTTCGGTGCAGCTTTACTGATCCTATGTATTATTTACGGCAACTACATTGAAAATAAAACCCAAGTACCTCAACCATAAAAAAGGCGGTGAACCCCTAGAAAGTTCACCGCTTTTTCATTTTATCATTCGTTTTTTTCGTAATTATTTCCCTTATTTAGAGGGCGTTTTCGTTACGAAAAGGATTCCCAAACAAGCCGGGCCGCAATGGCAGGAAATCGTGCAGCTGGCCGTAGAGCGAATAACCTTTTCAAAGGGAAGTGTTTCCTGGATAGTCTTTTCTACCAGATCACGAATGGCAGGATCAATGCCGGAGTCGGTAATAAAGATTTTATCGGTAAGAATATCATCATATTGAGCAAGCTTGTCCTTGACATACTTCACCAATACCTTTTCGAGACTGCCTCGATATTTTTTTGCCACAACCATACTGCCATCGTTATTATTCACCTCAATGCAGGGGCGGATATTCAGCAAGTTAGCCGAAAGCGCTGCCACCGAGGAGCACCGCCCACCGGCATGAATAAATTTTAAAGTATCCAAAATAAAGCTGCCATGGTAACAGCAATGATGCTCATTAAAATAAGCCTGAATTTCGCTGCCGTCTTTTCCTGCGGAAATCATTTCACCGGCATCCATGACCTGCAAACCAACGGCAGAGGAGAGATTCCGACCGTCAATGGGGTAAACATGGCCTCCAAGTACCTCCGCAGCGGCAACGCAATTCTGATAAGAGCTGGATAAAGCGCTACCCAGACAAAAATGAACCACATCGTGACCGGCATCTACAAAAGGACGAAAATAATCAATGTATTCAGAGGTGTTGATGGCAGAAGTTTTCGGCAACACCCTTTTATCATAATACACCTGATAGATCTCATCCGGAGTAATATCTACATTGTCATAATATTCCTTTTCATCCAATAATACATGGTAAGGAATGGTATGGACATCGTATTTTGCAATTAATTCCTCACTCAGGTCACAAGTTCGGTCGGCACTGAGGATCAACGTCATATTTTATACCTCTCTTTTTGAGCTGGATTTCCAGACTTATAGCGGTAATTATACCATAATATAAACAAAAAGAAAAGGGGCGAATCGTTAAAGACAAAAAAGATTCCGAAAAAGAACACGACAATGCAAGTATGCCGGGGACATCAAGGCTTGCAGCGCCCACAGGGTTCATAGCCTTGAGTCATCGCCTCTTCTCGGGTAGCAAAATAAATCGCATTCTGCTCTTCCGGCAAATAAGCGCAATCGGGCCGATGGAACTTTTTGCTGTTGAGATTCCCTACGTAAGCTTCATTCTCCGCCACAGCCGGATGTTCTTGGGTCGCATTAGACTCTGCCGTCGGCATAGCACTGCCGGTTTCATTGGAAAAAGCAATGTGCGTGCCGTCACTGCGGCACAGGATCTCGCCAAGCTCATCGGTACGGTAAACGGTTGCTCCCGCATCACGAAGGCGGCTCAAAACAGCCTCGGTAGGATGACCATACTTATTATCGGCACCAACGCTGATCACCGCATACTCCGGCATAGCCTCTCGTAAAAATACATAGGAGGAGGATTCCTCTCCGCCGTGATGGGCTACCTTTAAAACATCGGCATCCAAATCGGCACCGGATTCTACCAGCTCTTTTTCTTCCTTATTCATGGCATCGCCGGTAAAGAGAAAAGAAGTGTCACCATAATCAATACGCAAAACAATCGAGTTATTATTGGGGTTGGAAGCCTCAGACAACGGCCCCAAAAAGGTAACGGTGCTGCCTCCCAGGGCAAAGCTACTGCCTGCCGCCGGAGCGGTAAGCTCCAATCCTTTGGCCGCGGCAATGTCGCAAAACTCCCGGTAGATCTTTGTATCTGCAGGGATTCCCGTTGCGTAAAGGGTCTCCACAGGGTACGCTTCTAAAACATCGGGAAGCCCACCGAGGTGATCTTCATCGGAATGAGTGGAGACCACCGCAGTAAGGGTATCCACGCCGCATCTTTGGATGGATGCCACAACGTCATCACCATCGGCAGCATTGCCGCCATCAATCAGCATAGCATCGCCATTACAAAGGATAAGGGCTGCATCGGCCTGGCCCACATCGAGAAAATGAATTTCTAAAGCAGCGGTCTCGGAAACCGTACCGCCAACAGAGGTTTCCTCTGTTCCGGAACAACCGCTAAAAAGCAATGCCAGCGACAACAGCATGGCAAACCACAGTTTTTTCATTTCATATTACCTGCCTTTTTTTATTTTTCACATTATAGCACACATCCCCAGGGGAAAAAAGCACAAAAAAATACCGCACTAAGCGGTAATGGTTGGGAAGTAAATTGTTATTTTATCATTTTTACTTTGGAGATCAACTTTCTGAAATTATTATACCGCAACTCTTGCAATAAGTAAATCGATATTTTATAATATATCTATAAGTATCACTTATAAGCTAAAAGGAGACCTCCAATGAACCGCTATCTTGCTTTTTGCCACATTATCGAAACAGGCAGTTTCAGTAAAACCGCAGAAGAAATGGGGTACTCCCAATCAGCGGTCAGCCAAATGATCCGCTCCCTGGAAAACGAAGTATCCCTTCCGCTGTTAATCCGCAGCCATAACGGTGTGGAGCTGACCCATGAAGGAAAAGAACTGATGCCATACATCCGCAGTGTCGTCAATAGTTATCGAATGCTGGAAGAAAAAACCAAGGAGCTTAAAGGAATGAACTCCGGGGAAATCCGCATCGGCACCATGACCAGCGTTTCCAACTACTGGCTGCCGAAGATGATCAAAGAATTCCAGACGATCTATCCCGATGTCAGTTTTACATTGAACCAGGGAGATTATACCTCCATCGCCAACTGGATCAAAACCGGCGAAGTCGATTTTGGTTTTGCCAATGGCGATGCCGTAAACGGTTTGGCAAAAATCCCCCTATACACCGATGAAATGATGGCAGTACTGCCGGTGGGACACCCTTTAGGAAAAAAGAAATCCATCCCACTGGAGGCCCTGACAAAGGAACCCTATATTCTTCTGGAAGAAGGCAGCTTCAATGAACCCCTCAATGCCTTTCACGCATTAGGGCTGGAGCCTAATGTGCGGCTGTGTGTTTATGATGATTATACCGTTATGGCAATGATCGAGGAGGGCTTAGGTTATAGCATCATCCCCGAAATGAATCTGCGACGTCACGATTATCAAATTTCAAAGCACTCTCTCAAACCGCGCATCACAAGAAACCTCTGTTTGATCTACCGCAATATGAAAGCAATTCCTCAAATGAGCCGGGTATTCATCGATTACATTTGTAAGAGCTACTTTCCATTGGATTCACTGGAGAAATGAAGATTCCTCAAACCATAAACCGATTGACTTATTTCGTTATCGGGTAGATCTCAAAAAATTCTTCCACAGCATCCGCCATCGCTGTTGCCAGAAGCTGCTGATATTCCGCCTTTGCAAGCTGGGCATCCTCTTCCGCATTGGTCATAAATCCCATCTCAACGAGAGCCACAGGGACCTCGGTCCAATTAAATCCGGTAAGGTCACTGCGCTCCACAATACCGCGATTTTCCGCCCCGGTGGCTTCTACCACCGAAGAAAGCAGTAATTGCCCAAAAACCACGCTACGGTCAAGCAAAGATTCATCGGTAATAAATGTAGGAGACGGCACCAACACGGAAATCCCTTTGATGCCGGTGTTTTCGCTGCCATCGGCATGGATGCGCAATGTGAGATCCGCTCCTTCTTCCTTGGCAAAAACGGCACGGTCGATGTTGGAAAGATCGCACTCGTGGGTCGTTCTCGTCATAACCACTGTAGCGCCTTTATCGATAAGGAGATCCTGTACCATCAGACCCACGGCCAGATTTAATTCTTCTTCAGTCTGATATTGCCCCTCGGTGCCGGTAGAATGTTTTTTTCTTGTTTCGGAGCTTCCCGGAGCAATCGGCTCTTCGCCTCCTTCAGAAGTGATACCATGACCGGGGTCAATACAAACAACAACGCCGGTTAAAGGGTACTCATCGGCACTTCCTTCCGATTCCGATACGGCAGAGTTATCCTCCGCTGTGGACATTTCCGCCTGATTGCCGCACCCCGAAAAGACAACAGCCAACAAGGTAATGATAAAAAGAAGCCGGAGACGGCCTATTTTTTTCGCTTTCATTTTGATTCCTCCCATACCGATATTATACCAGAGGCTGTCAAGAGGGAAGAAATCTTGCCCCAAACTCCGCAAAATCCCATACCCATTAAGTAGGCAATTATGATATAATAAGGCCCAATAAAACATAAAGGACTCTACGACAGATGAAAGCATCGATACAACAAAGCTTTAAGGCAGCGTTTCCCAAAACCATCCCGATCATTCCGGGGTATATTTTCCTTGGGATCGCCTTTGGTATTTTACTTACGGACCAGGGATATGCCTGGTATTGGCCGCTGATTATGGCGGTGGTCATTTTCTCCGGCATGGCTCAATTCGTCACCGTGAATATGCTGGCCCCGGGGATCAGTCTGATCAACACCTTTATCTTCATGCTCACCCTCAATGCCCGCCATGTATTTTACGGTCTTTCTTTACTGGAAAAATTTAAAGCTATGGGTAAGCTTCGCCCCTATATGATCTACTCTCTCAGTGACGAAACCTACTCCCTGCTCTGTTCGGCAAAGCCGCCGGAGGGAGTTTCAGAAAAATATTTTTACTTTTTCATTGCCCTGCTAGACCAAAGCTACTGGTTTTTAGGCTGCCTTCTCGGGGGGTTGGTCGGCTCCATGATCACCTTTGATACCACCGGCATTGATTTTTCCATGACGGCGCTGTTTATTACCATCACCATTGATCAATGGAGAGAGACAAAGGATCATACCCCGGTAATTCTGGGCTTTATCTGTTCGGTGATTTGCCTATTTATCTTTGGCGCCGATCATTTTATCATCCCGGCTCTGATTGGGATCACCGCAGGGCTGCTCCTTTTCCGCCGCAGGATGGAAGAACGGAAAAACCTTGGGGAAGAAACCGATCCAAAGGAGGGAAACACCGATGGTCAGTAATACCTTTCTACTTTGCCTAACCCTGGTTGTTGCCGCGGCAGTGATACTGACCCGCGCCAGCTCCTTTATCCTTTTCCCGCAGGGAAAGGAAACGCCAAAGGTCATTTTATTTCTCGGCGATGCACTGCCCTGCGCCCTCATGGCGTTGCTGGTGGTTTACTGCTTAAAAAGTGTATCCGTCATCGCGGCGCCCCATGGGATTCCGGAGCTGATTGCCATTGCCGTGGTGGCCGGTCTTCACATTTGGAGACACAACACCCTGTTAAGCATTACCGTAGGCACCATCGTCTATATGGTTTTGGTGCAAGCCGTATTTTAATCCCCGATTTTTTCTGGTATAATAAAGAAAAAGTATCATACAAATAATAAGACACAACATAAATTCTTGCTTACGGCACTGCCGTAAAATTTGAATAAAAGAGGTCATCTTATCCATGAAAGTTTTAATGATCAACGGCAGCAGCCACAAAAAGGGCTGCACCTACACGGCCCTGGCAGAAGTCGCAAAAGCCCTTGATGAGGAAAGTATTGAAACGGAAATCCTCCAAACGGGAAATGCAGCTATCCGCGACTGCACCGCCTGCGGCGGTTGCCGAAAAAACGGCGGCAAATGCGTTTTTGGCGATGAAGACGGTATCAATGAAATCATTGAAAAGGCCAAAGCTGCCGACGGCTTTATCTTCGGTACACCGGTCTATTACGCCCACCCCACCGGCCGTGTTTTATCTTTGCTGGATCGGGTGTTCTATGCCGGCGGCGCAAATTTTGCCTACAAACCCGGAGCCGCCATTGCCTCGGCCAGAAGAGCAGGAACCACCGCCTCCTTTGATGTCCTGAACAAGTACTTCACCATCAACAAAATGCCGGTGGTAGCCTCCCAATACTGGAACAACATCCACGGCAATAAAGCCGAAGAAGCCCTTCAAGATGAAGAGGGCCTCCAAACCATGAACCTGCTGGGGAAAAACATGGCATGGCTGCTCAAGTGTATCGAAGCCGGCAAAGCCGCCGGAATCGACCACCCCACCCCGGCGCCAAAAATAAAAACAAGCTTCATCCGCTAAAAAAACAGAAGAGCCAAAGAGATCTGAAGGAACCCCCTCAGATCTCTTTTTTTCACCTTTTCACATGGGAAAAGCACCAGAAACGTGTCAACCCCCTGAATCAATTCTCCGCATAATAAAGATTAATTTTATTCCCCATATGTTTTTTATCAGTCCAGCAACAATAAACCAAAATATTTCACAAAGTCATTTTCACTTTGTCTTGTTTCCAGTGCAAATCCCTGCTTACGTACGGTGGCGAAGACATCGATGCCGGCACTCTCCATAGAGGGCCGCGTTGCAGTGCATTTTTTCGGCGGTGCCGGAGGATTGCATTCAGTGCAAAGGCTGCAAGGCCCTGCCCAATAAGCAAAGGCACGGTAAAAACCGGATTTAAAAGCGATATGCTCCGCTCGGAGCATCAGCTTTTGAAAGGAACGGGTCGGCGGAGCGCCTTCAATCAAAAAGGCTTTTTGATACTCACTGAGCCGTGTACCGGTTTCATCGTAATTGGGGCTGTGAGGCGGACAATGCTTGGAGCCAAAGGTAGCACAACCAAAACGGCAATGATCCTTTACCCAGGAAGAAGCCACAACTTCTTTGGGATCAATGGGAGTAAGAGAAACGATATCCAGCTTTTTCAAGGCTCCGGCCAAACGAGCTTCCTTCGTCAATAACAGCTTTTCCAATGCAGCTTCGTTTTTTGCCCCAAAGACAACAGAAACATCGTCGGTAACGGAAAGCAACGGCGTACAAACAAGCCCCTTTTCCTTGCAAAAGGCTTTGACCTCATCAAAGGAAAGACGGCGATCTACGCCGGTCCGCTGCCACAAAGCATAGGTCTCCACCGCCGCAGCCAGGGTATAATCCCCTTGAAAACAACCGCAAAAGGCAAGGATATCCTCTTCCGTCATCTTTTCCGGAAAACATTGGGCATCGGATAGAGAAGAACATTCCAACGGCGAAAAGCCTTCGGGGAAAAATTGTAAAAGCCGCTGCCGCGTAAAGGCGTCTTTTTTTTCCGTGGAAAGGAAATTTCCATCCGTCAAATATTTTTCACCTACCGGCGCAGCGCAAATATAGTCCTTCCCGCGAAGAATAAGACCTGCCTGTTCCAGGATATCCAGAAGCAGCTCCGCTTCCATAGGATCTGCACTAAGCAGAGATTTTATTTCTTCCAGAGGACGATTTTCCGCAATCCCCCGAAAAACATCAGCCTTCGCCGCATTTTCAATGATGGGGAAAGCTTCTTTTATCCCATAAAAAGACTGTAAAAAATCATAGTCATTATTTTGGTAATCAATTTTCATTTCGTTCACCGCATTTCCCGTAAAACAGAAATCAGCTCATCGACAGCAGCTTCATTTTCAGCTACGATGAGCATAATTTCTTCTTTTTCAATATCATCCAGATGCACTCCGCCGGAGACCACTACGCGGCAGGAAAACACCGCCGCCAATCTTTTAGCTACCGGTTCCGTAAGGTGGTGCTCCTCATGACCGGAAAAGGAAGTCGTTTGAAGGAAATCCTTTTCCGCCATGGAGACACTGCCCAGGTGAGATGCGCCTCCGTCAATATGTACATAAATATCATTTCCGCGCATCTCTACCCAATAATGCAGTGCCGTACGGCCATATCCCACCGTAAAGGTCTTCATGAGTTTTCACCCCAACGCTGAAATAAATGATGTTCTACATGGAGCATATCCAAAACCTTTCCGACACTTTGATCCACAATTTCCTCAATGGAATGAGGCTGATGATAAAAGGCAGGCATCGGCGGAATGATAATGCCGCCGGCCTCTGTTACCGCCGTCATATTTCTCAAGTGGATCAAAGAAAGGGGGGTCTCCCGAACCATCAGCAACAACGGCTTTCGTTCCTTCAGCGCCACATCGGCGGTGCGAATGATCAGATTATCGCTAAAGCCATTGGCAATCCCCGCCACGGTCTTCATGGTGCAAGGGGCAATCACCGTTGCATCGGTGCCATAGGATCCGCTGGAGACCGCCGCCATCAGGTCATGCTCGGGATAAACAACATCGGCAAGGGCTTTTACCTCGGCAACGCTGTAGGTCGTTTCCACTTCAATGGTTCTCTCCGCCCATTGACTGACGATCAATCCCACCTGATGCTCGGTCTCCTTCAATACCTCCAAAAGACGGATTCCGTAAATGGCACCGGTAGCTCCGGTCATGGATACTAATATCTTCATTGCATCTGCTCTCTCTTTGCTTTCGTTGCAGAGACATCCACGCCATTTTCATTAAAAATAACGCCGTAAACATTTTCTGCCGTTTCTCTGGAGATTAGCTCATCCAAATAGTCTTCATATACCTTTTCCGGAGCACGATCAAGGGGATTTCCCCAGCCACCACCGCCGCAGGTATGTAATTCCACAACATCTCCGGCAGCAACTTCACGAGGAGCTTCCTTGCTGGCCATCACAATTCGTTCACCGCGGTGAATAAAGAATCCTTTATTCAAACTGCCTTTATGGCCGCCGTTTAAACCGTAGGGAGCAAATTTCATGCCGTCGCCAAAGTTGACAATATGACTACCATCATCGTAAAGCTCAAAGGCATAGCGCATACCGTTGCCGCCACGATATTCTCCGGCCCCGGCGGTGTCCGTTTCCATTTCATGGTACAAGGTAATGTGAGGATACTGAGCTTCATTGGACTCAATATCCGGAGTTTTTACACCACCAAAGTTTGACATGGGAGACATATACGGTTTCCCATCACTATAGCTCAATGCACCGCCGCTGCCGGCAGAGCAGAAGGAAAATCCAACATAGTACCGACCGGTACGGGGGTCGGTGCCATAATAGGAAGGCCCGGCATAACGGGTATATCCGGCGCAAACCTTACCGGGAATTGCCTGATCCAAGGCCTGGAAAATCGTACCGATGATTTCACTGGCCGGGGTCAGGGTACAAAGGGTCATCGGTGCCGGCTCATAAGGATTGACAAGGGAGCCTTTGGGCAGATTTACATCAATACAGCCAAAGGCACCGCCGTTTCTAGGGATATCACTTCCTAAAAACCAAAGGCAGGCAATGCCCGATGCCGTGGTAGCCGTTACCACCGAAGTATTGATAAAACCTTTGACCTGGGGATCTGTGCCCTCAAAATCAACAAGGATCTTATCTCCGGCCACCTTTACCGCCACTTCGATCTTTACCGGCTCTTCCTGAAAACCGTCATCATCAATATATTCCACGGCGCGATAAACTCCGTCGGGGATTTCTTCAATACGTTTACGAGTCAAGATCTCCGTTTGCTTCAAATAAGAGGAAACGGCTTTTTCCACGGTATCCACACCGTAGGTGGCCACCATTTCTTCGATTCGCTTTACCGCAAGGCGATTTGCACCAAGCTGGGCCGAAAGGTCACTACGCAGCATTTGGGGGTTACGGGTATTGAGCAAAATCAAGTCCATAACCTCATCGGTGATCTTGAAATTCTTCATGATCTTCGTGGGAGGAATGCGAATCCCTTCCTGAAAGATCTCTGTTGCTTTGGGGTTATAGCTCCCGGCAGTAGAACCGCCGATATCACCATGGTGAGCGCGGCTGACACAGAAAAACAGAAGCTGTTCCCCGGCAAATACCGGTGTAATGATCCCGATATCCGGCAGGTGATTACCGCCATCATAGGGATCGTTGATAATAAAGGCATCACCATCATGGATATCGCTGCCATAGCGGCGAAGAATGGATTTCACACTGAAAGAGCCTGCCGTAGCCAAAATCGGAATCCCGCTAAGCTGAGAAACAAGCTCACCGTTTTTATTACAGATGCAGCAGGCAAAATCACAGGCTTCGGCAAAAATCGGCGAATGGGCAGAATGCTCTAAGGCCAACCCCATTTCACCGGTGATGGAGTCAAGCCGATTCGCAATAATCGTGCGATTGATGATATCTTCTGTAAATTCTACCATAGCTTACACCTCCCTTTCCCGGAGTACGCAAATGCCGTCCTTTTCCACCTTTGCAGAAAAGCCGGTGGGAATCAAAACCGACGTAAAATCAAAATGAATCAAGGCCGGACCGAAAAGCTCCCGGGAAAGATCCGCCTGACGATAAACGGCAACTTCAATTTCACCTTTTTCGCCAAAGGGTTCGCCGCACACAACGGCAGTTTGTTCCGGGGAGGTCTCACCCGTATCAAAGGGGAACAAAACATTATCCTGTTCGGCTTCTTGAGCTGCGAAATGGAAGTTGATGATCTCCCATTCCAATTCCGGCTCGGAATATTCGTATACCTGCAAGTGCTTTTGATGAAATGCTTCGGAAAGCCCGTTAGGATCTTCGGCAAAGCGATCCTCCCAAGCCACGGAGATTTCATGATGCTGCCCGATATAGCGCATTTCTGCCGTAACAACATAGGTTTGATCTTTATCGGCAACGCCAAGGCGAGAAAGCTCTGCCCCGGCAATCTCCTTCATTTCGTTCAAACGGGATAAAATGGCTTTTCCATCGTAGCTGCCCTGTTCCATAAAGAAGCTGCGGGTAAAATCGTAACGCCGCGCAGCCCCCATCATGCCCCAGGCGCAAAAAACAGGAGAAACCACAGGGAATAAAACCTCTTTCATATGGAGAGTTTTCATAATATTGGCTGCAAAGAGGGAGAAAGCTCCACCGGCAGAAACAAGGCTGTAATTTCGAACATCTCGTCCTTTTGCCACGGTAACAAGGCGCAGCGCATCGGCCATCATTTCCGAAGCAATGCGATAAACCATGTTTGCTGCGGTTTGAGGATTTTCAACCCCTAGAGGTTCCGCAACTCTGGTCATCATTTGCTGTTCTGCCGCAGCCCGGTCCAGCTTCATTTTGCCGCCTAAAAAATGCTCTTCATCCATAACACCCAAAAGAAGTAAGGCATCGGTAATGGTGGGATCTTCTCCCCCCTGGCCATAACAAACCGGGCCTGGGAAAGAACCGGCAGAAGCCGGGCCAACCAACAAACGGGCACCTTCATCCACGGAGACAATACTGCCGCCGCCGGCACCGATGGAGTGGATATCGATCATCGGAATAGAAAGGGGATATTCATCAATTTCCGCACCGGGGATCAGCTCCCGACCGGAGCGATCCGTCACATGAACATCAAAACTGGTACCGCCCATATCCGCAAGGATCGTTTCAGGGCGGCCGCAAAGCCGGCCGATAGCCGTATTACCGCAAGCACCGCCGGCAGGGCCGGAGAGCAACGTGCGTACGGCAAAATGCTCCATAGCCGTGGTGTCGCTGAGACCACCGTTATTCATCATGATATGCACCGGTTTTTCCCAGCCAAATTCCTGCAGCCGACCTTTTAACCGCCGCAGATAATCACCGAGAACCGGTGCCAGATAAGCATTAATCACCGTTGTAGAAGTGCGTTCATATTCCCGAATTTTCGGTGCGACATCCGAAGAGAGCGTCACGAAAACATCGGGAAGTTCCCGGCGTATGATCTCCGCAGTGCGGCGCTCATGTTCCGGATTAAGAAAAGAAAAGAGATAGCAAACGGCAATGGAACGAACACCATGCTCTTTGCACTTTTTACAAGCTGCAATGACACCGGCTTCATCCAGCTCACGAATAACATCACCCTTGTAATCCATACGCTGGGGGATACCGATGCGCAAACGCCGGGGCACAAGCACCGGCGGGGTTTTTGCAGATAGATCCCATTGATTTTTCAGCTGAGAACGACGAATTTCCAAGGCATCCCGGAAACCCTCCGTAGTAAACAAAGCAGTTTTTGCGCCCTTCTTTTCCAATAAGGCATTCAAAGCCAAGGTAGTACCATGAATAATCTGCTCCGTATGGGCAAGGAGGGTGGTGAGATCCGTATTCCAAGCCTCGGCCAGTAATTTCAAACCGGCAATCATACTGTTGGCAGGGTCTTCATGATCCGTAGGATATTTTACAAATTTTTGGCAGGTTTCACCTTCGCCCAAGGTGCCGATAGCGGTAAAATCGGTGAAGGTACCGCCGGTATCCATCGCAATGCGTATCATAATTTCATCTCATTTCGTATATTTATGGAGTCGTTTTACGGCTTCTTCAACTTTTGCATCCATTTCGATCTTCGGTGCAAAACCGCTTAAAGGTTTTGTGGCGTCGATCCCCATTTTCGAGCTGCGGCTCAGCTCATCGGTGGAAGGATCCAGAGTCACACCCATCCCAAGGTGCTGAGGAAGGATGGAAACACCGTGGTCAGCCTGGAGCCGTGTAGCCAAAGCCCACAGAACTTCTTCTTCGTTATAAACATCCACATCTTCATCGACAACGATAACCATTTTGATGTTATGATCCACGGCAAAAGCGGTGTAAATGGCCTGTTGGGGCTGGCCCTCCGCAATTTTTTTCATGGAAATATAACAATGGAAAAGACCGCAAGCCGAATTAGGCGCATGTACGGCTTTGATATTGGGTAAATTCTGATGGAGCGCCTTCAGCACATCCCCCTCCCGCTGAATGGCAACGACGGTAATATGCTCACTGCTCATCCCCGGAGTAAGGTCGTGATAAATGGCATTTTCCCGATAGCGAATCGCCGTGACCCGGAAAAGGTTTTCCGTGCTGCGATAGCAGGCATAGTTCGTAAATTCGGCAAAGGGTCCTTCCTTTTCCCGCTCATTGGCAAGAAGTTCCCCTTCGAGAACGATTTCAGAGTAGGCCGGCACCATCAGATCCGAATGAATACAGGGTGTCACTTCCAGAGGTTCCCCAAAGAGCCCGCCAATGGCACCGTATTTTCCCTGATCGTAAGGGACCAAAGCCATAGACCCCAGGGAAATATTAGGATGAACGCCGATAACCACAGCACCCTTAAGGTTTTCCCCCCGCTCTTCACTGCGGCGGAAATATTCCCAAAGCCGCTGACGAGAATGAAGGGAGATCCCCAGCAGATTTTTTCCTTTCAACTGCATCCGCTGAAAACCCAGAGTTTCCGCGCCGCTTTCGGGATCCTTGGCAACACAGAGTCCCGAGGTAACATAAGGGCCGGCATCAATAGGAAAATGAGTCAAGATCGGTAATTTATAAAGGTCGATATCATCTCCGGTAATGGTATGAGCATTAAGGGGAGCATCTTCAATCACTTTAACTTCCTCAATGCGTTGACCGATTCGTGCGGCAAAGGTTTCGGATTCTTTCCCCACTTCCACGCCGAGACCGTCGGCAAAATACTGGCGGCAGCCCAATACATTGGTTACCACCGGGAATTCACTGTCGGCAACCTTATCAAAGACCATGATGGGATAGCGATGCTCTTTATCCAAATCCATCATCAGCGTAGAGATTTCGTACTCCCGCTTCACTTCCTCCGGTACATGATGAAGGTTTCCTTTTTCTTCTTCCAGTTTTAAAAAGTCTCTTAAATCCTGACTCATATGTTTCTTATTCTCCTTACACTCCGGTTATTTGGAAAGACCGGATTTTTTCAGTGCATCATAAACAAATTTCTGCAAGATCGTTGCAACGATCCAGGTTACGACAATAATGATTGCCGTTTCCCACAAAGCGACCACCACAGGAACACAGTAGATTTTGATCAAACCCACAAAAACGCAGCAATTGCCAAGGAACGTTACAAAGAACTGAGAAACAATGTGATGCCACCATTTTTCCATGGATAATTTGGAAGCAACCACAGACATTGCAATTGAGCTAATGGCATTGGCAAAAATAAAGCAGAGCCAGAGAGGGCTGTACCAGATGGAAATAATTGCTTCCACTTCCCCGGCAATAACGCCGGCAGGCTGTTTGTAAAGCAAGGTGATAATCCCGGTAAAGAAGGCCCATACGGAACCGTTGATCAAGTACATCCCTGCTTTGCCCCAGGGCAGCAGATTATCTATAAACCCCGTAGCCTGACAGGCGATCACGAAAACGATCCCCAAGATCACGGCGCCAACCAATGCTTTTGTATCCGTACGAAAAATTGCATTTTCTTGTGTAGTCATATTAATAATACCATTCCTTTCGATTTTTTGCCAGACCAATATCGTTGATGTATTTTTTTTATCAGATAGATTCTCCGGCAAAGTCCGTATCGATGCTAAAATTACTTCGTAAGCCCGGATTTGCAAAGAGCTTGATACACCAATTTCTGTAAGATGGTGGCAACGATCCAGGTCACAACAACGATAATCAAAGATTCAATAATGGCAACTTTTACCGGCAAATTGTAAATTTTTACCAGTCCCACGCAAATGACGCAGTTGCCAAAAAAGTTTATAAAGAACTGAGAGACAATATGGTGCCACCATTTTTCCATGGATAATTTCGCAGAAACCACAGACATAACGATGGAGCCGATCGCATTGGCAAAAATGAAGCAGAGCCAGAGAGGACTGAACCAAATAGAGATCACAGCCTGAACTTCCCCGGCGATAATCCCGGCAGGCTGCTTGTAAAGCAGGGCAATGATACCGGTAAAGAAGGCCCATACGGAACCATTGATCAGGTACATACCTGCTTTGCCCCAAGGCATCATATTGTCAATGAACCCCGTTGCCTGGCAGGCGATGACAAAAACGATCCCTAGGATCACGGAACCAACCAACGCCTTGGTATCCGTGCGAAAAAGAGAGTTTTCTTTTGTAGTCATGATGGTTTTCCTTTCATAAATAAAAAATAAATGCATTCATAATCAAAGTAACGTTTTCATCAACCCTGTTTTAAATTTCAACATCGCCAATTTCCTGACATATCTTTATTCTCCTTAACTAATCTGATTAAATATGAAAAACAATATTCAAAACAAAAAACAACAGCACCAAAGCGATGCTAAGGGCAATTTCTGCCGGACGGTAGTGCAGATCTTTCATAAAAGTCCGCTCCTTACTGCGCCCAAACCCCCGAAGCTCCATAGAAAGGGCAATTTCCGAAGTACGACGGATGGCCCGATAGAGAAAGGGCAAAAAAGTCATCGGCAGCACCTTAATCTTTTGCCATACCGTATCTGTGGCAACGCCTCTTACGGCCTGACTTTGAACAATGGATTGATATTCCCCTTTTAATAATGGGAAAAACCGTTGGGCCATGGTAACCAACATGGCATAACGATAGGGTACATGCCAGCTCCGCAGCATCAAAACAACATCTTCCGCAGAGGTCCAACAAATCATTTGAATGGCTGCGAAGGAAACCGCCACGGTACGCAAAGTCCCTAAGGTTGCCGCAGGAATGGAGCCGCTGTACACCGAAATGATCCACCATTTCCAAATCAGTTCCCCTTCCCTGCCAAAGAGGAGCTGCATCACATAGATCTGCGAAGCGACGATAAGAAAAATCACAATAAGAACTTTGTACTTTTTCAAATCCCGGGTAAAAGCCAGATCCGTCAGAAGGATCACCAACAAAAGAACAACTTCCGTGAGGATATGGTGAGCAAGCAGTGCGGTAAAGAGGAGCACGAGGCACCAGATCAGCTTAAGCCGAGGGTCAACTCGATCGATCATTCTCATTCTTCATCCCCTCCTCCCAGCAGCATTTCCTCGGTGATTTCAGAAAAGCGTTCTCTTTCGTAGTCACCCACAAGATGATGATCTGCCAATACCAGAATGCGATCCGAATAGATCTTTGCCAGCACCGGGTCATGGGTCACCAGTAAAACAGTACCGCCGTTTAAAGCAAAATCACCCAACAGATCCATTAACGCGATACTGTCGGTCTCACTGAGACCGGCCGTAGGCTCATCGGCAATTAAAAGTCTGGGACGATGCACCAAAGCAGAAGCAAAGGCTAACTTTTGCCGTTGACTGCGGCTAAGTGTTTGAGGATGAATATCCTTTAACGCCTTTAGACCTACCATTTCCAGAATTTCTTCCACGCGTTGATTTTTTTCTTCTTCCGAAAGAGAGCTCCCCCTCAAACCAAAGGCCACTTCCTCATAGACGGACGAAGAAAAGATCTGAAAATCCGGATTTTGAAAAAGGAAACCGATATTACGGCGAATTTCCGCCGCCGTTTTTTTCGTCATTTTATGTCCCAGAACCGAGATTTCCCCGGAATCCGGAGAAAGCAGACCTTCGATCAGCTTAATCAGCGTCGTTTTCCCGGAGCCATTCTTGCCCATAAGTGAAATAAACTCCCCGCGATATATCGCCGCATTGATCGAAGAACAACCAACATTATTTCCTTTATAGGAAAAGGACACCCCCTCAACGGCTACGATTTTCTCATCCCGACAGATCTCAGAGGGTATTCGCTCCGGATATTGCCAATGAGGTGTATAAGAACTCGGAGAATGTTCTGTCAACCGACCTTCTTTCATTTCAAAGACCCGATTGGCATAGGAAGTAAGGTCAATACCATTATCCATAACCATCATAACGGTGATTCCCTGTTCCCGATTTAACCTGCGGATATGCTGATACAGTTCCCTTTTTCCTGCAAAATCCAGCTCTGCACCGGGTTGATCCAGAAGCAGGATCGGTGTTTTCATCGCAAGGATGCTGGCCAGTACCAGGCGTTGAGCCTGACCACCGGAAAGAGAATAGGTCGCGCGATCCTCTAAACCGGTTAAGCCGACATAGGAGAGTGCTTCTGCGGTACGCTCCCGAATCTCTTGTCGGGAACAACCTCTGTTTGCAATGCCAAAACCAACCTCTTCCGCAACAGAAATACTTACAATCTGATTTTGGGGTTCCTGAAACATAAAGCCAAGAAAATCACAAACCTCCGGCAAGGGGACCTCTGCCATATCCCGTTCAAAAACGCAAACCTTTCCATCCAGAACCCCATTATAAAATTTTACTGCCGCCCCGGTTATCCCATGGAGCAAAATGCTTTTTCCGCCGGCAGGCTCTCCGACAACGGCAATAAAATCACCGGCATTCACGGTAAAATCAATATCCCGGAGCACGGCTTGTTCCGATGGCGGAAAGGTCAATCGGTCAATTTTTACGTCCATAACGATATCGGTACACACAGCTCAAATCCTCCATTGGGCAAAATAAAAAAGTTTCGGTGGAATGCGAAAAGAACACATTCTACCGAAACTTTACCTTCATTTCGAGATCATTCGTTTTATGGCAGGTCTTCTGACTTACAGCTTTATCCGAATTGCCGCGCCTTCTCGCTTTCGCAATGGCATTATGCGGTATCAACAGCTGCTCACAGCGGCGGGTCCGTACAGGAATCTAACCTGTTTCCCTATTCTCCTCTCCCGAGGCACCGTAAAACATATTTCATTTCATTATAGAAGATTATACCAAAAACAAAAAATCATGTCAACCAAAATCGACAAATTTTTCTCAATCATTGACAAAAAAGCAGCCCCGAAATCTTTTCGGAGCTGCTTTCACGGTTTTTATCCTTCGTAAGCTCGACGATAGATGTCAATAACCTGCTCTTTTGTTGCCTTTCGAGGATTCGTGAGGCAGCAGGCATCGGCTTTGGCATGATCTGCCATAACAGAGAAGTCCTCCGGTTTGACTCCCAGTTCCTCTAAATTCCTGGGAATTTCTAAAAGACGATTCAATTTTTTAACGGCTTCAATGGCTTTTACCGCAGCTTCATAGGGTGCAAGGCCTTCCACTTCTTCTCCGAGAGCAGCTGCAATATCCGCAAACCGCTCCATACGAGCAACGATATTAAATTCGCATACATGGGGCAGCAATACCGCATTGCAAACGCCGTGGGGTAAATCATACATTCCACCCAGCTGGTGTGCCATCGCATGAACATACCCAAGGGAAGCATTATTAAATGCAACGCCGGCAAGATATTGAGCATATGCCATTTGATCTCTGGCTTCCAGATCTTCACCATTGGCAAATGCTCTCGGCAAAAATTCGGCAATCATAGTTATCGCCTTTAAGGCTGCACAATCAGTGAGAGGATTCGCTGCGGTAGACACATAGGCTTCGATGGCATGGGTCAAAGCATCCATACCGGTTGCAGCCGTAAGAGATGTAGGCATTCCAATCATAAATTCCGGATCGTTGATTGCAGCCAAAGGCGTTGTGCGCCAGTCAATAATGGGCATTTTCACATGACGATCGGTGTCCGTGATGATCGCAAAACGTGTCATTTCCGCTGCAGTACCCGCCGTCGTATTCACGGCAACAAACGGAACCATATTCTTTGTTGATTTATCAACACCCTCATAGTCTCGGATCGTTCCACCGTTGGCAAGAACGATGCCAATCGCTTTCGCACAATCATGGGGAGAACCACCACCCAATGAAATCAAACCGTCACAGCCCTGGGCTTGATATTGCGCGACACCTTTTGCAACCGTAGTATCGGTAGGATTTGGCTCGACCTGAGCAAACACATCGCACTCGATCCCGGCATCATCAAGTATTGCCCGGATCTTATCGACCATGCCCAACTCCGCTAAAACATGATCCGTTACGATCATCGGTTTTTTCATCCCAAAGCTTTGAGACAAGCCGCTCAGCTCTGCGATGCACCCGGCGCCAAAATAACTACGATTCGGCATGAAATAAGATACTGTCATAATAAATCTACCTCCTAATGCCTCAGGGCAACCCCTTCGGCTAATTTGCAATAAAAAAACACTCTTTTACCCACGGAAAACGCTTTGGGGCCGGCCAAAAGTGCTTTTCCCATAAGAATTCTGCCAAACATAAATGAGCGAAGTAAGAGACTGCGGCATGAAATGGAGCGTCGCTCCATTTCATGCATAATATAACAGCCAATTTCATAAATATTTAATTTTCATTCTTTTCCCTTTTATGAACCATAACCCCGGACAACGACTCGGCACACCGCCGCCGGGTATTTTCTATCTGTATATAATTATACCACAGCTACAGCGAAATGTCAATATTTTTACCTGAAATTAATTCGGAGAAAATTATTCACCATCCAAAGCCGCAAATTCACATACTTTAAACTCCAGGAGATTTAATGCCGGACACATCAAACACAGCTGCTCAGGGTGGCGGATAAGGTACTCTTTTTTTGAGCGGGAAAGTTTTTTTACCGCATATTCTCCCTTTGCGGCATGGGCATAGCTATCCGTTTGCCACAAGGCGACAAGCCTTTTCACCGGGTGTGCCCGAGTGTACCGTGCGCACTTTTTTCCACGCTCCATATGTTCTGCCAGGCGACGATTGATATCTACCGCAATGCCTGTATAATATGTATTTCCCTCGCATAACACAATGTACAGATAAGCCATATTGCCCCCTTTATTTTTCTATTATAACAAAAGAAAACAACAGCGTCTATTGAAAAAAGGGATAAATTCCGTTATACTTTCTTTTACAGACTATATCAAAATAAAGGAGCTGCACCATGCCCGATCATCTGCAAAGCTTTCAACTGGATTTTCTCACACCGGATCTTTTTGGGAAAATCGTAAAAAAAGCCGTGACCAAGGGAGTTAAGATCCCCGGTGCCCACGGCAACTATATCAATTTTCATATGGGCGATATGATTCTCGTAATCCGTACCGCTTACGACAAAGAAAAAGACCTGGATTATATCACCGGCTTTGATTCCCACGCCAAAGGCTGCTGCCTTTGGGACTGCACAATTCAAGGATGCAAAGAGTCGGAGGACATCACCGCCAAAACCCTAATCATTGATAACAACGGCGAAATTCTGCCCCTCCCCCTGATCAACGGCGATATTCTGACGGACTACCGCGAAGGTACCACCCTTAAAGTTCAAGTCGCCGCCTATCCCGAAACCCTTGCCTTTTACCCCCCGGCGGAAGCCGCGGAAAAGGCAGGAGAAGCCTTGGGTAAAATCACCCCGGCAGAAGGGGATACCGTAGATATTTGGGGCGAAGCCATCGGCTTCCGCCGAGGAGAAACCACTTACATGGGCGGCACCATGACCCGTTTCCTGTTTGGTCTGCTCCATACAGAGCAGGGCGACATCGAGATCGTATTCCCGGACAAGCTCGTTCCCGAAGGGCAGGAAGATTTACTGCAAAGCGGAATCATCGTCCATGCCACCGGAGAGCTGGCAGCCAACCCGGCCATTCTGGAAAGAGAAAAGGGGTATCTCTCCGAGGAGGAATGTCATGAGTAAAAAATGCTGTTGCGATGACTGCATGAACTACATCTACGATGATTTCAGCGATTGCTATATCTGTCTGGTGGATCTGGATCAGGATGAAATGGAAGATTTCCTCAGCTACGCCACAGAAAGCTGCCCCTACTACCGCTTTCTGGACGACTACGCCCTGGCACGCAAGCAATAACCTGCAAAAATGTTTTTCTAACCAAATCTAACCACCTTTATGGTTAGATTTGGTCAGAAAACGGTTAGAAAAGGCATTGACAAATTGATATGTACCCCAATACCGGACACTCAGTATTGGGGTACATATCACAAGGGAAGCAGTAAAAAACATTATTCTTTTTTTCGGCGAATCTCTTCTTTTTTCTGTTCCAATTTCGTATCGAAAAGCTCTTTTTGAGAAGTGAGCTTGTTTTCCAAAACATCCTTTTTGGAGTCAATCATTGTGGAGATCTCTTCCTTTTTGGAATCCAGTTTTGTTTCCAAGGCTTCTTTCTTTTCTTCAAGCTTTTCCTTCAGATCTAAATTTTTCAAGGCTTCTCGCAGATCCTTCAATGCATTGTTATGAGAAACCGATCTCAAATGGGGAAAGGCCTTGAGCATACGGCGTTGCTGACCATTAAGCCCTTTGGCAAAAGGACGATATTCGCCACGAACAACGGCCAAAGAAACTTTGCGTTTTTCCGCCGCCAGAGCGGTACGTAATTTTTCTCCGGCTTCTTCCTTCAATCGTTCCAGGTTTGCGGAAAGCTCCTGGTAACGTGGACTTTCGGCTTTTGCCTGCTCTACCGCAGATTCAAATTCCTTCAACCGTTCATTGAAACCGGCAAAGCCGCCAACGGTAACGATGGTATCCACCGCCACACCGAGAAACAAAAATGCTGCCAAACAATGAATGGCCCAAGCCGGCAAAAGCTCGGTATAATAAACCACGATGGGATGGATCACCTTAATAAGAACCACGGAAAAAAGACCGAATACCACGGCACCGAGAAGACAGACACGTCCGTTGATATTAAATTTTCGTTCCGAATAATCCCACCACCGAGCATGGAACAATTTTTCCATCAGATAAGAAGTCAGATACTCCAAAGAGCAAGTTACAACGACTCCAAGGAAAAACAATGCCACCGGATTTTGGATATGCCCCAACAAAAGGATATCAAATACAGCGCCAAATCCATAGATCGGACAATAGGGACCGTTTAAAAAACCGCGATTAATCCATTTGCGGGCATCTACAGAGCAGATAAAACTTTCGTAAAGCCAACCGACCACACCGTAAAAGACCAGCCAAATCACATACATTTCTACGAGCTGAAAACTCAAGAGAAAAACCTCATTTCACAGGCCGTTATTTTGCAGCGGCCTGTCGTTTTTTAAATTCAATCACAGCATTCATAGCGCCGCCATCAGCTTTGATATCAATGCCGGTAATGAAGGATGCTTTATCGGAGCAGAGATAAGAAACAACATCGGCAATTTCCTCGGGGCGGCCGTTTCGACCGAGAGGTGCCACGGATTCCATGAATTTCATCTGTTCCGGATGCTCCTCTGCTGCCTTCATTGCCATTTCCGTCATGATAACTCCCGGGGAAACAGAGTTGATACGAACCCCCTTCTTCCCAAAGGCTGCGGCATATTTTTGTGCCATTAAACGAACACCGCGTTTTGTCACATCGTAAGCATAGTGGGGGTCATTATTGCAGAAAGGCGCAAGCTTTTCCAAAATGCCATCCTGATCCGGAGCGGCAAGCAAGGCATCCTGTTCGGGATTGGGCGGAATTACATCGGCCATCATAGAGGAGATCAACACCATGGAGCCTCCCTGACCCATAACTTTCAAAAATTCTTCAATGAGGTAGTAAGTACCTAAAAGATCGATTTTTAATACCAGATCCAACTTGCCGCAGTCACCGGAAACACCGGCAGAATGAACAACACCCTTCACATTTCCAAGAGCGGCGGCTTCTTTCGCCATTGCTTCAACCTGGGCGCGGTCAGAAATATCGCACACTTTCGTTACGGCTTCGATTCCCGCAGAGGTAAGAACATCTTTTCCTTTTTCCAATGCAGCGGCATTAACATCGGAGATCATAACAATGCCATCCGTAAACTGCTTTGCAGCGGCAAGACCAATGCCGCCGGCACCACCGGTAATCACATAAACATTTTTATCAGCCATGATTATTCTCCTTTATAAAAGTATTGTTTTAAGTAAAGTCCACCCGATCAAAGATATCAGGTGGACTTTCAACTCGTATTACCGCCTCAAACTCAGATCTTTTCGATCAAAATTGCGCATTCGGGGCAAATCGTCTGGCAGGTTTTGCAGGCGTTGCAATCATCGCCATGGCCGGGTTCTACGGTAGGTGCACCATAAATCCCAAGGCGATCGGCCCAGCCAATAGCATTTTTCGGGCATTTTTCAATGCAGAGGCCGCAGCCTTTGCAAAGTTCGGTAAAGAGATAGAATTTACCTTTACCGCATTCGGTCATTACAGATTTGAATTCTCTCATCGTTACCTCCCTTAGCGAACAAGCTCCATCCCTCGGATCAGCGCGGTATAGTTCATATCACGCAGAGCGGGATTCGCTTCAAATTTCTTCGCAAATTTCTTATCCAAAGACTCTTTAATGGCATCGATGGAAACTATATCGGTAAGCCCCAAAACAGCACCCATGATGATCACGTTGAAAACGCGAACATGGAGCTCGGTATTGGCGATTTCCTGGGCGGAAATTTCTACCAGTTTGGCAACTTCGCCTTCCTTGGGCAGGTCCTTTCTGGCTTCTTCGGAAATTGCGGAATCATAAACATAGATCGTGTTGGGTTTGGCAAACATCTGCACACGTTTCACGGCACGGTCGCTCAAAGCAACGATAATATCGGCATTATCAAATTTCGGCGAACCGATCACATCGGAAGAGATCTGCATAAAAGCCACGGATACACCGCCGCGCTGTTCTACGCCGAAATTGGGGATATACATGACCTGTTTTCCTGCTTTGTAGGAAGCTTCCGACAGGATCATTGCAACAGACTGTACGCCCTGGCCGCCTTCACCGGCGAGCATGATTCTTTTCAGATCACTCATTCTGCTTTGCCTCCTTCTCCGGGGACTTTAAATTCACCGGTGGGATATTCAGCCATCATCTGGTCTTCCAGGAAGGCCCAGGTCTTTTTGGCATTGGTGGCCCAGTTGGTGGGGCAGGTGGAAAGAGCTTCCACAAAGGCAAAGCCGCTGCCGTTCATCTGTGCTTCCAGTGCTTTTTTGATATATTTTTTCAGCTGTTTGGGTTTGGATACGGTGCCGCGGGCAACGTAAGCGCCTTCACCGGCCATGGCAGCAATCATTTCGGGACCATGAGTCGGTTCCCCCTGCTGTTCTACGCTTCGGCCATAGGGCGAGGTTTCCGTTTTCTGACCGGGAAGAGTCGTGGGAGCCATCTGACCGCCGGTCATACCATAGTTGGTATTGTTTACAAGAATCGAGGTAATCTTTTCGTTACGGGCAGCCGCATTTACAAGATGCTGAGAGCCGATAGCGTAGCCGCCGCCATCGCCCATATAAGCGATACAAATCTTATCGGGGGTAGCTCTTTTGATCCCGGTGCAAACCGCATTGGTACGGCCATGGTGGGTCTGAACGGTATCGATATCAAAAAAATCGATGGCCAAGAGACAGCAGCCGATATCAACGGTGAAAATCACTCGGTCTTGAATCCCCAATTCGTCGATGGCTTCGCCAAGAGCTTTCAATACAATACCATGACCACAACCGGGGCAGAATTTATGCGTTTTCGTTTCTTTACGCCAACAAGCAGGCATTGGCGGTGCAATATTAGTAAGTTCAACAGCCATTGAATCGAACCCTCCTTATTTCATCATGGTTTTCACATGGTCTACCAATTCATCGGAGCTGACCCCTTTCCCGGGCTTAAAGTACTCGGAAATAGGAACGGTCATACCGTAGAGACCTTCGGTAATAAAGCGCTTCATTTGACCTAAGGCGCTTTCCACAACGAGAATATTCTTCTTCCCTTCGACGGCAGCAGCAAGCTGTTTATCGGGGAAAGGACGTAAGGTAATGGGGCGGAAGTAGCCAACTTTATAGCCTTCCTTACGCAGCATCTTGACTGCTTCTTTGCAGGCACGGCTTACAACACCGTGACCGACAACAACGATCTCGGCATCTTCCACATCCATCTGTTCGTATTCAATCACTTCTTCTTTGAAGGATTCATAATGTGCTTTTAAATCGGTAACAACATCAAGAAGCTCTTCTTCGGTGTTGTAGGTATTTCTATAGAAGCTGGGTTCACGGTCAATACCGGGGCAGCCGGGAGCACCAACAAAGGGTGTTGTGGGTTCCATTTCGATACCACGGCTGGCGGGATCGTACATGGTAACAGCTTCCCTCATTTTTGCCTGATAACCATCGCCCAATACAATGGTGGGAACCTGGTATTTCCAAGCAGTATTAAAGGCTTTGATCGTATAATCATAAAGATCCTGATGACCGGAAGTGGAATAAACCACACGGAAACCTTCCCCATTACCGCCATAGCAGCAAAGAGTTACTTCCTGCTGGGAATAAATAACCGTTGCAGTAGAGGGGCCCCCACGCTGCTGAACAACAACGACAAGGGGAATACGCATCATTTCCGCCATGGTGATCGGTTCCTGCATCAAGATGGTGCCGGGGCCGGCAGTGGCGGTAAATGCACGGGTACCGGTCATAACACCGCCGCAGGTAGTAAAGCCGGCAGAAAGCTCATCCTCAGTTTGGAGGAAGTGGCGATCATATTTCGGTGCCAATCTGGTCCAATAGTGCATAATTTCATTTTGAGGTGTGATGGGGTAGCCATACATGATTTGTGCATCGGCAGCCAGAGCTGCCCAAGCTACGACTTCGTTCCCGGTCACGAATACGTTGGTATCCTTCTCAATCGGTTTTGTGGCCATTTCGATTACTCCTTTCAGCCTAAAAAAGTCTCTCCATATCATGATCCTTTTCTGAGATCACCAAAAACCCATGGGCAGATATCGCGACAAAATCCGCAAAGGAACACCGTCTACCGTATCCCCGGGAAAATCATCACGAAACCGTTCATCCACAGACATGGCAACCACAGGAACATTTGCCCTCTTTGCAGCCTCTTGAACCATTGCGAGACCGGCCATCATCAGCGGAACGGTAGTATCTTTACCCAAGTGCGTATTGGCAATGAAGCCTTGGGCGGGTCCGGTTTCATCAAGATATTCTATGATCTTTTCGACAGAATCAGTCATCGGACGAAGCGTATTAATTACCAAAAGGACTTTCAGATCCTTTTCATCTTCGATACCTTCCAGTAGATTTAAAATTGCACTGCCTTTCGCACCGTAACCGATATCAAGGATCACATCGCCTTCGTTTCGCAAAGCCCAACGCATGGCAGGATGCAGCACAGAGCCGGCTTCCCCCAAGCCAAGGGTTTCTTCGGTTTTCCAGGCAATGACGTGAACACCCTTTTCTTCCAGCAACGGAATGAGGGGACGCAAGGTGTACACCGGTTCTACCAAATCCAGGTCAACCAATGTTACTTTTCGCCCCTCTTGAGCCAGGGAAATGGCACGATTTACAGCGTTTTCACTTTTCCCTGAGGCATATTCACCAATATAAGCTTCAACAATTCTATTCATAATCTACCTATTACCACCCTATATCGGGATTATACCATAAGTAGCAGGCGGTTCACAAGCAAATTAAAAAGGAAAGTACAATATTTTGATATTCACAAAATAATAGAGTACTCAATCAACCTGGCGCAAGCGCTCTACAACGCTTTGTTTTGCCATTTTTCGACCGCAAACGCGGGGCACCGCCACGGCGATCAGTAACAGGAAGGGCAAACAGAAAAGGATCGGCAACAAGGTAAAGTGATACGTGAAAAACCATATCTGGCCTGCCATGAGCAAAACGAAGCCATAACAGATCAAATTGCCAACAGTCAACGTAATCACAAAGGTCAACAGGGCATAAATCAGTCCTTCCCAAAGGAGCATATGACGCTGCTGTTTTTCCGTCATACCGATGCTCTGAAGCATGGCCAGCTCACGACGGCGGGCATAGACCGAGGTCACCATGGCATTGATGAAATTGAGCAGGCCGATCAATGCTAAAATCAGCGATAAAGAGCCGCCGACAACGGCATACGTTTCTTTCACATTATCAAATTGCTCCCGAAAAGTATTTAAGGAAACGTAATCCAGGGTGGAAGAAGCATCACAATAAGAGCTTACCCAGGCTTCCGCTTCATCAATGCTGCCATCCGTAACATCAAAGGCCAGCTTCATCCCGCCGACAGGGCCGATTTGAGCCTGATATTCCGCCCCGGGCAGTGTGAAATAGATATCAAGACTATGACCATGCTCCGGTCCCAGAGGATATGGCAGATCACCGATGGCAAATACCGTATATCCCTTTTGTTTTCCGTTGCCAAAATCAATGGTCACTTTATCTCCGGGTTCGTAGTAACGATCGGTGCCGTCATCCCAGAAAGAGGATACGATGACATAATCACCGGTGCCAAAGGTATCCCAATCTGCAATGGGATCATGAATTTCCAGCTCCGGCCAAAGGTAGGGATCCACACCGTAAATATGACTTTCCATTTGATGCTTTTTCAATCCCTGAAGAGCCTCTTTTCCCCAGGGAGTATCGGCTTGATCCGCCATATAAGCCTCGGCCTTTTTGGCAAGGGCTCCGGAAATTTTGTGCTGAGATTCCCGCATATAAACGCAACCATAGCCCTTCACCCAGGGTTGAGACGTTACATCGGCAACGATATCGGCAGAGATCACTTCCGGATCTTCCAGGTTATGTTTGAAAATCAATGCCGCATCACCGAGGGTAAAGTCAGTAACGGCCTCTTCCTTCAGGTATTTATCCATATCAAAGCCCTTCACAATGGTAACAGTGGCATTCAGTAAAATCAGAGAAAGGCTTAACGATACAACAACGAGAACAGCTTTTTTTCGATCCCGACGGATATTTGCCCCGGCCAAGGTTCGAGACGATATCCTTTTCCCTTTCTTTTCGATTCTCTTTTGAGAGACGGAAACGCCGGTCCAGTGAATGGCCTCTACCGGCGAAACCTTTGCCGCCAATCTTGCCGGGCGAATACAGCTGATAAAAACCGTAAGGAGTGTAAACAGCGCCGCCACAACAAAAATTCGAGGGTCAAAGGATACGGCAAAGTGCTCGTAATTTGTGATCTTCCCGGCAAAGGGCAGCAGCACTTTACCGCAAAGCCAGCCCAAAACGAGACCGAGAGGAATACCGGTACCGCAAAGCAACAGTGCCTGATAACGAACAATGCGTTTGATCTGGCGTTTTGTCGTCCCTACCGTTTTCAGCAGGCCGTAAAACCGAACATCCCGAGAAACGGAAATATAAAACACATTATAGATAATCAGATAGCCGCTCACCCCAACAAGAACCAATAATCCGCCAACAAGGGCAATGGTGCGCAAATCCACTGAGGAAGAAGCATAGGCCCAATTCACACCGGAATTGACCAGCTTCGGATCGAAACCACAGCGTTCACTCAAAGCCTCCACCTTTGCTTCCAGATCCCAGCTGTTGGAGAACCAGAAGGTAGGATTGATGGAACCGGCATAAGGATTGGTAGGATCAAGATTCTTCTCTTCGTAAAGGGGCGTTGTGATTACCGGAGCAACCTCATCACTGTAAGCTCGAGAAACAAAGATCTCGTTGGCCGCCATCACTTCATCCCCTTGCCAAAAACCGCAAAGGGTAAAATCCTGATGATAAGCCACACCGTTTACCGAAAAATCAAGAGGTACCGTTTGCCCCAACTGATGGGGAATCCCTAAAGCATCCAAAACCTGTGTTGTTGTGGCCAGATCATATTTTTCCTTCGGCAAGGTGCCGGTGGTCGGCATGGAGAAAGACCACTTTGCTGCCTTAGGTTCGGTATAACGGATCTCAGTATAGGTCTTTTTCAGCTCCGGGTTTTCACCATTGCCCACGATGATATTATAGGAAATATCCTTAAGCTCCGGATCTTTTTTCAAAGTATCATATTGTCCCTGGGTAAGAAACTTATAGCCACCGTGGGCAGAGGTCCCCACCTGGCGCATGGTCGATTGCTGCATGGAAAGGATCATGCTGCCGCCAATGGTGAAAAGAGCGGTAAATAAGATGGCGGTAAGCATAATGGCAAGGATCGCCACAATATTACGCATGCCGCTGGCTCGGAAATTCCGCGCCGCCAAACGACGAATAGCCTTTTGATTTTTTACCTTCAGCATTGCCCATCACCACCTACGATCCGCCCATCTTCAATGTGAATGATCTCATCGGCAAGCTGGGCGATTTCTTCATTATGGGTAATCATAACAATGGTTTGACCAAAGCGACTGCCGCTGACCTTGAGCAGCCCCATAACATCCTGACCGGTTTTACTGTCCAGATTTCCCGTAGGTTCGTCGGCCAAAAGAATGGCAGGCTTTGCTGCCAGAGCTCTGGCAATGGCAACCCGCTGCTGTTGTCCGCCGGAAAGGGCATTTGGCAAGGCATCTTTTCGGTCAGAAATCCCCAGTGTCACGAGAATATCATTGACAAAATCCGTGTCAACCGATCTGCCATCCAGCTGGATAGGGAGCACCACATTTTCCCACACATTCAGCACCGGTACCAAATTATAGCTTTGAAAAACAAACCCGATTTTACGGCGGCGAAAGATCGTAAGAGCTTCATCCTTCAGGTTGAAAATATCTTTGCCGTCCACAAACACCTTTCCGGCGGTGGGACGATCCAAACCACCCAGCATATGAAGAAGCGTCGATTTGCCGCTGCCGGAGGTGCCGACAATGGCCACAAACTTTCCCTTTTCTACCGAAAGATCAACGCCATCCAAGGCGTGCACTGCCGTTGCCCCGCTGCCATAGATCTTTTTTAACCCTTTGGTCTCTAAAATTTTCATATTCTCACTCCTTTATGATAAACAAAAAGTACGTTTGAAGGCTCTCGCCCCTCTCAACGTACTTTAAGTTTAACAAAGAAATCTTTCTCTTTTCTTTCCGTAAGCAAAAAGAACCTTACAGTTTTGAAAGATTCTTTCGATTCCGAAAAACAGAGGAAAGGTCACCGAGAAGGACTCCGCAATTCCTCTCGAGGAAGAAACAGAGAGAAAACACTGCCCTTTCCCGGTACAGAAGACACCTTCATATAGCCGCCTTCACTCATCACGATCTGCCTGGCGAGATAAAGTCCGAGACCAACGCCTTCCTCCTGACGCACTGCCGTTCCACGGTAAAAACGCTGAAAAATCTGAGGAAGCTCTTCTGCAGCAATCCCCACACCGGTATCCGAAACATCAATACGACAAAACAACTCATAATCGGTAATCATAACAGCAACTCTACCTCCGGCCGGAGTGTATTTTACCGCATTATCCAAAAGGTTGAAAAGCGCTTCTGCCGTCCACTTTTCGTCGAAAACAGCGATCTTTCCCGAAGGTGTAAACTGCAGCGAAATATCTTTCGCTTCCGCTTTCGGCGTCACCTGGGAAAGAGCAGTTTCGACAAAGGAATCGACAGCGCGAACTTCCGGACAAAGAGATAAGATTCCTGCTTCCAATCGCGATATCTTCATCAAAGCATCGATGAGGAATCGCAGCCGTTCTCCCTGGCTCCGCAAATGAGCCACACACAGTTGCCCCTCTGCCGTCAGGGATTGTTCTGCAAGAAGGTCACTATACAGTAAAATATTAGCAATGGGCGTCTTTGTCTGATGGGAAATATCAGAGATCAGTTCATGAATACGCGCCTTTTCTTCCGCAAGATTTTTTTCCAGAAGGACAGAAGACGAGAGGTAATCACAGAATTTATTTTCCACCGAAGACAACAGAGATTCATCGTAAAGGCTGCCGTCAAAATCCCCTTTTACCGCTCGTTCCACCATTTCATCCAGCAGTTCAAGAGTATGCCGCGCTTTTCGCGTTTGAAAAATAGCCACACAAACGCCGAACAAACAGAGAAGGATTACCAGAAAAAAGCAGACATACAGAGCCGTCATGAAGTAACCTCCCAACCGTAGCCGATACCGTAAGCCGTCATAATATGTTTGGGAAGGGACGGTGTTTGCTCCAATTTTTGCCGCAATCGACGCACGGCAACAGAAAGGGCGTTTTCATCAACAAACTCATCACTTCCCCAGATTCGTTCCATTAAAAGCTCCCGAGGCAGGATCTGTCCGGCATTCATCACCAGCAGCCGCAAAAGCTTTTGTTCTGTTTTACTCAGCTCCAATGCTTCACCCTCTTTGGTAAAGGATTGATTCGGGAAATCGAAAACAAACCCGTCTTTGCGGTAAACTTCACGAAAATGTTCCTCATGCCGCCTCAGCCTTGCATGGACTCGAGCTCGCAGCTCTCCAAGGCCAAAAGGTTTGGTTATATAATCATCAGCGCCGCTTTCCAAACCATAAACAATATCGGTTTCCATATCGTTAGCGGTAAGTAAAATCACCGGAAGAGAAGAATGGGAGCGCAAAGAAGTAAGCAACTCCAAACCATTGCCGTCAGGAAGGTTGATATCAAGGATCATCAGATCCACACGATACGAATCAAGATAAGCTTTACCTTCTTTTATCGTGGCTGCTGTAGCAATGGAAAACTCTTCACTTTTCAGCGCCATGGAAATTCCTTCCGCCAAAGGCCGGTCATCCTCCACGATTAAAATATGGGCCGCCATTGTATATCACCATCCCTTTCCTCTAAAGCATAGACGCCAGAAATTCAAAAATCCGAAGATCAAGAAAGAGCCGCTCTCAACGCAATAAGATCCTCCTCTTGCGTAGACCAACTGGTCACGAAACGGATTACCGTGTGGGTGTCGTCATACTTTTCCCAAAAGCTAAAGAGGATCTTTTCTTTTAAATCTTCCATTTTATCATCTTCTACAATAACAAACTGCTGATTTGTTGGGGACTCAAGGTAAAACGAAAACCCCTTTTCTTTCAGAATCTTTTTCAATTTTTCTGCCATGGTAATGGCATGATAAGAGATTTTGAAATACAGATCATCGGTAAACAGAGTATCAAACTGGATCCCCAGCAACCGCCCCTTTGCCAACAAAGCACCGTGTTTTTTCTTTAAATTAATAAAATGGGCAGGGCGATTCCCTCGGGTAAAAACTACGGCCTCGCCGCAAAGAGCACCTACCTTCGTACCGCCAATATAGAAGACATCACATAATGCCGCGATATCCGGCAATGCCATATCGCTTTCCTTGCTCATCAAGCCATAGCCCAACCGGGCACCATCCAGAAAAAGGGGGATACGGTATTCACGGCAGACCTCGGAAAGAGCGGTCAATTCCGCTTTCGTATAAAGAGTGCCGTATTCCGTGGGATGAGAGATATAAACCATCCCCGGTTGTACCATATGCTCACAATTTCCGTCATTGTAAAAATCTTCAAGCCACTGCCTTACCGCAACAGCAGAAAGTTTACCCTGTTCCGAACAGAGGGTTATTACCTTATGCCCGGTGTATTCGATGGCACCGGCTTCATGGGTGCTGACGTGGCCGGTATCGGCAGCAATAACACCATCCCAGCGCGGCAAAAGGGAATCAATCACCAGAGCATTGGTTTGAGTTCCGCCGACAAGGAATTCTATTTGCGCTTCCGGGCAGGCACAGGCTGTCCGAATTTTTTCTTTTGCCTGTTGGCAAAAAATATCTTCCCCATATCCCGAATGCAGCTCCATATTGGTTTCACTAAGGCGTTCCAAAATACGGGGATGTGCGCCGGCAATATAGTCACTTTCAAAAGATACCATTTTTCTTCCTGCTTTCTTTTTATGATTTTTCCATATTGACATTATCGGTTCTATGTATTATACTGCTACCGACAAATAAATTCTTTATATTTAACCGCCGGGTTACGTCTTGCTCCATTCCGATAGGCCTCAGAAGGAATGTGCAGCGAGACGTTTTTTTTTACAACAAAAAACAGAGGTGATCAAATGAACAACAACACTCCCAATGCATGGCGAAGCCTTATCGCCGCAGGACTATTAGAGATCCTTTGGGCCTACTTCATGAAGCTCTCCCATGGCTTCACTCTGCTCATACCATCCGTCATCGTTGCAGCCGCTCCCCTAAAAAATTATTTTTTCTGGGATTACTCTTTATCGGAGTAATCGGCCTGCGATTCTGCAACGGATAAGCCGATCTTTTCTCCCAGCCGTTTCAAGCCTTCACCCGCAGAGAACAGAACATCCGAAAATTTCGATACAGCCATAACCTCTTCGGGAAAATACAGTTCCAGGGAAAGCTCACCGTTATAGCGAATATTCGCAAATCCCTGACAAACCTCCGACCAGGGGATCACCCCTTGGCCAATGGGCAAATGCTCATCCGTCGCCCCATGATTATCATGAATATGAGTCACCATAAGGCGTTCCCCAACTTTATTTATCTCCTTCTGCAAATCAAGGCCGGCAAGAAAGGCATGGCCGGTATCAAAACAAATACCACAGACACGTTTACCGTATTCCCGGAAAAAGGCATCGGAGATTGCAATCAATTCGTCAAAAGAAGGGGAAACCTCCTGCATCATCTTCGGTTCAGAGGATCTGCCGCTATCCATCGGAACATCCCAAGGTTGATTTGTACCGTTTTCGATGGCAATGCCGATATCATGGGATGCGCCATACTCAATATACGGACGCAGATACTTTACATTTTCGACAAAGGAACGCTCCGGCAAAACATATCCTTTTTCATCTAACACCGAACCAAGATGAATCACAAATGATTTCACGCTAAGAGCAGCAGAAATCTCAAGGGCCTTCATCATTTTATCATGTTCCACAAACAGATCCGGACAATGATATAAAAACGGGTACTTCATTGGTCCGTGGGCAAAATTCACTTTCAAGCCATAAGAATCCAATCGCTCTTTAAAACCACATATATCAAAATCTGCGGTTAAAAGTTCCTGAAACTCGGCAAAACAAAGATTGATATAGGCAAAGCCGGCGGTTTTCATCGCCGGCAAAAAAGCAAAGAAATGATCCAATTGGTGACGGCCTCCGATACAACGGGCCGTAAGAGAATAAAGCATAGCAAAAACCTCAGTTCAACGTCATTAAGTAGGCACTTAGTGAAGAAATATCGTCAAAAAGGACATCTGCACCGGCAGCTTCCAACTCCGCCCGATCGCCCCAACCATAAGTCACGGCAATCACTTTTGCGATCTCAGCGACCTTGCCTTCCTTCATATCACCAACAGAATCACTGATCAACACGATATCCTCATCGGGGAACTCCATTTTAACTCGTCTTAAAGCAGCTGCTTTATTGCGATCATCTTCCCAGCCACGAACCGCCTGCACCGATGTAACGCCATAATGCGATAAAGTACGGCGGATTTCTAAAACCGAATTCAAAGATACCACATAGATTCGGTGTTTCTTGCAAAGTGCATCAAACATCTCGGGAATGCCGTGAAAGAGCGGAATAATCACATCATTTTCTTTCAGTGCCTTTTTATAAAGAGAATCCAGCTCTGTCAATGTCTCCGAAGAGATACCCTGATTCCGACAAAAGTCATAATAATTTTCTCGGCAGGCAGCTTTAACATCGTTCATCGAAGAGAAACAGGTAATGCCATAATCGAGTAATGAAGGTAAGTAATACTTTTCCTCCAGAGAAAGGGAATCGGCAATGGTGCCGTCAAAATCAAAACATAACACAGCCATAAAACAAAACCTCAATGCGTTGTTAAATTTAAGCCGATGATCCCGGCAATGATCAGAAACAGAAACAAAATCCGTAATGCGCTTACCGGCTCATGATAGACCACGATCCCCAATATCACAGCGCCAACGGCACCGATCCCGGTCCAAACGGCATAGGCAGTGCCTACCGGCAGCACCTTTGCTGCATTTTCAATCAGAAACACACTGCACCCCATACACACCAAATTAATGATAGACGGCAACAACCGAGTAAATCCTTCCGTCAGCTTCATTGTACCGGCCCAGGCAACTTCAAAACAAGCAGCAATAAACAATAAAATCCAGGCAACCGATGTACTCATAAAAGAACCTCTTTTCTTCCTTGTTTTTATGAACTTATTTTACACCTTCAACAAGGATGAAAGTCAATAGAGGTCATTTCTTTTCTTTATTCGGCATCCGGCAAAGGCAGCAGCACCTCGTAATAACGTACGGCATGCTCCCAATCACCGGTGGACATCAAATAGATCACATAACAGGGAAATGCAGGCTCCCATTCATCCCCGGCGGCTTTTTCAAGAGCCAGAGAAAATGCCTTGCCGGGATCAAAATCCCCCTCAAAGCTTACAATAACCGATAACCCTCGGAAAGAAGGAACCATCTTCTCTACTTTGCTGCGATCTTCCGGTGCAACAATATCCATATCCTCCCCAAAGATCAGGCAAAAGTCGGTGCCATCCTCATTCCTTTGCTTGGACGATAAAAATACATCACAGGGGTTACTGACAGGAAAAGTGGAACAACAGCTTTCATAAAAGGCTCTGCGCTGAAAGAAATAGAGATCACCGGTGTCTAACTTGAGCGGCGGTTCCTTATGGCGCTGGGCTTTTTCAATGAGTCGATCATAATATTGAAAAACAGCCAATTTTCTTTGTTCCGCAGTAATACGCTCCAAAGTATCTGCTTTTTGCTGCGCGATCATCTCCGCGACATCGCCAAGGGTACCGGAATGTTTCAAACGATAAATATCGTTAACGCTCAGATCAATATTGCGATGATAAATGATACTCCAAATCTTATAGACATCATGGTCATCAAAAGTTCGATATCCGTTTTCCTCATTTTTCAAAGCAGAAAAAAGCCCTTTTTTTTCATAAAAACGAATCGCCGAGGTAGAAACTCCCAGCATTTTTGCGACCTCGTTGATTTTATACTTTCCCTTCATACCTTATCCTCAGAGATTCTTTTATCCGCGATACTCTTTCATGGCGCGGTCAATTCGGCGTTTTGCTTCTTTCTTTGCCATATCATCTCGTTTATCGTAAAGTTTTTTCCCTTTGGCCAATCCCAACTCGACCTTGGCCATACCCCTGGTAAAGTAAACCTTCAACGGAATCAGCGTAAGACCTTTTTCTTTGATCTCACTGTGCAGCTTCATTATTTCCCTTTTATGAAGCAAGAGCTTTCGGGGACGTTTTGGATCCGGATTGAAGCGGTTTCCGAAATCATAGGGGCTGATGTGCATATCGTAGAGAATACATTCCCCCTGATCCACTCGGGCAAAGGCATCGTTCAGGTTGGCTTTGCCTTGGCGCAACGACTTTACCTCGGTACCGGTAAGAGCAATACCGGCTTCCATCGTTTCCAATATAAAATATTCATGATGGGCCTTGCGGTTGGTTGCCGCAACCTTTGTTCCGGTTTTTTCCTTGGCCATGGATCACTCCTCCTTTACAAAATCAATAAATTCAAAATCAACGTGGTGCAGATCCACATTTACCCGCACCAGCTTTACACGAACGGCATCTCCCATGCGGAAGCTGATATTCAGCTTTTTACATACCAGCTTCTTGCTGTTGGCATGAAAGGAAAAATATTCCTTAGGCAAGGTTGAGACATGCACAAAACCGTCTACGGTGTTTTCCAATTCCACAAAGAAACCGTAGGACACCACGCCGGAAATAATGCCGGTAAATTCTTCATCAATATGGGCCGCCATATAGCGGGCTTTTTTTATATCCGTAGCCTCTCTCTCCGCCTCCTCGGCCAAACGCTCCCGGGTGCTGCTTTGCAAGGCAGCATCCTCCAGGCGGCGAAGAATACGGCCATGATTATCCTCTTCCGAAATACGGAAATGAAGCGTATCCTTGATCACCCGATGAATGGAAAGATCCGGGTAACGGCGAATCGGCGAAGTAAAGTGGGTATAACAATCCGAGGCCAAACCAAAATGACCGCGATTTTCCGTATCATACAGAGCATGGCTCATCGTGCGGAGGATCATCATTTCCAACAATGGTTTTTCCGGCAGCTCCTCAATTTTCGTCAGCAACGACTGAAAATGACCGGATCTTACATCCCCCATATTATTGCTTAAAGTCAGGCCAAAGGGAGCAATCAAATCCTGCAGCTCCAGCATTTTATCATCGGGAGGGCAATCGTGAACACGATAAATAAAGGGAATATCCCGGTGATAAAATTCCCCGGCCACGGTTTCATTGGCTACGATCATACATTCTTCAATGAGCTGTTCTCCCCGATCATGAACTCTTTTTCGGATTTCCAAAGGCTCTCCGGCTTCGTCCAAAATCACCTTAGCCTCGGGAAAATCAAAATTCAACGCTCCCCGGCGTTGCCGCCGTTTGGTAAGAACCGCCCGCAGTTGATCCAGCTGTTCCAGCATTTCCACAAGGAAGGCATACTTTTCCCGCAATTCTTCATCTCCGGCCAAAATGGCATTGACATCCCGATAGGTCATCCGGGCAACGGAGCAAATCACCGATTCAAAAATATCATAGGTAACCACGCGCCCTTTCCGGTCGATTTCCATGGTACAGGACAACGTTAAGCGATCCTCCTTCGGATTCAAGCTGCATATACCGTTGGATAGTTCCTTTGGCAGCATGGGAATTACCCGATCCGGGAAATAAACACTGGTACCGCGGCTATAGGCTTCTTTATCCAAAGGTGAGCCTACCGTCACATAATGCCCCACATCGGCAATATGCACGCCTAAAAGGAAATGACCGTTTTCCATCATCGTTAGAGAAACGGCATCGTCAAGATCCCTGGCATCCTCTCCGTCAATGGTAATCAATAAATCATTGCGCAGGTCTCTGCGGCCTTCCAGATCCTTGGGTGTAATCTTTGCCACCGCTGCGGCATTTTCAAGAACCGCAGGCGGAAACTCTTCCGGCAATTGGAATTTACGGATCACCGTTTCCATATCCATTCCCGGCTCATTCTTTCGCCCAATAACCCCGGCAACTTTCCCGCGAACCTTTGTTCCCTTGTTGCTCCAGGAAGCGACCTCGGCAATAACAACATCACCATCTTCGGCACCGCCGTTTCGGCTTTTGGGCACGGCAACTTCGCAAACGATGCGGTTATCTTCGGGATAAACCACACCGCCGCCTTCCTTTGCCACATAATATCCTAGAATTCTGGAATTGGCATGATGCAGAATCCGTACGACTTCCCCTTCATCATTGCCATTAACCACATTAGGAGAATGAACCACCTTCGCCAGTACCCGGTCATTATGAAGAGCACCATGAAGGTTGCCGGAAGGAAGAAAAAGATCTCCCCGCCCCTCGGCATCGGGAATAAAAAAGGCATAGCCGCCGCTTTTTCCTTCGATACGGCCGGAAAGAAGCTGCATATGCTGGCAAAGGCAATAGCACTTCTTTTTGCTTAGAATCACCCTGCCATCTCTTTCCAGTTTACGCAGGGTATCAAAAAACAGCTTCAGCTTATCATCCTCGATTTCCATTGCCGGGGCAAGCTCCTCGGCTTTTAACGGAACATAGCTTTTATCATTCATAAAATCGAGGATTCGTTTTTCCATAGCTTTCAATCAGATTTCCGTTTCCTTTCTGATATGAAGAACGTAACTCTTTTTCAGAGCATCATCGATGAGGCCGTCAATATCGAGATTTTTTTCCATTTCCAGACAATCCTCCAAAACCGGGCGAATCTTTGGATAATCCGGCAGGAAGATGGTACAACAATCCTCATAGGGACGGATGGAAATATCGAAAGTTCCGATACGCTGGGCAATATCAATGATTTCTTCTTTATCGAAACAACACAAGGGGCGCAGCACCGGCATGGAGATTGCCTGGTTGATGGCATACATACTCTCCACGGTCTGACTGGCAACCTGGCCCACGGACTCACCGGTAAAGATTACCTTGGCACCGCGTTCCTCGGCAATGCGTTGGGCAATGCGATACATAAACCGCCGCATCATCGTGATAGTATATTCTTCACGGCATTTTTCCCGAATTGCCATTTGGATATCGGTAAAATGAACCACGTGAAGCTTGATGCCGGCATTGGAATAATGAGCCAATACATTTGCGAGGTCCACGACCTTCTCCTTTGCCCGTTCACTGGTATAGGGGAAGGAATGAAAGTGAATCATTTCCACTTTCACCCCCCGCTTCATGGCAAGATAGGCGCAAACCGGACTGTCGATACCGCCGGAAAGCATCACCACGCCTTTGCCGCTGGAGCCTACGGGCAAACCGCCGGACATAGGGATCGTTTCCCCGTAAACGTAGATCCCCTCTTTGCGCACTTCAATATCAACCCGCTCCTGGGGATGACGTACATCTACATAATATTCTTTACCCAATCGGGGCAAAACCATACTTCCGATTTTCTGGCTCAGCTCCGGCGAGGTCAAGGGAAAAGTTTTATCACTGCGGCGGCTTTCGAATTTGAAAGACCCTCCCCTAGGGAGGGAGCTCACAAGAACCTTTTCCGCAGCATCGGCAATTTCTTCCAAACTGCAGCTGCGGTCACATTCAATGACCGGGCTAACAGAATACAAACCAAACACCGTTTTCAGTCGTTCCACGGTTTCTTCCAGATCGTCATCTAATCGCACCCAGAGTCTCCCCCAGGTAGAAAGAACCTCTTTATCGGGGAGAGCCCGGCGGATATTACCTTCCAGTCGAGAAATAAACTGTCCTTTATTCTTTCCTTTTAAACCTAATTCGCCGTAGCGAAGTAATAATAATTTATACATTTCATCCTAACGGAAAATTCTTTCCGCTGTCTCCTTTCAAAAATTCTCCGGGCAGAAAATTACTTTTTCCCCCGCATCGTTTTGATCATATCTACGCCCTGCTTTACGGCGGCAGCAACGATTTTCATATCGTCAGCAGCCGTATCATCCCCAAAGCTGAACCGCAAAGAACCGTCCCGCTCTTCCGAGCCAAGCCCCATAGCCATCAGCGTTTCGCTGCCGCTTTTCGTGTTGTTATGACAGGCAGAGCCTTGGGAAACATAGATTTGCTGCCCCTCCAGAAAGTGGAGCAAAACCTCACTCTTGATCCCGGGGAACTGCAAATTCAAAATATGGGCAGCGGCGTTTTCCGGGTCTCCGTTTTGGATATAATCAACGCCTTCCTCCTCAAGGGCCGTCAAAAGAGCCTGTTTTACCTCAGCCATATGTTGATTTTTTACACTGCGGTCTTTCAGGCAAAGCTTGGCAGCAAGACCCAAGCCGCCGATATAGGCGGTATTTTCCGTTCCCGCCCGAAGCCCACGCTCCTGACCACCGCCATAGATCAACGGCAGTACCCGCAATCCTTCTCGAATGTAAAGTGCTCCAATGCCCTTCGGTGCGCCAAGCTTGTGACCGCTGAGCGAAAAGGTATCCACACCGGTTTTGGGCAGATCAATAGGAATTCTGCCGTAGCCCTGGACACCATCGACATGAAAAACACAATCCGGGTTGGCATGATGAACGATATCGGCAATCTCTTTCAATGGGAAAACGGTGCCCACCTCGTTATTTACCATCATCACGGCGCAAAGAACCGTTTCCTTTGTCACGGCTTTGTTCAGCTGCTCCAAATCAAGATTTCCATTCTTATCCACCCCAAGTTTTGTAAGGCGATAGCCCTGCTCTTTTTCCAGATATTCCATGGTGCGTAAAATGGAGGGATGCTCCACTGCAGTGCAAATCAAATGATTGCCCCGTTTGCGATATCCCTCGGCAACCCCTCGAAGTACCGTGTTGTTGCTTTCGGAGCCGCAGGAAGTAAAGTAAATCTCTTTTTCCTGTACTTTAAGGCTTTTGGCCACAATGCGGCGGCTTTCCTTCAGAATCTTTTCCGAGGCAATCCCTAAATCATAAAGAGAGGAAGGATTGCCGAAATGCTGCGCCAATGTATCGTTAATAAATGCCAGAACCTCCGGTTTTACCGGTGTTGTTGCAGAGTGATCTAAATATATCATAAAAAATATGCTCCTTTTCCAATTTGCATTATATCACAAACCATCCAAAGAAAAAAGTCCCGAATCAATAAAAGATACGGGACTCTGCTTTTCTATGGATTTTACTTGATTTTTTCCTGTAAAATCTTATTGGCTTCGGCCAATTGAGGGTCAAGAGACATATCAAGGGAATAAATAATACTGATATCATCGCTGCCCAGCTCCACTTCGACGTCGGGCTTTACGCCGACTTTATGGATCTTGTTTTTATCGGGGCTGAGATATTCCGCAGTGGTGACTTTTACCGCAGCGCCATCGGAAAGAGCATACACCGTTTGAATAATCCCCTTGCCAAAGGTGGTGGTGCCGACAATCGTAGCACGCTTGTTATCCTGCATCGCCCCGGAGAGAATTTCCGAAGCCGAAGCACTGTTTTCATTGACCAGCATCACCACGGGATAGCTGTAAGGATTGGTGTTTTCCGCATCGTAGCAGGTTTCATCGTCCTTTTCTTCCACCCAGAGGATGTGGTCGCCTTGGGTCAGGAACATATCTGCCACCTGGAGTACAGCGGAAACACTGCCGCCGGGGTTATTACGCAGGTCCAATAGAATCCCTTTGATCTCGCCTTCCTGCTCCAAGCCGGAAATGGTATCCTTCAATTCTGTCGGCGTATTTTCCGCAAAGGAGGAAATACTGATATAGGCAATGCCATCCTGACCTTCCAAGAATTGGCCGTCTACCGAAGGAATATCTATTTTCGTGCGATCCAGCTCAAAGGTGAGCATCTCCCCTTTGCGACGCACCTCCAATACAAAATGGGTTTCCTCACCGGTTTTGATTTTTGTGGCAATCTGATCCGCAGAGACACCGGCCATATCCTCGCCATTGATTTTCACGATCTCATCTCCGGCCAAAAGACCGGCATCAAAGGCCGGGGAACCTTTGATCGGCGCCATAACGATAGTGTAATCTGCCCCTTCTTCGGTGGCGAGGTAGATGCCCAAGCCCTCATAGGAGCCGCTGACTTCCGTCATGAGATCGGCGTACTCATCTTTATCAAGATAGTAGGAATAGGGATCTCCCAGCTGATCCACCATACCGGTGATTGCACCCTCTGCTTTTTGGGAAAGAGAAAGAGGCTCTAAACTATAATTATCCAGGATTTTTACGGTACGGAGAAAATTACCGACATTCCCAATATTGAAAAACATCATGGTGCAAAGGACCACCAAAGGAATGGCGATTCCTACCAGAATCCCCATAACAACGCCTTTTGCGTATGTTTTATCTTTCAAACAAATCACTCCTTAGATCAAAATATATGCCGTTGAAAAATTTCTATGCAAAAAGAACACCGGACAAACAAAATCACTCATACAAATCACAGGGACAGCCCAAGGGCTGTCCCGTTTTGATGCGATTTTTATTTGGAGATATATCCCCAGGGGCTAACCGGGGAACCGTTTACACGGACTTCAAAATGAAGGTGATTCCCTGTGCTGGCCCCGGTGGTGCCAACGCCGCCGATTTGCTGACCGCGGCTGACGGTTTGACCGGGGGTCACGCTAATAGAGGACATATGACCGTAAAGGGTGGCAATATTGCTGCCGTGGCTGATAACCACGTGCTTGCCGTAACCGGTGGTAAGGTATTTTACCGAAACAACGGTGCCGCTTTCCGCTGCCAAAATAGGCGTTCCGGCCGGTGCGGCAATATCTACCCCGGCATGGAGCTTCCGCGTACCGGAAATGGGATGGATACGGTATCCAAAATTAGAGCTCAACGTACCGCTAATAGAAAGAGGCCAGGTAAACACGCCGGTACCGGTATAAGTATAGCCGGGGTCGGAAACGGAAAGAGAAGAATAGTAGGAATTAATTTCCGCGGCAATGCTGCTGGATTGCTTTTGCATTTCTTCCAAATCCTTTTCCAGCTCGACCTGGGCGCTTTCAAGAGTATCCAAGAGAGCAACCTTTGCTTCGGCCTGTTTGGCGTATTCTGCTTCTTCGGCTTCCTTCTTCTTTTGCAGCGCCAGGATTTCATTTCTGGTCACTTCCAATTCGTGAAGCTTTTCTTCTGCAAGAACTTTATTTTCCTGAATCGTATTGATGGTTTTCTGATCCTGCTCCACGATTTTACTTAAAAAGATAAAACCGGAAATAAAGTCCTCAATATTTTCAGAACTGAACAAAACATCCAAATAGGAAACATCTCCATTTTTATAGATGGAGGATACCCGCTTTTGCAAGGCGGCCTGGGAATCGGCCAACTGCTGCTGGATATTGTCATATTCCACCTGCTGATTGGCAAGGTTTTCTTCGGCAACGGCAAGGTCATTGTAGATTTTATCAATCTCAGCCTGTACAGCGTCAAGATTGGCATTGATCGTATCAAGCTGTGCCTGAGCATTATCCTGCTGGGCTTTGTTATCCTTCAATTCCGATTGCTTGTCCTGAATCTGTTTATCGATATTATTTTTCTTATCCTTCAGATCGTCTACATTGGCTGCCAATAATACGCTGCTGACGGTAAAAAAGGCAGTGAGCACGATCACCAGGAATATAATAGGTTTTCTTATCGTTTTTTTCATTCAAAGATCACGATCCTTTTCTTTTTAAACTCACTGTTTCTTTTTACGTTCTTTCAGGTAGACATTAAGGGATACCATAGAACCGGCGGAACCAAGGATAATCCCAAAGAGAACCATAACCGCAAACATATAGACGAATTGCATATTGATCTTAACCAGACTCATAAACATCAGCACCGAGCCAAGCTGATCGATAAAGAGGGAGTAAGCGCCATAAAGCAGCGCCACGGCAATGATACCTCCAAAGAAGCCCATCACCATACCGGCAATACAGAAGGGCCAACGGATATACCAATTGGAGGCCCCTACATAGCGCATGATCACGATCTCGGATTTACGGCTGGCCACGGTGATTTTAATATTAAAGGCCACGATCACAATGGAGGCAACCACCAGGAAGATGATAAGAGCAATACCAAAGTAACGAACCCATTTCAACATTGTGAAGAGGTTGTCCACGGTATCTTCACCGTATTTGGCATCACTGATACCCGTTAACCCCACAACCTTTTCGGCCACAGGGGAAACGTATTCCGCGGAATCTACCGTGATCATATAGGAATCCGGCAGCGGGTTTTCGCCAAGGCTATCCAACAGCCCCTCGGGAGTTTCCTCCAGCTGATTTGCCATATCGGCAAGGGCCTCTTCCTTGGAGATAAAGGTTACGGTGTTTACACCGTCAATATCCCGTATAGAGGAGAGCAGAGCCGTTGCTCCATCGGCATCGACGCTATCGTCAATAAAAGCCTGGATTTCAACGGTGGATTCAATGTCGCCGGCAAATTTATTAATATTCAATACCAGCACCGAAAAAACACCACAGACAAAAAGGGTCAGAGCAATGGTAGCAACCGAGGCCATAGTCATGGCAAAGTTGCGCCCCATGGATTGGAAGGCTTCAACAAAGAAGCGTCTAAAGGACCGTAACTTCATGATAGCCTCCTTCCGCTTCATCGTAGACAATATGCCCTTCACTGAGCATAATAACGCGTTTGTGCATAGCATCCACAATATCCTTGGCATGGGTGGCCATCACAATGGTGGTGCCTTTTTCGTTGATGCGCTGCAGCACATCCATCAATTCCCAGGCATTCTGGGGGTCCAGGTTCCCTGTAGGCTCATCGGCAATGAGAATGGCAGGGCGATTTACCAAAGCTCGGGCAATGGCAACCCGCTGTTGCTCCCCACCGGAAAGCTCCGAAGGGAAATTGTGGGCTTTATCACTGAGACCAACGACTTCCAGAATTTCCGGAACCCGTTTTTTGATATCCTTGCCCTTGCACTCGGTAACCTCCATGGCATAGGCAACATTGTCATATACATTTTTCTTTGGCAACAGTCGGTAATCCTGAAAGACCATTCCCATGGAACGGCGATGCTTTAAAAGCTCCCGGCGTTTAATCTTTCTTAAATTGCGGCCGTTCACATTGATTTTGCCGCTGGTGGCAACTTCTTCCCGAAAGAGCAAACGAATCAGGGTACTTTTACCGGCACCGCTGGCGCCGCAAAGGAAAACGAATTCACCGGCTTCAATTTCCATTGAAACGTTGTCAAGGGCAAGATGTCCGTTGTCATATTTCTTAGACACGCCCTGAAGACTGATCATTTTCACACTTTCCTCCTATTTTAACAATAAAGATACATTGTAATTATACCACATGATTTTGAAAATGCACCACTAAATCCTCCCATTTTCGGAAAAATTCGGTAATTTTATGCAAAAATTAATACATTTCAAGACAAAATTCACCCTTCGTTCACATGATAAACATATTCCTCGAAATCCTTGACAATTTTCTGCTTTAATACTATCATTTTTATTATGAAGGTATGGGGAGGTTAAAAGAAAGTTTTATGAAAATCTTAGCGCTCTACAGCAGTCCTCACCGGGGGCAAAGCAACTCCGGCTATTTGCTGGATACAATCATCGGTGAGATCAACCGCAGCGGGAATCATCAGATCCTGCGCTGCGATCTGACCAAAATGAACATCAACCCCTGCATCAATTGCGGTGTTTGCCGACGCCCCAACAGCAGCGGCTGTTTCCAAAAGGACGATATGCAGCAAATTGCCGCTGCCATCACCGATGCCGATTATATTTTTATGGCTTCACCCCTTTACTGGTGGAATGTCAGCGCCACATTAAAAGGCTGTATTGACCGGTTTTACGGAATCCCTTTTTCCCGTTTTGCAGGGAAAACCATTCATCTGATCATGACCGGGGAATCCCAACCGACCAACGAAGGCTACACCATAGTAAAGAACTCTCTTTCGGCGGTATGCAGCTACATTGGGGCGCAACTGGAAACTTTTTTCGCCGGAGCATCGGAAAATACGATCCCGGCATGGAACAACGACAGACTTATTGCCGAGGCAAAAGAGATCGGCAGGAAATTCAACTGAGGTTAAAATCACTATGATCTGTAAACACTGTGGATACGACGTCCCCCGGGGCATTGATTTTTGTACCAACTGCGGCAACCCGATGCCAAAAGCAGCGCCAACGCCGGAGGAGATACCGAATCAAGCAGAAATAACTCCCCCCAGGATCTCACAAAAGGAATTTACCCAAAACTACGTGCCATACTCCATACGCCTTTGTATTCAGGTGGGAGCGATCATGTCATACCTCTACTCGGCATTGTATTTATTTCTTACCGTCGGAACGCTCTTTTTGGGCAACGTAAAAACCGTCGATATCATGTTTCTCATCACCGCAGCACTGTTACTTGTTCTGACCTTGGGATTTCACCTGAAAAAGAACTTCCCCTGTGCACTGCTGATCACACTGATCTCGGTGATCTTTTCCGTTATCTGCTTTGTTCTTTTCCGACAAATTACCTTTATCTGGATCTTTGCCGGATTTCTTGCCAGCTACGGCACGGCAAAGTACAATAAATTATGGAAAGACTATACAGTCAAAGGAATCCTGCCAAAAAAACTGGATTAACAAGTCCAAGGCTTTTCCATAAAACACGCATTCGACCAATATACAAAAATACCCGAGTAAAACTCGGGTATTTATATGTCACTGTGTCAGATAATCTTTTACGACATAGCCTTTGGCGCCGGTGCTTTGAGCTTCGATATACCAGAAGGTATCGTTGGCGGAATCCAACACCGTTACTTTATCGCCATTATGAAGCTGGGTCACTTCCTCACTGCCCTCGGCAGCCTCACTAAGTACCGGCAGGTATTCTTCGGTGCCGGTCACGGTGTAGGCAGAAACCTCCTGTTTGGGATTGGGATCCTCCGTTGTAAGATAACTATTGGCAACATATCCATAGACCCCACGCTCATAGCCATAGACATACCAGTAAGAGCTTGTGGTTTTCTGAATAAGCCCCACTTTATCTCCATTTTGCAGCCGTCCGCGCAAGGAGGAGGTACTATCCGGTTTCGACCAAATCGGCAGATACTGCTTCACACCTTTCACAAAATAATCTCCGGTAATCGTTTTATCCTTGGGTTCATGATAAACGCCGACGACCTTACTCTTACTATCGGTAAGGTAAGCTTTGCGGACATAGCCCCGCTCCGCAGAAGTATAGTCAAAGACAAACCAGAAGGAATCGTTGGTTCGCTCCAACAGTGAAACTTTATAGCCGTTTTTCAATTTTGCCTTTACGGTACCACCGCCGTCCTCATTTTCCCAAAGGGTCAGATAATTTTCGGTTTTCGTCACATAGTAATAACCCAGAGATTTTTCCGAATCATATTCATTGCTCACTTCGCCAAAGTCAATATCGCCTTTATCCTTGACCAAAGCCGCAGCACGAACGTAGCCATACTGTTCCGAATCATGATCGTAGACGAGAATAAATTCACTGTTGACCTTTTCCAGATATTCCACCGGGGAGCCGTTTTTCAACTCCGCAAGAACATCGCTTTTAATGCTCTTATCTTCGTAAAGGGCAGCGGTATCTTCCACACCGGAAACGTAATAATATACTCCGGTGCTGGCAGGCATTGTTGTCTCTTCTTTATGCTGGGTCAAAAGAGATCCGATCAGAATAATAAGTGCCAGAATCACTACACCGCATATCGCCCCAACTGCGATCAATGCCCGCTTACTGTACTTCCACTCTTTATCCTCCGTAGTTTCCGGGGGCCGTCGATGAGAAATGACCTCTGCGGTATTTTCCAATTCCTCCAAAGGTAAATCAGCAACCGTATCGCTGTTTTTATATTCGCGACGCAGAAATTCCGCCCCACCGTTCTCTTCCTCCGCCTGGATATCTCCGTGCAAAAACGGAGACCGCTCCGAAAACGCTTCAGATTCCTCTTCGCAAAGGCCGGAACCACGCAAAACAAATACGGGTTCCTCCGGTAGATCCAAAGCTTCCGGGATATCTTCCGCAAGAGATTTTTCTTCCGGAAGAATCTCATCCGCAACAACATCCGTTTCGGAAGAGGCGTTCTCAACATCAGAAATCTCCTGTTCCAACGGAAGTGTTTCCGTTTCTTCGGAAACCTCCGTTTCCACAGGGGGATGGACTTCCTTTACGCGAATCTCAATATCGGTAAGAGGATCAGACTCTTCCTCACAGCCGCGGCGAAACAGCGCCGCCGCACTGGAAAAACTGTCGTCCTCATTTGCAGCCGACTCCGAATATCTCTCACCTTGAAGGTTCGATACAGCTTCCGTTTCATTTTCACTTGTCTTTTTCACAGACATCATCGGGGGATCATCGTCAATTTCCACATATTTTGTGCCGCAACGGGTGCAAAATTTGCCATTGTTCTTTTTTCCGCATTCACTGCAGTACCACATAATGTCCTCCACTTTTTTTCTTTTTTATATTATAGTGGACAACCTCGAAAAATGCAACTTTTTGACGTAAAACTGTCGACAAAACCTCTCCCTTTAAAACAAAAATTGCGTCCCGAAGCAATGGCTGCCACAGGGACGCAAAAATTGTTGTTTTAAATCATTATTTAACCAGGTACTGGCATTTCACATAGCCGTAAAGATCGGTGCTGTAATCATAAATATACCAGTAGGTATCGTTCGTTTTTTCAATGACTTTCACAGTGTTTCCATTGTAGGAGCGACCAATTTCCGCTTCATCGGAAGAGGAAGGTTCGTTCCGTATACCAAGGTAGTTTTTCACGCCGGAAACGATATATTCATCATCAGCGAGAACTAAAGTATCATCGGAGGGCGTAGGTGCTACATCCACATAGGGGGATGCCGGACGGCTGCCGGAAAGATACCCGCATTTCACATAACCATAAAGACCACTGTTGTAGTCATATACATACCAAAAGGTCTTATTGGTCTTTTCTATAACACCGACAGCGTAACCGTTATACGTCTTTCCGATTTCCGAAGACGCCGCGAAGCTGGGAGTAGACCGAATCGCAAGGTAATTTTTCGTGCCGCTGACGTAATAATCGGCAATGATCTTCGTGCTGGATGGCTTTACCACCGCCGGTTCATAAGCTTCACGTACTTTAGAGATGTCATCGGTAAGATATTTGCTAAGGATATAGCCGTATTGGCCGCTGCTCTGGTCATAAACATACCAGTATTTCGTATCCGTACGCTCCAACAGAGAAACGCGGCTGCCATTGCTGAGCCGTGCCAGAGTTGTGGAATCACCGGAAGGTGCTTCTCGCAGAGAAAGATAGGAACTGGTTTCGGTAACGTAATATTCTCCCAAAGAAGGCAACGCTCCGTCATTGGAAGCACCGGTATCCTGGGCATCCGCCGGTGCAGTAACCGTCGATTCCGGAGTACTGGCGGCAACATCCTCTTTTTTTGAGCCATTGCTGCCGATCATTACACCGACAACAACCGATGCGCCAATAATAATCACCGCCGCAGCGGCAATAATACCGATAATCAGGCCTTTATTACTTTTTTCCGGCGGTTGGGGCCGGGGCTGTACGTCATACATGGATTTTGGAGAATCTGCCATCGGGTCCACAAATTCTGCGCCGCAGTTCTGGCAATAACGGCCTTCGTTTCTCTGGCCGCACTCGCTGCAATACCACATAAGCTTTCCTCGCTTTCATTTCTATATACACTATCATTATACAGGCAATGCCCCAATTTTGCAATATTTTTACCGCAGTTCAGCTCGGGTTTCCTCCAATCGGGCATCCACCAGAACACCGTTTTTCAATTCCAAAACACCATAGCTTTTATCCGGTGTTCCCGGATTCATCACAACCCTGCCCGCAGCCTTATCCAAATAGGCACGGTGAGTATGACCATAAAGGATCACCGTAGCCCCCTTGGCGGTTCCTTCCTGAATGAGATACATTAATCCCTGTTTCACCGCATAAAGGTGGCCGTGGGTCAATAAGATTTTTGTAGGACCATAATCGAGAAAACGCTCTGCCTCTTCATAAGAATTGTAATCACAATTGCCTCGAACCTTTACCACCGGGATCACTCCTAAAAACAAATCACTGTCCGGCTCATAATCGCCCAAATGAAAAATCATATCCGGACGCTCTTCCTCGGCGATATTCCACATGACATCCTTTCGACCGTGAGAATCAGAAAAAACAATAATCTTCATAAAAACGCTCCTCTTTGCAGCAGTCTGCCATAGCATTTACTGCATGTTATCATTATATAAGAAGCATACCGAAAAGTAAATTGAGGGAAAACGACATCAAATACAAAATATTTGCACGCAAAAAAAGAAACCTGCCGGAAAGCAGGTTAAGAAGGAATAACACGCCAAAAGTCTCCGCCTGAATTGAGACTGTAATGGCACGCTCATGAAGAGACATCCTAATCGAAAAAAGGTATTTAGAAACAAAAACGATCCGATAGGCCTATCGGTACTTTCTACTATACCACATTTTGGAAAAAAGAAAAGGGAAATGTAAAAAATAACACGCTGGATGTAAAAAATAACATCAAGTTTTTTTAGGAAACTAAATAGAATTTCACATAGTCAATAAACAATCATTTTGCCACACACCGTCGCCCATCATATCAAACAGCAAGACCCCGGTGCCTAGGCAAAAGCATCTGCACCGGGGTCTTTTATATGAATGAATGATACGAAAGGCCATAATAAGCTATCCGCTTTGGCAAGCCGCAAGCCTTCTCCTCGAGGAGAAGCCATAGCGGGGCGCCTACTTTTTTTATTGGAGTGCTTCCGTAGCAGCGTTGATTTCAGCTTGGGTAGCATCCATCTTCTCCATTACTTTCACAGCATTTTCGTAAGCCTGACCGGCTTTTTCGTGGTTGCTGGCTACGGCCATGGCATGGATAAGAGCATCCTTTTCACCTACAGTGACGTAGGGATCCTGATTTTTGATCTTTGCACCAAGGTCAAGACCCATGCCATACACGCTGAACTGCCAACGAATGACATCGCCGGCTTTTACATCTGCATTTCCGGCACCGACGCCCATATGTTCATGATTTACCCAATAGATCCAACCACCCTGGGCGCTGTTGTAATCTTTTTCGCTGAGCCAGGTCTGGCTTTCCCGACCAATCAACACTGCCCCGGCTTTTTCCATAGCATCGAGAATGTACTGTGGAATATTGGCTTCCCTTGTTTCATCATCTCTTACTGCGGAGAGATAGAAACCATAGTCGCTGTCACGATACTGCAATTCCACTCCGGCCTGTTCGGCAGCGCGGATCGTTACATCGGCGGCGGTGTCCCCTTCTTCCCATTTCACAACTACAGGCTCCATGATGAAGCCCTGGCCGAAGGTGAATTTTTCGATATCGACGATCACGCTATCGGTATCATCGACTTTTACAAAGTCTTCGTATTTGTAGGTCAGGAAACGGTGGAGCACCGCGGCAACTTCCGCTCTGGTGGTACTGCCTTTGGGATCGAATATGTTCCCATCTTTGCCGTGGAGGTGCTGCCATTGTATTTAGCATTGTACATATCACAGATAGCCATTTCCATCTGAGTCATGTAGCCGGGGATTCTGTCTTCAACAAGCCCCTGTTCATAGATGGCATCGATGATACCTTTACCTGTAGCCGCATTTTTCCAGGTATCAAGGGCAGGATCAACATCAGTCATACCAATGCTGTAAAGAGCGGCGAAACCGGTAATGGCACAACCGGTGGAGATATCGTTGCAACCGACAAAGTTACCATCGGAGTCGATCCCCAACCCTTTCAGATAGTTGAGCCATGCTTTCAATGCAGCAGCATTACTTTCTTCATAACCGGGGAAGTCATGATGTTTTGCAACTAAGACCGAAGCCCAACCGGAAATATCAATACCATATATCATGCTCTTTTCCGAAAGCTGGCCAACTTGATAATCACCGGCAGGAGTATATAAAGTGCTGTTGGCACCGGCTGCTTCCATACCAAAGGCAGAGTAGAGACCGCCGGCATAGGGATCACCAAAATTATCATACAGCTTTTGCACCCAGTTTTCACCGTTATAATTGTATGGATTTTCTCCCATGGCGCAAAGAGCCATAACGGTGGCACCGTACTGAACGCCATACCAATTTGCCTGAGGAGATGCTAATACAAAGCTATAGCCATTGTCTGGGTCGGTAATATAATCACCAAGAGCCGCATAAGCTGCAAAAATACTCCAATACCCTTTAATGGCTCGATCGGCCAAATACTTACTCTGGGTAAGATAGTAACCTTCTTTTAAAGAATCGTTGCTCAGTGCGTAAACCGTTACCGAAAAGTCTTTGGTTTTGGTAACATTCCCTTGAGTCGCAGTGGCAGTAAGCGTTACAACCGCATCCTCTGCACCAATGGCAGGACGAGTCACTTTACCGTCAATGCCAAGAACATCGGAATTGCTGGAAGTCCAAACAAGAGATACCCCCTCAACGGAAGAATCGGGAACCGTGATATCACTGATCGCCATAAAGGGTATCTGCAAACCGGAAAGTACCGCATCTACGTTATCGGTATCATTATCGGCATCGGCTTTGACCGTTACATTAATAATACGGCTGGCCGTTTCCTTCCCTTTCACAGCGGTAACCGTCAATGTAACAGCCTGGTCGGTGGCAAAACGATTGACCTTACCGGTCTTTGCATCAATAATCTTCTGATCGGAGCTTTCCCAAGTGAAGGTGCTGCCATATTGGCCTATTGTCGGTAAATCAAGATCACCAACGATAACCGATCCCAAATCAATCGCAGCAAGGTCTCGAGCTACTGCATCAACATCGGAAAGTACATAATCAAAGGAGCTGACATAGGATTTTTCTTTTACATAATCGGCCAAAGCCATGGTAGCGGCAACGGTAGCATAAGGATCGCCGGAAATATCCTGTTTCCCAACTTCTTTACTGTAACCACCATCGGCAGCGACCGAAGGCATAATCTTTTCGGTAATCACTCTCTGTGCCATATCCAAATAAGCCGATTTTTCAAAGTAGCTGTCGGTAGTGTCGGCAGCAGCAAAGAGAGCCGAAGCATAGAAACCAAAGGGTTCCACATATTTATTGAGGACAGTGGTTTCTTCATAAAGATATTCCATCGTCTTCAATACATCACCCATTGCTTCTTGGGCCTGTTCACCGTAAACAGGGTCATCGGACAAACGAGCCATCAACATGATGAATTCCGACTGAGCAATTAGATCATTAAAGTTATTACCGGTATAAGTCTTTGAAAGCTTACCATAGGTTTTCCCGCCGCATTCGTGATCCACCAGCTGCGCAAAAGTATATTCGATGGCACCGTCACAACCAAGTTTGGTTCCTTCTTTTTCATTGCCCCAGGGTTGTCCCTGATAGTACATTTCCATTGCGGTAATGAAAGAAGGCATATAGTTATAGTCTTTGTCCTTATAGGTCAACCCGGTAATAACGCCGGTTTCCGCATCCTGTGCGCCCAAAATCCATTGGAAAGCATCTGCAATTTCTACAAGACCGCCATCCACTTTGACATATTGATGAGGATCGTTGCCTAAAGCATAGGAATCCATAAAGAGCCAAGAGGGCGTAATGAATTTTTCGTAATCAAGAGAAGAAACACCGATATAGGTAGAGCTAAAAGGCAAGTTGACATTTAAATCTGTAATATCGCCTAAAAGATCCTTCGCGGCAAAAGCTTCTCGGGCAGTGTCAAGAGTGCCCTTTTCAGCATAATAGTTCTTTAATGCTTTTACAGCATCCTTCGGCGTATATTTTGCCAAAACAATACTGAGCTTTGCAGAATCACTGGTTGCAGTAAATCCGGCACCATCGGTAACAACGCAACGGAAGAGAGTCCCGCCGGTGTAACCACCATCAAAGGCAATGGACAATGTCTGTGCTGTACCGCTTTCCACGGCAGTCCAGGTTTCCCCATCGGTGCTGGATTCCCACTGATAGTTGTAGTTCATTGTACCGCCGGAAGGCACAACCCCAAAGAGCGCAGGCTGATTGCGATAGGCGGTAGCATCGGCAGGCTGACGGTCAATAACGACCTTGATTTCAGCTTTTCTATCATGATTCAAAACCGGTTTTTTCTGAGCGTCGTCCCAGATCCAGGCACCGTTTTCGGAGAAATCGAAGCCCACTTTGGAAGCCCAAAATTCCTTGGTTTCCGCTTCGGCCTTGGTGACATCGGTACCTGAACCGCCAATATCCATACTAAGACCACCGGCAACGTCCATAGTATCTAAACCATAGTTTTGATCAAAATAACCTTTGGTTGCACCAACAATGTCATCGGCATCCGCAACGATTCGACCGGCCTTACCGGTAGGTTCTGTAGTTTTTACCGAGGGATTCAGGGCAACAGAGTTTTTAATGGTGATACCGTCAGGGCCAATATACTGGTTGCTGTTACCGCTGACAAACACCTTACCAACAATACCGCCGGCGCAAGTACCGGTAGTAGATAAGGTTGCATCACTATAGCAATTTTCAATAACAACACCTTTGAGTCTCCAAACATTACCAAGAATGCCGCCTACTTGGCTATTCTTTGCCGCGCTGTCGGAAGTCACAGTACCGGAGCTTTGGCAATCAACAATGTACAGAGAACCGTAGCTCGTATTGCCATGATTGACATGTCCAACAACGCTGCCGCCGCAGCCATGAGTGTAAAGATCCAAATCAACAGAACAACGACGGAAGACCGTGGTCATATCCGTTTCACTATCTGCGCTTCCCACAAGACCGCCGGCATAGTAATTTAAGTCATTGGTGCTCACTTTACCACCGGTAACAGAACAGTTTTCAACAAAGGTATTGCAAACCGTTCCGGCTAAAATACCGACACTGTAAGTACCTTTTACATCCGGATCAATAAAACGTAGATTCGAAATATAACTGACTTCTTTTCCCATGTAACTGCTGCTCATAGCAATCGAGGAAAACAAACCGGATCCACCGTTAAAGTAGTCACCGTTGGCATCATCAATTTTCAGGTTTTTGATCGCATAGTTCTGACCGTCAAGATTTCCCCTAAATTCAAATGGCGTCCAGTATTTTGCCCCCATATCAATATCGTTGGTCAAAACAACGTATTCACCATTATACTTGCTGCTCGGAGCAAAACGAGCGAAGTAAGAGAGTTCTTCCGCCGTGGAGATCCGATAAGGATCATCCTTGGTGCCGGTACCGGAGACACCATCAGCAACATAATCATACCACTGATCCGTTGCAGGAGAACGGAAAGAATAGGTCTTAGCCGCATTTTCTTTGTATTTTACGGAATAAACGATGTCTGCTTCGGGCTTCATATTATCAAAGGTAAAAGTAAAGGCGCTGACAACTTTTCCGTTGTATTCCGTCAAGACATAGGAACCGCGAAGAGATATAACATCCGCCTTTGTACCGTTTACCATAGCTTCTACGGTAAAGTCATCCTCGCTCAAAGTAGAGTAATACAAAAGATCGCTCATCACTACCGTAAAGCCCTTGTTGGTAGCGTCCTTGATTTCGGCAATATCCAGCCCTTCCGTTTCTTTCAGTTCCGTAGAATATTTGCCATCCTTCTGCCAGGTCAAGATCGGATAGCCATTGTTAATGTTAGAACTGTCTGCGGTATAGGCACTGCCCAGATCTGCTTCGGAATTTTTCAAAGCATCGGCAGCAATACCGCTCATACCCAAAATATCAGAGCTGCCATTATCGGTACTGCCAAGACCTTTTAAATCTCCGACGGCAAGATAAAGGTTATTCGAGGAACCAATGGCTTTGCCGCCGACAAGAGCACCAACAGCGTTCTTCGACTGTACACCCTCTGCATCTAAATTAGTCAATTTACCGGCATTGTAGCAATTGGCAACAAGATTTCCAGCCGAAGCAGAATAACCTGCAATACCACCGGCGTAATTCCCTCTGCTGCTAAAGCCGTTTATTTCACCAACGTTATAGCAATTTACGATCGAAAAAGTACCGCTTCCTATTTTTCCGACAATACCGCCAAGGTTGTAGGTACCTTTAACAATACCGCTGTTAAATGAGCTGACAACCTTCCCGCCGGCAGATTGCCCGACGATACCGCCTACATTATAGCTGGTGCTGTACATAGTACCGCTATTGGAACAATAGGCAATAGTACCGGAGTTATTCCCAACAAGACCGGTACCGCCGTAGCTTTTCATAAAAGTTTCTACATTGCTGCTACAATGATATACGAAACAACCGCTGTTGACTCTACCGGCAAGAGCACCATTGGGGTTATAGCTATTGGAAGAAGTCACAAAACCATCTTCCAGATTAAGATCCTTCACTGTACCGCCAATACACACAAATAACCCGATATAACCGGAAGTACTGTTGATATATAAGTTGCGGATCGTGTGATTCTTACCATCAAAAGTTCCCTGAAAGTAATCAGACCAGGTATTTCTCCCAATAGGTGTCCAATTTTGGCCTTCCCAAACGCTGGGAACGTAAGCCGTTCCTTCCAATTTCCCATTGGATTTCTTCACACCGCCAAGATCCAGGTCGGCAGTAAGAGAAACGGTTTTTCCGGCGAAGGTATCTTTGGTGATATCTTTTGCCGTACCATTTACGATGGCCGCCAACCCGGCCAGCTGTTTTGCATCGTTGATTTCAAAACTTGTTTTGTCCGTGCTGTACCAGCTGGTATCTACGGTGCCATCCCAGGGAGTGGGGTCGGCAGCGAAAATACCGGCACTGAAAGCAAATACGCTGATCAGCACGCAGACCAGAACGATAAGTTTTTTGTTCATGATCCTTTTTCCATCCTTTCCAAATAAAAATTCTATGAGTGACGTTGAGACCCCGGTGCGCAGCAAGGGCTTTGTGCGCCAATAAAATAAAAAGACCGCAAAGCTACATTAAAAAAACGTAACTTTGCGGCCGCCTTATTCCCACAAAATCTATATTCTTTTTTCTCTCACAAAATCAAGTCTTCCGGCTTAGCGATCTCGAGGTTTTCCCTCTGCGCCTGTACACAACCTTCTCATGGATTCCCACAATGGCGGCTTTCGCCCTATGTTGTACAAACTTTCGCAATACGGCTAACGGTTAAGCTCCGGGTTCTCACCGGCTTCCACAGGGAGAGATTCTCTCCCCTGCCCTCCCCATCACAGGTTGGACGATCTTACGATTTATTCTGTTGGGGTATTTTCCCCTTTTGAAATGTCTACTTTTTAAATCTTGTGTCTACTTTTCGTTGACTAGTGCACACATTATTATATACAATTTTACCCCCCCCCCCCCGGCGCTCCTGTACAGTTTAAATATTTGCAATACATCTCATAAATTGTCTTATTCGCAAAAAAACAGCATTAAAAGGCTGTTTAACGACACAAAAAGGACACGATAAACACGCTGAACTCGGCAAAAGCTTTGGGGCGTGGTTGGCAGGTATACATAAACGTATCCTGGCAGCCGCGGCGCAAAGATTTTGCCGAGTATCAGCCACCTACCCTGGAGAGGGTGCGATAAACGGCTTAGGCCGGGTAAAAGCCCCGAAGCGCAGTTGACCGGTATACAAAGACGTATCCGGTCAGCTGTGGTTTGGGGATTTTGCCCGGCATCAGCCACTCAACGCCCGGGAAGGGTGCGATAAACGTTCTGAATCGGGTAAACGTGACCGAAGATGAGTTTGCGGTGTACTAAGTGGTACCCGCAAGCTCGGCTTTGGGCAGGTTTGCCCGATTCTGTGCGTTTAGCGCGCCCGCGCGCCCAACGTTAATTTACTGTACACCCCCCTGCACCAACTAAATCACTATGCACCCCCCTCTCCACAACTTTCCCATCCTTCATCACCAGAATCAGGGAAGCATCTCGGATGGTGGAAAGCCGGTGGGCCACAACAAAGCTGGTGCGGCCTTCCATTAGGGCATCGAAGGCCTTTTGGATCTGCATTTCGGTATGAGTGTCAATACTGGAAGTGGCTTCGTCCAAAATCAACATCGGCGGACGGCAGAGGATGACCCGGGCAATGCACAGCAGCTGCTTTTGACCTTGGCTAAGGCTGTTTTCCGTCAGCACCGTATCAAGGCCTGCAGGCAGCCGCTGGATAAACTCCCAGCAATGGGCCGCTTTGGCGGCGGCAATAATATCTTCCTCGGCAGCATCGGGGCGGCCAAAGCAGATATTCTCTCGCACCGTGCCGTTTTTCAGCCAGGTTTCCTGCAAGACCATGCCAAAGCTGCTGCGGAGGGCATGGCGGGATATCTGATCAATCGGCGTGCCATCCAGGGCGATAGAGCCGTCATTTACATCGTAAAAGCGCATCAAGAGGTTGATCAACGTGGTTTTTCCGCAGCCGGTAGGGCCTACGATGGCCACACGCATCCCCGGCGATATCTGCAGATCCAAATCCTCAATGAGAGGCCGCTCCGGGTCATAGGAAAAGAACACATGAGAAAAATCTACCTGCCCCTTTACCTCGGCAATTCCCTCTGGGGCATCGGGAGTTTCCGCAGGCGTTTCCAGCAGCTCAAAAACACGATTGGCACAAGCCAGAGTATTCTGCAATTCCGTTACCACGGCACTGATATCGTTAAAGGGCTTCATATATTGATTAGCATAGGCCAACAATGCGGAAAGACCGCCAACGGTAAGACTGCCGCCGGGAATCAGCAACACACCCACAAGAGCAACACCGGCAAAAAGCTGGCTAAACCCCAAAAGCAGCCCATCGGCAATAACGTCGGTATCGGTAACGATACGGCTGACAATATCCCCGGAGCTATGCTTATCCAGATAAGCCAAAGGCAATTTTTGAATATGGGCCATAGCTTGGGAACGCAAATCCCGTAAAATACCATAGGTAATGCGATTATTCAACAGGTTCATCCACCAGGTGGCCAGGGCCGCCGCCACGGCAAAAAACAGAATCCGGCGGAGATAAACCCACATACCGGCAAAATCCACTTTTCCCGCAGCAACAACATGGTCAATGGCCTTGCCAAAGAGGATGGGAATATACAGCTGCATCACCACCGCAGCAATTGCCAGCAACAAGCTCAAACCCAAGGCGCCTTTATGCCGAAGGGCATAGGGCAATAGCTTTTTCAGCACGAAGAATCCCGTTTTGGTTTCTTCGTCTTTTCTTTGTTTTCTTTGTACCGACATCACCGCTTACCCCCTTTCTGCCGAGATGCAGCATCCTCGGGAAATTGGGAAGCATAGATTTCCCGATAAATCCGACAATGTTCCATCAAATCCTCGTGGTTACCGCAGCCCACAAGCTCTCCGTTGTGGAGCACCAATATCTTATCGGCATCGCGAACGGACACGATCCGTTGAGAAACAATAAAGGTCGTAACGCCGGAAAGAGCGCCAAGGGCTTTCCGCAAAGCCCCATCGGTGGCCTGGTCCAATGCGCTGGAGCTATCGTCAAGGATCAAAATCGGCGCTCCTTTCACTAAAGCCCGGGCAATGGTAAGTCGCTGCCTTTGACCACCGGAAAGATTACTTCCCCCCTGCTCCAATCGAAAATCAAGGCCGCCGCTTTTGGCTTCCACCACATCCTTTACCTGGGCGATTTCCAAGGCTTGCCAAAGCTCTTCATCGGTAGCCTTTTCATTGCCCCACCGCAGATTCTCCCGAATACTGCCTTGAAACAGCACCGCCTTTTGGGGCACGATGCCAACGGCATCACAAAGAGTTTTTGCGGTAACACTTTTCATATCCCTGCCAAAAACAACAACCCGGCCTTCGGTAGCATCGTAAAACCGGGGGATCAAATGAACCAGCGTCGTTTTCCCGCTGCCGGTACCGCCGATGATCCCCACCGTTTCCCCGACCTTGGCGGTAAAGGAGATATGGCGCAAACTAGGCGCACCGCCCCGGGGATAAGTAAAGGAAACATCCTCAAAGGCCACGGCGGCAGAGCCTTTATCCTCCGATGCATCGGTCTCCGGATAGTCCATCTCCGGAGCAATCGCCAGCACAGCCGAGGTTCTTTTAGCACAAGCCAGGGCCTTATTTAAGGTAATAATCAGCGCAGCCAGCTTCACCAGTTCCACAATGATCTGGAGCATATAGTTATAGAGAGCCACAACCTCCCCCTGGGGAATCACACCGAGATTTACTTGTATTGCAGCCTGATGAATCAAAATCACCGCCGCTATATTGATAAAAGCGTAGGTCAAAGGATTCAGCAGCGCGGAAATGCGTCCCACAAAAAGATTGAGCCGGGTCAGCTCCCGGTTGCTCCCTTCAAATTCCTCGATGGACTGTTCTTCCCGGCAAAAGGCACGAATCACCCGAACGCCGGTAAGATTTTCCCGTGTCAAAGTCGTAACCCGATCCAATCCCGCCTGAACTCTGCCAAAGAGGGGAATGCTGATTTTCATAAGAAAAAAAGTCACGGCAAAGAGAATGGGAATCGTTACCGCAAAGACGAGAGCGCAGCGGAGATCAATGGTAAAAGCCATCACCATCGCCCCCATCACGATAAAGGGGCTTCGCAGCAGCAGCCGCAGCCCCATATTCAAACCGGTTTGCACCTGATTCACATCATCGGAAAGTCGGGTAATCAAAGTATCGCTGCCAAGCGTGTCCAAATCACTGTAGGAAAATTTCTGGATATGCTCAAAAAGCCCCTGGCGCAAAGCCCCGGCAAACCCGGTGCTGGCATTGGCGGAAAAATACTGAGCCAGCACCGTGCAGCCAAGGCCCACCGCCGCCATCAGCAACAGCACCCCAAAATAGAGAAACACTGTTCCGCGGCTGCCGCCTAAGATATTCGTATCAATCATCCGGGCCACCACCAAAGGCACCAGCAAATCAAAAACCGCCTCTAAAAGCTTAAAACCCGGGGCCAAAATACATTCCTTTTTATATGGTTTCAGGTAATTTTTAAGATTCTTCATCCAACAACCCTGCTTCCTTTTTCGATACTGATTAGTATACGCCATAAGCAGGGGAAAATCAATGAAAACCCATATCCATTATCACGCTCTGTAATAAAATAATATCCGGCCAAATAAGCCGGATATTATAATTATATAGGTAGCATCTCTTCTATTTTTCTGATTTCCAATGGTTCAGCCGGGGCAGCAATGCCTCCATATGACCACGCACCTGCTCTCCGGACCAATTCTCATTTGCCATATGAGCAACGCAAAAGTCAATCAGCGTTTCCATATCTGTATAGGTAAAGGCCCCATCGGCATAACACCACTTGCAGTATTCCTCATTAAAAGATCCATCGGGCTCTCGGCTTATCACGACATCCTCCAAGGGCATACCGCAGCATTGACAAATCAATTTTTGCGGAGAACCTAAAAGAGTATTGATGGATACCTCAAAGAGCCTCGACAGCAGCTTTAACGTCTCGGTATTGGGAATCGTTTCTCCCGTTTCCCATCGGGATACCGCCTGCCTTGTAACAAACACCTTTTCTGCCAGCTCCTCCTGGGAAAGCCCCTGCTTTGCCCGGAGCGCCAAAATAACATCTTTCGTTTCCATTTCATCACCTCTCTATTCCTAAGTATAGCATAACATCAAGAGAAAACAAAGCAACCCTCTGTTGCGGAAAAGAGAGGAATATCAAAATAAAGCGATTTTTAATATTTTTTATGGGAATCACTTGAAAATTCCCGGGATTTCGGGTATGATTATAATACGGAAAATAAAATAACGCGGCGTCCCTTTGGTGTTACCAGCACCGCAGGGTTCGTCAGGTGATAACAGCACCTAAGTCAGCGCCGAAAGGCGCACACCGCATACCTATTATACGTTAAAAACCCTTGCTTTTCAAGTGTTTTTAACGTCGATAATCAGGTAGGTGGTCTGATTTGTGTTAGATAGAAATATCAGTGCTGTACCCCAAAAGAGTACAGCACTTTTTGTTTTCCGCAGGGAAGGATAAGGAAAGGAAACGCTGCCCCACGGATTTCATTTTTCTTTCAAATACAGCATTCTCCTGCCTTTATCTTACAATATTGGATTTTTTGTGAAAAAATTATGCCAGAACACTTGCAAATCCAATGGAATTTTCGTATAATACGAATTGAGTGGGATTCCCTCCCACCCGAGGAAAATAAAATATTGCGGCATCCTCCCGGTGTTACCAGCACCGAGAGGTCAGCTAAGGTGAAAGCAGCACCTAAACCAAAGCAAGTCAATGAATAATCATAATATTCCCCTTGCTCATACCGCCTATTCATTATACGGTAAATTCTTCCATTTTTCAAGGGATTTTCCGTAGTTGACAAGGCTTTGTTTGCATATGGAGCAATTCCGGTGCTGTGTACAACGTACACAGCACTTTTTATTTTCCCCGGTAATCAAAAAAGGAGGCAAATCTTTCTGCCAGGAAGGCTCCAAAGCACATCGAGGTTAACAAATCTAAGTCTATTTAAAACATAAAACGGAGGAAAAAATGAAAAAGCTTTGGCAGATGATATTAGTAATGCTTCTAGTCCTATACATTTCATTGCCTGTATCTGCAAGTTCTTTGCCTAATGATCCTTATGCAGAATTATCAACAATAGCAACACAATCATTACAGAACAAATCAGTGTCAGATATCCTTTTAAAACAAAATGCAACAGAGCCTTCACTTTACTCTCAGGGGATTGGCTTAAACAGTGTAAAACCTTCCGCATCAGCACTAACTATTGCACAGTTAAGAGCAAAATTTCCAAACGGATACCATTGGAACCATAAAGTCACGGCAGTTAGCAATAACGGTGACAACTTAATAATCAATCGCAATGAAGCCTATGCAGATACCGTTACCCAATATCCATGCGCAACTCATAATGGCACTGCAAGCGTGGGGCAATATGATTGTAATTACTTTGATGGCGGAATACAATGTTTTGGTTTTGCATACAAACTAGGTTATGATTATACTGGCGGTATACGCCCGTCCACATGGACAGTACAATATTCCTTAGACAATCTTTCTGTCGGTGATATTATTCGCTACAATGGCCATTCAGTGTTTGTTATTGCCGTAAATAACTATGGCGGAATATCTTTGGCCGAAGGCAATTATGGCTATGATTGTTCCATCAAATGGGATAGATACATTACAAAATCCCAAATTACAAATTTCGAATGGGTAAGAAAATGCCCCACAGTAGTCCACCAACACAACTACGCCACTACCGAATATGAAGCAGCACATCCTCATAGAGAATATCAAAAATGTTCCTGCGGTGCTACACGGTATACAGGAAAAACTCGTTATTTAGCCAATTATTCTTGCTGCAAACCGAATGGAGTAACATTAAAAACCGGGGCAACAAATTATACTCTAGGCGACGCTGTTACATTTACCTATACAGGTAATAACGTTGAGACATTTCGCTTGTATCTGTATCGAGATGGGGTCAACGTCTATTTTCAATCCAATACCGCTGCCCAATCCAAAATATTCTATGGCTACAATTTAGAGGCCGGAAATTATACCGCGGAATTGATACCGGTCAACGAAGCATATACAGGAAGCGCCGTAACTACGTCCTTTACGATATCTCCCAAAACAACTTTTACCGAACCCACCGTAACGGTGAGCGGCTTACAGCTTCCTACCGCTTATAGAACCCCCGGGTTAGCTTTTACCTGCGGCGGAACTATTACCTCAAAAAGCGATATTGAATATGTACTTGTCGATTTATACGATGACTGCGGCAGACTTGTAACCGGATATTCTTTGCTACCCTCCAGTAGCACCAGAACCGTAGATTTGGCCGATTGGACAAAACGGCTTGACTTTACAAAAACAAAATCAGGAGCCGCGTACCTCTATTACATTAAGGTAAAAAATGCTACAGACACAACCGTATTAACTTCACACAAGTTTTTCTGCACGACAAATGTACCGCCAAATCTAAGCGCAACAACCATTAAACTAGATACGGACGTCACCGAAAAAGGCGGATTGGTAACTGCCCGCTGGGAAAAACTTCCCACCGCAACCTCTTATTATGTATACGTAACCAAAGCCCCTTACGGCTGGAGTGATATATGCAAGAGCGCAATTACAAAAGATAACAACTACGCTTTCCAAATGGATAAAACCGGCGATTACTCTATCTATGTATTTGCACGTTGTACTAACGGAATCAGCGCCTTTAGTAATAAAGCACCAATCAAGGTTGTTGATAAGCTAGATGTGAGTTCATACAAACCTGTTTCCACTGTAACATATAATGGAAAAATCTACGAGCTATATGATAATCCTGCATCTTGGAGAACCGCAAACCTTGCCGCAAAAAGGCTGGGAGGCGAGTTGACATCCATTACCGATGCAAACGAAAATACCGCAATTCATAACTTAATTAAAAATAACGGCAGTAAAACCTGTTATTGGATCGGCGCAAGTAATTTCGCTGATTCACAAAAGAAATATCATTGGGTATCCGGAGAATCCTTTACCTATACAAATTGGGCAGAAAAAGAACCCAGTATGGGTACGGAGCACTTCGCAATGATATTTAAATCGAACGGTCAATGGAATGACCTTCCGGTTGAAGGATCAACTTATAACATTGCAAACATGGGCTTTATCGTAGAAAAGAATGCTCCCATAAATATTGATGTAACCGGAGTAACATTAGATAAGTCGGCCATAACCCTGGATAAGGGTAGCAGCACAACACTAACGGCTACCGTAGCCCCTGCAAACGCAACAAACAAAACAGTAACGTGGAAATCTTCCGATGCATCCGTTGCCACAGTAGATAGCGGCAAAGTTACCGCGGTAAATGCCGGTACCGCCACCATCACCGTAACCACTGCCGACGGCAATAAGACCGCTACTTGCAAAGTAACTGTTACCGAAAAGACACCGGGTATTGTCAATGTCACTTCTGTTGCATTAGATTCTTTCTCTGTTGCATTGGAGGAAGGCGGAAGCACAACGCTAACCGCAACTGTTGCACCTGCCAACGCTACCAACAAAGCCGTTACGTGGAAATCTTCAAATACCTCGGTTGCCACTGTTAATAACGGCACTGTTTTTGCAGTAAATGCCGGAACAGCCGTCATTACAGTTACAACAGCAGACGGTAATAAATCCGCGGATTGTGTAGTAATCGTAATAAAAAAAGATCCGGCTGCCATCAACGTCACCGGCGTAACCTTAGATCAAACAACAGTGTCCTTAGAAGAAGGAAGTAACACCACTTTAACCGCAACCGTAGCGCCTGCCAACGCTACCAACAAAGCCGTTACGTGGAAAACGTCTGATGCTTCCGTGGCCACGGTAGACAACGGCAAAGTAACCGCCGTAAAAGCCGGTACAGCAACCATCACTGTATCCACAGCCGATGGAGGCAAAACCGCTGCCTGCGAAATTACGGTTGTTTCCAAGACTCCGGAAGTCAACTTCTCCGATGTAGCTGCCGATGCCTGGTATGTATCTTACGTTTACGACCTGGCAGGGAAAGGGATTATCAACGGCATTACGCCTACCACCTTTGATCCCGAAGGGAAGATTACCCGCGGTCAGTTTGTAAAGATTTTGGCTTATGCCTCCGGCGATGATCTTTCCGCCTACAGCGGCGACAGCGTTTTTGCCGATGCCAACGCCCATTGGTCCAAAGCCAACATCAACTGGGCTTACACCAACAAAATCGTTTACGGCAAGAGCGACACCCAATTCGCCCCCGACGCCAACATCACTCGCCAGGAAATGGCAGTCATGATCAAGCGATATGCCGACTATAAAGGCATCACCCTTCCCCAGACAAACGCACCCATCACCTTCACCGACGAAGCAGAGATCGCAGCCTGGGCCAAAGAAGCCGTATCCGCCATGCAGCAAGCCAACATCATCAGCGGCTTCCCCGACGGCACCTTCGCCCCTCAAGGCAACGCCACCAGAGCACAAGCAGCAAAAATGATCTCCGTATTCCTGTCCCTATAAAAAAAACGAAAGCACCTGCCCCCATCGGCAGGTGCTTTTGCTATAAAATACACTTATTTTTCGCAGGCTTCCACAAAGGCCTCCGCAATCTTTTTACAGTTTTCATCGGCTTCATAGGCAAATTCCGGGTGCCACTGAACCCCCCAGATAAACCTCTTTTCCGGTAAATACATCCCCTCAATCAAACCATCCTCGGAAACAGCCATAGGCTTTAAAGCCGCCGCAGGCTCCTTCACAGCCTGATGATGGTAGCTGTTTACACCAATCCGCTCCACCCCGAAAAGATCCCTCAACGGAGTATTCGGCAGAATATCCACCTGATGAACACTGCGATCGTAGGGCGGTGTCATATGATGCTCTACGGTGCTTTCCCGTTCCGTAGGTAAATCCTGCCAAAGGGTGCCGCCAAGAGCTGCATTCATCAGCTGCAACCCGCGGCAGATCCCCAATACCGGCATATCTGCACCGATCCCGGCGATCAACAAAAAGCAATCCATTTCATCCCGAGCTTCGCAAACCTCCCCGCAAAATGAAGAAACCTCCGCACCGTAAAGCTTCGGAGAAACATCGTGACCACCGGTCAGCAACAATCCATCGCAAAGCTCCACACACTGGCGCAGCAAAGCTTTGTCCGTCGTAAGGGGCAGCATCAATGGCAAAGCACCGCAATCCTCCAGCAGCTTCATATATCCGGGCAGCATCCAATAGCTGTCCTTTTCCCCATCCCACAAAGGGGAGAGACCAATCACAGGTTTCATTGTTCATTCCTCCCAACAACAAATAGAATAAAAAAACAGAGCGCATTTCAAAATGCCCGGCATTTTGGAACACACCCCATCATTTACAGATTTTCGGTCAATCCATATTTGGCTCCAGCCGTTTTCGACCATAACCAACGGATCCGTCCTTATCACTTCTCAGCTTGCCGATCACAAAGTGGTAAACTTCCTTTGTGGCGCAAAGCTTATCCGCAATACTCACCACTACGCTTTCCTTATATTTCGGCAAACGAATATTCAAGGGAAACATATGCTTTTCGATCACATCGCAGCTAATGGGAGTAAGCTCAAAATCACGCTGAGCATTTGCCAAAGCACAACGAGCATGATGAAAACCATGACCCCGGCGACCGCAACCGGTCTCCCGCCAATCGTAAAGAAAATAGTCGTGAAGCAAAGCACCCTTTACCATACTTTCCATATCCACATTCAAACCAAGGCGGTCTGCCATGCGAACACTCAACAACGTAACGGCTACGGAGTGTTCATAGCAGCTCACGCTGCCATGGTGACGGTATTTTGCTTCCTGCTTCAAACGATCGGAGGCGATCACATCGCCGGCATAATAATACACCTTTTCCAAAACGGATGCTGCTGTATGTTTTTTACTCATTTAATGTCCTTCTCTTTTCGATTCCACAATCAGAATATAGTTAAATTATTATCCAAGCGCCGTTATTTATCAACAACCAAACCGGGTGAAATTTGTGTAAAAAATGTGTACATTTCAACCACAAAACCACCTCTTGTCACAATCCTAAGAATGTGCTATGATGATATTATGGGAATGAAGCACTCCCCGGGCTTTGCCCAAACCGCTTTTATGCTGATGGCTTCTGTTTCTTTAACAGAAGTATCGGCTTTTTTTATTGATCTCATACAAAAAGGAAGGATTTACCATGGCAACATTTTCAAACTGTCTCTTTGTCGCTATCGGCGGTGCAATCGGCTCCGTTTTTCGTTACCTTCTGGGATTGATCCCCGTACCCTCTCAGAGTTTTCCCATCATCACCTTGGGCATCAACATCCTTGGGGCATTTCTCATTGGCGTCATAACAGCTGCAGCGGCAAAAAACGCTGCCTTTGACCCTCGTTTCGCCCTCTTACTGAAAGTAGGGCTTTGCGGCGGTTTTACCACCTTTTCCACCTTTTCCAATGAAACGGTAGCACTGCTGCAAAACGGAAAACTTCTTCCGGCGCTGTGCTATATCCTCCTCAGCGTAGGTCTTTGCCTCCTCACCGTAGTTTTAGGGCAAAACACCGTAAAGTGAGAAAGAAATTCTCCCTCCGTCATTTCCTTAAAAAGAACGGCATTTAAGTGGCATTTTCACTAAATCCGCTGTATCAGGGCCAATTGAAAAAGCAAGGCAAAAATGATAAAATAAAAGATAAACCATAATAGGAGCAAAGATATGAATTTAAGCCAAAATGCAAACGTCGTTTTGGAACGACGATATTTAACAAGAAATGAAGATGGCCAAATCACCGAAACCCCGGAAGGACTCTTTCGGCGTGTAGCAAAGGCTCTGGCCGACCAGGACAAAAACTATAAAACAGATGCCGATACACAAAAGACCGAAGATGCCTTTTTTGAAATGATGACCTCGCTGCGATTTTTACCCAACTCCCCCACACTGATGAACGCCGGGAAAGAGCTGGGTCAGCTCTCCGCCTGCTTTGTGCTGCCGGTGGAAGACTCCATGGAAGCGATTTTCGACACCATCAAAAATGCGGCATTGATCCATAAATCCGGCGGCGGTACCGGGTTTTCCTTTTCCCGGCTGCGCTCCAAAGGCAGTGTAGTACGAACCACCGGCGGCATTGCTTCCGGTCCCATCAGCTTCATGAAGGTATTCAACGCCGCAACCGAAGCGGTAAAACAAGGCGGGACCCGCCGCGGTGCAAACATGGGGATTCTCCGCATTGATCACCCTGATATTCTGGAATTTATCGATTGCAAAGCCGAAGATAAAACCATCACCAATTTTAACATCTCCGTAGCTCTCACCGAAGAATTTATGATCGCCGCTGAAAAAGGCGAAAACTATAATCTAATCGAACCGCGCACCGGAGAAGTCGCAGGTTCTCTCAACGCCGGAGAAGTATTCCGCAAAATCGTAGATGCCGCCTGGCGCAACGGGGAACCGGGCATTGTCTTTATCGATCGCCTGAACCGTGACAACATCGTCCCGCAAATCGGAGAAATCGAATCAACCAACCCCTGCGGCGAGCAGCCTCTTTTGCCCTATGAGTCCTGCAACCTGGGGTCCATCAACCTCACCAAAATGGTAAAAAAAGAAGAAGGGAAAACCGTTATCGACTACGATCTGTTAGGCGAAACGGTAGATACTGCCGTACATCTTCTTGATAACGTAATCGACGCGAACCGCTATCCTTTGGAAAGCATCGGTGAGATGACCCGTTCCACCCGAAAGATCGGTCTGGGCGTTATGGGCTTTGCCGATCTTCTGCTCTTGCTGGGCATCGCTTATAATTCCGAAGAAGGCGTTAAAACCGCAGAAGATATTATGTCCTTTATGGAAGCAAGAGCCCACAAGGCCAGCGCCGCCCTGGCGGAAGCAAGAGGTCCCTTCCCCTTATTTAAAGAAAGCACCTTAAAAGACGGTCCTGCACTGCGCAACGGCACCGTAACCACCATTGCCCCCACCGGGACACTCTCCATTATTGCAGGTGTTTCCAGCGGCGTAGAACCGGTTTTTGCCTATGCCTATGTGCGCAATGTCATGGATCAAACCGAGCTGACCGAGGTGAACCCCATCCTCAAGGAAGAGTTGGAAAAACGCGGTATTTTCAGCGAAGCACTGCTCCACAAAATCGCCGCAGAAGGCAGCCTGAGCCATATCGATGAAATCCCGGAAGATATCAAAAAAATCTTCGTTGCGGCTCACGATGTCAGCCCCGAATGGCACATTCGGATGCAGGCTGCATTTCAGCACCACACCGACAATGCCGTGTCCAAAACGGTAAATTTCCGCAGTGATGCCACCCGGGCAGAAGTGGAAGAAGTATACCTTCTCGCCTGGAAACTGGGCTGCAAAGGCGTAACCATCTATCGGGATAACAGCCGCGATGCCCAAGTGTTGAATCTTAAAACCGATAACACCGAAAAAGCACCAATGCAACATAATGAGCCTCAGGGCATCAGTCCTCGCCCCCGGCCTGCAATCATGCGTGGCTTTACCGAACAAATTCGCATTGGCTGCGGCAAACTCTACGTTACCGTAAACTACGATGAAGAAGGCATCTGCGAAGTATTTACCAATAACGGAAAGCATGGCGGCTGCCCTTCTCAATCCGAAGCCGTGGGCCGTCTGGCATCTCTGGCATTAAGAAGCGGCATCAAGATCGAAGACGTGATCCGCCAGTTAAAAGGCATTCGCTGTCCCTCGACCATTCGTCAGCCGGGTTTAAATGTGTTATCCTGCCCCGATGCCATTGCTAAAGTTCTGCGCCAAACGGAAGAAGCAATGCAAAAAGAAAAGGGGATCATTCCGGCAATCAACGAAAGAAAAAAAGAACCCGGTGAAATCACCTATGAAGCATCCAGAATGAAATTTTGTCCGGAATGCGGCGCACCGGTCATCCATGAAGGCGGCTGCGTCATCTGCCCGGAATGTGGATTTTCCAAATGCGGCTGAGCCGGTATCAATAAATCAGGAAACAGGAACAGATCAATTATGATAAAACATAAAAATATTATTCTCGTCGGCATGGCCGGCGCAGGCAAAAGCACATTGGGAGTATTAGCAGCAAAAGCCCTGGGAATGGATTTTGTAGATACGGACATCATCATTCAAAATACCACCGGATCCCTGCTCCAGGAAATTTTGGAAGAACAGGGCATCGCCGCCTTTTTACAAGTCGAAGAAGACGTACTCTCCCAGGTCTCCATAAAAAACAGCGTAGTTGCCACCGGCGGTTCTGCCGTTTACTCCGAAAAGGCCATGCTGGCATTGAAACAGCAGGGAACCATCCTCTATCTCTCCCTGCCCTTTGATGAAATCCAAAAGCGGGTAACAAATATCGAATCCCGCGGGATCGTATTAAAGCAAGGAAACAGCCTGGAAGATGCCTTTAAAGAACGCCTGCCTCTTTACGAAAAATACGCAGACATCACATTGGACTGCCAAGGCAAAGATATTGAAACTTGCGTCAATGAGATCGTAGCCCTTGCAAATCAACAATAACGGAGAATACCGATGATTCTTACCACAAATTATCCTTCCCCGGTAGGAAATATTTTTCTCGCCGCCAAAGAAGAAAAATTAATCGGACTATGGCTCCGCAAACAAACGATAACGTTCCCTCCCAGGGAAGAACAATGTCCGGGAACGTCTCCTATCCTCACTGAAACCAAAGCATGGCTGGATCGGTATTTTTCCGGGGAATGTCCTTCTCCGGAGGAACTGGAGCTTACCCCCATCGGAAGCCCCTTTCAACACAGCGTCTGGAAGCTGCTCTGTCAAATCCCTTATGGCGAGGTCGTAACTTACGGAGATCTGGCAAAAACGATTGCCGCTCAAAGAGGTATCGAAAGGATGGCCGCTCAGGCCATTGGCGGCGCCGTAGGCCGCAACCCCATTTCAATTATCATTCCCTGCCATCGCGTAGTCGGAGTCAACGGCAACCTCACCGGGTATGGCGGCGGCATTGATAAAAAAATCGCCCTCCTGAAGCTGGAAGGCATTGATATGAAAAAATACTATATCCCAAGACCAAAACGCAGCTGCATACCAAATTGAAACGCAGCTGCGTTTCCATTTATTTCAATGAGATTAAGACTTGTTTCCTTCTTTCTGCCTTTACGAAAACACTTTTAAAATAATGTTTTCACAAAATATACCGCAATAAACTTTTTAAAAAGGATTTCCAGCAACTACAGCGAATTATAACCATAGATAGCCGATGATTTGTATTAATTTTTTTAACGCAGGATAAACGAAGAGACATAAGCAGAATCAAAAGATCTAAAAGCAGAAAAGAGTCATTCAGGAGGATGCCCTGATGGGAGTCATTATCTTTCTCATCGTGATTGCTATATGCCTATCCATCATTATGGTGGTCAGGGAATTTTTAAGCCGCAAAGCAGAAAACGAATCACCGGAAGATAAAAAGCCGGAGATTGAAAAACCACCGGAAAGATCGGAACCGGCAATCACGAAAAAACCAAGATCCACACGATCAAAATCAAAGAAATCCAAGGCAGAGCGAGCAAAAGAGCGGAAAGCTCCGCCGGAAAAGCCCTCCCATAAAAATGTTCCGACAGCCAAAGCCAAAGCGAGGAAGGCCGGCCGTAAAGCAAAAAGAGAACAACAAAAGGAAGAACTACGGTTTCAAGAACAGCAAGCGAACCTCATTTTAGAAAAACATCTCAAGGAAGATCAGGCCAAACGGGAGATGGCATTGTTAGATGCCCGGCTCAGAGCCGCAGGAGATTTGGGAGAAGAAATTGTTTATAACATCACCTATGCGATTCTTAACGATGACGATTACATTTTTCGCAATGTCGTAGTGTCTTATCAGGATCGCATTGCCGAAATGGATATTGTCATTGTCAATAAAAAGGGCGTGTTCATTATTGAGGTAAAAAATTACTCCGGCTGCCTTCAAGGAGGTGCGGAAGACAAAATTTGGCAAAAATGCTACCTCTCCCGTAACGGTATTATTTACTTATCCACTCTCACAAATCCTATCCGCCAACTACGGCGGCAAAAATATATTTTAGCCCATTACTTTAAATACTTTGGCGTCAATGCTCGAATTGAGGGTTACACTTACTTGATTCACAACAACAGCCCCATTGAGCATGAATGCATTCTGACCAGCCCGGCAGCGATTGACCATGCAATTCATTACCCGAGAAACTATCTCACGGTAAAGGAAGTCGATAAAATCGTCAGCCTTCTCGCCTGAAGAAATTACCATCGACAAAGAACGGCAATGCCTTTTCTTAAAGCATTGCCGCCTTTTTTATGTTCAAAAGTATTTTATAACACATAGAAAAGAATACAGACCGCCTGTAATATACTACCCAGATCGACGAAAATATGGAATACCGAATGAAAATACCGTTTCTTTTTCCCTTTACCATAAAGCACCGCCCCTACGGTATAAGCCACACCGCCGGCCAGCAACCACCAAAAACCGTTCCAGGAAACTGCTGCAATGGTGGGCTTCAGGGTCAACACAATCATCCAGCCCATAATAATATAGCACGCCATAGAAAGTTTGCTGTACCGTTTTAAGTCAATGGCGGTAAAGGTTGCAGCGATAAGCGCCGCTCCCCACTGGATACCAAAAATTACCCAGGCCAACGTCGGATAAAGGGGACGCATTGCCGTGAGCACAATCGGTGTATAAGTCCCGGCGATAAGAACGTAAATGGTACAATGGTCAATGACCTGCATCACCTTTTTCCCGGTACACTGAGGCAAACCGTGGTAGGTCGCAGAAACACTGTAAAGAAGGATCAACGAAGCCCCATAAACAGCGCCGCTCACCACTCCCCAGCCGTTTCCGTGAAAGGCCGCAATAAGCACTGCAAATACCAAAACGACCACGCCAATGGCTCCGCCAACGATATGGGTGATCATGTTCATTTTTTCTTCACCCCAGGTATAATCCGGTAAAACTCTTTGATCAAGAGGGATTCTTTGCAACATATCTTTCCTGCCTCCTTAGAAATGACTTCATCAGCGCTCGTGTCCCCAAAAGAACATGGCAACGGTCCCGGGGCCAACATGAGAGCCTGTCACCGGCTCATACCAAACTGTAAGGATCTCACCGGTGCAGCCGCTTTCCCGAAGCTTTGATTCCAAGTAAGCCGCATCTCCGGCGCAATCACCATGGGCTATGCCAACGGGTTCCCCGGGATCCATCTGTTTTTCCCGATACATCTGGGCAAGATAATCCAAAGCCTTTTTCCGGCTGCGGGTTTTATGAAAGAGGACAATCTTCCCATCGTCATCCCCTTTTAATATGGGCTTCACATTCAATACCGTACCCAACACCGCCGATATTTTTGAAATGCGGCCGCCGCGTTTCAAGTACTCCAAATCATCCACGGTAAAGAATTGGCACATATGAGGAATACGCCGATACAGTTCCTCCACAATATCCTCAAAGGAAGCTCCATCCGCCAACATTTTTGCAGCGATCAAAACCGGCATACCCTCTCCTAATGCCGCAGCTTTTGTATCCACAGCGGCAAAACGTTGGTGGGGGTATTGCTCTCGCAGAGAATTCATCGCAACGGTGGATTCATTATAGGCTCCACTGATCCCGCTGGACATACCAATATAGATCACTTCGTCACCGGCTTTGGCTGCAGCCTCAAAAGCGTCGTAATACGTAAAAGCGTTGATCATGGAGGTCTTTACTTCCGCGCCGTTGCGCATGGCCCGATAAAAGGTTTTACCGTCAAAGGAACCATCCGTCGCCGCAAAGAATTCTTCTCCGTCTACCATATAGGGAAAGGGGATCACCTTCAAACCATAACGATCCGTCAGTTCTTGAGGCAATGCCGCCGAAGTATCCGTAAAAATTTGTATCATTTCCAACAAACTCCTTTTTCTTCCGTATGCACTTTATCTTAATCAAAAATAAGCCGAAACACAACCTACTTCCGGATAAAGCCGCTCTCCCTCTCCGCTCCGCAGGTATTTCACCAAAGAGAATCCCCTCTCCCGAGAAGAGAATGACCTGCTCAAAGGATTCTACACTTGCAAAAGACATAAACTTTGCGGTATAATAAAAAGAAAAACGCAGGAAGTGATGAACATGGCAAAAATCACATTAGGAAGTACAAATATCACCGTAGAACAAAATGCATTTGGAGCTTTGCCGATCCAGAGAGACGACAAAGAAACCGCAATAAAAATTTTACGTAAAGCTGCCGATGGCGGGATGAGCTTTTTTGATACTTCTCGGGCATATACAGACAGTGAAGAAAAGATCGGCTGTGCCTTTGGCGATTACATTCCCAGAGAAAAAATCTATCTTGCTACAAAAACAATGAGCCGCACTCCGGAGGGAATTGAAAAAGATCTAGAAACATCGCTGACATTGATGCAAACCGATTACATTGATATTTATCAGATCCATTTAGCACCGGTATGCTATCGTCCCGGCGACGGCACCGGCGTATACGAAACATTGGAAAAAGCAAAGAAAAAGGGAAAGATCCGGCACATCGGCGTTACAGCTCACTCACTGACCGTGGCAGAGGAATGTATCGACTCCGACCTTTACGAAACATTGCAATTCCCCTTTAGTTATCTTGCCGGGGAACCGGAATTGAATTTGGTAAAAAAATGTAAGGAACGGAATATGGGCTTTATCGCGATGAAATCCCTTGCCGGCGGTCTGATCAATCATTCTGCCGCAGCCTATGCATTTTTGGCAAAATTTGATAACGTCTTACCGATTTGGGGAATCCAACACGAATGGGAGCTGGACGAGTTTTTAAGCTACATGGAGCATCCTCCAACCCTTACCCCGGAAATACAGACCATCATTGAAAAAGATCGCCGGGAGCTGGCAGGTGAATTTTGCCGCAGCTGCGGCTACTGTATGCCCTGCCCCCAGGAGATCCGCATTAATCAATGCGCCCGTATGTCTTTATTGATGCGCCGTTCTCCCTATCAGCCATACCTGACTGAAAAATGGCAAACAGAAATGAAGAAGATCGAAACCTGCAAAGATTGCGGCAAATGCAAAAAGAAATGTCCCTATGGTCTTGATATCCCCAACTTGCTGCGGAAAAACTACGAAGATTACCAGAAAATTCTCAGCGGCGAAATCAAACTATAATCAAAAATCACAGATAAAAAACCGAAGGGAAGAGCAATAAAAACTCTTCCCTTCGGTTATATTTTCTTATCTTCACAGATTAGATCCGTTACGGTCAAAACACCATTCTCGTCAACACGAAAACGAACATCCCATAAACCAAAGGGCATTCCATAAATGCGCTCCGGATCCTTTTGATATGCCGGTCGGGGGTCTTCTGCCAATACCCCAAGAAGACTCTCTCTTTTTTCCAAAGGAATCTTCATCAAAAGCTCCGGCGGAAACTCAACCTGCAGCCGGTAAGGAGCAATGGCAGCGGAAAAGCCTCCAACGGCTTCGGGATGACTATCGGTAAAGGGCAGATAGGGCTTGATATCAAAGATGGGCGTACCGTCCATAAGGTCTGCACCGCCAACGTAAAGTAATGGCCCTTGGCCTTCGTCATAAACAATTTTTTTTAAGGTTACCGAGGAAAGCCCTACAGGATTGGGTCGATAAGGAGAACGTGTAGCAAAAACTCCCATACGCCGATTTCCCCCAAGCCGCGGGGGCCGCACCGTAGCTGACCAGTTCTTTTCATGAGAGCCGGAAAACTGCCACAATAGCCAAAGGTGGCTGTAATCCTCCAAACCACGGCAAGCCGCCGGATCACGGTAAGGCGGTTCAAAAACGATCACCGAAGACAGTTCCGTGACCAAACCGCTTTGGCGAGGTAATCCAAATTTCGTTTTAAAATCATTGTGGATATGTGCAATCACCTGCATCGTTACGGATTTGTTCATAGCTGACAAAACCTCTCTTTAGTGCTTTTTCTTTAAATACAGCCAGGAGCCCCAATACAGCACCAATTGACAACAGATTAAAAGCCCCATCGTCGTAGAAAGCATCGGATACTGGCATATGCGCAACACAATCACGGCAATACATTCCAAAAGAATGCTCCAGTAAAAGCTCCAGGATCTGGCTTTTTCCGCCAGGTAGAGGTTTCGTTCATCGTGGACACTAACCTCCAAACGTTCTGCATATTCTGCATTCTTTTTATACCGGACAAGCTGAATCAGGCGAAGGCCACCCACTGCAAGAAATCCACAGCCCATACCGGACCAAAAGCTATCCACCAACCCAAAACCGGCGGCAATAATAAGACCAATACCACATAAAGTCAATACGATAAGCCAAAGAAAACGACCCGTAATTTTTTTCATTTTACATCCTCCTCTTCAAAAAGAAATACCTCTTCTATGATACAATCAAAAATCTTTGCAATATCGTAGGCCAAACGGATTGAGGGATTATAACGTCCGTTTTCCAAAGATATCACAGTTTGACGGGATACCGAGAGTTTTTCAGCCAAAGCCTGCTGGGTAAGGCCCCGCTCCTTTCTTAAAACGGCAATTCGATTTTTCATGATGACCTCCCTAAAAAGTAAAGCTAACTTTACATACAGTATACCATAGAAACATTGTAATGTAAAGCTAGCTTTACTTTTATTTTTTTGTTACTTCGGTTCCACATGATCGATGACAGTTTCCACATCCTTTTGCGTTGCAACACTAAAGATATAGGTCTCATCCGCGGTCATCATCACCAAAAAATACGGATCTCGACGGTCGATACAAATCCTGCAGCGACCATAACCATCCACATGAAAAATGCCTTTATCAATATATGTCATTTCATAACCGGAAGAACGATGATGTCGGGGCATTTCCCGAAGCAGCGCAATATCAGAGATATCGTCATAAGCCACCGTATCAGAGCCTAAATGTTCGGCAGTAATGGAGTCTTCCGTTACCGTGAGCACCCGAGGAGAGAAGTCCTCTGCCATCATCCAGATGCCCAGCAAAGGCATAGACAAAAGACAAAGAAAAACAAAGGCCAAAACGATCTTGCAGCCGGGTCGGGCTATGTTCATAGTTGAACCGGTTCCGATTCGCTTTTTTACCGTCGTCCGTGGATCCTGAGGATCATAGTAAAACAGTCCCAACCACCAATGGCGCTCTTCTTCGCCCAGTTCCCATCCTCTTACCGCAATGAGTTTCTTCAAACGCCGATGATAATAGCCCAGGACAAGAAAAGGAAAAAGAATCATCAGTGGGATCCAGGTCATCCAAACCGTAAAGGACACCGATTCATAAGGGATCCAAAAGATCGGCAATAACACCAAAGTAAGCGGGATCCCGGAGAACCACAACACTTTGCGACATCGTCGAGCAAGTGCGTTTACCTCCATATCATCTGCACAGCCTTCCGGCAATTTCATACCGAGAACAATACTTCCGCGCCGCTTTGCCGCCCAGGCAAAAATTGCAATCATCAACCATAGGATCGGATAGCAACAAATCATCATTACCATTGTCATCATACTATCGTGCCCTCCCTTCCTATGATTCTATTGTATCATAGCGCCGTTTTATGTCAATACAACACCGCCAATCAAAATAGAGAAGCCACATCTCTGCAGCTTCTCCAAAGATTCGTTTTAAGTTTTATTCTCTGGGACTTCCCCAGAAGAAAATGGAGATGGTTCCGGGGCCGGTATGACTCCCAATCACCGTACCGATGTCATAGATCTCAACGGCACCATTCAGATACGGAAAGGTCTTTTCAACCAGCTCCGCAGTGGCTCTGGCATCATCAAGACAATAGGAATTGCAAATATAACATTTGCCATTGTAATCGGTACCACCGTCCGCCAGAGCAATCATTTGATCCACAACCGCTTTGATGGCTTTTTTCTTTGTACGGGCTTTGGCAAAGGGAATCAAATGCCCCTCGGCATCCATATGCAGTACCGGGCAGATTCCTAAAATACCGCCGATAAAGCCGGCAGGGGCGGAAACCCGACCGCCTTTCACATACCATTTCAAATCCGTAGAGAAAAACCAATGCTGCATCCGCAGTTTATTTTCTTCTGCCCAATCTCTAAGGGCTTCCAGATCCAAACCTTTATCCCGCTGATCCGCAAGACCATCCATAAAAAGACCATAACCACTGGAGGCACAAAGAGAATCCACAACATAGATCTTACGATCCGGGAACTGTTCTTTCATCATTTCCGCAGCACTAACCGCCGAGAAATAAGAACCGGAAAGCCCGGAAGAAAGACAGATATGTAAAACATCGTTACCGGCAGAAAGCAAACCGGTGAAATATTCACAAAATTCACCAACGCTCACCTGGGAGGTCGAAGTTTCCGCCCCGGCAATCATTTTTTCGTAAAAGGTATGAATGGCCATAGACTGACCCATATCATCGGCGTATTCCACACCGTCTAAAGAAAAATGAAAACATACAAATGAAATATTTCTGCGCCGCAAATGCTCTACCGTGAGGTCTGCAGTGGAGCAGCAACTCAAAACATAATTAGCCATATTTCCCTCCGAGAATATTTTTATTGATTAGTCTTAAAATATTCTATCCTTTCCCAATGAAAAAATCAACCTTTTCCATCACTTTGAAACTCTCCAAGAAATAAATGAGCCGTAGAATTGAAATCCATCAACTCTACGGCCCAAAATATTCACTCTACACCAAGTAGAGACACCTGTTAACGGCGTTTCACACGAAATCCCATGTAAACAAGAAGCTCTGCCGGTATCACCAGAAGCCACATTTGCCAGGGTTTGCTGCTCCAAAAACAAAAATAAACCAACACAAATAAACTGAGTACCAATGCGGCAACAACCCAATAATTATAGCGTCCCTGATTCCAAACAGATCGCATTACCAGCAATACCACCAGAGAAATAGGGATCGCAACAAGAAATACCAAGGGAAAAACGATCTTGTTTACCCAAAGCACCACAAAAATAAGCAAAGCCAAGGTCCATATGCTAAATACAGAGATCATCGTGATCATATTGCTGCTATAAGACCATTCCTTCTCTTTTGTTTCTGTGGATTCTATTTCAAAGTCCTCTTTTCCGTGGGGCGAGAGGAGCATATCAATAGTCACACCAAAAATGGTACTGATCTGCTTTAAAACATAGACATCGGGCAGCGATTCTGCCCGTTCCCATTTGGATACTGTTTTATCGGAATAATTTAATTTTTCTCCCAGATCCGCTTGAGTCATTCCCGAATTTTGGCGCAAACGGATCAGATTTTCGGCAACGATTCGTTTCAGCTCATCCATATGAAAATTCCTCCAGGTACTTATAGTTTACCACTTTTTTGGCGGTTTTGTAAATATCATTTATCCGCCTAAGTACAAGAAAATTACGGAATTCTCCGGAAAAGAAAGAATCCCGAACATAAAAGATAATACGGGAGAAAGAAATTTTCCCAAAGTATCGAATCACTTATGCCGGGATATCCATAAAAAATCAAAGATAGGAGCGCAAATCAGTGGAAAGATCCGACTCCATCCGGATCAATCGTTTGGCACAATCTTTGGAGCGTTCATCGGCAGCCGCATATTGGTTCAAGTAGCGGCTCAGACTTTTCACTCCCATATTACAGCCATCGGTCATCAAGTCCGCAATCGTAGCATCCGAAGGATCCATCATCATCTTGGCATTCGTTTTCATCCAGGACATACCTTCGGCAATCAGGTTGGGCTCTTTACCGTCATCATGATATTGATCCAGCAAATCCTGAATTTCATCTTTCAATTTTATATGCTCATTTTTGCATTTTCCAAGGCGATGTTTCAAACTCACTTCGGAAACATCATTCAAAACATCATCAATGGCAGAAACCCCCATTTTGATGCCGGCATCACACTCCCTCAACAATTTAATCGTATCTTGTTCGATCATTTTCATATACCTCCGTCTTTTTCTTCAGTTTACCCTGAAAAAGAAATTTCCATACCCGAAAAACCAGCAGATTTTCATTGTCATCAAAGACAATTTCCGCTATAATAAAGAATCACAAGGAGGTTCAAAATGAAAAAACTATTATCCATACTGCTTATGCTCTGCATGATCTTTTCCTTTGGAGCCTGCAGTGCCTTCACAACAGCAAACGGCGATACTGAAAGCGTCACCATAGAATCAACAACGCAGGATCAAACAGGCTCTGAGATCCAAGAGGATGGTACCTATACATCAAAGGAAGAGGTAGCCGCCTATATTCATATCTACGGACATCTACCAGACAATTATATTTCCAAAAAAGAAGCCCAGGAACTGGGATGGGAAGGCGGTTCATTAGAACCCTATGCCCCGGGGAAATCCATTGGAGGCAGTTATTTTGGCAATTACGAAGGTCTTCTTCCGGAAGCCGATGGACGAACCTATACCGAATGTGATATCGACACCCAGGGAAAAGACAGTCGCGGTGCGAAACGTATTGTATTTTCCAATGATGGCTTGATCTACTACACCGAAGACCATTACAATTCCTTCGAATTGCTCTATGGAGAGGAATAACATGAAAGAAATCATCATCGATGCAACGAAAATGCAAACAGCGGAAAAACTCCACGAATTTCTCCTCAAGGAACTGGAATTCCCCGATTGGTACGGCAAAAATCTGGATGCCCTCTTTGATTGCCTGACGGAGAGCCCCGAGGAGCTCCATTTGATTTTAAAAGAAAGCAAAACCTTACCTCGAGGTTTCTTAAAAGTATTTTACGCTGCAGCAAAGGAAAACCCCAAAATTCTCATTTTCGAGCAATAAATAAGAAAAGCTCCGATATTCTCTTCATTCAGAGATATCGGAGCTTCTGCATTTCATGAATTATTCCGTTGTGTTATCGTTATTGGCGGAGCTTGTGTCCGCGCTGTCTCCGGAGGTATTCTTCAACTCCGTATAATCCTTGCTTACGTAGCACTCCGTGCCGTCTTCAGTGCGAATACGATAGAAATTTTCCTCTTCGCCCAAATATTCGGCAGTATCCCCTTCGCTTAAAGAGCCTACCTTATCAGAATCCGAAGATGCCTCGCTGCGCAAATTTACAAAGCTATGAGTCACTTCCACCACCATGGCATTGGGATCATATTCTGTCGTTTCAATATCCTCGGTCATAACGTAGCCGGATTTCCCGTCAAGAGTCGTAACCTTGGACCAGGTCTGTCCTTTTTCTGTCAATTCCAATACAGCTCCGGACTCCACCGTTGCAACGATATCATAATCTGAAGATTCTCCGGCATAGATATCCAGAACATTGACGGTAGGTTTAACATACGTTTTTTCCGGTGTTTTGGTGGTTTGTGTTTCCGAATCATTCGCGGTAGAATAATCCGATGCCAAAGTAAAGAGTTTGGCATGAGCGTAACCGTAAACGCCTTCGATAATCTCCAACTTTAACCAATCATCGGTCTGCTCTACGCAGGTAGCGGTTTCTCCATTGCTCATGGAATAGATCACTTTAGAATTCGCATCGGCCTTTTCATAGACATTGGCAGTATTCTGGCCAACACTTACGGTTTTACCGGTCATATCCACCGTATCTTCCGTCTTTTCACCTTGGGAGATAAAGGAAAAGACTCCTTTAAATCCGCCATTTTGCACAACCATACCGGCAAAAAAGCCAACAGCGAAACTAAGAATGATTACGAGAACGACCGTCAGCACTTTTTTCCCCACAGTTTTTCACTCCTTTTCACTATTTTTCTTTATCTTCTGTTATATGAAAGATCCCCAGCTTCAAAGCGCCGGCAAAAATCAGCAAAAGCGCCATGAGAGAAGCAAGAATACTATAGACCGTAGGCAACAAGGTGATGAGAATCGCCATGGCACCAAACAAAAATGTGATCGAATAAATAAATAAAACCGTATCCCTATGGCTCAACCCCATATCCAGGAGTCGATGGTGAAAATGCCCCTTATCCGCCTGAAATACAGGCTTGTGGCTGATTTTTCTGCGGATGATGGCAAAGAGAGTATCTAAAATCGGGATTCCCAAAATTAATACAGGAACAGCAAGCCCGATCAGTGTCACCCCTTCGGATAACCCCATCAAAGAAAATACCGACAAGATAAACCCCAGAAGCAACGAACCGCAATCCCCCATAAAAAGAGATGCCGGATGAAAATTCCATTTTAAAAACCCAATAATACTGCCGACCAAAACAAGACAAAGAGCCGTAACATAAGTAAGGCCGCTAACATAGGCAACGACACCAATGGATAACGCTGCAATGGAAGAAACCCCCGAAGCCAATCCATCCAGGCCGTCAATTAAATTCACAGCGTTGCAAACACCAACAACCCAAAGAAGCGTAACAGGATATCCCCACCAGCCAATGTCAACAATCACGTCCGTAAAAGGGATCGTAATATATTCCAAATGAAAACCGAAGATCATCAGAATTAATGCAGCGACAATCTGTCCCAGCAATTTCAGCTTTGGCGAAATATTCTTTACATCATCGTAAAATCCCACGGCAGTGACAAAAGTTGCACTCAACATCAACCCCATGGTTATCCGGGAAAAATCGCCATAAACAATAAAACCGCAGAGAAACCCCGCATAGATTCCCAAACCGCCCATACGGGTCATGAGTCCCTTATGTACTTTTCTGGCATCGGGTTCATCATAAACCCCCAGTTTCATTGCCAGCTTTTTTGTTTGCGGTGTAACAAATATCGCTACCGCAAATGCAACCAAAAAGGCCAGAATCACTCTAATCATAAAACTACACTCTTTAACGGCGGATTTCTCTGCCGATTTTTTTCCAAATCATTTCTTTCAGCCAGAGCCATTCTCTGATCCGCAGAAAAACAGCACTAAGCAAGTAAACGACAATACCAATAAAAATGCCGCCAAGAATTATCCCGGCATCTCCCAGCCCCGCAGCAGCACGCATATAAAAAGCTACGGCAACGGCCATAATGACAGTGGAAATAAGGATCTTTGCCGAAGAAATCACCATCGGACCAAAATTCATATCCGGTAAATGCTTTCTTAAAAACAAGAAAAAGACCATCATATTAACGATACTCGCCATCGTAGTTGCCAAAGCAAGTCCGTTATGCCCCATCCAATCCAGAGTTACAAGACTCACAACAATATTCGCCGCAATACCGGCAATACCGGCAATGACCGGTGTTTTCACATCCGAAAAGGCAAAAAATACACGCAGCAATACCATGATCAGGGCATATGCCACCAAACCGATCGCATAAAAGAGTAATGCAGAAGCAGCATTGGCCGTATCTGCGGCAGTAAAAGCGCCATGCTCAAAAAGGATGCGAATGATCGGAACCCGTAAAACAAACAAACCGGCGGCAGCCGGCGCTGTCAGCAACAAAACGATGCCTAGACCGCGCTCCAACGTATTGCGAAACTGCTTCAAATCCTTACAGATTGCATATTCCGTTAACAACGGATAGATGGCCACAGCCACAGCAGAGACAAAAACCCCAACGGGAAACTGAGCTAATTTTGCACCATAATTCAGCGCAGAGATACTTCCCTCGGCCAATCCCGAGGCAAAAAAACGATTCAAGATATAATAAATCTGATTTACCGACATTCCCAAGATGATCGGAATCAGAGAAGACAAAGCCAAACGAATTTCTTCATCATGATGCGGTAAACAAGGACGATAGCGCCACCCGGCGGCAATGGCCGAGGGGATCTGCACCAGAAGAAAAAAGATAAAGGACACCAGAGTACCGACAGCCAGGCCCCAGATTCCCCAGACAGATCCGGCAAAACATACGGCCAGAATAATGATAAGGTTACTGAGAGCCGGAGCAAATGCGGCAACAGCAAAACGCCGATGAGCATTTAAAATTCCGGTGAAAACCATGCCGATACAAACGAAGAATACCGAAGGAAACATGATCCGGGTCATCCTCACTGCAAGATCAGCAGTAGCGGCATCAAGAGATGGCGCTGATATTTTGACCAGCAATGGAGCAGCTAAAACACCAAGAGCCGATACGAGCAGCATCAGCCAAGCCGTTGTATTGATAAAATAATTCCCGGCCAGATCCGCCGCAGTCCGATCACCTTCAACAATGTGCTTTGTAATCACCGGAACCGTTACGGACACAATCGCCCAGCCCACGATCTGCTGAGCAGAATAGGGCAGCGTGTAGGCAATCAGATAGGCATCCGTGTACATTGTTGCACCGAAGACCCGGGCAATCACCATTTCCCGTAAAAACCCCAAGACACGAGAAGTAAGATTCATCAGCAGAATAATGACGGTGGCGGTTGTAACATTTTTCTTCAGCTGCGACGATGCCGTTGCATTCGGCGAAACATCCCTCATTTATTTTAAGTCCTCTTTCGAAGTTTCCGTTTCTTCTTCATCAACTTCGGCTTCGGCGGTATCCTCATCAAGCGAATCCGTTTCTGCTGCGATTTCTGCATCCTCTACGGGAGTTGCATTTTCAAGGAATTCTTCATCCTCTATGGCATCTTCCAAAGCTTCCTCGGTGGCATCTTCTTCCCAGGCAGGTTCATCCTCGGATTTATTCTTCTTTTTCCCAAAGGAGAAAATGCCTTTCAGCTGTTCCGTAGGAAATTCCAATCCGGAACTTTTTGAAGTGTGAGAAATACCTGCTCGTTCTTCTCGGGCCCGTTTTCTTTCAATTTGAGCAAAAATCATTTCCAGCTGTTCGTCACCAAAGGCAGCATTTTCCTGAATGGCAGGCAAATGCTCTTCCACCGCATGAACAATTGCGGCAGGATCGGCAACCGCAGCTTTGAAATTGCGAACAAAGGCTTCCCCGTCATATTCCGATAAATTACCGGCAGGCGTAAGCCCCAATTCCGTTACGAGATGTTCCGATTGTTCCGAATGACAAAGAGATACAAAGGGTTTTTTGCATACTGCAGAAATCAGCATAGGATAATATTCTGAAGTAAAGACAAAATCCACTTCTTTTATCGCCGTAAACAAAGCCTGAGGCGTAAGCATGGCCGCAACATCATATGCAGGATGTTCCATCAAGCTCATAATTTCCTTTGCAAAGTGCATATCCTCAGGATAATGCAAGGGAAGGAATACCACTTGAAACCCCTGTTCGATCATATAATCCGCCATAGCGGTAACCTGCGTTACCGGAAATTCTGTCTGCAGAGATAAGATAAAGGCTGCAAACTTCTCTCCTGGTTTTTTCCAAAAAGCAGGGACAATACGGGCCAAATTCTGAGGACGATTCGGTACCGATTTTGGAGTTTTTGCAGCGGGCTCTTCTTTTTTTGCTTTTTTCGGAGCCGGGGAAGCCTTCGGAGCAGGATCAACCTTGTCCACAATACGGATTTCAATTTCAACATCCATACCGTCATAATTGATCGGCGCCGTTTTCTTTTCGGCAACGATTGCTTCCGCGCCTTCCGTATCCTGAGCCGGAGCCTTTTTTTCTTCATCATCAATCTCAATAAGAGTCCAATCCGGGTCAACTTCACCCAAAACCAGCAGAGGATCTTCGGTCACATGAATACGGCCGCGACGTAACCCCATATCCTGAAGAACATCGGCACTTTCCCGATCAGAAACAGAAATTTTCCGCACCTTTTTCAATACCGATGCCACCATTGCCTTTGCTCGGGAAGAAGCATAAGGCAGAAATGTCTGATGATAAATAAACACCGGCAGATCAATATGAAGAGCTGTCTTCATCAATTTGACGTAATATTTAATATCGCCAAGGTCTTCCGTTTCTTTCAATAAATGACCGCCGCCGCAAATCAGCAAATCAGCCGTTTTCAACTCCCGTTTCAACTGTTCTTGATTGGCACTGTCTACCGCAACAACATCAAAAGTATCCTCGGTTTTTTCGGGAGCAGCGGAAAAAACCACGATCTCCATATCATTTGCCTGACGGCGCAGTGCATTGACAAGGCTAAGCAGCATCAGCTCATGCTCGATACTGTCATAACCATAATATCCGGAAATACATACCTTTGCCATGTTTTTTTCCTTCTTCCATTCATATTTTCATATTTAGACAACAGACATCGCTGTATATGGTCAAGCTCATACTTATCCTTAGTCTACACTATATTGTACCCAAAAATGATCGGTTCATCAAGTTTTTTCTGATATAAAAATGAAAAAAGAAGCAATTTTTATAAAAAAATGCTTCTTTCCCCCTATTTTCTTCGTTGTTTCATCACCAAACGCATGAATTTCGGTAAAATCATCGTCCTGCGCCAACGGGAAGGATCAGCAAAAAGCCGATATAACCATTCCAATCGCGCACGTTGGAAAAACAGCGGAGCGCGCTTCACATTACCGGAGATCACATCAAAACTGCCGCCGACACCAATACCCACCTTTACACCGCAGGCATCTCCATAGGAAGCGATCCAACGATCCTGAAAAGGCGCACCCATAGCGGCAATAAGAATATCCGCTCCGCTTGCGGCAATCTCCGCAGCAATGGCATCGCTGTTTTCGGTGCCAAAATAACCATCATGATAGCCGCAGCAATGAAGAGCCGGGTATTTTTCGCAGATCCGGCGGTAAGCCGCTTTTACCACTTCCGGTTTTGCACCGAGAAAATAAAAACCGTGCTGTCCTTTGTCATAGCGCTCCATCAAGGCCATAAGCAGGTCAATGCCGCAAACACGTTCCTTAATATTCACTCCGTTTTTTGCGGCAGCCCAAAGGATACCGCTTCCATCGGGAGTGACCAAATCCGCAGAGTTGATCAGCGCAGTTAATTCTTCATTTCCGTAAGCTCCGTAGGCGATCTCGGCATTGAGCGTGATGACACGAAACAAGCGATTACCGGCAAGAGCTTCATCAATACAGGCCAGAGAACCTGCCATATCGACATTATGAACTTTTAGGCCCAGAATCTTTATTTCTTTGAGATTCACTATATCATTCCCCTGTTGTATCGGAATTATTATTGCTTTCTGCTCCATCGGGCGTAACATCAACCTTATCCGTTGTCGCCTTGATATCCGAGGGAATATCATCAAAGGATACCAATGCATCAATAAGACGCTGCCCTTTTTCTGTCGTAAATACGTAACTGATATCGTCTTTATAGTCAGGAATACCATCCGGTTGATAAGTCTGGAAATCCACGCCATTCTTTAGCTGCAAAAGAATTTCCAACATTTGAGTCCCAGTAAAATCCGTCTGCATATTGGACATCACTGCGGTACAAATTTCCGGAATTTTCAATAGAGTACCGGCCTGGAACATTTCTTCCTTCAGCGCTACAAGAAATGCCTGCTGACGGTCAACACGACCAAGATCTCCTTTGCCATCGCTGCGGAAGCGGCAGAACTGCAATGCTTTTGAGCCATCCAACTCCTGCACACCGGGTTCCAGATCAATGCCTTCGTCGGGATAGTACATTTTCATCGGGACATTAAGGGTAATGCCGCCAAGGGCATCCACAACATCAATAAAGCCCTGAAAATCCACATCAAGAAAATAATCCGGCTTGATGCCAAAGTTTGATTCCAGAGTTTGCTTTGTCAATTCCACACCGCCAAAGGCATAGGCATGATTGATCTTTGTTTGTTCTCCGCTGGTAGGGATCGTAATATACGTATCCCTAGGAATCGAAAGCAAACGGATCTGCTTTTGATCAAGATCCACAAAAGCAACCATTAAGGTATCGCTGCGGCTCATATCCCAGCCTTCCCGGCGATCCGACCCCATCATCAAAACAACCATCTGTCCGGAAGCAAAGGCTTCTTTCTGCTCTTCGGTAATGGGAGCCGCATTCCCGGTGTCCTCTGCGGCAGAGCCAAAGAAAAGGGGATACAGATAGGCACCTACATAGCCCATCCAACCAAAAACAACCGCCAGACAAAGAAGGACAATCACGAATACGATCGTTGCAAGCCGACTCTTCTTTTTATTTTTGCGCCCTTTTTTCTTTGATTTCTTTTTTTTCTTCTTTTTGGCCTTCGATTTCTTTTTATGTGCCTGCTTTGATTTCGCCGGAGGTTTTACGACTTCATCTGCAACCGCTTCGATATCTTCCACCCCGGCTTCTACACCGGACTCTATACCTTCCTCCCGTGGGACAAAGGAAAACTCCGAATTTTCCGGTGTATTATCATTTTTACTCATAAGATCATACCTTAGCTTGTTCCTATTTTAGATATTTATCCAATACTTTATTTTAATCTATTCTCACGGGAAAAGCAACCTTTTCTGTAAGAAAAGTGCTTAAAGCGCCTTCAAAACGGTTTCAAAGTCCTGCTGCATCACCGAAACCGCCTTTTCCATATCAATGGTGGGAAATTCTCCGTGGTCATAGACAATGTTGCCGTCGCAAACAGTCATCACAACATCACTGTTGTTTGCACTGTAAACAAGATGATTCACCAGATTCTGTGTAGGATAAAAATGCGGTTTGTCAATATCCAGTACGGCAAAATCGGCACGATATCCCGGCGCAATGACACCGGCATCATCACGTCCCTGGGAAAGCGCCGCATTCTTTCCGGCATATTCCAGCGCCTTTTCCGGCGACAAAGCCCCGGGATCACCGCTGCCAACCCGTTGCACAAGACAAAGTGTTTTCATTTCATCAAACATCCCTAAGGAGTTATTGCTGGAAGCGCCGTCGGTACCCAAAGCGATACGAAGACCGCTGTGCTCCATTGCAGGAATATCTGCAATACCGCTGGCTAACTTCATATTGCTGACAGGGCAAGTGGCCACAGTAACCTTTTTTTCCGCCAATAAGGCCATATCCTCTTTGGAAAGCCACACGCAATGAGCTGCCGTTGCGGGAACATCAAAAAGTCCCAGATCATAAAAATAACGTGCCGGTGTTTTCCCATGACGGGAAATACATTCTTCATGCTCCTTTTTTGTTTCGGAAAGGTGCAGCTGCATTCGGCAATGTTTTTCCTTGGCATATGCCGCAACCTCGCCAACAACTTTGGGAGAGGAAGTATATTCACCGTGAATACTCATATCCACACGCAAACGACCGCCGGAGCGGCCATGCCAGTAGCTGAAAAGACGCTCATTTTCCTGATAATCCTTCAACTCAAAAAAGCCGCGATCATCAAAGCAGGTGGTACCAATGGAAAGATTCAGCTTTGCACCGCTCTTTTCAAAGGCACTCATAATGGCTTCACCATTAAAATACATATCGGTAGAAGAAACCACACCGGCGGCAAACATTTCACCAAGCCCCACAAGGGTACTGTTGTAAACCATTGCCGGGGTAAGCTTCGCTTCAAAAGGAAAGATTTTTTCATTGAGCCACCGGGAAAGCTCCATGTTTTCGCCATAACCTCTTAAAATTGTCATCGGGGTATGACCATGAGCATTGTAAAATGCCGGCATCAGGAATAAATGACGACCGTCGATCACACGGCGATGCTCCCCTTCGGGACGTTCTTTTCCGACATAAGCAATCACACTGCCCTTCGTCAGCACATACATATCCTTTTCGATCGCGTAATCCCCATTCAGCACTGATATTTTTTCAAAAAGCATATCATTTCCCTCCTCTTACAAAAGAGAATGACTGCTCAACAAAATTCCGTTGAGCAGCATATTCATATCATTCCGTCGTTGTATCATCATAGTTTTCCGGTACGGCGTACACCGCACGTTCCATCCATAAACTGCGCTGATCATCGGAAATCTTATGCAACACACCATTTACGGCGGCCAGAAGAACATCCCGGCCTTTTGCCAAACCAATGGCAACCGAGGAATATTCACTATCGGTTTCAAAGCCGCCATCCTCACCCAAGGTGACCATTGCGTATTCCGGATGCAACCGAGTAGCCTCCATCCCCTCGGGACGAGTCGTAACATAGCCATCAATAATATCATTGCTCAGAGCTACGCGCATATCACGATGAAAGGTCATACCGGGCATGATTTTAATATCATCCATTTGAGGCAGCAGATCCGTATAGATATAGGAATCCGTTTGCGCAGTAATTCGAGCACCGGCAAAACCGCTGATCTTGGTAACATCCGCATAACTGCCATCCTTCAGCACGATCACGACATAATCATTATCATAATAGCTGTCCGTAAAGTCAATGCGATCCGCTCTGGTCGCCAGGGGATTCACACCGGCAATCATCAAATCGATATCGCCATCTTCCACCGCACCGATCAAATCGCCGCGATCATACTGGACAATCTCCAAATTCACACCGAGCTGATCCGCAATTTCTTTTGCAACCTGCACATCATAACCGCCAACATAGCCGTCACCATTACTCAGCGGCAAAGTAGAATCATCCTCCGCTTCGGCATCCTGAGTCCAGCTAAAAGGAGGGTTATCACAGCTCATACCGATCCGCAAAGTGTCGCCGATAGCATCACCTTCTCCGGTTTGGGGCAAGGACTGCTCACCACAGGCTGTAAAAGCAAAAAGAGTTACCATCAATGTAAATAACAGTAAAAATATACGTTTCATCTTCAGAAATCCTTCCTTATCGTGTTCAATATAAAATGCACAAGGTCAAATCAATAACCTTTCGCCGAGAATATTTTTCTGCATATAGTCAAGGGCATCTTCCCGCTCCATATTACCAAAGGCCAACAACGCCTTGGCATAAACGGCCTCGCCGGCAGTGTCGTCAAGGAAGCACAGACGATCCCCATTTCGCAATGCCGATTCATAACGTTCTTCTCCTCCGGTGCCGCCAACCATCATCACCGGAACACTTTGCGGCAAAGAGATCAGTAAAGTATCCAAATTTTCACCATAGCCATCGGCGCAATACATCCCGGTATGGTATGTAAAATGAATCACGGCATCAACGCCATTCATATCGATGCGTCGATAGTCAAAACCGGGATAAGGATGGATCTGGACAATCCCGGAACTGAGTTTTTTCCCCGAAAAAGCCAGCACACCCATAGGACAGCGTTGATTTTGAGAATGTTCATGATAAACGAAATGATGATCAATAAGCTCACCAAAGAAAACTTCATTCTGACTGTAAAACCCGGGGTGAAGGCTGTCCATTTGATGAAGCCTGCCGCCGCAATGAACATAAATACGTCCATCTCCATTGCGATAAACGGCAAACACACCCTTTTCTCCGGACAAAATCATATCCAAAGCACCGATAAAATTATCCAAACCATTGGAAAGAGGATCGGCCAAAGGACGGTTTGCAGAAACAAATACCAGAGGAATCGCTATAGAACCCAGAGCAAAGGCTGCAAGATTCACAGAATAAGCCAAAGTATCCGTACCATGCGTCACGATTACGCCGTCATAAGCAGAGAAATCGATTCCCTGCAACACCCCAAGGAGAGACTCCAATCGGGATATCGTCATATTTTCGCTGAGAAGCCGAAAAGGCCGCTGCACATCAAAGGTAAAGTTTTCGGCAGCAATTTTCTCTTTAATTACAGGATACTCAAACACAGAACCGTTTCCAAGGCTGCGAAGTCCTTTTTCATTCAGGTCAGTACCAAAGGTACCGCCGGTTTCTATCATTAGAATATGTTTTTGGGGCATTATATCATTCCCTTCTGTATTCCTATATTTTACCACATCATGTCGAAGAATACAGCGGAATTTTTAAAGAAATTTTCATGAATGAATCCGTCTTTTTCTCCAAATACTAAACACAACGACAGAAAGGAGAAAAAATATGTTTATTCCCTCAACATCTCTGGAAAATAACGGCGAAATTGACATCAAATCCTTCGCCGCCAGCGAAACAAAACAGAACCTCCTCCGGGCTTTCGCCGGAGAATCTCAGGCCAGAAACCGTTACACCTTTGCCGCCCAAAGAGCAAAGACCGAAGGCTACGCCCTTTTTGAACGGATCTTCACCTATACTGCCGATCAGGAAAAAGCTCACGCCGCAATCTTCTTTCAGCATCTACAGCAAGGTGCGCCGGGAGAAAATATTTCCATCAATGCCGCATACCCGGTAGATGACGGCAGCAGTATGCTCTCTCTGCTTCAGGCCGCCCATCATAATGAATTTGAAGAATTCGAAAGTGCTTATCCCGCCTTTGCAGATACCGCAGAGCGGGAAGGATTTCCCAAAATCGCCGCACAATTCCGCATGATTGCTGAAATCGAACAAAGCCATGGAGAGCGCTTTCATCTCTTTGCTTCCTACATGGAAAAAGATCAGCTCTTCAAATCCCCCACCGAAACGAAATGGGTCTGCCTGAACTGCGGAAATATTGTTTACGCAAAGGAAGCTCCTCTCCTTTGCCCTGTATGCAGTCACAACCAGGGTTACTTCATTCGTGAAGAACTGGCACCCTTCACAAAATAACCGAAAAAACCGATGCTCCGCTTTGGAAATACCAACAAGCGGAGCATATTTTTTTAAGTTTTATTCCGATTCCGGATTTCGGTACGCAAGATAGTCCAGAAAACGAGTAACTGCAAGAGAAGCGGAATCTTTATCCCTAAGACAAAAAACAATATCTCGATAAGCAGGAACATCCAGTTCTTTTGCAACGATACAATAGGGTATCCTCTGCAAAATCAGCCGCGGCAGAATACTGACCCCCAGCCCAATCTCAACCATAGACATTACCGCATAATCTTCCCAAATGGAGCAATGCACCTTAGGTATTAACCCATAGCGGGTAAAAACATCCATTCCTTCCACATTTTCACCCTGTTCCAAAAGAATAAAAGGTTCTTCGCAGAGGGCAACAATGGGGACCTTCTCCAGCACCGCAAGGGGGTGACCTTCGGGAAGAACGGCAAGAAAATCATCACGCTCCAATGGGATTATTTCAAACTCCGGTCGGGTGGGGAGCCGCAAAAAACCACAATCAACCCGTCCCTCGGCAATCCAGGTTTCGATCTCCCGATAGTCTCCAAGGAGTAATTCATAATGAATCCCCGGATAATCTTTCTGAAAAGCCTTAATAATATTGGGAAGCCAGTATGTGGCGGCACTGGAAAAAGTGCCGATCCTTATCATTCCGGTTTGAAGGCCGTGAAGGTCATCAACCTGCATCTGCAGTTTTTGATATTCATCACAAAAATATCTGAAATCGCTGTTTAACCTTGACAATCAAGTCGTTCCATTATAAAATTAAGGTTAACGTTATTTTATTTGTAGATATTTTATAATTCCTTGAGACCAACTATGAAAAGTCAACAGGAAAAAGAAAAAAATTGGGAAGAAAAACTGAATAACTAAGAAAAAAATATGCAAGGCAAATAAGCCTGAGAAATCCC